>NZ_VCLA01000146.1 GCF_009600885.1 Streptomyces jumonjinensis
TCCGGAGTGAGAGGCTCCACTCCCCCGGGTGTTCCCGCGGGTGACTGCTGACCCTCCACGTAGACCTCCGGCTGCGGAATGGGAGACACCTCAACCACCTTGTGATGATTTCTTGGTATACGCCCTGTTCCGGTGCCCCAGTCGGGTGACTGCCACGACACCCGCACCCGATCCGCCGACACTCGGATGGATCACGGAATGTCACATCCGGTCACCAGAGAATCGGTGCCGTAAGCAGTCGTAAGCAGCCGTAAGCATCCGCGCAGAAACGATCGGCCCTCCTCCGCGAACGGGCCGCACCCAAGTGGCGGAGCTGGTACGGCCCCGGGAGCAGCCCCTATGATCGGCACACTTTCCCGATCTCTTCGCCCAAGTCCCCGACCCTTCCCGACCACATCTGTACGCCCCTGTACGACACAACTGCACTGCGGGAGTGAGCGGTGAGCGCAGCCTCCGAAGGAACAGGGCCCACGGGAATCGCCGTCCCCGGCAGGACCCGGCAGCGGATCACGGAGCGTAACGGCTGTTCCATCGGCGAACTGCGCGACCACAGTGCCGCGTTCACCGCGGCACAGCTCGCGATGGCCCTGGTCGACCAGGAGGGCCTGATCGTCACCGCCAATACGGCGCTGACCGCCCTGCTGGGCGAGGAGAGCGCGGAACTGCGCGGCGAGCCCGTGGCCGAGCTGCTCGATCTCGCCTCCGACCGCCGCGGCCGGCACGCGTACGGCGAGGTGCTGCGCGGACGGCGCTCGCGCTACCGCTGCACCCGGCGGCTCAAACACCCGGACGGACGGCCGCTCTGGGCCGAGGTCACCCTGGTGCCCCTGCCCGGGAGCCCGGGGGTGCTGCTCTCCGTCGCCGACGTCAGCGAGCGGCGCGAGCTGCGGGCGCGGCTGCGCCATCTCCAGATGCACGACACGGTCACCCGGCTGCCCAATCGCGCGCTGTTCTTCGAGCGGCTCACCGCCGCGCTGGAGTCCTCCGCGTACGACCACGGCTGCACCGGGCGGATCGGGCTCTGCTATCTCGATCTCGACGGCTTCAAGGCCATCAACGACACGCTCGGGCACCGGGTCGGCGACCGGCTGCTCGCCGCGGTCGCCGGGCGGCTGACCGAGTGCGCGGCCGACACCCGCCACACCGGCGGCGGCGGTCATCTGGTGGCCCGGCTCGGCGGCGACGAGTTCGCGGTGCTGGTGGAGGACTCCACCGGCGCGGAGCAGCTCGCCGATGTCGCCCGGTCCGCGCTGGAGGTGCTCCAGCGGCCGTTCGACCTCGACGGGCAGCGGCTGTCGGTGTCGGCGTCGATCGGGGTGGTCGAGCGGACCGTCGCGGGCACCACCGCGACGGGGCTGATGCAGGCCGCCGACACCACGCTGTACTGGGCGAAGGAGGACGGCAAAGCCCGCTGGACGTTCTTCGACCCGGAGCGCAACGCCCACCGGGTGACCCGCCAGGCCCTCGCCTCGACCCTGCGGCCCGCCGTGGAGCGCGGCGAGTTCGCCCTGGAGTACCAGCCGCTGGTGGGGCTCGCGGACGGGGTGACCCGGGGGGTGGAGGCGCTGGTGCGCTGGAACCACCCGCAGTTCGGCACGCTCACGCCGAATCGGTTCGTCTCGATCGCCGAGGAGGACGGCTCGATCGTCCAGCTGGGGCGGTGGGTGCTGCGCACCGCCTGCCGGCAGGCACGCCAGTGGCAGCGGGACCATCCGCACGCCCCGCCGCTCTTCATGAGCGTCAACATCGCCGTACGGCAGGTCTGGGACTCGGATCTGGTGGCGGATGTGGCGGAGATCCTGGCGGAGACCGGGCTCGCTCCCCGGCTGCTCCAGCTGGAGCTGACCGAGTCGGCGGTGATGGGCTCGGCGGGCCGCCCGCTCCAGGCGCTCCAGGCGCTCAGCGACATGGGGGTGCGGATCGCGATCGACGACTTCGGGACCGGGTACTCGAATCTGGCGTATCTCAGCCGGCTGCCGGTCTCGGTGCTGAAGCTGGACGGTTCGTTCGTCCGGGGCTTCCAGGACGAGGCGCATCCCAATCCGGCCGACGAGACGATCGTGGAGGCCATGGTGCAGCTCGCCCACCGGCTGGGGCTCACCGTCACCGCCGAGTGCGTGGAGACCTCCGGGCAGGCGGCCCGGCTGCGCCGGATCGGCTGTGACACCGGGCAGGGCTGGCTGTACTCACGGGCCGTGCCGCCGGACCGCATCGGCGAGATGATCGGCACGCCGCCGGCGGCCTGAGAACACCTGGCGCCGGGTAGCACTGAGCACCGCACGCAGCCGGAAAACCGCCGCACGCGTGAAAGCCGCCCCCGGCCGGAGAGTGGGCTTCCGGCCGGGGGCGGCGGTGTGGGGGGACTCAGCAGTCCGGTGGCCGATCCCTGTCAGCCGTGTGGGGCCGGCTGACAGGGATCACTGGGCCGGGACAGTGGTTCAGCAGGGGCCCTGGTCGCGCCAGACGCCCCACTGGCCCGTGGTGCCGGGCTCTTCGCCCTGGGTCCACCAGCCGGCTTTGTAGACCCGGCCCTTGTGGGACACGAGCGCGTTGGTGTTGTACGTGCCGCTCGCGGCCCAGGGGGTCGCCGTGCAGCCCGGCAGCGGCTCCGAGGGAGACGGGTTGGGGTTGCTGGGCGAGGGGTTGGGGTTGCTCGGAGACGGGTTCGGGTTGCTCGGCGAGGGGTCCGGGTTGCCCGGGGACGGACCGACCGCCGCGACGATCTCGTTGAGCAGCGTGGTCTTGTCGTCCAGGCCGATCAGGGAGTACAGCATCGCCCCGCCCAGACCGCGCTTGTGGGCGTAGTCGGCGCGGGCCTGGATCGCCCGCTTGTCGAGCCCGGTGAAGAACTCGCCGTCCTTGTAGAAGTACGCGGCCTTCGCCTCGTCGTCCCAGAACGTCGTCGCCGGGTTGTCGACGATGCCGCCGAGCTCCTTGTAGTTGGCGATGCCGGCCTGCTGGCTCAGCGGGCGCGGGGCGCTGCCGCCGTTGGCGGTTCCGCCGAGGCCGTTCTTGGCGCCGGCCGGGACGTTCTTCCAGCCCCGGTAGTACATCTCGTACCCGAGGGTGAGCTTCTTGGCCGGGAAGCCGCCCGTGATGCCGTAGGCCGGGCTGCCGTCGATCCACGCCTTCACCGCGTTGTCGATCGAGTACTTCTCGGTGCCCGGCTTGATCGGGTCGGTCGGGTCGGACGCCGGGGAGTAGAGCGGCGACTGGTGGTACGTCGGGCCGTCCTTGCGCCAGGAGCCGTGCATGTCGTACGTCATGATGTTCGCGTAGTCGAGGTACGCGCCCACCTTGTCCGTCTCGATGTACTTGATCTTGTCCTGGCCGGCCGGCATGGCGGCGGTCAGCAGGTACTTCTTGCCGCCGTTCGCCGCGCCGAACTCATCGAGCTGCTTGCGGAACTCGGCGAGCAGCAGGGTGAAGTTGGCCTTGTCCTCGGGGCCGACGTGGTTGCCGAGGTGGCCGCCGGAGGAGCCCGGGTACTCCCAGTCGATGTCGATGCCGTCGAAGATGCCGGCGGCCGAGCCGACGCCCCCGAAGCCGTCCGCGACGGGAAGGTCGCCCTTGAGGTACTGCTTGATGCAGGAGGAGACGAGCTTCTTGCGGCTGGCGTCGGTCTTGGCCGCGTCGTGGAAGTACTTGGAGAACGTCCAGCCGCCCAGCGAGATGTTGATCTTCAGCTTGGGGTACTTGACCTTCAGCTTCTTGAACTGGTTGAAGACGCCCGCGATCGGCTGGTCCCAGCGGTCGGCGACCCCGTCGACGCTGGTCTCCGCGTTGAAGGTCCGCTGGTAGTCGGCGTACGAGTCGCCCGCGCCGTCACCGGCGTTCGGGTTGTTGTCGTCGCCCGCGGCCTTGTTCGCCTGGAAGCAGGTCAGCTCGGTCGGGTGGATGTTGCCGAACGAGTAGTTGATGATGTCCAGCTTGCCCGCGATGCCGCGGGTGTCCAGGTGCTTGGGGTAGAAGGCGTTGCCGTAAACGCTCCACTGGTCGTAGTACGCGATCTTCACGCCGCCGGTGGTGGGGGTGGCAGCGGCGGCGTTCTCGGTGGACGAGGCGCTGGCCGTGCCGGTGGCGGCGAAGCCGGCCATGACGCTGGCGGCGAGCGCCGCCGTGGTCAAGGCCGCGATCAGGGGTCTGCGGGAGCTCACGAACAGCCTCCGAGTGGGGGGAGGAACGGGGGGTTCCTGGAACAGGAGTTGGTGAACACAGAGTGCGATCCGGCCATCGCTGCGTCAATGGTCCGAACCAAAAAGGGACTAGACCAATCTGAGCGAGAAACCGCTCGTCAGGGCCGCGCAGGCATAAGAAAACCGCCTGCCACCTTCGGTGACAAGCGGCTTAAGGACTCGTTAAGGGTATGTTGAACAAGCCATAGGAACTGTTCAGGAATAAACCACTTCAACAAGCCTCTTCCCGGGGCAAGTCGTAGGCGTCGGCGATGAGTTCGTACGAGCGCAGCCGGGCCTCGCCGCTGTGCGCGTTCGCCGTGATCATCAGCTCGTCGGCCCCGGTACGCCGCTGGAGGGCGTCGAGGCCCTCGCGTACCGCGTCCGGGGTCCCGTGGAAGATGTTGGCGAGCCAGCTCTCCACGAACTCCCGTTCCGGCGCGCTGAAGGGGTACGCCTCCGCCGCCTCGGGGGTGGGGATCAGCCCCGGGCGGCCGGTGCGCAGCCTCAGCATCGAGAGGGCGCCCGTGAGCACCTGCCGGCGGGCCTCGCGCTCGTCGTCGGCGGCGAGCGCGGCCACGCCGATCACGGCGTAGGGGGCGTCCAGCACGGCCGAGGGGCGGAAGGACTCCCGGTAGAGGCCGAGCGCGGGGAGGGTGTTGTGCGCGGAGAAGTGATGGGCGAAGGCGAAGGGCAGCCCGAGGACTCCGGCGAGGCGGGCGCTGAAGCCGGATGAGCCCAGCAGCCAGATCGGCGGGCGGGAGCGGGAGCCCTGGACGGGGCCGGGGACGGCGTGTATCCGGGCGTAGGGGTGGCCGTCGGGGAAGTCCCCGTCGAGGAACCGGGTCAGCTCGGCGAGCTGCTGGGGGAAGTCCTCGGCGCCCTCGGCGCCGCCGTCGGTGCGGCGCAGGGCGGCGGCGGTCGCGCCGTCCGTGCCGGGGGCGCGGCCGAGGCCGAGATCGATCCGGCCGGGGGCGAGGGCCTCCAGGGTGCCGAACTGCTCGGCGATCACCAGGGGGGCGTGGTTGGGGAGCATGACGCCCCCGGAGCCGAGGCGGATACGGCCGGTGCGGGCGGCCAGATGGGCGAGGATCACGGCCGGGGACGAGGAGGCCACGCCCGGCATGGAATGGTGCTCGGCGACCCAGTGGCGGTGGTAGCCACGGGCTTCGGCGAGCTGGGCTATGCCGACGCTGGTGCGGAGCGCCTCGGCGGCTGTGGCGCCCTCGCCGACGGTGACGAGGTCGAGCACGGACAGCGGGACGGGGGCGCTGCCGTGTGCGGTGCCTCGAATGGTTTCCACTGGTTCAGTCCTCCTGGGCATGAGGCAACGTACAACAGGAGTCAAGAGGAGGGTGTCTCCGCTTATTCCCGCCGCCCGCTCTCTCCTGCCCCCTGCCCTCCTGCCCCTGCCCCCTGCCCCCTGCCCTCTGCCCCTATGGCTGGTCCCGCTTCCTCCCGGGGCGCGGGGTGTGCGCCCGGGCGCGGGCCCGGGGTTCGGCGGCGGGCGCGGGCGCTTCGGCCGGTCTGGCGAAGAGCGCGCCCAGGTGCAGGGCCCAGGTGCGGCGGTCGGCGAGGCGGAGGCCCTCCCAGACGGTGACCTGGGTCGCCGTGAGGACGGGCTTGCCCACCAGGTCCTCAAGATCCGGCAGATGCGCCGCCGTGCGCAGGGCCGTGTCGGGGAGCAGCACCGCCTGAGCCGCGGGATGGTCGGCGGCCCCGGTCAGCTCCAGCAGCTCGGCCCGCCCCCAGCCCGCCGCCTCCGCCGCCGTGCGCACCCCGCTCGAACGGGACGCCACCACCTCGATGCCCGCCGTCCTGAGGAACTCCGTGAAGTGGGCCGTGATGTCCTGCGGATAGGTGGCGCCCACCGCGACCCGGCTCACCCCCAGCTTGCGCGCCGCGTGGACGAAGCCGAACGACGCGCTCGACGCGGGCAGCCCCGCGGCCCGCGCCAGCGTCCGGATCTGCTGATGGGCCCCCTCCCAGCCGTAGACGAAGCTGCCGCTGGCAGACGCCCACACCAGCGATTCCGCCCCCGCGAGCCGCAGCTCCGCGATCCCGGCGGCGAGCCGGTCCGCCGTGCCCGTCGCGAGCAGCGCGTCCACCCGCTGGGCGTCTTCGCCCGCGTCGGTGCGGACGACGGGCAGCCGGATGTCGCTGTCGAGCAGTACCTCCAGCCGGGGGTAGTCGTCCTCGGCGCGGCGCCCGGGGTACAGCAGTCCGACCGTGGTCATGTGCGGCCTTTCCGTTCATCCCTGCTCATCGGCCCCCGGGATGATCAGGTACCACCACAGGGCATGGCTCAAGCCTCCCGCGCAGACCCGTATGCCATCGGGGTGGCCGCGCGGCCATGGTTCCGGCTCGGCTCGGCTCCGAGCGGTGCGGCCAGCCCCCGTAAATCATGCCGCTGGCATATGCCTACGAGCTGCTTGCCAGCGTGCGGGAGTGGAGCACTCCGCATTCTCGCCAACCGCTGCCCCCGGGACCGCCCTTGGCCGCTATCGTGGTACGGATGCTGTGCGGTGACGACCTGCTAGGGGGAGACCGTGGCGCTGAAGCCGGAGCCGACCGCGCCGTTCCACTCGGTGCAGTATGTGCTGCGTGTACTGGAGACGGTCTCGCGGCACTCCAGCGGTGTCAGCGACGCTCAGATCGCCCGCGAGACCGGACTGCCCGCCGGCCATCTGGCTCCTCTGCTGGCGATGCTGCGCCGCGAGGGCTATGTGGAGCAGATCACGGACGGCGCGTATGTGATCGGTGACTCGCTGGTGCTGCTGGGCTCCGGGGCGAGCCGGCAGCACGCGCTGGAGGCCAAGCTCCAGGACACCCTGGCGGAGATCCGCGACTCGGTGGGCGCGGCGGTCTATCTCAGCCGTTATGTCGACGGCGAGGTCCGGATCACCCAGTACGCGGACGGCCCGCACACGCCCAAGGTCAACGAGTATGTGGACTTCCGCTTCGCGGCCCACGCCAGCGCGCTCGGCAAGTGCCTGCTGACCCAGCTCGACCGCAACGGACGCCGTGACCATCTGGCCCGGCACAAGATCACCCGCTTCACCTCGCGGACGATCACCAGCGAGAAGCTGCTCTTCTCCAAGCTGGACAGCCAGCCGCCGACGGTACCGATGCTCGATCTCCAGGAGTACGCGGTGGGCACGGTCTGCGCCGCGGTTCCGCTGACCGCCGGGGCGGCGGTGGGATGTCTCGCGCTCTCCCTGCCGATCGAGCACGCCCACCGGCTGCGCGCGGCGGCGGACAAGCTGAACCGCAAGGCCGCGCCGGTGGTGCTGTCGCTGGTGCTCTGATCCCCGGAGACCCCGGGACCGGAGCGCCCCCGGGGGTACCGCCGAGGGGTGTCGCCGGGGGGTGTCCGAAGCACTCGCCGGGACCAGGTAATATTTACCTCGTCAAGCGCCGCTAGCTCAGTTGGTTAGAGCAGCTGACTCTTAATCAGCGGGTCCGGGGTTCGAGTCCCTGGCGGCGCACAGAACACCCTCAGGGCGCTCCGGTCATCCGGAGCGCCCTGGAGGCGTTTCCCTGGCGTGCGAGACGGCTCCGCCTGCTGTGCGGGCCCCCCGTAACGCCACTGGGTGGGGCCGAGGACCCGGCTCAGGTCCCTCGGCCCCACCCGGCGATCCTGCCTCTGCGCTCTGCGGGTTCCACGGTCGTGGGTGTGACCGCGATCCCCGCACCGCCGCCGCGTCGTCCAGCCGGTCGAACGCGGTCGAACGTCAGAACTTGACGTCGGAGCAGGCGTAGAACGCGTTCGGGGTGTCGTGAACGGTCCACACCGCCAGCACCACTTGCTTGCCCGTGCGCTCAGGGAGCTTGCCGGAGTGCGAGAGCGTCGCCGGCGGCTGCTGCCCGTTGAACGGAACGGTCAGGAAGGGCTGCGACTCCAGCGAAGACCTGCTGAGCTTCTGGTTGGGGTTCCAGCCCTGCTTAGTGATGTAGTACTTGAAGTCGGTGGTGCGGTGACGCGCCGTGAACTTCCAGGTGAACGTCTGGTTCTGGCCCGACGAGACGGCGGTGGCGGGCCAGTTGCCGCCACGCGGGTCGTCCAGCTGGGAGAACTGGCCGTTGCCGCCCGAACAGATGGTGCCGTCCGCGGGGCCCTGGGACGGGAAGCCCTTGAGGCCCTCGACGCTCTGCGGCTCCCACTGAATGTTGCCGCAGCCGGTCACCGTGCCATTGGCACAGACCTTCTGGCGGCTGGGAAGCGGGGAGTCCGTGTATCCATGGCTGTTGGCGCTTCCGGTCGCGACCACGGTCGCGCCCGTCACGAGAAATCCGACAGCGGCGGCGGTAAACCTCTTGCGCATGCTTCGCTCCAAAAAACGTGGGGGAGTTCGGAGAGCCCTGCTACACGCGTGCAGATGGTGCTGAAGTGATAAAGGAGCGCTCCTTCCGCGCCCTTCAGGTCTAGACCAAGCACCAATGTATTGACGGAAGTTCACCATGTCCAGACCAATCTGAAACCTGCGCCGCGAGCCGCGGCCCCCTTCCCCTTATCCCGGAAGTCAATCCTCCAGATGGCTGCCGGACCTCTGCCGCCTGGCCTCGACCCCGATCGACCAGCAGGTTCGGCATCCTCCGCTTGCCTGTCTGGCACAACGGGAACCGTTGAGAACGAGCCTTTTCCCGCAGCCCAGTTGACTCTGACACCGATGTCGGGTCTGTATCACGCGGTATCGCGCCGCCGTATCGCGCCGTATCGCGCGGGAGCCGGACGGGCCCCCGGCCCGGCGCTCCGGCAAGGCGCTCCGACCAGGCGCTCCGACCAGGCGCTCCGACGGCCGGGACCGCCCGGGGTTCGGCGTCCCCTGCCCGCCGGCCCGCTCAGTCCTCCCACGCCCCCGCGCGCCCGGCGTAGAACGCCACCGTCAGATCCTTGACCAGCGCCTTGCGCTCGTAGTCGTCCAGCTCCACCAGCCCGCGCGCGGTTAGCCGGGTCACCGTGTCGTCCACCGCGTCGACCACCGAGGTGAGCACGCTGTCCCGGTGCTTGGCGTCGATCGCCGCGATCCTTCTGCGCTGCATCGCCGCCGCCACCTCCGGCGCGTACTCGATCCCCACCGGCTGCGCCGAGAAGATCTCGATGCCCACCGCCGCGCACTGCGCCGACAGCGTCCCGGTCAGCGCGTCCCCCACCGCCTCCGCGTCCCGCAGCGTCGGCGCGTCCTCATGGAAGGCGTCGGCGGGCAGCTGGGAGAGGACCCGCGCCATCGCCGACTCCACCTGCTCGCTCAGATACTCCTCGTGGTCCTCCACGCCGAGCACCGCCCGTGCCGTGTCCCGCACCCGCCACACCACCAGGACCACCACGCGCAGCGCGGTGCCGTCCGCGTCCACCGCGGGCATCGGGTCGCTGCGCCAGTGCCTCAGCCGTACGTCGACCCGGCGGCGCAGCAGCAGCGGGCTCAGCCAGAGCAGTCCCGCGCGCCGCACACTGCCCCGGTACTCGCCGAACTGGGTGAGCACCCAGACATGGCCCACCTGCCCGCGGCCGATCCCGCCGAGGGCGAAGAGGGCGATGAGCACCCCGAGCGCGACCAGACACCACAGGCCGAGGCCGATGCCGTGGTAGGGGTGGGCGGCCAGGCCGAGGACGCCCGCCGCCATCGCCGGGACCGCCCCCGCGCCCCAGAGCAGGGTGCCGATCCCGGCGAGCGCACAGGCCGCGGCGACCATCCCGGTCCAGCCGGGCAGTACGGCCCCGGGGCGCTCGACGAGACCGGGGTCGAGGGGCGGCGCGGGTGTCGGCGACGCGGCGGCGGGCGGCCGGGGGGCGGTGGGCCCGCGGCCGACCCTCGGCTGCTCCCCCGTGCCCTGCCGCCGGGCGACCACCGCGGGCCGGAGCGCGATGGGCGGGGAGCCGTTGTCGCGGAAGAGCAGATGCACCGGGATCTCGGTGGTCGCCTCCGGGGCGATCACCGGGGTGTGCCGCGGTGCGGCGGGCGGCGCGTCGCCGCCCTCCGGCTCCGATGTGGTGGTGTTCATGACCGCTTCCGCCTCCACTGTCGATTCCCTGTCCGGGACGCTGCCGCTGCCACCGCCGCTGCCGCCGCTGTCACAGCCGGCTCGGGGGGCTCGCGAGCCCCTCCCCGGTCCGGGCGAAGAGCCGTCGCCAGGTCTCCGGGCCCGGATAGCCGTCCGCCGCCCGGCCGCGCCAGCCCTGAGCACGCTGGAACGCCTCCGTCGCCCTGCGGTCCGCCTCACTCCAGCGCGGCCCCGGACCCGAGGCGTAGAAGCGGCCGTGGCCGCGTTTCACCAGCTGGGCGCCGAGGAGGGTGACATACGCGCTGGACCGGCCGGGCCGGAAGTGGCCGGGCCCGGGATACGCGGGGACGGACGCGAGCTCCGCCGCCGGGGCGGGCGGGGGGATGTCCCGGCCCGCGCCGGTCCGCAGCAGCCGCCAGGTCTCCGGGCCCGGATAGCCGTCCGCCGCCCGCCCCCGCCAGCCCTGCGCACGCTGGAACGCCTCCGTCGCCCTGCGGTCCGCCTCACTCCAGCGCGGCCCCGGACCCGAGGCGTAGAACCGCTTTCCGCCGCGCGCGACGAGCAGCTCGCCGAGCCGGGTGATCTCCGCGCCGTACGCGCCCGGCCCGAACCAGAACCCGGACGCTGCCGCTGCCGCTGCCGCGCCCATGCCGGCCGGGCCGGTCAGCCCCTGGTAGCGGTAGGCGACATAGCGGTCCGAGTTGTTCCAGTACGCCATGGGCGTGATCCGTTTACGGGTGTACGGCTTCGCCTGCTCGTAGGCGACATAGGCCGTGTGCGCGGCGTCGGCCCAGCCGCCGAAGATCGTGACGTGCGAGCCTCTCGTGGGGCTGGCGGGATCGTGGAAGAGCAGGATGTCGCCGGGCAGCAGTTCCTCGCGGGCGATACGGGTGGCGTACCGGGGGAGGACGCCCGTCCCCGCGTTCCCCGGCAGATTCCA
>NZ_VCLA01000147.1 GCF_009600885.1 Streptomyces jumonjinensis
AGGGGCGCAGCTGAATGCGGATGCCGTGTCGCAGGGACAGCCGGCCGACCACGAACAGACCCATCCGGCGGGAGACCGAGACGTCCACGGTGGGCGGCGACGCCAGCCGCTCGTTGATCGCGGCGAGGTCCTCGGGGGAGAGGCCGATGCCGGTGTCATGGATCTCGACCAGGACCCGGCCGTCGGGCAGGGCGTGACCGGTGACCCGGACCTTGGTCTGCGGGGAGGAGAACGAGGTGGCGTTCTCCAGCAGCTCGGCGAGGAGGTGCACGAGGTCGTTGACCACGCGTCCGGCGACCTCGGTCGCGGGGACGGCGGCCAGTTCGATGCGCTCGTACTGCTCCACCTCGGAGGCGGCGGCACGGAGCACGTCGACCAGCGGGACCGGGCGGGTCCAGCGCCGTCCGGGCTCCTCGCCCGCGAGGACGAGGAGGTTCTCGCCGTTCCGGCGCATTCGGGTCGCGAGGTGGTCGAGCTTGAAGAGCGAGGAGAGCTGGTCCGGGTCGGCCTCGCGGGACTCCAGTTCGGAGATGAGCGAGAGCTGACGCTGGATGAGGCCCTGGGAGCGCCGGGAGAGGTTGGTGAACATCGCGTTGACGTTGCCCCGCAGCAGCGCCTGCTCGGCGGCGAGGCGGACCGCCTCGCGGTGCACGTCGTCGAAGGCCGCGGCCACCTTGCCGATCTCGTCCCGGGAGTGCACGCCGACCGACTCCACGGAGGTGTCGACGTCCTGCGGGTCCGACTCGGAGAGCTGCTTGACCAGCTCGGGCAGCCGGTCCTGGGCGACCCGGGTCGCGGTGTCCTGGAGCCGGCGCAGCGAGCGGATCATGGAGCGGGCCACGACGAAGGCGCCGATGAGCGAGACGCCGAGGACGACGAGGATCAGCGCACCGTTGATGATCGCTTCCTGCTGGGACTCCTCGCGCAGCTCACGCGCCTTGGACTCCATCTCGTCCAGCAGCGTGGCCTCGATCTGCTCCATCGCCTTGATGCGGACGCCGTAGTCGTCGGTCCAGTCCAGGTACGAGCGCTTCTCCCGCTCCTTGAGACCGTCGGGCGTGGCGAAGGAGCGCCGGGCGTAGTCCTCGGCGACGCCGATGTTGGAGTTGCCCTTCTCCAGCGGCTTGATCAGCTGCTGGGCGTCGCCGCCGGAGGACTCGTAGACCCGCTGGAAGCGCTTCAGCTCGTTACGGTCGTTCTCCAGGGCGGCCTGGCCGTACTCGCGGTCGCTCTCCCGCAGGCCGGGGCCCTCGGAGCCGGCTCCGCCGGGCAGCGCCGCGGCGATGATCGCGCGCTGTACGGAGGCGTACTCCTTGGCGGACGAGAAGGCCGCCAGCGCCCGGGTCCGCTTGATCATCTCGGGGTTGCTGGTCGCCTGCGCCATGTCCTGGGAGAGGCTCAGCAGGGACTCGATCAGGCGGTGGTAGCGGTCGACCGTCAGCGAGTTCGGCAGATCCGAGGAGTACGCCTCCTTGCGGATCCTGCTCAGCTCGCTGATGTCGGTGGCGATCTCGTTCGCGTTGGCGCGGATGCTCCGCAGCGAATCGTCTTCGTCGTCGTTGGGGATGCCGAGGGTGGTCTTGAGGAAGCTGGCGCTCGCCCGGTCGGTCCGCTCGCGCGGATCGGTGATCTTGAAGTCGTTCTTGTTGACCTTGTTCCGCAGCGGACCGGCGGTCAGGTCGCGCTCCGCCTGGAGCGCGTCGGCGAGCTTGGTCGCCTCCTGGGTCATGTCGGTGAGCAGCTGCATATGGTCCAGCTGCTGCATCCGGTCCATGGACTCGGTGATCCGCAGCCCGCCCAGGGTGGTCGCGGCGACCACCGGGAGGGTCAGCAGGGAGACGAGGCGGGTGCTGATGCGCCAGTTGCGCAGGGCCATCCGGGAGCCGGTGTCCGGGGCGGACTTGCCCGCCGGCGGGGTCTTGGCGCCGTCGCCGGCCGGAGCGCCGGGGCCGGGGCTACCAGGACCGGGGCCGCCAGGACCGCCGGGGCCGGAGCCACCGGGTCCGCCCGGTTTGCCCGGACCGCCGCCGGGACCCGAAGGACCCGAAGGGCCCGGACCCGGGGGGACCTGGGCGGGAGCTGCGCCGGGGCGGCCGGCTCCCTGTGGTGGAGCGGCGCCCGGGCGGCGGGCGGAGCGCTCGCCGCCGTCGCCGGTCCTCGCCGGTCCCTGGTTCTGGGTGTGCTGGGGCGAGGAGCCGCGGTCGGTCCCGCCGCGCGGCTCCTGTTCCGCAGCAGCTTCCCCTCGACCCTGGCGGGCCGGGGGAGACCCCGTGCCATCCCTCTTGAAACGTCCCTGCACTAGCGTCGCACCCTCTTGACCAGGCGTCCCCCCGTGGCACGGCGGGACGGTGTCGGCGTCGGTGAGGCGCTGCAAGCGCCCCGATGGTGGTCGTGAGTGACCGGCGCTTCTCCCCCTTTCCCGCCGCCGCTCGGCGCTGTGCTGCGCCCCTGCGCGCCGGACAGACACCGCGGCGGTGCGTGGAATTCCAGCACAGTGCCGGATCTCCAACAAGGGCCGAGTCCCGTGCTGTGACCCGCGTGACACGGCGTGAGTGGCGTATCACAAGGTGTAGAAAGAGTTCAGGGGCGAAATGGGACATTTATGTGCGATTTCGCGAGAAGTGAAGGGTGCCCCAGTCGCCATGATCGAGAGCGTAATGACCGCTTCAGTGATCAATGTCCGTTTCTCGACCGTGAAGACACGGTCTGAAATGACCGAATTGCCGCCTAATTCGTGAGCAAAATCACATGCATCGCATGGTCTCTCCCCGCTTTCTCGGGGAAACGGGCGTTTAGCCTGGCGCTTTACATGTCCGCCGTTCTGTCAACCGGAAGACGAGATGATGACGATGACGCTCCGCAACATAGCGAACCCCCGGCGCACCACGCTCGCGCATCTCAAGGACGCGGGCGAGTTCCAGGCCCCGGAGCGCCCCGAGAGCGTGGTCGAGCTTCCCGCCCAGACGGCCAACCCCCGCCGCACCATCCTGATGGACGCCCCCGAAGCCTAGACACCCCGACGCGCGCCCCGGCCGGACCCGCCTGACGGGGTCCCGTCCCGCCCGGACCGTCGCGCGAGGCGTCCGCCCCCGCCGCGTTAGCCTGGAGCGTCAGACTCCAGCAGCGTCAGCAGTAGTAGAGGGGCAGCCGCATCCCGTGCGCATCGCCAGGTTCTCCATCGACGGCAATGTCGCCTTCGGCGCGGTCGAGGGCGAGGGCCCGGACGGGCTCGTCCTCGACATCATCAAGGGCATTCCGTTCGCGGACTTCGAACTCTCCGGGACCAAGGTTCCGCTGAGCAAGGTCAGGCTTCTGCCGCCCGTGCTCCCCAACAAGGTCGTGGCCTTCGGCCGCAACTACGCGGAGCACGCGGCGGAGCTGGGGCACGAGCTCCCCGACGCGCCGTTCGCCTTCTTCAAGCCGTCCACCTCGGTGATCGGTCCCGGGGACGCCATCGCGTACCCCTCCTTCTCGCAGGAACTGCACCACGAGGCCGAACTGGCCGTGGTCATCGGCCGTATGTGCCGCGAAGTCCCCCGCGAGCGCGTCAAGGACGTCATCCTGGGCTACACCTGCGCCAATGACGTCACCGCCCGCGATGTGCAGCGGCGCGAGAAGCAGTGGGCCAGGGCGAAGGGCTTCGACACCTCCTGTCCGCTCGGCCCGTGGGTGGAGACGGACATCGATCTGAAGACCGCCGGGGACCTCGCCGTCCAGTGCACGGTCAACGGCGAGCAGCGCCAGCTCGGCAGCACCAGCCAGATGGTCCACTCCATCGAAGAGCTGATCGTCAACATCACCGAGGCCATGACACTGCTCCCGGGCGACGTCATCCTCACGGGCACCCCCGCCGGAGTCGGACCGCTCAACGTCGGCGACGAGGTCGCCGTCACCATCCAAGGCATCGGCACTCTCACCAACAAGGTGATCAAGCGTGGCTAACGCGAACGTCCGCGTACGTTTCTGTCCCTCGCCGACCGGCAACCCGCATGTGGGTCTGGTCCGCACCGCCCTGTTCAACTGGGCCTTCGCCCGGCACAACGGCGGCACCATGGTCTTCCGCATCGAGGACACCGACGCGGCGCGCGACTCCGAGGAGTCCTACCAGCAGCTGCTGGACTCGATGCGCTGGCTCGGCCTGGACTGGGACGAGGGCCCCGAGGTCGGCGGCCCGCACGCGCCCTACCGCCAGTCGGAGCGCATGGACGTCTACCGGGACATCGCCCAGCGGCTCCTGGACGGCGGATACGCGTACCACTGCTACTGCTCCACCGAGGAGCTGGACGCCCGCCGCGAGGCCGCCCGCGCGGCCGGCCGGCCCTCCGGCTACGACGGCCACTGCCGTGAGCTCACCGCCGGGCAGATCGCGGCCTACCAGACCGAGGGCCGCCCCGCGATCGTCCGCTTCCGGATGCCCGACGAGCCGATCACCTTCACCGACCTGGTGCGCGGCGAGCTGACCTTCACCCCGGAGAACGTGCCGGACTACGGGATCGTGCGCGCCAACGGGGCCCCGCTCTACACGCTGGTCAACCCGGTCGACGACGCGCTGATGGAGATCACCCACGTACTGCGCGGCGAGGATCTGCTCTCCTCGACGCCGCGCCAGGTCGCGCTGTACAAGGCGCTGATCGAGCTGGGCGTCGCGAAGGAGATCCCGGCCTTCGGTCATCTGCCGTATGTGATGGGCGAGGGCAACAAGAAGCTCTCCAAGCGCGACCCGCAGGCGTCCCTGAACCTCTACCGCGAGCGCGGCTTCCTCCCCGAGGGCCTGCTCAACTATCTGTCGCTGCTCGGCTGGTCCTTCTCCGCCGACCAGGACGTGTTCTCCGTCGCCGAGCTGATCGAGAAGTTCGACGTCGCGGACGTCAACGCCAACCCGGCCCGCTTCGACCTCAAGAAGGCCGAGGCGATCAACGCCGACCACGTCCGCCGGCTGGATGTGAAGGCGTTCACCGAGGCATGCGCCCCCTGGCTGGAGGCCCCGTACGCCAACTGGGCCCCGGAGCGGTTCGACCGCGCGGCGTGGGAGGCCATCGCCCCGTACGCGCAGACCCGGCTGACCGTCCTCTCGGACATCACCGCCAACGTCGACTTCCTCTTCCTGGACGCCCCCGTCGAGGACGAGGCGTCCTGGGCGAAGGCGATGAAGGAGGGGTCCGACGCGCTGCTGACCACGGCCCGCGAGAAGCTCGCGGCGGCGGACTGGACGAGCGCCGAGTCCCTGAAGGAGGCCGTCCTGGCCGCCGGCGAGGCCCACGGCCTCAAGCTCGGCAAGGCCCAGGCCCCGGTCCGCGTCGCGGTCACCGGGCGCACGGTGGGGCTGCCGCTCTTCGAGTCCCTGGAGATCCTGGGCCGGGAGAAGACCCTGGCGCGGATCGACGCGGCCCTGGCGAAGCTGGCCTGACCGCCTGACCGCCTGACCGCCTGACCGCCTGACCGCCTGACCGCCTGGTCGGGGGTCGGGCGGGCTCTGCGGGCGCTGCGGGCTCCAGAGACCCCGGGATGCCCCGGAACCCCCGGCGGCCGGGGCGGACCCGGGCTACCGTGAGGATCATGGCGATCCGCGCGGTCCTCTGGGACATAGACGACACGATCTTCGACTACCGCGGCGCCGACCGCGCGGGAATGCTGCGCCACCTTCAGGCGGAGGGCCTGGCCGGCGGATACGACTCCGCCGACCAGGCCCTCGGTCATTGGCAGCGGATCACCGCTCTGCACTGGGCCCGCTTCTCCGCCGGGGAGACCGACTGGCCGGGACAGCGGCGCGACCGGGTGCGGACGTTCACCGGGCGGGCGCTGAGCGACGCCGAGGCCGACAGCTGGTTCGACCGGTATCTGGTCCACTACGAGGCCGCCTGGGCCCTCTTCCCGGACGCCGTGCCCGCACTCGACCTGCTGGCGGGGGAGTACCGCCATGCCGTGCTCTCCAACTCCTCCCTCACCGTCCAGGAGCACAAGCTGCGGGTCCTCGGCGTACGCGACCGTTTCGAGGCCGTCGTCTGCGCCGCCGAGCTCGGCGTCTCCAAGCCCGAGGCCGCGGCCTTCCACACCGCCTGCGAGGCGCTGGGACTGCCGCCGGAGGACGTCGCGTACATCGGCGACGAACCGGATATCGACGCGCGCGGGGCCATCGAGGCGGGGCTCGCCGGAATCTGGCTCGACCGCTTCGGCGCCGGCGGCCGGCCCGACCTGATCCGGATCACCGGGCTCGACCAGCTTCCCGCCCTGTTGCTGGGCGATACCCGTTTTGGAGCGCCGTCCACCTTCGGGTAATGTTCTTCCTGCGCCGCCCGAGAAGGTCGAAAGGCCGGAACGGAAAGCGCAAGCCGAACAAGACCCCCCACCGGGGGTTGCGTTTTGGTGGCCTATGGTGTAATTGGCAGCACGACTGATTCTGGTTCAGTTAGTCTAGGTTCGAGTCCTGGTAGGCCAGCTCGCAGAGCTTTATCTGCAAAGCCCCCGTTGTGTAGCGGCCTAGCACGCTGCCCTCTCAAGGCAGTAGCGCCGGTTCGAATCCGGTCGGGGGTACAGATCCATCCTGCTGTTCACCAGGGTCGCTCCCGGTGATCGCGCAGTGACAGAGCCCGGCTCAGGCCGGGTGGGATCGCTAGGGCCCCCGTTGTGTAGCGGCCTAGCACGCCGCCCTCTCAAGGCGGTAGCGCCGGTTCGAATCCGGTCGGGGGTACTGGTCTAAACCACCATGGGCTATGGTGTAATTGGCAGCACGAGTGATTCTGGTTCATTTAGTCTAGGTTCGAGTCCTGGTAGCCCAGCGGATCTCTCTCAGATCTCAAACTTGCCCCCGTTGTGTAGCGGCCTAGCACGCCGCCCTCTCAAGGCGGTAGCGCCGGTTCGAATCCGGTCGGGGGTACGCAAGGAGGAAGCCCTCCGCGATCATCGCGGAGGGCTTCTTCGCGTTCGCTGCCTCGGGACGCGCCCGGCGCGGAACTCCCCGCACTCCCCGGCGAGTTGTCGGTGTCGCCGGGGGTCCATGAGAGCTCCGCGCCGGGCGCGGACGGGGTGTCTCAGCCGCTTCGGCGCAGCGCCTCGCTCAGCCGGCCGGCCGCGTCTATGACCGCTTGGGCGTGCATCCGGCCCGGGTGCCGGGTCAGCCGCTCGACCGGCCCGGAGACCGAGACGGCGGCCACCACGCGGTTGGAGGGGCCGCGCACCGGGGCCGAGACCGAGGCCACGCCCGGTTCGCGCTCGCCGATCGACTGGGACCAGCCCCTGCGCCGTACGCCGGAGAGCGCCGTCGCCGTGAACCGCGCCCCCTGAAGGCCCCTGTGCAGCCGCTCGGGCTCCTCCCAGGCCATCAGGATCTGCGCCGACGAGCCGGCCTTCATCGTGAGCGTGGAGCCCACCGGGACGGTGTCCCGCAGTCCGGACAGCCGCTCCGCCGCCGCCACACAGATGCGCATGTCCCCCTGGCGGCGGTAGAGCTGCGCGCTCTCCCCGGTCACATCGCGCAGATGTGTGAGCACCGGGCCCGCCGTGGCCAGGAGCCGGTCCTCGCCCGCCGCCGCGGCGAGCTCCGTCAGCCGGGGGCCCAGGATGAACCGGCCCTGCATGTCCCTCGCCACCATCCGGTGGTGTTCGAGGGCCACTGCCAGCCGGTGGGCCGTGGGCCGCGCGAGTCCGGTCGCCGCGACCAGCCCGGCGAGGGTGGCCGGACCGGACTCCAGTGCGCTCAGAACCAGAGCCGCCTTGTCGAGAACGCCGACGCCGCTAGAGTTGTCCATGCAACGATACTTGCGTCTCACAGTGTGAAACGCAAGTTCAAATTTTCCGAGAATCAGCCAGCCTGGAGAGGCGGCCCGCGCTCCATGGGTCCGCACAGGTCTCAAGGAGTGCCGGCAGAGCGGCCGGCCGGAGGGAAAGCGATGGGTAGGACACTCGCGGAGAAGGTCTGGGACGACCATGTCGTCCGGCGCGCGGAAGGCGAGCCCGATCTTCTCTACATCGATCTGCACCTCCTGCACGAGGTGACCAGCCCCCAGGCGTTCGACGGACTCCGCCAGAACGGCCGGCGGGTACGGCGGCTCGACCTCACCATCGCGACCGAGGACCACAACACCCCGACCGTCGACATCGACAAGCCCATCGCGGACCCGGTCTCCCGCGCCCAGTTGGAGACGCTGCGCAGGAACTGCGCCGAGTTCGGCGTACGGCTGCATCCGCTCGGCGACGTGGAACAGGGCGTCGTCCATGTGGTGGGCCCCCAGCTGGGACTGACCCAGCCCGGCACCACCGTGGTCTGCGGCGACTCCCACACCTCCACCCACGGCGCGTTCGGCGCGCTGGCCTTCGGCATCGGCACCTCCCAGGTGGAGCATGTGCTCGCCACCCAGACGCTGCCGCTGGCCCGCCCCAGGACCATGGCGATCACCGTCGAGGGCGAGCTGCCCGACGGAGTCACCGCCAAGGACCTGATCCTGGCGATCATCGCCAGGATCGGCACCGGCGGTGGCCAGGGCTACATCCTGGAGTACCGCGGCCCGGCCATCGAGAAGCTCTCGATGGAGGCCCGGATGACCATCTGCAACATGTCGATCGAGGCCGGGGCCCGCGCGGGCATGATCGCCCCCGACCAGACCACCTTCGACTACCTCCACGGCCGGGACCACGCCCCCGAGGGCGAGGACTGGGACGCGGCCGTCGCGTACTGGAAGACCCTCAGGACGGACGACGACGCCGTCTTCGACGCCGAGGTGATCATCAACGGCGCCGAGCTGGCCCCGTTCGTCACCTGGGGCACCAACCCCGGCCAGGGCGCGCCGCTCTCGGCCAGCGTCCCCGACCCGGCTTCGTACGACGACGCTTCGGAGCGGCTCGCCGCCGAAAAGGCCCTGGAGTACATGGGGTTGACCGCCGGGCAGCCGCTGCGGGACATCCAGGTGGACACCGTCTTCGTAGGCTCCTGCACCAACGGCCGTATCGAGGACCTGCGCTCGGCCGCCGCGATCCTGGACGGCCGTAAAGTCGCCGACGGGGTGCGGATGCTGGTCGTCCCCGGGTCGGTACGGGTCTCCCTCCAGGCCGTCGCCGAGGGCCTGGACAAGGTCTTCACCTCCTCCGGCGCGGAGTGGCGGCACGCGGGCTGTTCGATGTGTCTGGGCATGAACCCCGACCAACTCGCCCCCGGCGAGCGCTCCGCGTCCACCTCCAATCGCAACTTCGAGGGCCGGCAGGGCAAGGGCGGACGCACCCATCTGGTCTCGCCCCAGGTCGCCGCCGCCACCGCCGTACTGGGACATCTGGCCTCCCCGGCCGATCTGTCCGACGACGCCGCCCGTACGCCCGCTGGAGTCTGATCAGCCATGGAAGCATTCACCGCACACACCGGCCGGGCCGTCCCGCTGCGCCGCAGCAATGTCGACACCGACCAGATCATTCCGGCCCACTGGCTGAAGAAGGTCACCCGCGACGGGTTCGAGGACGGGCTCTTCGAGGCCTGGCGCAAGGACTCCGACTTCGTGCTCAACCGGCCGGAGCGACAGGGGGCCACGGTCCTGGTCGCGGGCCCCGACTTCGGCACCGGCTCCTCCCGTGAGCACGCCGTCTGGGCGCTCCAGAACTACGGCTTCAAGACCGTCGTCTCCTCCCGGTTCGCCGATATCTTCCGGGGCAACTCGCTCAAGAACGGCCTGCTGACCGTGGTTCTGCCGCAGGAGACCGTGGAGCGGCTCCAGGAGCTGACCGAGGCCGATCCCACGGTGGAGATCACCGTCGATCTGGAGTCCCGCCAGGTCCGCGCGGCGGACCTCACCGCCGACTTCGAACTGGACGAGAACGCCCGCTGGCGGCTGCTGAACGGTCTGGACGACATCAGCCTCACCCTTCAGAACGAAACGGACATCTCGACTTACGAATCGTCCCGCCCCACCTTCAAGCCGCGGACGATTCAGGTCTGATCAGCGGTTTTCCCCGACTGAGCCCTCCACCGCCCGGTGGGGGGCTCAGCCGTCTGTTGAGACCCTGCCGGGCGACAACTCGCCCCAGATGGCACAATCGGTGCATGGAACACGACAGCCAACTCAAGCTCTACGCGGCTGTCGCGGCCCGATTGAAGGAAGCGCACACCGCTGTGCGCGCACTGCAAGTCCCGGAGAGCGTAAGGAAGGCGCTCATCCGGAAGCTGCTGGTCGTCACGGCCGCGGCGAAGCACGATCTCCCGGATGCCGCACGGCGTCTGGAACGCTTGATGAAGGACCTCGACGAGGGCCGATTCCCTGAAGGCGACTGACACCCGAACTCCAGCGAGCGACGACTTCCGCAGTCGAGTTCGTTGCGGCACTAGGGTGATTAGACCGTTTCGTGTTTGATTTGCGGTATATATCTGCCTAACGTGCGAAAAAGCCTGGGCGCATTCGTTCAGGCGATGTCTCCGAAGGGGAAGACGTGAACAAGGCGCAGCTCGTAGAAGCGATTGCCGACAAGCTCGGCGGCCGACAGCAGGCCGCGGACGCCGTCGACTCGGTGCTCGACGCGATCGTCCGCGCGGTCGTCGCCGGAGACCGGGTCTCGGTCACCGGCTTCGGCTCGTTCGAGAAGGTCGACCGTCCCGCCCGCTACGCCCGCAACCCGCAGACGGGTGAGCGGGTGCGGGTCAAGAAGACCTCCGTGCCGCGGTTCCGCGCGGGCCAGGGCTTCAAGGACCTGGTGAGCGGTTCGAAGAAGCTCCCGCGCGGCGGCGAGGTCTCGGTGAAGAAGGCGCCCAAGGGCAGCCTCTCGGGCGGTGCTTCCACCCGTACCACCGCCAAGGCCGCGGCCAAGAAGGCCACCGCCAAGAAGGCGACGACGGCGAAGAAGGCGACCACCGCCAAGAAGGCGGCACCGGCCAAGAAGGCCACGACCGCCAAGAAGGCGACGACGGCGAAGAAGGCCACGACCGCGAAGAAGGCGGCACCGGCCAAGAAGGCCACCACGGCCAAGAAGGCGGCTCCCGCCAAGAAGGCCACGGCGAAGAAGACCGCCCCGGCCAAGAAGGCCACCGCCAAGAAGGCGCCGGCCAAGAAGACCACGGCGCGCAAGACCACCGCGAAGAAGACCGCGACCGCCAGGAAGAGGTAAGCGGCACCAGGTCACCGGGCCACTCACACGCCGGGCCGGGCTCCCCTCGGGGAGCCCGGCCCGCGGTCTGCGTCCGCCGCACCGGAGGGCCGGGGGCGGAGGGGCTAGAGGGTCTGGAGCGTCACCAGGGTGATCCGCAGGCTTCCGCCCGCTCCCTCCGTCTCGATACGGACCCGCTGACCGGGCCGCAGCAGCCGCAGCCCGCCCGCGTCGAATGCCGCCGCGTCGAATTCCACCGGAGTGCCGTCGTCGAGCAGCACACTCCCGCTGCGGGTTTCGGGATCGTATGTGTATGAGGTCGCCTGCATGAGCGCAACCCTAATCCCCGGCGCGGTCCGGGGCATCGTCAGTCCACCGCGGATGCGCCCGCTTCCAGCCGCTGTGCCGTTCGCGGACCCACGCCCAGACAGAGCGCCGCCGCCAGATCATCGGGAGTGTCCACGTCCTGGCGCACCGAATCCACACCATCGAGCCGAATTTCCCTGGCACCCGACGAGGAATGCCGCAACCGGGAGGGGCCGCCGAATCCCGGGCGCAATTCCACGCCCGCCGCCGCCGAGAGCAAAGTCGTGCCGACACCGGCCGCGTCGGTGAGAAATGCCCGGGGAAACCCCGCCGCGTATGCGAGCACCCGCGCCAGTTCCCGCGGGCGCAGCGCGGGCAGATCCGCGTTGAGCGCGGCCACCGCCGCGCCGGGCCTGGCGCGGCGCACCGTCCGGGCGCCGTGCGCCAGAGCGGCGTTGAGCCCGGCGGCCGGGGCGTCGGGCACGATGCGCGCGCCGAGCGCCGAGAGCTCCGCGCCCGCCACGTGATCGTCCGTGACAACTGCCACATCCCGTACGGCGGGGCAGGCCAGCGCCGCCGCCACCGTGTCCTGGGCGAAGGCGAGCGCGAGATGCGGGCGCAGCGCGTCGTCGGCCGCGGGCGCGAGTCGGCTCTTGGCCAGTACAAGCGGTTTCAGCGGGATCACCAGGGACCAGCGGGTCATCAGGTCGGTGTTCGTGGCTAGCCTCTCCGTCCATGCGCGTCGGCCCTTATTGTGGCCCGCCCCGGGAACTCCCGGAGGTCCGGTCCGGTGACCGGAGCGTACGGTGTGCTCGACAGACCAGGTGCCTGGGGCGACACTTGACCCCCGGCATCCGGGCATAGGCCCGGGCGGAGAGGAAGGGTGTCCGAGTGTCCCGCCGTAGAATCGGCTTCTGGTACCGCCTGGCGGCGGTCATCGCTAAACCGCCGCTGTTGGTTCTGTTCAAACGGGACTGGCGGGGAATGGAACACATTCCGGCCGACGGCGGATTCATCACCGCGGTCAATCACAACTCGTATCTCGACCCCCTTTCCTATGCGCACTTCCAGTACAACACCGGACGAGTGCCCCGCTTTCTGGCGAAGGCCGGGCTGTTCAAGACCCCGTTCGTCGGGATGATGCTCCGCGGTACCCGGCAGATCCCCGTGTACCGGGAGACGACCGACGCCCTCGACGCCTACCGCTCCGCCGTCGCCGCCATCGAGCGGGGCGAGTGCGTGGCCTTCTACCCCGAGGGCACCATCACCCGCGACCCGGAGCTGTGGCCCATGGCGGGCAAGACCGGTGCGGCCCGTATCGCCCTCCAGACGAAGGCCCCCGTCATCCCGGTCGCCCAGTGGGGGGCCCATCTGGCGATGCCGCCCTACGCCACGGCGAACCGGGTGCGGCTGTTCCCCCGTAAGACCCTGATCGTGCAGGCCGGACCGGCCGTCGATCTGAGCCGGTTCTACGATCGGGAGCCGACACCCGAGGTGCTGCGCGAGGCGACCGAGGCCATCATGGCCGAGATCACCGCGCTTCTGGAGGACGTACGCGGCGAGAAGGCGCCTTCCGAGCCGTACGACCACCGCACCGCCCGGGAAGAACAGCGGCGCAAGGCCGCAGGGGAAGGAACCCAGTGACACACCCCGCCAAGGTCGCCGTCTTCGGCACCGGCTCATGGGGAACGGCTTTCGGCATGGTGCTCGCGGACGCGGGCTGCGAGGTGACCCTCTGGGGTCGCCGCGCCGAACTCGCGGAGGCCGTCAACACCACCCGTACCAACCCCGACTATCTCCCGGGCATCGAGCTGCCGCCCTCGCTGCGGGCCACCACCGACCCCGCCGAGGCGCTGCGCGGGGCGGACTTCACCGTTCTCGCGGTGCCGTCCCAGACGCTGCGCGCCAATCTCGCCGCCTGGGCGCCGCAGCTGCCCGCCGACACCGTGCTGGTGTCGCTGATGAAGGGCATCGAACTCGGCAGCGCCAAGCGGATGAGCGAGGTCGTGCAGGAGGTCGCGGGGGTTCCCGCCGAGCGGGTCGCCGTGGTGACCGGGCCCAATCTGGCCAAGGAGATCGCCCAGCGCCAGCCCGCAGCCGCCGTGGTGGCCTGCCGCGACGAAGCCGTCGCCCAGCGGCTCCAGTCCGTCTGCCACACCCCTTACTTCCGCCCGTACACCAACACCGACGTCATCGGCTGTGAACTCGGCGGCGCGGTCAAGAACGTCATCGGGCTCGCCGTCGGCATCGCGGACGGCATGGGCCTCGGCGACAACACCAAGGGATCGCTGATCACCCGCGGTCTGGCCGAGACCACCCGGCTCGGCGTCGCGATGGGGGCCGACCCGCTGACCTTCGCCGGACTCGCGGGCCTCGGCGATCTGGTGGCGACCTGTTCGTCCCCGCTCTCCCGGAACCACACCTTCGGCACCAACCTCGGCCGGGGCATGACGCTCCAGGAGACCATCGCGGTCACCAAGCAGACCGCCGAGGGCGTCAAGTCCTGTGAGTCCGTGCTCGATCTGGCCCGCAGACACGGGGTCGACATGCCCATCACGGAGACCGTCGTCGGCATCGTCCACGAGGGCAAGCCGCCCGTGGTGGCGCTCAAGGAGCTGATGTCGCGCAGCGCGAAGCCGGAGCGCCGCTGACGCCTCCGGCGTGCCGCCGACGCTGACTCCCGGGGTGCCAACAGGTACGCTCAACGCGATATGAGCACCGAGAACCTTCCCCAGATTCCCGAGCGGCGAAGCCCCGGGCAGTCCAGCGACGGCCGGTCGCTCCGCAAGCCGCGCGTGGCCGTCGTCTTCGGCGGGCGCAGCTCCGAGCACGGCATCTCCGTGGTCACCGCCGGGGCCGTGCTGCGGGCCATCGACCGTTCGAAGTACGACGTTCTGCCGATCGGCATCACGGTGGACGGCCGCTGGGCGCTCACCGCCGACGAGCCGGAGCGGATGGCGATCACCGACCGGCGGACGCCGAGCGTCGAGCAGCTCACCGACTCCCCCGACGGCGTCGTCGCGCTCTCCGTGGACCCCGGCAACCGCGAGGTCGTCTACAGCGAGCCCGGCGCGGTGCCGAAGGCGCTCGGCGAAGTCGACGTCGTCTTCCCGGTGATGCACGGCCCGTACGGCGAGGACGGCACGATCCAGGGCCTGCTGGAGCTGGCCGGGGTGCCCTATGTCGGCTCCGGTGTGCTGGCCTCCGCCGTGGGTCAGGACAAGGAGTACATGAAGCGCGTCTTCACCTCCTTCGGGCTGCCGGTCGGCCCGTACGAGGTGATCCGCCCGCGCGAGTGGGAACTCGACCCGTCCGCCGCCCGGCAGCGGATCGTCGACTTCGCGGGCGAGCACGGCTGGCCCCTCTTCATCAAGCCCGCGCGCGCGGGCTCCTCCATCGGCATCACCAAGGTGGACGAGGTCTCCGGGCTCGACGCGGCGATCGAGGAGGCACAGCGGCACGACCCCAAGATCCTGGTCGAGGCGCTGCTGCGGGGCCGCGAGATCGAGTGCGGGGTGCTGGAGTTCGAGGACGGGCCGCGCGCCAGCGTCCCGGCCGAGATCCCGCCGGTCCAGTCGCACGACTTCTACGACTTCGAGGCCAAGTACATCGACTCGGCGTCCGGGATCGTGCCCGCGCCGCTGACCGAGGAGCAGACCGCCGAGGTGCGGCGGCTGGCCGTCGCGGCCTTCGACGCCGCCTCCTGCGAGGGTCTCGTACGCGCCGACTTCTTCCTCACCGAGGACGGCGGCTTCGTCATCAACGAGATCAACACCATGCCCGGCTTCACCCCGATCTCCATGTATCCGCGGATGTGGCAGGAGACCGGCGTCGGCTATCCGGAGCTGGTGGATCTGCTGATCCAGGCCGCGCTGCGCCGCTCGACCGGACTGCGCTAAAAACCTCCCGAGCCCGTATCGCTCTTCTCCGGCCGGGGGACACCACACGCAGTACCATCGCGGCGTCGCCCCGGCCGGCGGCCGGTTCAGGTCCGGCCCGGGGCCGGCCAAGCGCGGACGGGGGCTACAGATGCACGACCGGGCAGGTCAGCGTTCGGGTGATGCCCTCCACCTGCTGGACCTTGGCGACCACCAGCCGGCCCAGGGCGTCGACCGTTTCGGCCTGGGCGCGCACGATCACGTCATAGGGGCCGGTCACGTCCTCGGCCTGAATCACTCCCGCGATCTTTCCGATGGTCTCGGCGACAGTCGACGCCTTGCCCACCTCGGTCTGAATGAGGATGTACGCCTGTACCACGGAACCTCCAGGGCGACCCGGGGAGAACGGTCCCACCGTCTGTGGGGAGACCCCGGGGGGAGAAAGGGACGCTACGGTATCGCGTCGTCACGCGCTGCGGGGAGACCCGCGCGCCGCGCGGGGCCCGCGGTGTGGCGTGCGGAGAACAGCCGCTGTTCCATCCCGCGAGCGGGCTCCCGGTGGTTGTCTTGACGGTACCGGGGGTTCTTCCGACGGTACCGGGGCCGCGCGAGGCCCGCGACCTGCGGATCGGGCAGCCGCCCGGCCGGTCCCGGGTGTGCGGCGAGCGGCCCCGGACGGGCCGGGCCGGGCAGCCGGCCCGGTGGTCGGGTTCTCGCCGGGCGATGGCCCGGTGGGCTGGTTTCCGCTGGAGGGTCCGGCGGGGCGACGGAGAGGTGAGACTCGGGTGAAGGGCACTGTGGGCGAGTTGGGGGAGTTCGGCCTCATCAGAGAGCTGACCTCCCGGCTCACCTCCACCCCCGCGGTCCGGATCGGGCCCGGCGACGACGCCGCGGTCGTGGCCGCGCCCGACCGCAGGGTCGTGGCGAGCACGGACATCCTCCTGGAGGGCCGGCACTTCCGGCGGGACTGGTCGACGGCGTACGACGTGGGACGCAAGGCCGCCGCGCAGAATCTCTCCGACATCGCGGCCATGGGCGCGGTCCCCACCTCGCTGCTGCTCGGTCTGGTCGTCCCGGCCGAGCTCCCCGTCACCTGGGCCACCGAGCTGATGGACGGCATCCGTGACGAATGCCAGGTCGCGGGCGCCTCGGTGGTCGGCGGGGACGTGGTGCGCGGCGAGCTGATCACCCTCGCCATCACCGCCCTCGGCGATCTGCGCGGCCATGAGCCGGTCACCCGGTCCGGCGCCCGGCCCGGCGACGTGGTCGCGTACACCGGCTGGCTGGGCTGGTCGGCCGCCGGATACGCGGTGCTCTCCCGGGGCTTCCGCTCACCGCGCGCCTTCGTCGAGGCGCACCGCCGCCCCGAGCCGCCGTACCCCGCGGGCCCCGCCGCCGCCGCGCTCGGCGCGACCGCGATGTGCGACGTCAGCGACGGACTCGTCGCCGACCTCGGGCATATCGCGGAGGCCAGCAAGGTCCGCATCGATCTGCGCTCCGGCGCCGTCGACGTGCCCAGCCAGATGTACGACATCGGCCAGGCGGTCGGTGTGGACCCCCTCCAGTGGGTGCTGACCGGCGGGGAGGACCACGCCATCGTGGCGACCTTCCCCCCGGAGACCAAGCTGCCCGCCCGCTGGAAGGTGATCGGAGAGGTGCTCCACCCCTCCGCCCTGCCGCAGGTCACCGTCGACGGCGCCCCCTGGCACAGCACGGGCGGCTGGGATCATTTCGGCTCCCCGGAGGGATCATGAGACTTCCGCTCGTACTGACCGTCGCCGGCTCCGACTCGGGCGGCGGCGCGGGCATCCAGGCCGACCTCAAGACCATGCTGGCGCTGGGCACGCACGGGATGAGCGTCATCGCCGCCGTCACCGCGCAGAACTCGCTCGGGGTGCAGGGCTACTGGGAGCTGCCGGCGGAGGCGGTGAAGGCCCAGTACCGCAGCGTCGTCGACGACATCGGCGTACAGGCGGTGAAGACCGGGATGCTGGCCTCGGCCCCGCTGGTGGAGACCGTCGCCGAACTGCTCGCGGGCACGGACGCGCCGGTGGTGGTCGACCCGGTCGGGGTCTCCAAGCACGGGGACTCCCTGCTGGCGGCCTCCGCACTGGAGTCCGTACGCCGCGCACTGCTGCCGGTCGCCACCCTGGCCACCCCCAATCTGGACGAGGTGACACAGCTCACCGGGGTCGAGGTCACCGATGAGACCGGGCTGCGCCGGGCCGCCGACGCCCTGCTGGCCCTCGGCCCGCGCTGGGTGCTGGTCAAGGGCGGGCATCTGCCCGGCGACGCGGTGGATCTGCTCACGGACGGGACCGAGGAGCACTGGCTCCGCGCTCCCCGGCTCGACAACCGGCATACGCACGGGACGGGGTGCACCCTCGCCTCGGCGATAGCCGCCGGGCTGGCGAAGGGGCTCACGGTGCCCGAGGCGGTCCAGGCGGCGAAGGAGTATGTGACCGGGGCGATAGCCGCCGGATTCGCCCTGGGGGAGGGCATCGGGCCGGTGGACCACGGCTGGCGTTTCCGGCAGCCGCTGTCCTAGACCGCAGACGCGCTGGAGGCCGGCTCCCTGAGGGGAGCCGGCCTCCAGCGGTTTGACGGGGCTTTTTACGGGGGGTGCCGGGATTCTGACGGCGAGTTCGGACGGCGTCAGAGCACGGCAGAAAGCCGGCCCACCGAGGTGGACCGGCTTTCCAAGGCAACCGCAGGGGCTGCGCTACGACGAAAACGTCGGCGTTAGCGCGAGACCTTGCCGGCCTTGATGCACGAGGTGCAGACGTTGAGCCGCTTCGGCGTCCGACCGACCACTGCACGCACGCGCTGGATGTTCGGGTTCCAGCGACGAGACGTACGGCGGTGCGAGTGCGAAATGTTGTTGCCGAAGCCCGGCCCCTTGCCGCAGACGTCGCAGTTGGCAGCCACGGGTCACTCCAAAGACTTCAGATGCACTTACAGTGAAATCCGGCGTGCCGGAAATCAAGGATCTGATTCGGTGGCCTGCCGGGGGAATGGCCCGATTTTCATCGGGCAACCGGAGCAGCATACAACGACTGCATCCGCACTACGAAACTACCACGGCCGCTCCCGCCCCCGCCCCGCTCCCCTCCGCCGGACGGGGTCTACCCTCGCGGTGCGACCCGCTGCCCATGGCCCGGCCCGGCCCACATCCGCCCGGCCGCTCAAGGAGGATCACCAGGTGCCGCAGAATCTCGACGCCGCAGCGGTACGGATCTGGTGCGCGAGGGCGCTGGACGCGCTCGGGCGGGAGCGCGAGGAGATCGACGCGATCAATGTGTACCCCGTCGCGGACGGGGACACCGGGACGAATCTCTATCTGACGATGGAGTCCGCCGCCCAGGCCGTCGAAGCGGTCTTCACGGCCCATGAGACCCGGGCCTTCGAGCCCTCCGCCGCCGACGCGGCACGGGCGATGGCGCACGGCGCGCTCATCGGCGCGCGCGGCAACTCGGGGACGATCCTGGCCCAGCTGCTGCGCGGCACGGCCGAGCGGACCGCGGCCGGCGACGATCTGGGCGGGGCGCTGCGCCGGGCCGCCGAGCTGGCCCGGGAGGCCGTCGCGCACCCCGTGGAGGGCACCATCCTGACCGTGGCGTCCGCGGCGGCCGAGGCGGCCACGGACAGTACGGGTGATGTGGCCCACACCGCGGCGGCGGCGTACGAAGGGGCCCGCGCCGCGCTCGACGCCACCCCCGGCCAGCTGGCCGTGCTCGGCCGCGCGGGGGTCGTGGACGCGGGCGGGCGGGGGCTGCTCGCGGTGCTGGGAGCCCTGGTGGAGACGGTCTCGGGGCAGGCCCCGGCGATCCCCGCCGCCGGCCGTCCGGTGACCTCGGTCACGGAGGGGCGGACCTGCGCCGACGGCGACCCCGCCTTCGAGGTGATCTATCTCCTGGAGGCGGCGGACGAGGCCGTGACCCGGCTGCGCGCCCGGCTGGACGCGCTCGGCGACTCCCTGGTGGTGGTCGGCGGCGACGGCCTGTGGAATGTGCACGTCCATGTCGACGACGCGGGCGCGGCGGTCGAGGCGGGCGTGGAGGCGGGACGGCCCTACCGGATCCGCATCACCCACTTCGAGAGCGCGGCCAGCGCTGACGGCACTGACCGCGCCGACGGCACCGACGGCGCGGCGGAGCCCGCGCGGGAACGCGAGCGGGCGCAGCGGGCGGTCGTCGTGGTCGTCCCCGGCGAGGGCCTCGCCGGCGTCTGCGGCGACGCGGGCGCGACGACGGTGCTGGCGCGGCCGGGGGAGCCGCCCGCCAGCGGCGAACTGGTCGAGGCGATCCGCCGGGCGCACGCCCGGGAGGTGGTGCTGCTCCCGAACGCGCCGGAGCTGCGCCATCCGGCCGCCGCGGCGGTGGAGCAGGCCCGTACCGAGGGGATCCGGGTCGCCCTGATCCCGACGCGGGCGGCGGTCCAGGGCATCGCGGCGCTGGCGGTGCACGAGCCGGGCCGGCGCTTCGACGAGGACGTGGTCGCGATGACGGCGGCGGCGGGGGCGACGCGGTACGCGGAGCTGACGGTCGCGGAACGGCAGTCGTGGACCTCGGCGGGGGTGTGCCAGGCGGGGGACGTGCTGGGGCTGATAGACGGCGACGTCGCCGTGATCGGCTCGGATCTCACGAGGACGGCGACGGCGGTGCTGGACCGCATGCTGGCGGCGGGCGGCGAACTGGTGACCCTGGTCCTGGGCGAGGCCGCCGGGAGCGTCCCGGCCCTGCCCGACCGGCTGGAACGCCATGTCCGCGACGCCTACCTCGCCGTGGACACCGTGGTCTACGAGGGGGGCCGGGGCTCGGCCCTGCTGCTGATCGGCGTCGAGTAGGGACCCCGCCCGGGGCGCGGAACCGTCCACAGATCACGGCGACTGTCGGTGCCGTGGTGTGCAATGGATCCCGTGCCCCTGCGTGATGAACCTCTCGAAGAGCCGTTGAACGTGCGTGACGAGCCTCTCGAAGAGCCGCTGAAGAAGACGCTCGGACCCGCCACCGCGAAGGTGCTGGCCGAGCAGCTCGACCTGCGTACGGTCGGCGATCTGCTGCACCACTACCCCCGGAGATACGAGGAGCGCGGCCAGCTCACCCGGCTCGCCGAGCTGCCGCTGGACGAGGATGTGACCGTGGTGGCGCAGGTCGCCGACGCCCGGGTGCACACCTTCAACGGCGGCCGGGGCAAGCGTCTGGAGATCACCATCACCGACGGCAGCGGACGGCTCCAGCTGGTCTTCTTCGGCCGCGGCGTCCATAAGCCGCACCAGGAGCTGCTGCCGGGCAGCCGGGCGATGTTCGCCGGCCGGGTCTCGGTGTTCAACCGGAAGCTCCAGCTCGCCCACCCCTCCTACGCCAAGCTCGGCGGCGGCGACGACGCGGTGGACGTCGAGTCCTGGGCGGGCGCGCTGATCCCGATCTACCCCGCGTGCAAGGGGATGGAGTCCTGGAAGATCGCCAAGGCGGTGGACGCGGTGCTGCCGCGCGCCCAGGAGGCCGCCGACCCGCTGCCGCCCGCCCTGCGGGAGGGCCGGGGCTTCGTCCCGCTGCCCGAGGCGCTGCTCAAGGTGCACCGGCCGCGCACCAAGGCGGACGTGGAGGACGCCAGAGCGCGGCTGAAGTGGGACGAGGCATTTGTGCTCCAGGTGGCGCTGGCCCGGCGCCGCTTCGCCGACGCCCAACTGCCCGCGGTGGCCCGCAGGCCCTCGCCCGGCGGCATCCTCGACGCGTTCGACGCCCGGCTGCCCTTCACCCTCACCGACGGCCAGCGGAAGGTCACCGGGGAGATCTTCGACGATCTGGCGACCGAGCATCCGATGCACCGGCTGCTCCAGGGCGAGGTCGGCTCCGGGAAGACGCTCGTCGCGCTGCGGGCCATGCTCGCCGTGGTGGACGCGGGCGGGCAGACGGCCATGCTCGCGCCCACCGAGGTCCTCGCCCAGCAGCACCACCGCTCCATCGTGGAGATGATGGGCGAGCTGGCCGAGGGCGGCATGCTCGGGGGAGCGGACCGGGCCACCAAGGTGGTGCTGCTGACCGGGTCGATGGGGGCCGCCGCCCGCCGCTCGGCGCTGCTCGATCTGGTGACCGGCGAGGCCGGGATCGTGATCGGCACCCACGCCCTGATCGAGGACAAGGTGCGGTTCCACGATCTGGGCCTGGTCGTCGTGGACGAACAGCACCGCTTCGGCGTGGAGCAGCGCGACGCCCTGCGCTCCAAGGGGAGGCAGCCGCCGCATCTGCTGGTGATGACCGCCACCCCCATCCCGAGGACGGTCGCGATGACCGTCTTCGGTGATCTGGAGACCTCGGTGCTGGACCAGCTCCCGGCGGGGCGCTCCCCGATCGCCAGCCATGTGGTCCCCGCCCAGGACAAGCCGCACTTCCTGGCGCGGGCCTGGGAGCGGGTCCGCGAGGAGGTCGCCAAGGGGCATCAGGCGTATGTGGTCTGCCCCCGGATCGGCGACGACGAGGACGAGAAGCCGAAGAAGAAGCAGCCGGAGGACGAGGCGGAGAAGCGGCCTCCGCTCGCCGTGCTCGATGTCGCCGCACAGCTCGCCGGGGGCCCGCTCGCCGGGCTGCGCGTCGAGGTGCTGCACGGCCGGATGCCGCCCGACGACAAGGACGCGGTGATGCGCCGCTTCGCCGCGGGCGAGGCGGACGTGCTGGTGGCCACCACCGTGATCGAGGTCGGCGTCAATGTGCCCAACGCCACCGCGATGGTCATCATGGACGCGGACCGGTTCGGCGTCTCCCAGCTGCATCAGCTCCGCGGCCGGGTGGGCCGGGGCTCGGCCCCCGGGCTCTGTCTGCTGGTGACCGAGATGCCCGAGGCCGCCCCCGCCCGCGCCCGCCTCGGTGCGGTCGCCGCCACGCTCGACGGCTTCGAGCTCTCCCGTATCGATCTGGAGCAGCGCCGCGAGGGCGATGTGCTGGGCCAGGCCCAGTCCGGGGCGCGCTCCTCGCTGCGGATGCTCGCCGTCATCGAGGACGAGGAGGTCATCGCCGCGGCTCGGGAGGAGGCGGTGCGGGTCGTGCGGGAGGACCCCGGGCTGGAGAGCTCTCCCGCACTGCGCCTGGCGCTCGACGCCTTGGTGGACCATGAGCGGGAGCAGTATCTCGACAAGGGCTGAGCGGGGTCGGGGGACCCGGTGCGTCGGGTGGTTGCGGGTCCCGCTGCTTCCGGTGCTCCCGGTGCGTCCGGTGCGTCGGGTGGTCTGCTGGCCCTGCTGCGGCGGGTGCGTCCGGCGGTCCGGCGGTCCGCCGGCACAGCCGGACGGCCGTCCCGGCGGGTCCGCCTGCCCCGCTGTCCCGGCGGGTCCGACTGCCCGTCGGCCCCGCCACCCCGCCGCGCCGCGCCCCGGGCGAGCTGAGAGACTGATCGCAGCTGTCCGAGGAACCTCCGGGAAACCCGGGGAACCCGGCGCACGCGGGGGATCCAGCGGGGCCGGGGCCGGTTCCCGGAGCCTTCCCGGGGCATGGCTCCCGGGCGCGTGCCCCGGACTCCCCGGGCGGACCCCGACCGCGTAAGGACGTAAGGACCGAGATGACCCGCGTGATCGCCGGCACGGCCGGCGGGCGCCGCCTCGCCGTGCCGCCCGGCACCGGCACCCGCCCCACGTCCGACCGGGCCCGTGAGGGCCTCTTCTCCAGCTGGGAGTCCCTGCTCGGCACCCTGGCCGGGCTGCGGGTCGCCGATCTGTACGCGGGCTCCGGCGCGGTCGGCCTGGAAGCGCTCTCCCGGGGCGCGTCCCACGCCCTGCTGGTCGAGGCCGACGCCCGCGCCGCCCGCACCGTCCGGGAGAACGTCCGCGCGCTCGGCCTCCCCGGCGCCGAGGTCCGCTCCGGCAGAGCGGAGCAGATCGTCGCGGCACCGGCCCCCGCCGACCCCTACGACGTGGTCTTCCTGGACCCGCCGTACTCCGTGACCGACGACGATCTCCGGGAGATCCTGCTCACACTCCGCGCCCAGGGGTGGCTCACCGACGATGCCCTCGTCACCGTGGAGCGCAGCACCAGAGGCGGTGCCTTCCACTGGCCACAGGGCTTCGAGCCACTGCGGGCCCGTCGCTACGGCGAGGGCACGCTCTGGTACGGTCGCGCCGCCTCCTCGTACGACGAGGCTTCCACGGGCGGGGACGCCCCATGACCGGACCGGAGAGCGAGGGACTTCCCGTGCGCCGCGCAGTCTGTCCGGGGTCGTTCGACCCCATCACCAACGGACACCTCGACATCATCGCCCGCGCCTCCAAGCTGTACGACGTCGTACATGTCGCGGTGATGGTCAACCAGTCCAAGAAGGGTCTGTTCACCGTCGAGGAACGGATGGACCTGATCCGCCAGGTGACCACGGAGTACGGAAACGTCTCCGTGGAGTCCCACCACGGCCTTCTCGTCGACTTCTGCAAGGCGCGCGACATCCCCGCCATCGTCAAGGGGCTGCGGGCGGTCAGCGACTTCGACTACGAGCTTCAGATGGCCCAGATGAACAACGGCCTCTCCGGTGTCGAGACCCTCTTCGTCCCCACCAACCCCACCTACAGCTTCCTCTCCTCCAGCCTGGTCAAGGAGGTCGCCGCCTGGGGCGGCGACGTCTCCCATCTGCTGCCCCCGGCCGTCCACGAGGCTCTCGTCAGACGACTGACCGGCGGCTGACCGGCGGCTGACCGGCGAGTGGCCGGAGAGCGGTCGGAGAGCGGCCCGGCGAGGGACCCGCGGCCGGCCCCGACGGCCGCTCACCACCCCGCCTGACGATCCGTCAATCGGTGTCGGAGGGGCGTCCGCTCGCCGTACAGTCATCCCGTCCGTCTCCGGCGTCTCCGGTGGGACGGGCGCGGCTCAGACGTATCAGGCAGAGAGTGGCGGACCACGGTGGACGTGCAGAAGAAGCTCGATGAGATCGTCCAGGCGATCGGGAGCGCCCGCTCCATGCCCATGTCGGCGTCGTGCGTGGTCAACCGCGCCGAGCTGCTCGCCCTGCTCGAAGAGGTGCGCGAGGCGCTGCCCGGCTCGCTGGCCCAGGCCCAGGAGCTGATCGGCGGCCGGGAGCAGCTGGTCGCCCAGGCCCGCCAGGAGGCCGAGCGGATCATCGAGAGCGCCCACGCCGAGCGCGGCTCGCTGATCTCCAGCACCCAGGTCGCCCGCCGCTCCCAGGACGAGGCCGACCGGATCGTCGCCGACGCCCGCCGGGAGGCCGAGGAGATCCGGGCCGAGGCGGATGACTACGTCGACTCCAAGCTCGCCAATTTCGAGGTGGTCCTCACCAAGACCATCGGCTCCGTCGACCGGGGCCGGGAGAAGCTGCTCGGCCGTGGTCCCGGGCTGGACCGGGACGGCTACGCCGACGCGGACGCCCCCGAGTACAGCGCGGACCCGCAGACCCTGGTCCACCGGGCCGACGAGTACGTGGACGCCAAGCTCGGCGCGTTCGAGGCGGTGCTCTCCAAGACCCTGGAGGCGGTCGGCCGGGGCAGGCAGAAGCTCCAGGGGCGCACCACCGGAGACGCCCTCGGCGAGCACATGGCCGCCCAGGACGCGGCGGGCTCCACCCGGCGTCACGCCAGTGACGCGGAGTATCTGGCGGGCCTCGCCGAGCTCGCGGACCCGGCACCGCAGCGGCCCCGGGAGCCCCTGCCGCCGCAGCCCCCCGCGCTGCCGGAGCACCGGCAGCCGCAGCCGCCCGCGTACGAGCCTCCGCCGTCGCAGCAGTCCGGCTACGAGATCCCGCAGTACGAGACCCCTCGGTACGAGACCCCGCAGTACGACCCCGCGCCGTCGCAGCCGCCCGCGTACGAGCCGCCGTCTCCGGCCGGCGGCGCGTACGAGCCGCCGGCACCAGCTGGGAACGGCGCCCGGCAGGACCCCTTCGACGGATATCGGCCACAGCAGGCGTACGAGCAGTACCCGCAGGATCCCTACGCGGCCTACCAGCAGCAGCAGGCGTACGAGCAGTACGCCCAGCAGGACCCCTACGCGTACCAGGACGTCCCCCGGCAGCAGCACGCCGAGCCGCACGACGACGGCCCCCGGCACCCGGGACAGCCCGCCCCGGCGCAGGCCGCGGCCCTCGACGAGACCAGCTTCTTCGACACCAGCATGATCGACCTCGATGAGCTGCGCCGTTATGAGCAGGGGCACTGAGATGACCGCACGGGGCCGGATTGGGTCTACGGCGGACCGTCCAGTATCCTGGCTCTTCGATCGCCCGTAGTCTGGCGATCCCGGCTGCCCGCTTCCCCCGTAACCGGCGGGACGGCGGCCCATCCCCCTCCCGGCAGCATGATCCGAAAGCAGGAGAAGCCCTGAACGCCCGCCTCGACCACCGCAACCCCCTCGTGTTCGACACGCACGAGCTGGGTCGGCGGCCCGGCGCGCTCCAGCGGCTCTCCCGCTCGGTGCCCGCACCCAAGTATCTCGGTGTCGAAGGAGTCATCGTCGTGCCCGAGGGCACGCCGGTGGAGCTGGACCTCCGCCTTGAGTCGGTCATGGAAGGGGTGCTTGTCACAGGCACCGCCCGTGCGTCGGCCGAGGGGGAGTGCGTAAGGTGTCTGGAGCCGCTGCGCCTCGCTGCTGCGGCGGACTTCCAGGAGATGTTCACGTACCCCGACGCCGACGCCCGGGGCCGCGGCCGTGCCGCGGAGCCCGGCGACGACGCCGAGGACGAGGACAGCCTCTCTCTCGAGGACGGCCTGTTCGACCTCGAACCCGTGCTGCGTGATGCGGTGGTGCTCGCACTGCCGATGCAGCCGGTGTGCCGGGAGAATTGCGCCGGTCTCTGTGCCCAGTGCGGCATCAGACTGGACGACGACCCGGACCACCACCACGATGCCGTCGACATTCGTTGGGCGGCATTGCAAGGACTCGCCGAAACCACCCAGGACGGCGAGAAGGACAACATGGGCGGCGCCGAAGCTGGCGTCGACGAGAAGCAGGAGAAGTAGCCGTGGCTGTTCCGAAGCGGAAGATGTCGCGCAGCAACACGCGCCACCGCCGGTCGCAGTGGAAGGCTGCGGTCCCCACCCTGGTTTCGTGCGAGCGTTGCCAGGAGCCCAAGCTGCAGCACATCGCGTGCCCGAGCTGCGGCACCTACAACAAGCGCCAGGTCCTCGCGGTCTGAGCGGCTGGTGAGAGGCCCGATGTCTGAGCTGTCCAGTGCCAGGAAGTCGGAGAACACTGGCGAAACAGTGACCACAGTCAACGCAGCCTCGTCTCACACGCTTCTGGAAGGGCGGCTCGGCTATCAGCTGGAGTCCGCCCTTCTGGTGCGTGCGCTGACCCACCGTTCCTACGCGTATGAGAACGGCGGCCTGCCCACCAACGAGCGCCTGGAATTCCTCGGCGACTCGGTGCTGGGGCTCGTGGTCACCGACACGCTCTACCGCACCCACCCCGATCTGCCGGAAGGCCAGCTGGCCAAACTGCGGGCCGCGGTGGTCAACTCGCGTGCGCTGGCCGAGGTCGGCCGCGGGCTGGAACTGGGCTCCTTCATCCGGCTCGGCCGGGGCGAAGAGGGCACGGGCGGCCGGGACAAGGCGTCCATCCTCGCCGACACCCTTGAAGCGGTGATCGGCGCGGTCTATCTCGATCAGGGTCTCGAAGCGGCCTCGGAGCTGGTGCACCGCCTCTTCGACCCGCTGATCGAGAAGTCCTCGAATCTCGGTGCGGGCCTGGACTGGAAGACCAGTCTCCAGGAGCTCACCGCGGCCGAGGGTCTCGGGGTCCCGGAGTATCTCGTCACCGAGACGGGTCCGGACCACGAGAAGACCTTCACTGCTGCCGCCCGCGTCGGTGGTGTCTCGTACGGCACCGGCACCGGCCGCAGCAAGAAGGAAGCGGAGCAGCAGGCGGCGGAGTCCGCATGGCGGGAGATCCGCGCCGCCGCGGACCAGCGAGCCGAGGCGGCGAAGGCCGAAGCCGCGAAGCCCGACGCTGCGAGCGCTGCGAAGCCCGACCCGCAGAAGACGGCGAAGGCGAAGGCGGAGCCGGAGAAGGCCGATGAGGCCGGGTCCGGTGAGGCCGGAGCGGATGCCGTCGCACCGCTGACAGACGCCGTAGCGGAAGCCGGCTCCCCCGAGGGGGACGCGGGCTCCCGGGAACAGGCGGATCAGGCCACGGCCTGAGCCTCTGACTGCGCGGCTGGGGCCCGGCTCCCCGACCGCACCGGCTGATCATCGAAGGCCCTGGCCTTCCGGGACACCTCCCGGAAGGCCAGGGCCTTCGGATGTCCCAGCCGATGACCGGTGACCGGTGCCCCGCGTCCGGGTCCGGGGAGGTACGCTGCGGGCGTCATCACGAGTGTCACCGGAGGAGCCCCGTGCCCGAGCTGCCCGAGGTCGAGGTCGTACGCCGAGGACTCCAGCGCTGGGTCAGCGGACGGACGATCGCCGAGGCGCGGGTGCTGCACCCGCGAGCCGTCCGCCGTCATCTCGCGGGCGGCGACGACTTCGCGGCCCGCCTCAAGGGCCACAGCGTCGGCATCGCCCGCCGACGTGGGAAATATCTCTGGCTGCCGCTCGCCGACACCGACTCCTCGATCCTCGGCCATCTCGGCATGAGCGGTCAGCTGCTGGTCCAGCCCGAGGACGCGGCCGACGAGAAGCATCTGCGGGTCCGGATCACCTTCGACGACTCGCTCGGCACCGAGCTGCGCTTCGTCGACCAGCGGACCTTCGGCGGGCTCTCGCTCCATGACAACACCCCCGACGGGCTGCCGGACGTCATCGCGCACATCGCCCGTGACCCGCTCGACCCGGCCTTCGACGACGAGGCATTCCACACCGCGCTGCGGCTGCGGCGCACCACCGTCAAACGGGCGCTGCTCGATCAGTCGCTGATCAGCGGGGTCGGCAATATCTACGCGGACGAGGCGCTCTGGCGGGCCCGGCTGCACTTCGAACGTCCCACAGCCGGTCTCAACCGCCCCCGCTCGGCCGAGCTGCTCGGTCATATACGGGATGTGATGAACGCGGCCCTGGCGGCGGGCGGCACCAGTTTCGACAGCCTGTATGTGAATGTGAACGGCGAATCGGGGTACTTCGACCGTTCGCTGGACGCCTACGGCCGGGAGGACGAGCCCTGTCGCCGCTGTGGCGCCCAGATCCGGCGCCGGCCCTGGATGAACCGGTCCAGCTACTTCTGCCCGCGCTGTCAGCGTCCGCCGAGGCCCGCGCGTCCCGCGTCGTAGCGGGGCCCGCAGGGGCCCACGCGTCAGAAGCCGAAGTTCTGGGTCCACCAGGGGCCGCCGTCGCCCATGTCCACACCGACGCCCAGCGTCTTGTAGTCGCAGTTGAGGATGTTGGCGCGGTGTCCCTCGCTGTTCATCCAGGAGTTCATCACCGCTCCGGCGTCGGCCTGGCCGCGGGCTATGTTCTCGGCGCCGAGGTTCTTGACGCCCGCCTTCTCGGCGCGGTCCCACGGGGTCGCGCCGTCCGGGTCGGTGTGCGAGAAGAAGCCGCGCGCCGCCATGTCGGAGCTGAAGTCGCCCGCCAGCTTCGCCAGCGAGGCGTCGAAGCGGACCGGGGCGCAGCCGACCTTGGCGCGCTCCTCGTTCACCAGCGCGAGCACCTCGGCCTCCGCCGCGGTATGCGAAGACGACGACGACGGCGCGGGGGCGGAGGAGGAGGACCGGGCCGGCGGCTCGGGGCTCCGCTCGGCGGAGGGGGCGGAGTCGCGCGGCTTCTCCTCGCGCTCCGGGGCCTCGGTCGCGGTCTTCTGCTCGGGAGCGGTCGTCGCGGTCCGCTTCTCCTGAGGGGCCGCCGGCTTCTTCGAGGGCTCGGCGTCCGGGCGGTCCGAGCCCTTGGGCGACGGGGACTTCGACGGCGCGTGGGCGGGCCTCGGGCTCTCCGCGCCCGTGCCCGCGTCGCGGCTCTGCTCGGTGCTCTGACGGTCCTGGGTCCGGAGGGTCGCCGGCCCTTCGTCGCGCAGCGTGCCGGGGGAGCTCTCGCCGCCCAGCGTGAGGGTGTCGCCGCCGGGCAGCAGACCGGACGCCACCGCCACCGCGCCCATCGCCACGGCCGCGGAGGCGCCGAGCAGTCCTGTCCGTACGGGCCTGCTCGCACGTTTGCCGGAGCGTCGATGGCGTCCCATCCGCAATGCCTTCCTCGTAACCTCGTACTCACTGGATGAACAGCGGTCCGCAGATCGGCCGCACACCGGCGTGCGTCGGCTGGACAGCCCACCGGCTCACCCGAACGGGTGAGGTTCATTGCGACCGGACTGTACGCCATGGTGTGCGGGCCGTAAGGGGCCTGTGAGGAATTGAGCGACCGGTGTGCGGCTACCGTGCATTCATGAACGATGCTGCACGGCTTACCGCATGGGTACGCGGACGAGTACAGGGAGTGGGCTTTCGCTGGTTTACCAGGGCAAACGCCCTGGAGATCGGCGGGCTCACCGGATTCGCCCTCAACCTCGACGACGGCAGAGTGCAGGTCGTGGCGGAAGGGTCACGTGAGAATTGCCACCGTCTGCTGGAGTGGCTGCGTTCCGACGACACACCCGGCCGGGTCGACGGTGTCACTGAGATATGGGACACGCCCCGCGGCGGCTACGACGGCTTCGCGATCCGCTGACGCGCATCCCCCGTACGGGCGCTCGAAGCGGGGTTCCGACCCCTGCCGAAGGAGCCCGTCACGGACAGAAACAAGCAGGTGGTTGCCAATAAACGACAACCGTGCCAGGCTGCGGGAACAAGGATGATCTCCACGCCCCCAGGGCCCCGGAGCAGAGGCCCCCGCCGCGTTCGCAGCGGCCGTGCGCGCCCGGGCTCGCCCCCTCAAGCAGGGCGTGATCGTGTTGACCGTCAAACTTTTTGGTGAGACTCTGGAACCCCCGCGCACCTTAGCTGTTTGGCAGTAGACCCGCAGCGACAACTGTAGTAACAGAGCACTGTCGAGCACCGCGGGTGCGAATCCCTCACGACCCACACCGCATCGGTCGGTCACTCAGTGTGGAGGACCATCCATCATGGCAAAGGCGCTTCTCGGTTACGTCGGCGGTTCCGACCCGCGACTCCTCGCCGAGATGCGACGGCTTCAGCAGCGCGTCCAGGACCTCGAATCCGAGCTTGTACGGATCCAGTCCGAGAACGACGCGCTGAGCGCTGCCGTCGCTCAGCACCCCGGAGAGTCGCTGCTCGACGGCATCGACATCGACGTACCGCAGGCGGAGCCCGCGCTCACCTGAGCTCGGCGATCCGCCGGAGAAACATCGCGCGAAGATATGCAAGGGACGCCTAGGCGTCCCTTCTTTCTTCCCCTGACTCTCTTCCCCCTGAGCCATCGCGCCCCATCGCTTACCGTCTGATGTGCCCTGAGCCTTCCTGAGCGAAACCGTCCGCTGAAGGTAGAGTCCGGCTGCGTGCACCTCAAGGCCATGACCCTGCGCGGTTTCAAATCCTTCGCCTCCGCCACCACACTGCGGTTCGAGCCGGGCATCACCTGTGTCGTGGGCCCCAATGGTTCCGGTAAATCCAATGTGGTGGACGCGCTCTCCTGGGTCATGGGCGAGCAGGGCGCGAAATCGCTGCGCGGCGGAAAGATGGAGGACGTCATCTTCGCCGGGACGACCGGCCGGCCGCCGCTCGGCCGGGCCGAGGTCTCCCTCACCATCGACAACTCCGACGGCGCGCTGCCCATCGACTACGCCGAGGTCACCATCACGCGGATCATGTTCCGCAACGGCGGCAGCGAATACCAGATCAATGGAGACACCTGCCGGCTCCTCGACATCCAGGAACTGCTCTCCGATTCCGGTATCGGCCGCGAAATGCATGTCATCGTCGGACAGGGCCGGCTCGACTCCGTACTCCATGCCGACCCCCTCGGGCGGCGGGCGTTCATCGAAGAGGCCGCCGGTGTTCTCAAACACCGCAAACGCAAAGAGAAAGCACTGCGGAAACTGGACGCGATGCGGGCCAATCTCGCCCGGGTCCAGGATCTCACCGACGAACTGCGCCGCCAGCTCAAACCGCTCGGACGGCAGGCGGCCGTCGCCCGGCGGGCCGCGGTCATCCAGGCCGATCTGCGCGACGCCCGGCTGCGGCTGCTCGCCGACGATCTCGTACGCCTCCGGGAGGCGCTGCGGGCCGAGATCGCCGACGAGGCCGCGCTCAAGGAGCGGCGGGAGAGTGCCGGGGCGGAGCTGACGAAGGCGCTCGCCCGGGAGGCGGAGCTGGAGGAGGAGGTCCGCTCGCTCGCCCCCAGGCTCCAGCGGGCCCAGCAGACCTGGTACGAACTCTCCCAGCTGGCCGAACGGGTGCGCGGCACGGTGTCGCTCGCCGACGCCCGGGTCATCAGCGCGCGGACCCAGCCCGCGGAGGAGCGGCGGGGGCGCGACCCCGAGGAAATGGAGCGCGAGGCCGCCCGCGTACGGGAACAGGAAGCCGAGCTTCTCGCCGCGCTGGAGGCGGCCGAACGGGCCCTGGAGGAGACCGTCGCCCACCGCGCCGAGCTGGAGCGGGAGCTCCTGGCCGAGGAGCGCCGCCTCAAGGACGCCGCCCGCGCCATCGCCGACCGGCGCGAAGGGCTCGCCCGCCTCGCCGGACAGGCCACCGCGGCCCGGGGCCGGGTGACATCGGCCCAGGCGGAGATCGACCGGCTGGCCGAGGCCCGCGACGAGGCGCACGAGCGCGCGGCGGGCGCGCGGGAGGAGTACGAGCGGCTGCGGGCCGAGGTCGCGGGCCTCGACGCCGACGACACCGACCTCGGCGAACGCCATGACGCCGCCCGGCGCGAGCTGGCCGGGGCGGAGACCGCGCTGAGCGCCGCCCGGGAAGCCGCGGCGAGCGCCGAACGCGAACGCGCCGCCGTCGCCGCCCGCCGCGAGGCCCTCGCCCTCGGACTGCGCCGCAAGGACGGCACCGGCGCCCTGCTCGCCGCCGAGGACCGGCTCGACGGAGTGCTCGGCCCGGCGTCCGAACTGCTGACCGTGACCCCCGGATACGAGATCCCGGTCGCCGCCGCGCTCGGCGCGGCGGCGGACGCGGTGGCGGTCGGCACCCCGGCCACGGCCGCCGAGGCGCTGCGGCTGCTCCGTAAGACCGACGCGGGCCGGGCGTCGATACTGCTGGCGTGGGCGCCCGAGCCGCCCCCCGGCACGGACTCCGCCGCGGCCCCCGGAGGCGTACTACAGCGCCGTGGTGACACGCGGTTCCCGGACGCCGCCGCGCTGGTGCGGGGACCCGGCGAGCTGATGGCGGCCGTGCGGCGGCTGCTCAGCGGCTATGTCGTCGTGGAGACGCTGGAGGAGGCCGAGGAACTGGTCCGCGCCCGGCCCCGGCTCACCGCGGTGACCGCCGAAGGCGATGTGTTCGGGGCCTGCTTCGCACAGGGCGGGTCGCCCGGCGTGCCCAGCCTGCTTGAGGTCAGGGCGGCCGTCGACGAGGCCGCCGCCGAGCTGACGGCGCTCGGCGGACGGTGCTTGGAGCTGGCGGAGGCCAAGGCGCGGGCCGAAGAGCACCGGGCCGGCTGCGCCGCGCTGCTGGAGGAGCTGGGGGAGCGGAGGCGGGCGGCCGACCGGGCGAAGTCCGAGGTCTCCGGCCGGCTCGGCCGGCTCTCCGGGAAGGCCAGGGCCGCCGAGGGCGAGGCCGAGCGCACGGCAGCCGCCGTCGCCCGGGCCGAGGAGTCGCTCCGGCACGCCCGCGAGGAGGCGGAGGAGCTCGCCGGACGGCTCCTCACCGCCGAGGAGACCCCCGTCGAGGAGGAGCCCGACGCCCATGTGCGGGACCGGCTCGCCGCCGACGGCGCCAACGCCCGCCAGACCGAGATGGAGGCCCGGCTCCAGCTCCGCACCCATGAGGAGCGGGTGAAAGGGCTCGCGGGGCGGGCCGACGCGCTGGACCGGGGAGCGCGCGCCGAGCGGGAGGCGCGGGCCCGCGCCGATCAGCGCCGCGCCCGGCTCCGGCACGAGGCCGCCGTCGCCTCCGCCGTCGCGGGCGGCGCCCGTCAGCTGCTGGCCCATGTGGAGACCTCGCTGACCCGGGCCGACGCCGAGCGGACCGCCGCCGAGACCGCCAGAGCGGAGCGGGAGCGGGAGTTGACCGGGGCCCGCTCGCGGGGGCGCGATCTCAAGGGCGAGCTGGACAAGCTCACCGACTCGGTGCACCGGGGCGAGGTGCTCGGCGCGGAGAAGCGGCTGCGGATCGAGCAGCTGGAGACCAGGGCGCTGGAGGAGCTGGGCGTCGAGCCCGCCGGGCTGATCGCGGAGTACGGCCCCGACCAGCCCGTACCGCCGTCCCCGCCCGCCGAGGGCGAGGAGCTGCCCGAGTCGCCCGACCACCCCCGTAACCGGCCCGGCCGGTTCGTCCGCGCCGAACAGGAGAAACGGCTGACATCGGCCGAGCGCGCCTACCACCAGCTCGGAAAGGTGAATCCGCTCGCCCTGGAGGAGTTCGCGGCGCTGGAGGAGCGCCATCAGTTCCTGTCGGAGCAGCTGGCGGATCTGAAGAAGACCCGGACCGACCTCCTCCAGGTGGTGAAGGAGGTCGACGCACGCGTCGAGCAGATCTTCACCGAGGCGTACCGCGACACGGCCCGCGAGTTCGAGGGCGTCTTCGCGCGGCTCTTCCCCGGCGGCGAGGGCCGGCTGATCCTGACCGACCCGGACTCCATGCTCACCACGGGCGTGGACGTCGAGGCCCGGCCGCCCGGCAAGAAGGTCAAGCGGCTCTCGCTGCTCTCCGGGGGCGAGCGCTCGCTGACCGCCGTGGCGTTGCTGGTGTCCATCTTCAAGGCCCGGCCGAGCCCGTTCTATGTGATGGACGAGGTCGAGGCGGCGCTCGACGACACAAATCTCCAGCGGCTGATCCGGATCATGCGGGAGCTTCAGGAGTCCTCACAGCTGATTGTGATCACCCATCAGAAGCGGACGATGGAGGTCGCGGACGCGCTGTACGGCGTCGCCATGCAGGGCGACGGCGTCTCCAAGGTCATCAGCCAGCGGCTGCGCGGGCGTACGGAGGACTGATCAGGCCACACCGGCCAGCGTGAGTGCGCCGGAGGACTGATCAGGCCACACCGGGCCAGCGTGAGTGCGCCGGAGGACTGATCAGGCCACACCGGCCTGGGAGCAGACCGGAGGACTGAATCAGCCACACCGGCCAGCGTGAGTGCGTCGGAGGACCGATCAGACCACCGGCCCGGGAGCGGACCGGAAGACCGATCAGGCCACCGGCCCACCCCCGCTGGCAGGGCCGCGGGAGCTGTGCGCCACTGGAAGGGCTCGCCACGCCCGGCGGTGCTGTCGGACGGCTCAGGAGCGGCGGCCCGCGGCCCATGAGCCAAGTCCCCAGGAGTCGATGTGTCCAGCAGTTCGCAGCCGCCCCCGGCGGCGGGGGCCCGCCAGGCCCATCCCGAGCACCTCGGCCATGTCGTCTTCATCACCGCGGCTGCCGCGATGGGCGGCTTTCTCTTCGGCTACGACAGCTCCGTCATCAACGGCGCGGTGGAGGCCATCCGCAGCCGCTACGGCATCGGCTCCACGGAGCTGGCGCAGGTCATCGCCATCGCCCTGATCGGCTGCGCCTTCGGAGCCGCGACCGCGGGCCGGATCGCCGACCGGATCGGCCGGATCGCCTGCATGCGGATCGCCTCCCTGCTCTTCAGCGCCAGCGCCATCGGCTCCGCCCTGCCGTTCGCGCTCTGGGACCTGGCGATGTGGCGCATCGTCGGCGGCTTCGCCATCGGGATGGCCTCGGTCATCGGCCCGGCGTACATCGCCGAGGTCTCCCCGCCCGCCTACCGGGGCCGGCTGGCCTCCTTCCAGCAGGCGGCGATCGTCATCGGCATCGCCGTCTCCCAGCTGGTGAACTTCGGCATCCTCCAGATCGCCGGCGGCGACCAGCGCGGTGAGATCGGCGGACTGGAGGCCTGGCAGTGGATGCTCGGCGTGATGGTCGTACCGGCGGTGCTGTACGGAATGCTCTCCTTCGCCATCCCCGAGTCGCCCCGCTATCTGATCTCGGTGGGCAAGACCGGCCGGGCGAAGAAGGTCCTCACCGAGGTCGAGGGCGAGCACATCGACCTGGACGCCCGGGTCGCCGAGATCGATCTCGCGATGCGCAGGGAGCACAAGTCGACCTTCCGGGATCTGCTGGGCGGGCGCTTCGCCTTTCTGCCCATCGTCTGGGTGGGCATCGGGCTCTCCGTCTTCCAGCAGCTCGTCGGGATCAACGTCGTCTTCTACTACTCGTCCACGCTCTGGCAGTCCGTCGGCATCGACCCCACCGGCTCGTTCTTCTACTCCTTCACCACCTCGATCGTGAACATCTTCGGCACGGTCATCGCGATGGTGCTGGTCGACCGGATCGGCCGTAAACCGCTCGCCCTCATCGGCTCCAGCGGCATGGCGATCGCCCTGGCGTGCGAGGCGTGGGCCTTCTCAGCCGCACTGGTGAACGGCAAGCTGCCCAGCGTCCAGGGGACGGTGGCGCTCATCGCCGCCCATGTCTTCGTGCTGTTCTTCGCGCTCTCCTGGGGCGTGGTGGTCTGGGTGCTGCTCGGCGAGATGTTCCCCAACCGCATCCGCGCGGCGGCGCTCGGAGTGGCCGCGTCCGCGCAGTGGATCGCCAACTGGGTGATCACCGTGACCTTCCCCGACCTCTCCGACTGGAACCTCTCGGGGACGTACGTCATCTACACCTGCTTCGCCGTGCTCTCCATCCCGTTCGTGCTGCTGTTCGTCAAGGAGACCAAGGGCAAGCCGCTGGAGGAGATGGGCTGACCGCCGCGCTGTTCCCCGGGCGCGGCGGTCAGCGGCATCGCGTCTAGGTCGTGTCTTCAAAGTCCCGTCTGTCCGCCGTGCCCTGGCACCGCACCTCGCCGCGTTGTCGTCAGTCGCCAATGCTCCGCAGTGGCTCCTTCCTCCGCCTTGCGATGCACGGCACCAGACCCCGCCGGACCCGCCCTCCGGGCGGACGACGCTACTTTGAAGACACTCCCTAGCTTGATCTTTAACGTACGGTGTCGAACGGTGTGTCGTACTTGA
>NZ_VCLA01000148.1 GCF_009600885.1 Streptomyces jumonjinensis
CCACCTCACCCCGCTGCTGCAGAATGTCCGCGATCTTGCCCCAGGTGACCGCGACCGAGTGGGTGTCGCCGATCCGCTCGTACACCGGCAGTTCCACCTCGCGGCGGATCCGCAGCGCCTCGTCCACCTCACCCCGCTGCTGCAGAATATCCGCGATCTTGCCCCAGGTGACCGCGACCGAGCGGGTGTCACCGACGTCGGTGAACATCTGGCGGGCCTGGTGGAGCAGGTCCTCGGCCTGGCCGAGCTCGCCGCGGGTGATCAGGCGGTCGGCGTGGTCGTAGAGGACTGCGGCGTGGCCAGCTGGGTCGGTCTTCGGGTCGCTGGTCCGGGTCTGTTCGACGGCGCGGTGGAGCAGAGCGTCGGCGTGTTCGCCGTCGCCGCTGGTGACGGCCGCGTCGGCGACGGCCCGTAACAGGAGGAGGGGAACCTCGTGGTTGTGGTGGTCGAGGAGAGCGATCGCCTGACGGCCGAGCTCCGCGGCGGTAGAGGCCGGCCCTTGTCGCAGGGCGGACACGGCCGCGGCGGCGCAGTCGGCGGTGATGACCGGGTTGTCGGCGGCCAGGGCCAGTCGGGTCAGTTGCAGGTCCAGATCGCTGCCGCGGGCGGGTCGGGGGGTGGCGGCACCCCACTGGGCGTACAGCGGTTCGGCGGCCACGGTGGCGAGGGCGGCACACTCGCCGGAAGTGAGGGGGGCCAGCCGTCCGGCCGCGAGGGCGTTGACCGCCAGGGCCAGGTCGGCGGGGCGGTGCTGATCGGGGAAGGTGTCAAGGAGCCCCAGGCCACACAACCGGGAGGCTGATCCGCCGACCGTCGCGGCGAGGATGTCGATGACGGGGCGTGGAACCGGGACGGTGAACAGGGTGCAGGCCCGCAACAGGTCACGGTGGGTGCGCCCGGCCTGGTCGAGGAGGGCATCGAGGGCCAGGTTCTCCAGGAACGCGCCGATGTCGGGGTTGCCGGCCGGGAGGCCGCCCTGGTCGAGGTAGGCCTCCATGTCGGTGACGGCGGCCTCGGCGCGGGCGTGGTCGACCTCGCTGCCGTAGACCAGGCGCAGCCCGATGAGGTCCTGCAGCCCAGGGTTGCCGCGACTGACGTCCAGAGCCCGCTGGGCCAGATCGGCGCGCTGCGTCCGGTATTCGGCCGGGGCGAGGTCCTGCTGGCGGCGTTGGAGTTTGCGCCTGGCCGCCGGTGACAGGGGCTGCAACTGGACCGGTTCCAGCCTGGTCTCCAGCCCGCCGAGAGTGAACGTGTAGCGGCTGGTGATCAGCAGGCGGCTGTCGGTGAGATCCGGGTCGAACGCGGCAAGCACGTCGGCGAGCACGGTGGCGTGCCCGGGGTCGAGCCGGTGCGGGCCGTCGGGGTCGGCGGTCAGGATCTGCTCGAGATCGTCGATGATCAGCAGGAGTGGTTTGCGGACGCCGTCGAGTTCCTGGGCACACGGCCCGGCCAGCAGATCGATCAGCAGCGGCCTGAGGCGGTCCGGCTGCCGGCGGACCTCGGCGCGCCTGTCCTCGACGAGGGCGCGTGCGTCAGGGTTGGCGGCGACGGCATCGGCAATCGCGTCGAGGACTGCCGCCGGGGTGTAGTCGCCGAACACGACCGCGACGGCCCGGTTGGGGTGACGGTCGGCGATCCTGGCGGCCAGGCTCGACTTGCCCAGCCGGCCCTGCCCGTGGAGCAGGACCCCGGCCTTCTGCCCGCCGCGAAGGGCCCGCAGCGTGTGCTGCATTTCCGGGCGTCGGCCGACGAACATTTCCGCGGCCGCGACCGGCAGCCGATGCTTGCGGTCCAGGAACGTCTTGGTCACATGGTGCGCGGGCACCATCTGGCGTTTGAGGGTTCCCGCGACCAGCGGGCCACCACCGGCCGGCCCCAGCCACAGCCGCGCCAAATGCCAGTCGGCGCGCTGGTGCTCATCGGAACAGGCCAACAGGTGGTGCCGGGCGTCGGCGACGGCCTCGGCCACCGCGACACGACGGCTGAGCTGCCGGTACAGGTGCTCGGCAAAACGGGTGGCGGCCTGGTCGCTGACCGAGCCGTCCCAGCCGATGACCGCGGGAATCCCTGCGGTCACCAGCCCGGTGGCCATCGAGTGCGCCACCGGCACACCGGGCTCTGCCGCCGGGCCACCCCGGTGGCCGGCACCGGCGGGAACATGACCGGCCACATCGGCACCGGTGGCGGTCAGACAGGCCGACACGAAAGCCAGCCGCGGCCGGGGAGTCAGCCGGCCCACCAGAGCGTTCGCGCTCGTCGGGCACCCGTTCCCGAGATCATCCTCCATCAGCAGCACGGGAGTGCCGGGATCGCCGGGCCCCGGGCGCCAGTTGTGCAGCCCGTGACACGACAGATGAACCACCGGCATCCCGCCGAGCTCGGACAGACGCAGGCCAAGATGCTCGGGATTGCCGGAGTCCTCGACGACGAGATCGACACTTGTCTGCCCGACGGCGTTGAGGATGGCCATCTCCTCGGCCTCGAAGTCCAGCTCGTGCTGGCCCCGGGGCGCCGAGGCCATGAACGCCACCCCGAGCCGGTACCGATCCAGCGCCTGCGCCGCGCACGGATGACCGAGCCGACGCGCCACGGCGAACAGCTTCAGCCTGTTCTCCGCGAGAAACCCGCCCTCAGGGGCGGCCAGCACCTCGAACGGGGCCCGCAGCAGCGCCCACACCGCCGCAGACGGTCTCGCCGGCGCTCGGACCTCGAACACCACCGGCGCCGACGCCTCATCGAGCAGGCGCGTCAACTGACCAAGGTCGCCGTCGAGCCACCGATACAATCCGCGTCCCACCGCGAGCAGAGCCTGGTCCCTGGAGCCGCCGCGCACGGCATCGGCATACTGGCCGGCAATGGCAGTGAGCAGGTCTACATCAGAGGTCTGCAACATCCGACGGGGACCGACCCGCTGGTCGTGAACAACCAGCTCGAACCCATTGGCGTCTGCAGCTATTCCGGTGGACATATGTCACCCTATCCTCGCTGTCCGGCACCGCACCAGGGTCCGCATGACGGCTCAGAACGTGCCCCGGCCACACGCACCGATGTACGCCGGGACCTACAGGTAGGCGGCAGGGCGGCTGACCGCAGGCGCGTCTGTTCTTCGCCTCGGTGACGCTGTACGTGATCATGGCGGAGGCCGTCTGAAGGGCCGTGGCCGCAGGGATACGGGGCCGCGGATCGTGCGGGCCCCGGTCGCCCGGCGGCGGCCGAGGGCCCGCGGTCAGCCGATCATGCCGCGGTCTCCCAGGTCACGGTGGTGCCGGTGCACCCCGCCGCGAGGAGGAAGAGGCGGTCCTGCTCGTTCTCGTCGACGGTGAGGTCCCAGCG
>NZ_VCLA01000006.1 GCF_009600885.1 Streptomyces jumonjinensis
CAGCGGGCCGCGCCCGGACGCGGCTGGGGCGCGGACCCGCTCGCCCTCTCCTGGCCGGAGATCGCCCACGCCCCGCACCAAGCCACCCGGGTGACCGACTCCATCGGCCGGGATATCCGCACCGTGCACTCCGATCCCCGTGGACCGGGGACGGTTCCAGCTTGCCCGAAGGCTTCCCCCAGGTGGAGTCGATCGCCCGGTTCGTCACCAGCCGCACCCGGGTCCGCTGACCGCCCAAGCACCCTACCCGCCCGGAGAGGGCGCACCCACAGCGCGGCGCGCGCCCGGCGTCGGCTCACCGGGCGCCCGCCGCGCCACCCCCTGCGGGCGACGGTCAGCGGGTGCCGACCGCCGCGCGTACCGCGCGCCGGGCCAGCGCGCAGTCATCGTGCAGCCGCCGCAACAGCAGCCGCTGCTCCTCGCCCGCCGACAGCCTGCCCGGCGGGACGGCCGGGACCCCGCCCGCCGGCGGCGCCTCCCGCATCGTCCGCTGCACCGCCGTCTCATAGGTGCGGATCTCCCGGGTCAGCACCAGCATCAGATTCACCAGGAACGCGTCCCGCGCGTCCGGCCCCGCGTGCTGCGCCGCCTGGCTGATCCGCCGCCGGGCCGCTTGGTCGTCCCCGAGCACCGCCCAGAGCGTCGCCAGGTCGTACCCGGGCAGATACCAGCCCGCGTGCTCCCAGTCCACCAGCACCGGTCCGGTGGGCGACAGCAGCACATTGGAGAGCAGCGCGTCACCGTGGCAGAACTGGCTGATGCCCTGTCTGCCTCCGGTGTGGGCGAGTCCGTGCAGCAGCTTCTGGAGGTCCCCGAGATCCCGGTCGGTGAAGAGCCCCAGCTCGTGGTAGCGGGAGATCCGGGACGCGTAGTCCAGTGGACGGTCGAACATCTCGGCGGGAGGCCGCCAGGTGTTGAGCCGGCCGATCGCGGTGAGCACCGCCCGGACATCGGCCCGCGGCGGAGCCTCGGCCGGATGCCGGGAGAGCGCCGCCGCACGGCCCGCCATCCGCTCGATCACCAGGGTGCAGTTCTCCGGGTCCGCGGCGATCAGCCGGGGAGCCCGCACCGGCGGACGGTGGCGCACAAAGGCGCGATATGCAGCTATCTCATGCCTGAACCGCTCCACCCATACGGAGGAACGGTCCAGCAGACACTTGGCGACGGCCGTCGCCCTCCCCGTCGTACCGATGATCAGCACGGAACGCCCGCTGCGGCGCAGCACCTGCACCGGATGGAACTCCGGACAGATCCGGTGCACCGAGGCGACCGCCATCCGCAGCTGCGCACCCTGAGGCCCCGACAGATCGATTCTTCCGCTCGGGGGCTGCCCGGCCACCGCCGCCGGACGGCGGAGCCGGCCCGCGTGCGTGGGGTCCAGGTACGGTCCGGCCCCGGCCACGGCTGTGGCGCGCTGCGGCCGGGGCGAGGCGGACACGGAGGACGATGCTGTGTGCATGGGGGTGACAGATCCCTTCGTGGCCCGATTGGTTTGCCCGCGTCACCCGCCCCGGCCGCCGGCCGCGCCCTGGGGAACGCGGCCGGCCGCCGGGCCGGGGTGATGCGTTCCTACGTCACACCAGCGCGCGGGTGGCACACCATCTGGCGAACCCTGGCGAACCCTGGCGAATGGCCGCCGGGCCCCTGGCAGGGGTTACTGTCAACTCAGCCGAGATCCTGGGGGCTTGACGTGACCGGAGTACCCAACACCCGTCTGTGCGACCTGTTCGGCCTGGCCGGCTGGTCCAAGGGCGAACTCGCGAGACTCGTGAACCGGCAGGCGGCGGCCATGGGCCATCCGCAGCTGGCGACCGACACCTCGCGGGTACGGCGCTGGATCGACATGGGGGAGACCCCCCGCGATCCCGTGCCGCGGGTGCTGGCCGCCCTGTTCACCGAGCGCCTCGGCCGTGTCGTGACCATCGAGGATCTCGGGTTCGTACGGAACGGGCGAGCGGGCAGGCGCAAGGACGCGCAGGGCAGTGGCAACCCTGACGACCTGCCCTGGGCACCCGATCGTACGGCGGCGGTCCTCACCGAATTCACGGGAATGGACCTCATGCTCAACCGACGCGGCTTGGTGGGCGCGGGTGCCGCGCTCGCCGCGGGAACAACGCTCAGCAGCGCCATGCACGACTGGCTGCGCACCGACCCCGCCCTCGCCCAGGACGCCCCCTACACCGAGAACCCCCTGCACGCCGACCCCGCCGGATACGACCGCTACGAGGCGGCCCCCATCGGGTCGCAGGAGATCGAGGCCCTGGAGCGGTCCGTCGAAGTCTTCCGCGCCTGGGACGCCGCCCGTGGCGGCGGGCTCCAGCGCAAGGCCGTGGTGGGCCAGCTCAACGAGGTGGGCGGCATGCTCGCCTACCGGCACGCCGACCATCTCCAGCGGCGGTTGTGGGGCGTCGCCGCCAATCTCGCCGTGCTCGCGGGCTGGATGTCGCATGACGTCGGCCTCGAACCCACCGCCCAGAAGTACTTCGTCATCGCCGCCCACGCGGCCCGTGAGGGCGGCGACCGGCCCCGGGCCGGGGAGGCGCTCTCCCGCGCCGCCCGCCAGATGGTCCATCTGGGCCGCCCCGACGACGCACTCGATCTGATGAAACTCGCCAAGTCGGGTTCGGGCGAGGAGACCCTGCCCCGGACCCGGGCGATGCTCTACACCATCGAGGCATGGGCACAGGCGTCCAAGGGGAACGGCCAGGCCATGCGCCGCACCCTGGGCGAGGCGGAGGATCTCTTCGTGTCGGACCGGGGCGATGTGCCGCCCCCCAGCTGGATGCAGATGTTCGACGAGGCGGATCTGCACGGCATGGAGGCGCTGGCCTACCGCACCCTGGCCGAACACGAGCCCTCGGCCGCGAATATCGCCCAGGGGCACGCCAGAAAGGCGCTGGAACTGCGTGAGGGCGGACGCCAGCGTTCCATGATCTTCGACTACATCTCGATGGCCTCAGCGTGCTTCATCGCGGACGACCCCGAACAGGCCGATCGCTACGCCCGGCTGGCGCTGGTCTCGATGGGGGAGACCTCCTCGCACCGGACCTGGGACCGGCTGCGCGAGATGTACCGGCTGACCGGGCACTACTCGGGATACGGAAAGATCGACGAACTCCGCCGGGAGATCCGTCTCGCGCTGCCCAACAGTCCATCGAGAAAGGCCAGGGCGGTGGAGGTCTGACCCTCGGCCCTCGGTCGGCCATCGTGGTCGTGTCTTCACAGATCCGTCGCCCGCCCCCGGGCGGCTAGAGGCCGATCCTCGCCACCATGACACAGGCGTCGTCCTCGCGGCCGTCGCCGCCGAACATCTCCACGATCGCACGCACGCTGTCCTGTGCGTCCCGGGCCCGTGCGAAGCGCGGGGCCAGCGAGAGCAGCCGGTTCCCCGTCTCATCGGCCGGGTCGGCGGGGGCCAGCCCATGGGTGTGCAGCACCAGCAGATCGCCGGGGAGCAGTCTGACCCCGGCCTGGCCGTACTCGGCGGCCGAGGTGGCGCCGAGCAGGACGCCCGTGGGCTGGGGCAGGGCGCGGCCCGCCCCGTTGCGGAACAGCAGCGGGGCGGGGTTCCCCGCCTGCGCCCAGGTCAGGGTGCGGCTCCCCGGATCGAACCGGCAGCACACCGCGCTGCCCAGGGCGGGCTGGGCCGAGGTCTCCAGCAGCTGATTGAGATGGCTCATCAGCGGTCCGGGCTCGATGCCCGCGAGTCCCATGCCGCGCACCGCGCCCACCAGCATCGCCATGGCCGAAGGGGCGCCCACGCCATGCCCGGTGAGATCCCCGATGCCGAGCAGCGCGGAGCCGGAGGGCAGTTGGCACCCGTCGTACCAGTCGCCGCCGATCAGCGCGTTGTTGGCGGCGGGGAGGTAGTGGGCGGCCACATCCAGGCCGGCGGTGCCGTCGGTGGGGAACCGCAGCGAGCCCCGCCACGACGACGGCACGGCCTCCTGGGGCCCGGCCGCCAGCCGGCGACCGCTCTGCTCGATATGCCGTCGGCGGTGGAGCGAGTCCCCGCTCTCGCGGACGGCCCGCTCACTGCGGCGCAGTTCGCTCACATCCCGGAACACCGCCCACAGGGAGGCGGTCGAGCCGGCGGAGTCGAGCACCGGTTCGCCGGTCATATGGACCGTACGCACCCGGCCGTCGGCGCGGACCATCCGGAACTCGCCGTCGATCGGCCGGCCGTCGACCAGGGCGCCGGTCACCATCGAGGTGAGCAGCCACTGGTCCTCGGCGAAGACGACGGAGGGCAGCTCGTCCAGGGTCATGGGACCGCTGCCGGGCGCGCGCCCGAGGATCCGGTAGAGCTCGTCCGACCAGCTCACCTCGTCGGTGAGCAGATTCCACTCCGCGCTGCCGACCCGGCTGAGCAGCGATCCGGTGCGCAGGGCGGCATCGGCCTCATGGGCCGCGAGCTCCGTCTCGAAGGCATCGCCGCCGGAGCCCGGCAGGCCCTCTCTGAGCTGCCCCAGATGGGTGCCCAGATCGTCGAGCTGATGGACCGCCAGATCATAGAGGGCCCGCTGCCACCGGCCGTGCGGATCGTCCTCGCCGGCCAGGGCGTCCCGGCGGACGGCGTCCACATCACCGCGGAGCCGGCGCGTCCGGTTGATCAGTGCGTCGACGTCGCCGCGCTCCGGCGGCTTCGGTGCGGGACGGTCCGCGGACACATGGGACGGCATGTCGTACTCCGATACAGGCATGGCCCGAGGCCAGGTCTGAGACACGGTCTGAGCGGTGGACCGTTACGACTCTGGCACAGGCCGCGATGGCCCGTGAGGGATTTGGCGACACTTGACACGGTGGTGCCCGGGTCATATGTCGTGGACGTGCGGCCTGCGGAGTTCGGATCAAGCCATTGCGCGCGCGGTCGGGCTCTCCACGCCGGCGGCGGCCCGTCCGGGCCCGGCCCGAACGGGCCGCCGTGCGATGCGCCGTGCGATGCGCCGGACGCTTCCGGGCCCCCGGCCGGGCCGCCGCGGCGGCCGGGGGTGAGAGCCGGGCCGCCGCAGGGGTGATCGCCGGTGAGCTGCGGCTTACCGATCCCGTTCCCCGAGGTGGTCTGGACCGGTTGGGTACGCTCCCGGCTCCCGGGCTTCTCGGGTGCGGAGCCTCGGGGACCCGCCGGGGCCGGGACTCCGGCGCCGGGGTACGCCGCCGCCGGGAGGCAGAACCGGCCAAGGGGGAGCCGGGGGCCGCCGACCGGACGACGGACGGCCGAATGGCGCAGAATCGACGCTGCGGACAGGAACGCGGCCGGTCCGCAGCGTCGATTCTCTCCCCCGGGGAGCGGCCCGTCGGTGGAGGAGACCCGGCGGTGGAGGAGCCCCGTCGGGGTGGAGGAGACCCGTCAGCCGAGGAGACCCGTCACGGCGTCCCGGCTGAGGAAGGCCAACAGCGCGCGCTTCTCCGGCTTGTCGATCTCCGGCCCCGGCACGAATCCCGCCCGGAGCAGACGTGCGATGGCCTTCTCGTTGCGGGCGTCGGGCTCCACCACGATCCGTCGCACCTCCGGATCGGCGAACGCGTAACCGATGAGCGCGATGAGCAGCGCGCCCGTGAAGCCCTGCTGCTCGCCCGAGCCGTCCGGTGCCGGGGCGATCAGCAGATGCACGCCGAAGTCGCCGGGCAGGACTTCGTAGCACTCGCCGACCGGGTCGGCGGCCGGGTCATAGGTCTGGAAGAGCGCTACGGGTTCGCCGTCGCGGTAGGCGAGGAAGGCATGGTGGGTGGTGAGGGAGTCGACGTACTCGTACACCTCACGGACCTGCTCGCGGGTGTGATCGGCCATGCCCCAGTACCGGGCCCGCTCCCCGGTCACCCAGCCGAAGACGAGATCGGCGTCGGCGGCGGGGTCCAGCGGCACGATCCGTACGGCCCCGAAGCCGTCGACTCTCTGCTCGTGCACGGCCGTTCGGGCGTGTTCGTTCTGCTCGTGCACGGCCGTTCCGGCGTGTTCGTTCTGCTTACGCACGGCCGTTCCGGCGCGGGCGGGGTGGTCAGCGGGCACGGTTCTCCTCGGTGAGTCGGTTCCAGTCGGTGAGCACGGGGACGAACGCGCCCGTCAGCCAGAGCGGGAGCTGGTCGCGCTGGTGGGCGTCGCCGACCGCACCGGACGCGCCGAACGGCACGACCCACCGGCTGCCGTCCCGGTCGGCCAGGTCCCATACATAGCGGGCGGCCGGTCCCCGGACGCTCAGATCGGTGACGGCGGCGACGCTGGAGGTGGAGAGCACGCACTCCTGGTCGCCGGAGAGCCCGGGCCAGTTGTCGTGCTGTGCTTCGGGCAGCGCCTGCCAGGGGGCGAGCCGGTGCCGTTCGCCCCAGGTCGGCTCCGCCTCCCCGGCCGCCGCCACCTCCTCGATCGCGGTACGCACCACCTCGGCGCGGTCCAGCGAGGGCAGCGCCGAGGCGGTGAGCAGGCCCTCCAGGGCGAAGGCGACCCGGGGGACCAGCGCGAGCCAGGGCCGCAGCTCCGAGGGGTGGGCACAGGCGTCGATCCGCCGCGCCAGCGGTGCGAGCGCCGGGTGGGCCGCGATCAGACGCACCACGGCCGAGCGCACATCGGCGTAGCGGGCCGCGTCGGCGCTGTCGGCGTCCATGTGGCGGTTCCAGCCGGTCAGTCGCCGCCGCAGCCGTTCGGCGTCCTCGCTCAGCCCGTCCAGCGCGGCGACGATCGCCAGCAGCGGCTTCGCGGAGTCCAGCCGGGTGTCCATATGGATCGCGGCCATGTCGTCGGCGGACCAGTCGCGGCGCTCGCCGAGCAGGGCGCGGATGCGTGCCGCCCGGTGCGGCGGGGCGAACTCTACGCCGAGCGGGGCCGCGAGGTCCCGTTCGTTCGCCATCACGGCGATGGTGTCCACGGCGCGGCGCGGCAGTTCGTGCCAGCCGCGCCAGCCGTGCGCCGGCTCCCAGGCGGGAACGGTCCGCAGCCGGTTGGCCGGGTCCCGCAGCGGCACCCGGCCCGCGACCCGGTGGAGCAGCCCTCCGGCGGTGTCGGCGGCCTGGACCACATTGACCGGCTCGGTCCACCGGTCGAAGGCGCGGTCGACGTCGCCGACGCTCCGGGCGCGCAGCAGCGCGGGCAGCGCGTCGAAGCCGAGATCGCCGGTCACCCGGGGCGGGGTGCGCAGACTGAGGGTCTCGCTCGCGCCCCGGCCGCCGACGACGACCGGGCCGCGCTCGGTCTCGATCACCTCGACGGTCACCGGGTCGCCGCCCGCGACCTCGATGGTCTCGGTGTGCGCGGAGACGGGCCGCCAGCCGTCGGGGCCGAGGGCCTGGAGCTCCCCGCCGTCCTCGCGCAGCCGCTCGCGGTAGAGATCCTGGTAGTCGGCCATGGCATTGGTGATCGCCCAGGCCACCGAGCCGGTGTGGCCGAAGTGGGCGATGCCGGGGACCCCCGGCACGGCGAGTCCCGCCACGTCGAACTCGTCGCAGGCCAGCTGGATCTGCTGATAGATGCCCGGATCCTCGATCATCCGGTGCGGGTCGCCCGCGATGAGCGGCGCCCCGCCGGCGGTGCGTTCCCCGGTGACCAGCCAGCCGTTGCTGCCGGAGCCGCCGGGGTCGGTGGCGAAGAGCTCGATCGCCTCCTCGCCCAGCGCGCGGGCGACCTCCTCGCGCCACAGCTTGGTGGGGAAGCCCGCGAACAGGATATGGACGGAGAGCCAGACGCCGAGGGGGGTCCACGGCCGCCACGGCCCGGGGGTGAGCCCGGTCGCCGCGAACTGGGGTGCCCGGCGGGCCCCTTCGGCGAGGCCGGAGTCGACTCCCTCCACATACCGGGTGATCCATGCGGCGGTGCTCGGATCCAGTCCGTCGAAGCACCGCCGGGCGGTGTCGTCCAGCCGGGACTGCCGGGCGAACCGGTCCCAGCCGACGGCGGACTCGCCGAGGAACGACGCCGATGTGCCCTGTGAGCGGTGCCGGTCCACCTCGATCTGCCAGGCCCGGTCGATCGCCGCGTTCCGTCCCTGCGCGAAGGCGAGTTCGTCCGCGCTGCCCGCGCGCAGATGCGGGATTCCCCAGGAGTCCCGGTAGACCTTGAAGTTCACTTCTTCCCCGCCCTCAGTGGCTCTCGACCCAGAAGATTTTAGGTTAGGCTGGCCTAAGTTAATGCACGGATGTTCGGTAGACAAAACCGGACCGAGGGGGAGGAGAGCGTCATGGGGCACGGCTGGGAGGGCGTAGTCCTCAAACTGATGCGGGGCAAGGACTTCGCCTTCACGGTGACCGGCGCGGAAGACGTCACCGACCGCTTCCGCCGCGTCCACTTCACCGACGGCGGAATGCTCGCCCGTACCGGTGTGCACCCCACCATGTGGGTCCGCGTCTGGTTCGACAACGGCGACAAGCCCCACCAGCGCGCCTACACCCTCGTCGACCCGGACCCCGAGGCGGGCACCTTCAGCATGGAGTTCGCCCTCCACGACGGCCGCGCCAGCGACTGGGCCCGCCGGGCGCGGCCGGGCGACACCGTCGAGGCCACCCTCCAGGGAACCGGGTTCACCGCCCCCGCGCCGCCGCCCGGCCGGCTCTTCGTCATCGGCGATCCGGCCTCGCTGCCGGCGATCAACTCGCTGCTCGGCGCGCTCCCCGGGGTGCCCGCCGTCATCTGGTTCGAGACCGCCCACGCGTCGGACCGGGAGCTGCCGCTGCGGCTGGACCCGGACCGCCATGAACTGCGCCGGGTCCCGCGCGGGGACGGCCGGCTGGTCGACGAGGTGCGGTCGGCGCTCCCCGCTCTGCTGGAGGACCCCGCGGGGGCGTATGTCTGGATCGCCTGCGACACGGTGACCACCCGGACCCTCGCCGCGTACCTCCGCAAGGAGCTCGCCGTTCCCAAGGAGCGCGTCAACGCCCTCGGCTACTGGCGCGCGGCCTGACCGCCCCGGACTCCCTTCCGCACACCGCCCCGGACTCCCTTCCGTGCGACGGCCCCGGCACGCCCCGGTGGGGGTGCGCCGGGGCCGGGCAGCCGGCAGGCGGCAGGAGGCCGGAGCGCTGTCAGGGGGCGACCGGCAGCGTCACACTGCTGACACCGGTCCGCACCGTCATCCGCGTTCCCGCGGGGTGGCGCAGGGTGTAGTCGTAGTCCGTCGAGATCAGCACCACGCCCAGCCGGTGCCCCTTCTTGAAGACATGCTCCTGCGGCTGCATCCCCCAGCGCAGCCGGTACTCACGGCCCTCGGTCACCCGGCTCTCCCGGGCGATCGAGTGACGGTTGCGCACATCCAGCCAGCCGCGCGAGACGATCTTGAAGTCCGCCGTCTCCGTGCGATGCCTGGTGCGATAGGCGCAGCCGGTGTCGCCGGGGATGCCCTCTCCGTAACAGACCTGCTCGGAGGTGTCGGGCACCGTGCCCGCGATCGCGCGGGTGTCCCGGCCGTAGTCGACCAGCAGCGCCGTCACATACGGCGACGTGCCGTCCAGCGAGGCCCGTACGGACATCCGGGGGACGCCGTTGACCCGCAGATCCGAGGAGAGCGGAGCGGTGGTGTACGCGAGCCGGTGCGGATTCGGCGCGTCCGGTTCTGCGACCAGCGCCTGCGCCGCCACGGTGCGGCCCGCGTCCGTCAGCGACTGGCGGACCGGCCGGTCCGCCAGGGCGTCCAGCCCGTCGGCGTTCAGCCGCAGCGTCAGATCGCGGGTGCCCGGCGCGGGCCAGTCCGACTGCTTGCGCCAGCTGAAGTCCGCCTGCTCCACATCGACCGCCGGCTCGTCGAGCGCGCCGTTGTCCAGCCCGTACAGCCAGTGGTCGAACCACTGGTGCAGCTGACGGAGCCACTCCTCCATCCGCAGCGGCATCGGATTGTTGTGCCCCGCCTGGTGCAGCCACAGCTTGCGCGGAACGTCCTGTTCCTTCAGCGCTTCCCACAACTGGCCGAAGTGCTGGGTCTTCACATTCCAGTCGTTGCCGCCGTGCACGGCGAAGACTCCGGCCCTGATCCTCCGTACGTCCTTCAGATAGTCGCGCTCGGCCCAGAACCGGTTCCAGTCGCCGGTCACACGGTCCTGCCGGGCCGTCAGCCGGTCCAGAACCGGCCCGCAGATCTCCTGGTCGGCGCGGCTGTAGACGGATCTGGCGAGCACATCGGCGTCCTCGCCCTGGTACCCGCCGGGGGCCACCACCCCGCCGCCCGCCCGGTAGTAGTCGTACCAGGAGGAGATCCCGGCGATCGGCACGATCGCCTTCAGCCCCTCGACGCCGGTGGTGGCGACGGCGGTCGGCAGGGTCCCGTTGTACGAGGCCCCCATCAACGCCGTGTCGCCCGTCGACCAGTCGGCGGCGACGGGCCGGCCGGCCGGGTCCCAGCCCCTGGCCCGGCCGTTGAGCCAGTCCACGGCCGCTTTCGCGCCGAGCGTCTCATTACGGCCGCCGGAGGTGGGGCAGCCGGTGGAGCCGCCGGTGCCGACGCTGTCGAGCTGGGCGACCGCGTAGCCGCGCGGCAGAAAGTAGTTGTCGGCGTAGCCGGAGAACGGGACGGAGGATGCGCTGACCAGCCCCGGCAGCCCGGGCTCCGGGCCCAGTCGGCCGCGCGGGGGCAGACCGTCCTCCGCCACGTCCACCGGATGGAAGGGGGTGTCGTTGCCGCCGCCCCAGTAGGGGCTGGCCTCGACGATGGCGGCGACCTTCAGCCCGGCCTCGGTCTCCTTCGGCCGCAGCACGCGCATCCGTACCGTGTCGCGGCTGCCGTCCTCGTCGCTGTCCGTCCCGGTCTCGATGTCCACCACCTGGAGGACGGCGTCGGCGCGGGAGAAGACGGGCTCGGTGCGGTTGTCGGCGATCTTCAGCCGGGGTGTGGGCTCCGCCTGCGCGGCGGGCGCGGGCAGCGCGGCGAGGAGAGCGACCGCCAGCGCGGTCACCCCCAGCCGCGACGCCCCGGCCGGGCGCGAGGCCCGTGCCTCGCGTAATACGAGAGGTTCCGTCATCGTGCCTCCAGGGTCGGGAAGGTGACGATCACGCGGGAGCGTGCTTCATTCCACCGTGTACGCGCCTCTCCCACCAGAGCGCGCGCCCCGGCCTGCCACGTCCCCGGCCCGCCGACCACGTCTGGAGACCGCCTTGTCCGGCATCCCCCGCTTCTCCCTCGCGAGCCTGGTCATCGACTGCCATGACGCCGACGCCCTCGCCGCGTTCTACGGGCGGCTGCTCGGCTGGGAGGTGAAGGCCCGCGACGCCGACTGGGTCCACCTCCGCTCCCCGGACGGCTCGCTCGGCCTCTCCCTCCAAGGCGAGGCGGGATATGTGCCCCCGCACTGGCCCGAGCGGCCCGGGGCCCAGCAGAAGATGCTGCATCCGGACATCCGCGTCGACGATCTCGACGCGGCCGTCCGGCACGCCGTCGCCCTCGGCGCGACCGAGCCCCCGGCGCAGCGCCAGAGCGACCTTCGCGTACTGGTCGACCCGGCGGGCCACCCCTTCTGCCTCTTCCTCACGGCCGTCGGGGCCGTCGGGGCCGTCGAAGCCGTCGAATGACCCGTGCTGCCGCCCAGCAACCGGTAAATGTAATACTCAATACATGGCTTCACATATGACGCGGGCCGATCGGGCCGCCCGTCTGGACGCGATACGGATCAGACGGGCGACCGCCCACGACGCCAAGCGGCTCACCGCCCTGGTGCGCCGCTCCCGCGCCTATGAGGGCCCCTACGCCTCCATGGTCGCCGGATACCGGGTGGGCCCCGACTACATCGAGGCCCACCCCGTCTTCCTGGCCATGGACGACGCCGGTGCCGTGCTCGGCTTCTACGCCCTGCTGCTGAACCCGCCCGAGCTCGACCTGATGTTCGTCGCCGACGCCGCGCAGGGGCTCGGCATCGGCCGCGGACTCATCGAGCACATGACCGGCCAGGCGCGCGACGCCGGACTGACCGCCGTACGCGTCGTCTCGCACCCGCCGTCCGAGGGCTTCTACCGCAGCGTCGGCGCGCAGCGGACCGGCACCGTCCGCGCGCAGCCGCCCGCTGTCGCCTGGGACCGGCCCGAGCTGCTCCTCCCCATCCCCGCGGACGGCTGACCGGCGCCGCCTCCCCGGCTCGGCCCCCGCTAGGCCGGTCCGCCCCGGAGCCTCAGACCACCGCGCCCGTCCGGTCCCGGTCCCGGTCGCGCCCGCGGGCCGGCCGGGGGCGCGACCGGTCGGGATGGCGGAGCTGGAGACCCACGGCCAGCGGCATCGCGGTGAACACCGTCGACGCCATGCCGAGCACCACCCCCGCCAGCAGGGCGACCGAGAAATCGGCCAGCGAGTCCCCGCCCAGCACCGCGAGCGCGATCAGCACGAAGAGCGCGCCCATGCCCGTGTTGACCGTACGGGGCAGGGTCTGCGCCACCGCCGTGTCCGCCAGCTCCGGCCACGCCCCGCGCGGGGACGCCCGCCGCAGCTCCCGCAGCCGGTCCAGGACGACGACCGTGTCATTCACGGAGTAGCCCACCACCGTGAGCAGCGCCGCCAGGAACACACTGTCGACCGGCTTGCCCAGCCAGGCGAAGAGCCCCACCACCAGCAGAACGTCCTGCGCCATCGCGGCGACCGCCGCCGCGGCGAAGGTCCAGCGGAACCGTACGGTCAGATAGACCAGCTGAGCGGCGACGGCCACCGCCAGCGCGATCAGCGCATGGGTGCGCAGCTCGTCGCCGAGGCTCGGTCCGATCCGCTCGTCCCGCTCGACGGTCACCTTCCCGGCGACCTCGCCGAGCGAGGCCCGGATCTGCTCCTGCTGCTGATTGCTCAGCTCACCCGTCCGTACGGTGATGCCCCGGTCGCCCGTCGTCTGGACCACGGCGCGCGGGAACCCGGCGTCCGTGACGGCCTCGCGCGCGGTGTCCGCAGACACCGGCCGCTCGGCGGCGTACAGGACCTGCCGCCCGCCCGTGAACTCCACGCCGAACTCCAGCCCCCGCACCCCGATCCCGCCGATCGCGAGCAGCAGCAGCCCCAGACAGACCCCGAGCCAGCGCCGCCGGTTCCGCATCAGTCGCAGGGGACGGCGCTTCAGCCGGGCCCGGATGCGGCCGGTGACGGTCAGCCCCGTCAGCGCGGGCCGCCGCCGTACCGCGGTGCGGCGCAGCGCCCAGTCGGCGAACAGCCGGGTGATCACCATCGCCGACACCAGGGACGCCAGCACGCCCACGGCGAGCGTCACCCCGAAGCCCTTGACCGGCCCGGTGGCGAAGACGAACAGCAGCCCCGCCGCCAGCAGGGTGGTCACATGGGAGTCGGCCACCGCGCTCCACGCCTTGTCGAAGCCGACCCGCAGCGGACGGCGCAGATCGGTGGAGCGGAAGGCCGAGCGCGCGTACTCCTCCCTCGCCCGCTCGAAGACGAGCACATTCGCGTCCACGGCGATGCCGATCGCGAGGACGAACCCGGCGAGACCCGGCAGCGTCAGCGTCGCGCCGATCGCCACCACGGCGGCGTACGAGATCAGCCCGTACAGCAGCAGCGCGAGCGTGGCGAGCGCGCCCGCCAGCCGGTAGACGGCGATGATGAACACCCCGGTGCAGAACAGCCCGATCACCGCCGCCAGCGCACTGGCCCGGATGGCGTCCGCGCCCAGCGTCGGGCCGATGACATTCTGCTCGACGGAGGTCACCGGGACGGGGAGCGCGCCGCCCTTGACCAGAGCCGCCAGCTCGCGGGCCTCCGCCGCGTCGAATCCCCCGGTGATCTGCGCGGAGCCGCCGGTGATGCCCGCCTCGCACGGAACCGACGACTCCATCCCGGGCGCGGACACGATGCGGTCGTCCAGCACGATCGCCACCCGGCGAGCGGGATCCCCGGGCGCGGCGCAGGCCGCCGCACCGGTGATCCGGGCCCACTCGTCGCCACCGCCCCGGAAGGACAGATCGACCGTCCAGCCACGGCCCGTCCGGGCGTCCAGCACCGCCTCGGCATCCTCGACGCCCTCCCCGGTCAGCGCGGGCGGGCCCAGCCGGAGGAAACTCCCCGGGGCGTCCGGATCCGGCAGCACCCGGGAACCGTCACCGGCGGGAGCGGAACCGGGCTCCGCCGCTGCTCCCTGGACGGGATGGAAGGTGAGCTGTGCGGTACGCCCCACGACCGCGGCGGCCTCGCGGGGGTCCTGCACTCCGGGCAGTTCGACGACGATGCGGCGCTCACCGGAGCGGGCGAGCGTCGGTTCGGCGACGCCGAGCGCGTCGACGCGCTGCCGCAGCACCTCCAGCGTCCGGTCGGTGGCCTCCGCGTCGGCGCGGACGGTAGGGGAGTCCCGGGTCTCCAGGACGATCCGGGTGCCGCCCCGCAGATCGAGCCCGAGCCGGGGTGGTTGCGTCAGGGCGACATAGAGCGATACGGCGACGACGGCGAGCGCGAGCAGCGCACGCCAGAGCGTGGCACGAGAAGACATGAGAGCACTCCACGGGCAGCGCACGGCCCGCCTCGGAGGCGGCCGTGCGCACGTCGGAACGGACGCGCCCGTACCGCCGGAGCCTTGGACATGCCACAGGGCCGGGCGGCGGGCGTGAGAGAACGTCAGCTGCTCGGCGTGGCGGGGGGTGCCCGGGTGTGCCGGGGGCCGTGGGCGGGGCGCGGCGGGGCGCGCTCATGACGCGGCCCGGCAGACTCGCCGCCGATGAGCGGCCGGTGATGAGCGAAGGGCTCCGGGGCCGCCGGGGCCGCGGGCAGCGGCGGCGGACGGTTGCCCGGGTCGGCGGCGACGGCCTCCTGGACGGCGACGGCCGGCGCCCGCCGGACCTCGGACCGCTGGAACGCGCCGCGCTGGTGCGCATCGGTACGGGCGGGAGCGGCCAGTGCGGCCGACACCGCGGAGACGACCGTGCCCCGGGCGTCCGGAACGGCCCCCGCCACCACGGCGAACACCGCCCACACGCCCAGCAGCAGCGGCGACAGGGTGGCGGCGACCAGGAGACGTACGCGTACGCGTACGCGCCGCGGGGACAGGAGACGTACGCGCTGACGCATTCCGCCCCCTCGTATCGGTCCGTCCGTTCCGCACAGCCTAGGCGACGGCCGTCCCGGAGCCGATGCCGGTCCGGGACAGGGCCCCGGCGAGGGGCGGCTCCGCTCCGGGACCGCACGAGGCGTTGTCACGGGGCCCGGAGTCGCACGCCGTGTGAACGCCCCGTGTGAACGCCTCGTGAACTGCTCCGCCGGCGTATGGATCGGTGCCTACGCTCTCCGGAGGGCGGTCCCCACCGGTGACCGCCTGCCCGCACTTCCCCTCGCCATGGAGGTCGCATATGCCCCGGACGGCCACAGGACAGCGCGGACCGAACAGCGGATCGGACGGCGGACCGAACAGCGGATCGCGCAGGGCGTGGCGCACCCGCGCTGCGACCGCCGCCGCGGCGGCGATGCTGCTCGCCGCGGGCTGCGCCGCCGATGACGACGCCCCGACGAAAGCCGGAAGCGGCGTCACCGTCGTCCAGAAGGGGAAGCTGACCACCTGCACCCATCTGCCCTACCCGCCGTTCCAGTTCGAACGGGACGGCGAAGTCGTGGGATTCGACGTCTCCCTGATCGATCTGGTCGCGAAGGACCTCGGCGTCGAGCAGAAGATCGTGGACACCCCCTTCGAGAACTTCAAGACCGGTGCTTTCCTCAACTCCGGCGAGTGCGATCTCGCCGCCGCCGGAATCACCATCACCGCCGAACGCCGCGAGAACGTCGACTTCTCCGTCCCCTACTTCGACGCTGATCAGGCGCTCCTCGCGACCAGGAAGAGCGGCATCGCCTCGCTCGACGACGTCACCGGCGGAAAGCGGAGGCTGGGGGCCCAGGCCGGAACCACCGGGGAGAGCTACGCCAAGGAGAAGGGCCTCGACCCCGTCGCCTTCGAGAGCTCCGACGCGGTCCTCAACGGTCTGCGGACCGGCCAGGTCGACGCCGTGGTCCTCGACTATCCCGTGGTCCAGGGCTGGCTGAAGGACAAGAAGAACGCCGCCGAATTCGCCCTCGGACGGAACATCGAGACCGGCGAACAGTACGGATTCTCGGTGCGGAAGGGCAACTCCGCACTCCTCGCCGCCATCGACAAGGCGATCGAGAGATCCCGCGCCGACGGCACCTACGACAAGCTCCACCGCCGGTGGATCGGGCCGCAGCCCGGTGAGAACGCGTCGTGAGCCCCCGGCTGACCCGGCGGCAGCGCCGGAGGGTCTCGCGCGGCGCGCAGTACGCCGTCCTCGCCGCCGCCGTCGCCCTGGTCGCCGTCCTCGCCGACTGGGGCCGGCTGGCGCAGCAGTTCGCCCAGCCGGATCTGGCCGGAGAGCTCTTCCCGGACATCATCACCACCGCCCTGCGCAACACCGTGCTGTACACCGTCTCCGGATTCGCCTTCGGGCTGGTGCTCGGGCTGGTCGTCGCGCTGATGCGGCTCTCGTCCATCGCCCCCTACCGCTGGGCGGCCACCGTCTACATCGAGTTCTTCCGGGGACTGCCCGCGCTGCTGATCTTCATCTTCGTGGGGGTCGCGGTACCGCTGGCGTTCCCGGGAACCGAGATACCCGGCGGCACCTACGGCAAGGTCGCCCTGGGGCTCGGCCTGGTCGCCGCCGCCTATATCGCGGAGACCGTCAGGGCCGGCATCCAGGCCGTGCCCAGGGGACAGATGGAGGCCGCTCGCTCGCTCGGCTTCTCCTATCCCCGCGCGATGGTGTCGGTGATCTTCCCTCAGGCGTTCCGGATCGTCATCCCGCCGCTGACCAACGAACTGGTCCTGCTCTTCAAGGACTCCTCGCTCGTCCTCTTCCTCGGCGTCACCCTCGATGAACGGGAGCTGACCAAGTTCGGCCGGGACCTCGCGGGCCAGAGCGCCAACTCCACCCCGATCCTGGTCGCGGGCCTGTGCTATCTGCTGGTGACCGTGCCGCTGAGCCTGCTGGTGCGACGCCTGGAAGCCCGTACCGCTGTGGAGAGACCATGGAGATAGAGATCCGCGGGCTGCACAAGTCCTTCGGCGACACCCCGGTGCTGCGGGGCATCGATCTGGAGGTCGCCCGGGGTGAGACGGTCTGCGTCATCGGGCCCTCCGGCTCGGGTAAATCGACCCTGCTGCGCTGTGTGAACCTGCTGGAGGAGCCCACCGAGGGCCGTATCGTCGTCGGCGGCGCAGAGGTCACCGATCCCGAGGTCGACATCGACGCGGTACGCCGCCGGATCGGCATGGTCTTCCAGCAGTTCAACCTCTTCCCGCAGCTGACCGTCGCCGGGAATCTCACCCTCCCGCAGCGGCGGGTGCTGCGCCGAAGCAAGGCGCGGGCGGCGGAGGTCGCCCGGGAGAATCTGGCCCGGGTCGGACTCCTGGAGAAGGCGGACGCCTATCCGGCCCAGCTCTCCGGCGGTCAGCAGCAGCGGGTGGCGATCGCCCGGGCGCTGTCGATGGGCCCGGAGGTGATGCTCTTCGACGAGCCGACCTCATCGCTCGATCCGGAGCTGGTGGGCGATGTGCTCTCCGTGATGCGCCGGCTGGCGGCGGACGGCATGACCATGATGGTGGTCACCCATGAGATGAGCTTCGCCCGGGAGGTCGCCGACCGGGTGGTCTTCCTCGACGACGGGGTGATCGTCGAAGAGGGACCGGCGGCACAGGTGGTGGGGGCGCCGAGACACGAACGGACGCGGAACTTCCTCGACCGGGTGCTGAACCCGGCCGCGCCCCGCTCGCCGGGGGCGGTGAGCGACGAGCCCGGTGCCGGTGGTGGCCCCGGTTCCGGTGGCGGGCCCGATTCCGGCGGCGGACTCGATTCCGGTGGCGGGCCGCAGGGGGTGTCCGACTCCGGACGGGGATGATGCCCGCCGCAGGGGTGAGTACGCGCCGGTGGCCGTGGCCGTGAGCGTGGCGGTGAGCGGCTCCGGGGCGCGTTCAGCCGCAGCGGTAGACGAACCGGGCGGTGGTGCGGTGCGACGACGGCGAGACGATACGGAGTTCGGCGCTGGCCCGATACCGCCCCTCGCCCCGGAACGACCACAGCAGCCGCAGCTTCGCCTGCTTCTGGCCGCGCGACAGCTTCTCCCGCAGCCGCCCCGACGAGGTGCCGTCACTGCGCACCCAGCGGTAGACCAGGGTCCCGGGGCGGCCGTTGGTCCCCACCACCGCCACGATGTCGGCGGTGCCGTCACAGCCGAGCGACGGCGCGGTGGGACGCGCGGACACCCGGTCCACGGCGATCGACTGGCCGTAACGCTGCCAGACGAGCACGGCGAGCACGATCACCAGCACCGTGACGGCCAGGGTGTAGCGGCCGGGCCCGCGCCGCCGCTTTCCCCCGGGCCCCGGGCCGCCGTGCCAGACGGCGGTCGCGGTGCCGGTCCGGGAGGCGCCGGTCCGGGCGGGCGCGGTCACTCCCGGGCCGAACCTCCGGACCTCGCCGTCCACCCGGTCGGGGACCGGCGAGGCGGCGGAGACACCCCCGGCCGGCCTCGGGCTCCCCGGGGCCCAGGGCCCGGGGCCCGTGCGATCGTCCGAGGAGGCGTCGGCGGGCCCCTCGAACCAGTGACTGCCCAGGGCGGTGGCGCTATAGCCCTCGGAGCGGGGCTCGGGTTCGGGCTCGTGTTCGGGGACGGGCTCCGGGACGGGATCCGAAGGGCGCTCGGACCCGGGGCCGCTCACCGGTTCTCCGGGGTTACGCCCTGCGATGATTCAGCCGCACACCTCCGGTTGAGGATCTGCTCCGAGGAGCCGCCGTTCGCCGCGCCGGGACTCGTCGTCGCCCGCGCGCCCAGATAGCAGCCGCTCTGCTGGTATGTGTGGCCCGGTGTGAGGACGTACTGCCGTGCCCCGCTGAGCTGGAAGGTCTCCGAACCGTCCGCCGCGCCCAGCTCGCCGGGGACCTCACTCAGATACCAGGTGACGACGACCGTCAGCGGTCCGGTCCCGCCGGTGGCGACGCGGATGGTCGCCTCGGCTGACGGTCCGGGTCCGCCGCTGGGTTCACCGGTCGGCGCCCGGTCGGTCGTCCCGTCGGTCTGCGTCAGCCCGCTGACGGACACGGACTCCACCCGCACCGGAGCGGTGACGGTCGGCACGGGGGTCGTCGGCGTGGCGGTGGGAGCGGTCGTCGGGCGGGTGGTCGTCGGGGTGCCGGCGGGCTTCGTGGACGACGGGGAGGCGGTGGCCGGCGAGGAGGCCCCGGACCGGGCTCCGGAGGCGGGATCCGTGCCGGCGGCGCCGTTCCGCTCCCCGGAGCCGCCGCCCGCCCGGCTGGACGAGGTGGGACCGGCGGTGGCCGCCGAGGCGCCGGCCGTGGCGGACCCGGACCGGGTGGGGCCCGGAGAGCGGGCCGGTCCGTCGGACGACGGCTCCGCGATGACCAGGGCGTCGGGCCGGGCGCTGGTAGTGGCCAGCGAGCGGGCCGAGGTACGCGTCGATCCGTCGTCGGTCCCCTCGGCGGCGACCATCATGCCGAAGAGCCCGGCCGCCAGGATCGCGGCGAGCCCCAGCGGGCCCGCCGCCGACAGCACCGCCCGCAGTTTCGAGGGCGGGATCGCACTCGCCTGGTCCGCATGGTCCGCACGGTCCGTTCGGCCGGTGCGTCGGGGGCGGCCCCGGCG
>NZ_VCLA01000149.1:0-1240 GCF_009600885.1 Streptomyces jumonjinensis
GGATGGTGCCGATGCCCTGGGTGATCACATGGTGCGGGACCTCGTCGACGCTGTCGAAGAAGCGCGCGTTGTCCTGGCGGGTCTGCTCGGTGAGCGTCTTGATCCGGGTCCGGGACGCGAGCGAGGAGCAGGGCTCGTTGAAGCCGATGTGACCGTCGGTGCCGATGCCGAGCAGCTGGAGGTCGACGCCGCCCGCCTCGGCGAGGGCGCGGTCGTACGCCTCGCAGGCGGCGGCCACGTCATCGGCCGTGCCGTCCGGACCCATGAACGAGGACTCGGTCAGCCCGAGCGGCTCGATCACCTCGCGCAGCACCACCGAGCGGTAGGACTCGGGGTGGCCGGACGGCAGCCCCACATACTCGTCGAGCTGGCATATCCGGGCCCGGGAGGCGTCCACGTCGGCGGAGCGCACCTTGGCGGCGAGGGCCTCGTAGATCGGGAGCGGCGTCGAGCCGGTCGCCACCCCCAGAAGGGCGTCGGGCTTACGGCGCAGCAGGTCGGCCATGGCCTCGGCGATGAGCTCGCCGCCGGCGGCGGAGTCCGGAACGATGACAACTTCCACGAAGATCCCTGTCTCTGTGTGCGTCTCGGTATGCGCAATGGTGTAGACCAATCTACCGGGTGAGCAGGGCATCTGTCGCGTACGTGACCACGGGATGGACGCGCGCGGCCAGGGGCTGGGGAGTGTCGTCACAGGAGCGCCGTCCGCCCGGAGGCCGGCCTGGCGAGGTCTGGTTGGGGGGTGCTGCCCGTGCCCGCAGGGCTACGGGGGAGGATCGGGGGGCGGAGGACGGGGGTCCGGGCGGAGCCCAGGGGGAGAGAGCGCATGCGGTGGGGGCGCCCCGTGCCCGCAGGGCGCAGGGTTGGGGGCACGTCCGTGTCGCAAGGCACAGAGTGGGGGTACCTCCCGTGCCGCAGGGCACAGGGGGACTGTCGGCGGCCGACGACAACGCTGGGTGCCGGGCACCCCCACCCGTACCCGCAGGGCTCCACAGGGCACGGCAGGCAGACGGGACTTCGACGGACACGGCAGAGGCGGGTCCGGATGCTCAGAACAGCGGCAGCTGACCGGGGAAGTCCGGAACCGTGAACCCGTCCAGGGACGGTTGGGCGGCGGGGGAGTACGGCGCCTGACTGCGGGAGCCGGGACAGGAGACCAACTCGGCCGAGGTACGGGAGCCCGCCGGGTCGTGGCGGGCGAAGCGGCCCGCGACAACGGCGATTTCACGACGGCAGACCG
>NZ_VCLA01000149.1:1694-2023 GCF_009600885.1 Streptomyces jumonjinensis
TCCGCCGGGTGCGGTCTCGTCTAGGGCCGGGGGAGGGCACACCCTGCGGCCTGGCGTGTCCGGGCGTACGGCTCCGCCTCCTGGACGTACGGCTCCGCCTCCCGGGCGGGAGGCCCGGCTCCCCCCGCCGGTGGGTGGCAGCGGAGCGCGGCCGGTACGCCCCGGGGCCGCCCCGCCCGGCAGGCGGCGGCCGGAACCGGCCGCCGGGGTCGGTGCGAGCCCACGCCCCCCCCCGGCCGCCGGGCGGGTCTGTCTGTGCTTGGCCACCGGACGTACGGCTTCGCCTCCCGGGCGGGAGGCCCGGCTCCCCCCGCCGGTGGGTGGCAGCG
>NZ_VCLA01000007.1 GCF_009600885.1 Streptomyces jumonjinensis
GGCGGAGAGCAGCGCGGACCGGGCCCGCCGGGCGCGGGCCGCCCGGGCCCGCCGCGCGCGGACCCGGCAGGAGGCCGGCTGACCGCCGCCCCGGGGCAACCCGAGGCGGCCCCGGTCCGCCCGCTCCTGGCAACCCTGCGGCACAGCGGCACAGCGGCACAGCGGCAGGGCAACCCGGCGACACAGGATCACAGGATCACAGGCAACACGGGTGCCACAGCAGCACGGCAACACAGCAACACGGCGGCAGGCAGCACAGCGGCACGGCCGCCGACTGCCGGCCGCCGCGCATCGATCACCCGGCCATCGCGGTCGCCCCTCCCGGGGCGACCGCCGACCCCAGAGGACACGACCATGACCTGGCTGAGCTCCCCCGCGCCGCGTCCCGGCGCCCGGCAGCGGCTGATCTGCTTCGCGCACGCGGGCGGCTCGGCGCACTTCTACCGCGGCTGGGCCGAAGCCCTGCCCGATCTGGAGGTGCACGCGGTCCACTACCCGGGCCGGGCGCATCGGATCGACGAGCCGACCGCCACCGATCTGCGCGGGCTGGCCGGGGAGATCGCCGAGGGGATACGGCATCTGAACGACCGTCCGCTGGCGCTGTTCGGGCACAGCATGGGCGCGGTCGTGGCCTTCGAGACGGCCCTGCGGCTTCGGGAGAGCGGGGTGCGCGTCAGCCATGTGTTCGCCTCCGCGGCCCGTGCGCCGCAGCTCCCCGGCGTGCCCATCGGCGACGGAGGCCCCCTCGACGAGGACGCGGTGGCCGAGGCCCTGATCGCGCTCGGCGGCACGGACGCGCAGGCCCTGGCGGATCCGATGCTGCGCGAGTTGATCCTCCCCTATGTGTGCGCGGATCTCATCATGCTCGACGCCTACGTCCACCGGCCCGGCTCGCGGCTCGACTGCCCCGTCACGGCGATCGTGGGCGACGCCGACCAGCAGGTGGGCGCGGCGCACGCGGATGCCTGGGCCGAGGTGACGAGCGGTCCGTTCCGCCGCCGCACCGTCTCCGGCGACCACTTCTATCTGACGCCGCGACCGCCGTTCGCCCTGATCGGCGAGGCCCTGTCGCCACTGTCGCCGCTGTCGACGCGCGCCTGACGGGGAGACGCCTGCCGGACGGGGAGCTGTGCGGCTCCCCGTCCTTGACACACACTTACCTTCCTGACAAGAGATAGTTGCCAGAATTTGCCCAGGCTTCCCGACTCCGACTTCAGCCCTCTCCCTCGGACTCGGCCCCGGGGAACCGCCGTGCGCCCTGCGAGGAGCAGCCGTGAATGATCTGATGTTCAGCATCGTGATTCCCTACAAGCAGCGCCTGGACAACATCAGGGCGGTGTTCACCTCGCTCGCCGAGCAGACGCTGGACCCCGCCGGGTTCGAGATCGTCGTCGGGGCGATGGAGTACGATCCCGCGTTCGTCTCGCTGTGCCGGGAGTTCACCGACCGCCTCCGTATCGTCTCCGTGCTGACCGCCGACGAGTGGAACACCAGCCAGGCCCGGAACCTCGGCATCCGGCATGCCTCGGGCCGGGTCGTCGTGGTGCTCGACGCCGATGTGGCGCTGGCCCCGGTGGCGCTGCGGAATCTGTGGGAGCGGCATTTCCAGCATGGGCAGAACGTCTGCGTACTCGGTCAGGTCTTCGGCTACGACGAGGTCCTCGACGACGACGTCGACGACGTCGAGGCCCAGCCGTACGCCCGGTACCGCGGGGTCTTCGCGGAGCTGGAGACCGCGGACCGCGCCCGGCTGGACCCCCGCTGGTCGGCCGAGTACGCGTCCGCGTTCGCCCGTTTCCCCTGGGCCTTCGCCCGCACCGGGCTCATGGCGCTGCCGACGGCCCTCATCCGCCGCCACGGCCTGCTGCTGGACGAGGGCTTCCGCGGCTGGGGCGCGGAGGACCAGGAGTGGGGGCTGCGGATCTCCCGTACCGGAACGCCGATCACGCTGGGGCAGGACGTGTACGGGGTGCATCTGCCGCACCGGCGCGACTTCGCGTCCCAGGACCGCTCGGCGACGCTGACCAATCGGTACTACCTCGCCAAGTGGCCCCGGCTGGAGCTGGAGCTGGCGCTCGCCTTCGGCGGCTGGCTGGCGGCGGACCGGCTCTTCCCGGAGGCCGAACGGGAGCTGGCCGGGGCCGGTGCGGGCCGGCGTCTCGGCACCGTACGGGGCACGGTCGGCGGGGCCCGCGTCCTCGCCGTGGGCGCGCTGCTCGACGTACCGCCGGAGAGCGGCGGCCCGGCGGCCGGTCCGCCCCGGATCGATGTGTCGGCGGTCGACGACCCCGAGGTCGAAGCGGTGTTCGGCGGCCTGGCGGGCGGGCGTGCCGAGGTGCTCCCGCTGGCCGGATTCGCGCTGCCGTACGAGGACGACAGCGTCGACGAGTGCCGTGTCCTCGCACCGGTCCAGCGGCTGAGCGAACGCTATCGCGACGCGATCCTGCGGGAGGCGGAGCGGGTCTCGCTGAAGCCGGTCGCACCGGTCGGCGACTCCTCTCCCGGCTGAGCGCGGCGCCAGGGCCCGTTGACGTGGCGGCGCGGCGGCGCGTGCGGGCGCTCCGGACCGGCGCGGGGCCCGTGGTCCGGCGGCGGAGCGGACCGGCGGACTCCAGGGGCGGACCGGCGGACTCCGGGGACGGTACGGCAGGCTCCGGGGACGGTACGGCAGGCTCCAGGGGCGGTACGGCGTCCGGTCGGTCAGGAGCCCGCCGAGCCGCCGGGACGGTGGGCGTCCTCCAGGGCCTCGGCGAGGATGCGCCAGATCTCGGCGGAGAGGTCGATGTTGAAGCCCTGCCGCGCCTCCTCGCCCAGCCCTTTGAGCTGCCGGAGCCCTTTCTCCAGATGGCCTTCCAGGATGAGCAGCCGGCTGTCGAGGACGCCCAGGCGGATCCGGTCGCGGTAGGCCAGCCACAGCTCGCCCTGGTGGAGTTCGTCGAGGATGGCGCGGGCGCGGGCGAACTCGCCCTCGGAGAAGGCGAGATGGGCCTGGAGCGTCCGCAGCTCCTGGTTCAGCAGAGGGGTGCCCACAAAGCCCAGCGCCGCCCCCGCCTCCGTCAGCCGGAGCCGGCCGAGGTCCATCCGCGGCGGGGTGCTCTGGAGGTAGAGCGAGGCCGCGGCCAGCCGGAGCCGGACCCACAGCGTCAGGTCGGCGAGGCTGTCGAGTCCCTTGATCGCCCGCTCCAGCTGGCGCTCGGCGCCCTCCTGGTCGCCCTGGCGGAAGCGTACGGTCGCGGCCGACCAGAGCGCCTCGGCCTTGAGGGTGCCGCCATGGTCCTCGACCAGCTCGACCAGCTCGTCGGCGTGCGCCCGCGCGTCGGGCAGCCGGCCGGCCTCGGCCTCCGCCGACACGAGCGCCGTCAGCGCCGCGCCGGTGTCGGGCACGGACAGCTCGGCCGCTTTGGCCAGCCGGACCGCCTTGGCCGCGATCTCGATCGCACGGGTCACCTCGCCCGCGGTGCGCAGACAGCGGGCGTACGCGGCGCAGGCCCGGCACTGGAGCTCGGGCAGCCCCAGTTCGTCGGCGGTCCGGGCCAGTTCGGCGAGGCCCGCGAGCTCCTCGGCACGATCGCCGCGCCTGCGCCGGCTCCGGGAGACCAGCCAGAGCGCCTGCCAGCGCAGCAGCGGATCCTCGTGATCGGCGTCGGCGAGCGCGGAGATGACATCGTCGATCGCCTCGTCGCCGTCGCCGTCCGCGGAGGTGGCGATGCTCAGCGCCTGGGCCAGCGAACTGCCGCTCGACGGCACCTCGAAGGCGCTGCGCTCCACCCCCAGCCGCTCGGCCAGGTAGGCGACCACGCGCTCAGCGGGCTGCCGTACGCCCGATTCCAGGCGCGACAGATACCCGGTGGAAATCTCCTCGCCCGCGAGAGCGGCTTGAGAAAGTCCGCGCTTACGCCTCAACTCCCTGAGGCGTCGCCCGAAGAGCGGCTGTTCCATCATATGAATCCCAGTATTCAGATGCCCGAATTGCGGTATCCGGTCAGCCGGTTGAAAAGTCGTGCTGCGGCAATGAGGGACGGACAGAGGGTGGACCACCGCGAGCGGAGTATAACGGTCACCGCGTGATACAGGCAACGCATTGCCCGCTCCACGCTTGACGATCGCCGCCGGACCGTCTCACCAGAGGTCTAGACTTGCCTGAATTTGGCAATGGCTTGCCTAAAAAGTTGTCTAGTCGCTACGGTGGCTTCAGCCATCGCCGGCACCGTAAGCAAAGTGTGCCCGCTCGTCTGCGTTTCCCATCTGGAGAAGCCATGACCAAGCCCATTCGCGCTGCGCTCGTGACCGCTTCCTTCACCCTGGTAACGGCATTCCTGTCCAGCTCCGCCTGTGACATCGACTGGCCGAAGCCGAAACCGGCGGTCGTCGCCGCGGACGTCACCGGCGCCCCGGCCGACGTCATCGACTGGCCGTAGGGACAAGGGAGATCAGCCCCGGGCCCGCCACCACGGCGCGGGCCCGGACGAGTCAACGGCCCCACCGACCGCCACCACGCTCAGATCGGAGACCGCCGCCATGACGCCCGCCATGTCCGCCGCACTCCTCGACGCCCCACGGCTGACACCGGATCAACTCGACCGGTTCGACCGGCTCGGATATCTCGTACTGCCCGGATTCCTGCCCGGAGACCTCGTGGCACGCCTCAAACCCGAGGTCGACCTCTGGGTCGACAACGGGCTGCGCGCCCGCTCCATAGCCTCCTGCCTCGACCCCGACGCCCATGGCGTCCCGCCGGTCATGGAGATCGAACTGCCCGCGCACGGCGAACTCGTCGGCCATCCGCCGCTGCTCTCGCTGCTCGCCCGGCTCATGCGCGGCGACTTCGTCTTCCACCATCTGCACAGCGATCGCCAGGCCCCCCAGGTGCCGGGCAAGCCCTGGCACCACGACTACGAGCAGTCCGGCGCGGCCGGGCGGGCCCACCCCATGGTCCACGCCCTGCACTATCTGGACGGGCTCGACCCCGAGGTCTCCGCGCTCGCCGTCCTGCCCGGCTCCCACCACGAGATCGCGGCCAAGTCGGCCCGGGCGCACCACGGCACCGACCCGCTGCCGGGCGAGGCCGTCCTCGACGACCTGCCGCCGGGCAGCACCGTGATCCTCCACTCCGCGCTCTTCCACGCCCGCCGTCCCCAGCCCTCCGGGCCCGGCAGACCGCGCTACTTCGTCGACGCCTCCTACTGCCGGACCGGAACCCGCTGGCCCCCGGTCAAACCCTACTGGCGCCATATGCTCGCCCGCTCCCGCGCGCTCGGCCTCGACCACGGGCAGTGGCCCGAGCTCTTCGCCGAGCGTCATTTCACCGAGTACGGCCAGACGGACTGAGGGCGCTCCGCCACGAAAGGACTGCCGTATGTACACCGGAATCTCCTGGAGCTCCGCCGGTTACGAGGTCGCGGTCATCGACGCGAACGGCCTGCCGGCGAGAGCCCCGGCGCAGTTCCCGCCCGGCGGCGCCGGGGAGATGATCGACTGGCTGCGGGGGCTCGGCCCCGGCCTGGTCCATGTGGTCGAGAGCACCAATGGAATCCTCGACGGGCGCATGATGGCCGCGGGGCTCGATGTGTACCGGGCCGATCCTCATCTGCTGCCGGGGCGCCCGCTGTTCGGCTCGGTCCCGGCCGGGGTGCTCGCCGGCGCCGGTCTGCGCGAGCTGTCGGCCCTGACCCGGCTGGTGCCCACCCGGGGCACCCAGACCGGACGCGAGGCCGAACTCGACACATGGATCGAATCCAGCGAGGGCGCGCTCGCCGAGCTGACCCGGACGGGGCGCGCGCTGAGCCATGGCGGCAGGGACCGTCCCGAGATCGCGCTCACCTTCGACGACGGGCCGCTCCCGCCCTACACCGGCCTGATCCTCGATGTGCTCGGACGCTACGGCGTCCCGGCGACGTTCTTCTGCGTCGGCATGAACGTGACGGCGTACGCCGGGGACATCGCCCGGATGCGCGAGCAGGGCCACGCGGTCGCCAATCACACCTGGTCCCACCCGATGCTGCCGGAGCTGACCCGGCCCCAGCTGATCGAGCAGCTCGAACGCACCAAGGAGGCCGTGGCGGAGGCCGGCGTGCCCGCACCGACGCTGTTCCGTCCGCCGTACGGATCGCGTACGCCCGAGGTGCTCGGCTGGCTGGCCGAGACCGACGCACGGGTGGTGCTGTGGGATGTCGCGCCCGACGACTGGGCGATGCCCGGCGCGGACACGATCGCCCGGCGGATCCTCGGCGGGGCCCGGCCGGGCTCGATCGTCCTGCTGCACGACGGCGGCGGGGACCGCTCACAGACCGTGGCCGCGCTGCCCGCCGTCATCGAGGGGCTGCTCGGCCGTGGCTACCGCTTCGTCCTGGCCCAGGAGCTGCTGGACCGGTCAGCCCCGGCCCCGGGTCCGGGGACGGCGCGCGCCGCATAGCGGCACGTTCGGCACGGCGCTCACCGGGGCCCGCGCCGCCGGGCCATGCGTACGACTGTCCGCTCCGTCGCGGCGTCCGGTACGACGCCGCCTCATCCACTGGGGTGTCCATGCCCGTCCCCTCCGTACCGGCCGCCAACTGGGCCGGGAACGTCGTCTTCCGCGCCCTGCGGGTCCACCGCCCCTCCTCGGTCGGCGAGCTGCGCCGGCTCGTCGGGAGGAGCCGCCGGATCAGGGCCCTCGGCAGCGGCCACTCCTTCAGCCGCGTCGCCGACAGCGAGCACGAGCTGGTGCGCCTGGACGGCCTGCCGCCCCTGGTCGAGATCGACACGGCGTGCCGGACCGTGACCGTCGGCGGCGGCATGCGCTACGCCGAGGTCGCCGTCGCGCTCCACCGGGCCGGGTACGCCCTGGCCAATCTGGCCTCGCTGCCGCACATCTCGGTCGCCGGCAGCTGCGGCACCGGCACCCATGGCTCCGGGGACGGCCACCGCTGTCTCGCCGCCGCCGTCCGGGGGCTCCAGCTGACCGGCCCGGACGGCGATCTGCTGGAGCTGAGCCGGGAGAGCCACCCCGATGTCTTTCCGGGCTCGGTGGTGGCGCTCGGCGCGCTCGGCGTCGTCACCCGGCTCACCCTGGACATCGAGCCCGCGTACGAGATGGCGCAGTTCGTCCGCGTCGATGTGCCGCTCGACGAGATCGCGGACCGCTTCGGCCAGGTCTTCGGAGCCGCCTACAGCGTCAGCGTGTTCACCGACTGGCACGACGGCGCGGCCTCGGTCTGGCTCAAGCACCGCACGGACCGGCGGCGCGGCGACTGGGCGGGCGGCCGGGCGGCCGGACGGCCGCTGAATCCGGTGCCGGGGATGTCTCCGGACTCCAGTACGGAGCAGCTGGGGATACCCGGCCCCTGGTTCGAACGGCTGCCGCACTTCAGGCCCGAGCTGACGCCGGGAGCCGGGGAGGAGCTCCAGTCCGAGTACTATCTGCCGCGCGCCGCGGCCCCGGAGGCGTTCGCCGCGCTCCGCGGCATCGGCTCCCTGCTCGCTCCGCTGCTGCACATCGCGGAGGTGCGCACGGTCCGCGCGGACGATCTCTGGCTGAGCCCCGCCCATGGGCGCGACTCGGTCACCTTCCACTTCACCTGGGTGAAGGACACGGCCGCGGTTCCGCCCGCGATCGCCGCCGTCGAGAGACTTTTGCTGCCGATGGGGGCCCGGCCGCACTGGGGGAAGCTGACGCTGGCGTCCGCGCCGGAGATCATGGCCCGCTATGAGCGCGCGCCGGACTTCGCGCGGCTCGTCCGCTCGTACGACCCGGGCGGGAAGTTCGCCAACGCCCTGACGGACCGTCTCTTCCGGTCGGAGCGCCCGGAGTAGCCGGAGCGATCGGCGCACCCGGAGTGAGCCGCGCCGCCTTGCCCGGAGTGTGCCTGGGCAGGCCGTGCTCCTGCCCGCGCTCGCGGGGGCAGGAGCAGGGGCGGGGGTAATTCCGTGGAAGACGACGTGGACCACCTGGAATAGTCGGCCCCGCTCCTTGGCCGGTTCCAGGGCGCAGACCCTGCCCTCGGCGGCCCGCGATCCGTCCGGGGCCGCCGCACCGGTTCCCGGTGTCCCGAGAACGGAGTCGCTCTTGTCCATCGAGGACCCGGCCGCCGTCGCCCGGCTCGTCGCGGCGCAGTTCCCGCGGTGGGCGGCGCTGCCCGTCACGGCGGTCGACTCCGACGGCACGGACCATGTGATGCACCGGCTCGGCGCGGACATGGTCGTACGGCTCCCCCGCGGCGACTGGGCCGCGGACCAGGTCGAGAAGGAGCAGCGGTGGCTGCCCCGGCTCGCCCCGGGACTGCCGCTCGCGGTTCCCGTGCCGCTCGCGCTGGGGGCCCCGGTCGCGGACTGTCCCCGGCCCTGGTCCGTCTACCGCTGGCTCGACGGCCGTGACGCGACCGTCGAGCGGCTCGCGGACCCTGATCTGACGGCGATTCAGCTGGCCGGTTTCCTCGGCGGTCTGCGGCGGATCGACGCCGGCGGCGGCCCGCCGCCGGGGCCGCACAACGGCCGTCGCGGTGAGCCGCTGGAGCGGCGGGACCGAATCACCCGCGAGGCGATCGGCGCGCTGCGCGGGATCGTCGACGCCGAGGCGGCGACGACGGTGTGGGACGCCGCGCTCCGCGCCCCGGTGTGGCAGGGGCCGCCGGTCTGGGTCCACGGCGATCTGCGGACGGGGAATCTGCTGGAGACCGGCGGGCGGCTGAGCGCCGTCATCGACTTCGGCTGTCTGGCCGTGGGGGATCCGGCGTGCGATCTGGCGGTCGCGTGGGCGCTGCTCACGGCCGGGGCCCGCCCGGTCCTCCGTGACGCGCTGGCCGTGGACGCGGCGATGTGGGCCCGGGGGCGCGGCTGGGCGCTGTCCACGGGCGTGGTGCATGTCGCCGCGTATCTGGAGTCGGCTCCGGAGCTCACCGGCAGTGCGCTCCGTCAGGTCGGCGAGGTCCTCGCCGACTTCGGGCACGGCGGCTGACGCGCCGGGCGGCGTACGGGACGGCGCCAGGTGGCGTACGGGCCGACATCAGGCGTCGTACAGATCAGCAGCACCGACCCTCGCGTCGGGTCAGCGCAGGGCGCGCTGGGCCTCGACGACCTGCCGTGCGGCGTCCGCGGCGTCCCCGGCACCCCTGGCGCCGCCGCGTCGGGCGCGCTCCGCGAAGCCGGGGAACTGATTGGCGACGGCGCAGCGCAGTCTGAGCCTCAGGGGAGCGATATTGATCTCGCCGCGGTCCTCGGTCACGGCGCGGACGACCGCGCCCGCCACCTGGGCGGGTGTGACGGTCCGTACGCCGCTGGGCACCGCCGCTCCGGTGTCGGCGAACATGCCGGCCTCGCTGACGAATCCCGGCTGGACGAGCGAGACGCCGACCCCGGCGTCCGCCAGGTCCTGCCGGAGGCTGTGGGCGAAGCCGCGCAGGCCGAATTTGGTGGCGGTGTAGAGGGAGGAGTACGGGGTGGCGGCCTTCCCTGACATGGAGCCGATGAAGGCGAGGTGCCCCCGGCCGGCCGCGGCCATCCCCGGGGCGAGCAGCCGGGCCAGCATGACGGGCGCGGTGAGGTTCACGGCGAGAGCCCGGTCGATCTGCTCGGTCCGGTAGTCGAGGAGGTCTCCGCTGGCGGGCAGGGCGGCATTGGCCACCAGGACATCGACTCCGGCGCAGTCGTCGACCAGGCGTCGCACCTGGCCGGGGTCGGAGAGGTCGGCGGCGACGGACCGGGCTCCGAGTTCGGCCGCGAGCGCGTCGAGCGCGTCCGTGCGCCGGCCGGTCAGCACCAGCGAGGCGCCCTCGGCGGCGAGCCGGTGCGCCAGCGCCCGGCCGATCCCGCCGGTCGCGCCGGTGAGCAGCACGGTCGCTCCAGAGATACGCATCGGCGGTGCCTCCCGGTTCCCCATGTCGTGCCCGTCGTGGACTCTCTCCGGCTCGGGCCGGCCCTTTGAACGATACAAAGTTGGCAACTCGTTGTCTATCTAGAGGCAAAATCTATGCCAGAATATTTCCATCGCCGCGATGACGCGGGCAACACCGCCTCGACGGCGCGGCGTTGGCCCCCGGGCCGCCGGGCCCGCCCCCAGGACAGCGAGGATGGTTCAGATGACGGAGACCGTTCCACTGGAGCAGCGCACGATCGACAGGACCGGACAGCGGCTGTCCGTGATCGGTCTCGGCACCTGGCAACTGGGCGCGGACTGGGGCGCGGTGAACGAGGACGACGCGTTCTCGGTGCTCGACGCGGCGGTGGACGCCGGTGTCACCTTCTTCGACACCGCCGATGTGTACGGCGACGGCCGCAGCGAGCGCCTCATCGGACGCTTTCTGCGCGGACTGGACCCCGAGCGCTCCCGCCGGGTCCTCGTCGCGACCAAGATGGGCCGCCGCGCACCGCAGGACCCGGCCGAATTCACCCTCGACAACTTCCGTGCCTGGAACGACCGTTCCCGGGCCCTGCTCGGCGTCGACACCCTCGATCTCGTACAACTGCACTGCCCGCCGACGGCGGTGCTGTCCTCGGACGCGGTCTACGACGCGCTGGACACCCTGGTCGAGGAGAAGCGGATCGCCGCGTACGGTGTGAGCGTGGAGAGCTGCCAGGAGGCGCTCACCGCGATCGCCCGGCCGCATGTGGCCAGTGTGCAGATCATCCTCAATGTCTTCCGCCGCAAGCCGCTGGAGCGGGTGCTGCCCGCCGCGCGGGCCGCCGGGGTGGGCGTCATCGCCCGTGTCCCGCTCGCCTCCGGGCTGCTGTCCGGCCGCTACCGCCATGACACGGTCTTCGGCGCCGAGGACCACCGGACCTACAACCGGCACGGCGAGTCCTTCGATGTGGGCGAGACCTTCTCCGGTGTGGACTACCGGACCGGTGTGGAAGCCGCCGCCGAGTTCGCCGGGCTGATCCCGGAGGGCATGTCCCCGGCGGGCGCGGCACTGCGCTGGATCGTCCAGCAGCCCTGTGTGACCACGGTGATCCCCGGCGCGCGCTCAGCGGAACAGGCGCGCTCCAACGCCGCCGCCGCCCGGCTGCCCGCGCTGCCGCGGACCGCCATGAACGCGATCGCGGATCTGTACGACCGCCGGATCCGCGCGCGGGTGCACGACCGCTGGTGAGGCCCCCGTACGGCGGAGGAGGGTCCGCCCCTGATGTCAGGGGCGGACCCTCCTCCGCCGTATCGCCGTATCGCGTATCGCCGGGGCGCCGGGGTGCCGGCCGTCACTGGCCGGCGCTCCGGCGCGGGGTCAGCGCATACCGACCCGGTCGCTCCCGGCGCGCGGTCAGCGCACGTCGACCCGGTCGCTGCCGCTGCTGGCCCCCACCCGGTTGGGCGTCGCGGCGAAGACCGCCTTCCAGCTGCCGTCCTTCTTCGCGGTGAAGCCCTTGGAGAAGACGCCCTTGCTGTCGGTGCGCGTACGGGACTGCTCGGTCCACTCCTTGGCGCCGTCGGCCTTGAACCAGACCGTCACGCCCTGGCCCGGGGTGACCTTCCAGGCACCGTCCATGACGGTGCGCAGGGTGCCCTTCACCGTGATCGAACGGCCCTTGCGGACCGGCTCGGGACCCGCGTCGAAGCCCGAGATCCCCGTCCGCAGCCGGACATCCACCGCATCGCCGCGGCTGACGGCCGCGGACTGGTCGGCGGTGCCCTCGTAACGGGCACGCCAGTCGCCGTCCTTGGCCGCGGTGACCCCGGCGGAGAAGACGCCCTTGGAGTCGGTGACATCGCTCGCCGCCTTGCTCCAGGCGGTGGCGCCCTTGGCGCGGAACTCGACGACGACGGACTTCTTCGCGAGCGGCCGCCAGGTGTCGTCCGCGGTGCCGGCCGTCTGGAGCGTGCCGTCGACGGTCAGCTTGCCGCCCTTCGCGACCGGCTCCGGGTCCGCGTCGAAGCCGGTGATCCGGCTGGGCACGGCGGAGACCGAGAGAGTCGCGGACTCGGTGGTCACCGAACCGGTCCCGTTGGTGAACACGGCGCGGTAGCGCGCGTCGTTCAGTGCGGCGCTCGCCTTGACCTTCAGGGTCGCGGACTCCGCTCCGTCGACCGCGCTCCAGGTGGTTCCGCCGTCCGTGCTGCGCTCCCAGCGGACGGAGTCCGCGCCGTCGGCGGCGGCGGTGAAGGAGGCGGTGGCTCCCGAGCGCACCGAGCGGGAGGCGGGCTGGCCGGTCACCTCGACCGCGCCGAAGTGCACCGCGCGGGCGACGTCCTGGGCTCGGGAGGGCATCCAGGTGGCGTCCGCGCCGTCGTGCGAGTTGAAGCTGGTGACGAAGCAGGCGGTGGTGCGGCAGTCGACCGTGGATCCGCCGGAGGGGGTGAAGGTCTCGGTGACCTTCAGGGTGGTGGTGAAGGAGCCGTCGGCGTCGACCTTGCGCACATAGGCCGCGTTGCCGAAGACGCTCGGGAACGTGGTGCCCGGGAGGGCGATGGACTGGGCGATGTACACCCCTCGGCCGGGCCGGTAGCCGCTGCCGGTGACCGTCACCGAGGTCTCCGCGCCCAGCCCGGAGACCTGGCTGACGGTCAGGGCGGGAACGCTCACGGTGCCCTTGACCCGGACCGGGTCCAGCGCCGTGCCGGGCTCGTACATCGGCCGGCCCTCGAAGGCGAAGGTCTCGGCGCCCTGGGCGGTCAGGGCGGCGGTGATGCCGCTCCAGTCGACGCCGGAGCCGTTCAGCGCGTCGGCGGACGCCTTCAGCTTGGCGAAGGGCACCTCGGTCGCCGAGGTGGGGGCGGCCCCGTCCAGTTCGGTGCGTACGTCCATGTAGAGCGTGCCCGCGCCGTCCGCGATGACGATCCTGGGGTTGGCGAAGGTGATCGCGGTGATGCCGTGCGCGGGAACCGAGTAGGTGACCGAGCCGGAGAAGCGCACATCGGCGTCGCGGCCCTCGGGGTCGACCGAACCGTGGCGGACCGGGTAGGAGACCACGCCCTTCGCGGACTTGGAGGCGCCGTCCGCGGGCGTGACGGTGCCGTCGAGGCCGTTGACATAGGCCAGCCAGGATGCTTTGAAGCCCCAGCCGGCCTGGCCGGTGAGCAGGATCGGAGAGCCGGCGCGGGCGGTTCCGCTCTTGGGCGCGGGGGCCTCCGCTTCGGCGGCGGCGACCTGCGGGGCGGCGACGGACACGGAGGCGGTCAGCACCCCCGCTCCCATCGAGACGGCGGTCAGCGCGGCGACGGCGGCGAGGCGGGTACGGCGGGACGTGGACATGCTCGGCATGTCTCCTTCGGGAAGAGGGCACACGGGGGTGCGACGTGACGCCCGCGCAGGGGCGCCACGGAGGGCAGAACAGAGGGCAGAACGGAGGGACCGGCTTCTCGGAGTGGGGGACCCGAAGTCGATAGCGATCATATTAGGTGAGGCTTACCTAAACTGTCACTATCGTTCCCGGCCACCCCGAGGACAGCCCCTCCGCCCGGCCCCCGGCCGACCCCTCTGCCCGGCCCCTCGGCCGAGCGCCGCCGGGCCCGTCAGCTCTGCTGGAGCGGCGCGAACGGATTCGGCTTCTGCCCCGTCCACCGGTGCAGCACCGCACGGCCGTTCTGCCGGACGTCGTCGCCGGAGCCCGAGGTGCTCGCCTCGGCGACGTAGGAGCGGCTGTCGTCCAGCGAGATCAGCCCGTACTGACCTGTCGCCTCATACCCGTACAGACCGGTCTTCTCATCGTGCAGCCCCCGGGGCCGCAGCGAGAGCAGCCAGCCCTGCTCGGAGTCCTCCTGCCCGCGCACCTCGCCCCACTGAGGGCGCTTCCCGCCGTCGATGACGAAGAGGGAGTAGTTGGGGAAGGTCTTCTTCTTGCCCTTGTACACGGACATCAGCCAGTTGCCGCTGTACCCGTCGTACTCCAGATTCTGCACGCCGTAGGTGGTGTTGCCGGTGTACGCGAAGTACTTGCCGTCCGGGGAGTCCGGACCGCTGGTGTGCGGGGCGCTCTCCACCAGGGGCTTCTCGTACTTCCGCCATGACCGTACGTCGTACTGGAGGAGTACCTGGTGGTCGTTGTCGGTTCGGCCGGTATGGGAGTAGACCCCGTACGCGACCGTGAGTCTGGAGTGGCCGCTGCGGTCGAGGTCGGGGCCGAAGGCGAGACCGTCGATCCCGCTGCATCCGTAACGGTGGTCGGGGGTGTTCGCGGTGTTGCCGTCGAAGACTCCGTCGCCGTTCATGTCGGCGGTGTAGTCCTCGACGACCTCTTTGAGATGGACGGTGGAGACCACGCCGGTGGACTGGGCGTCCATGTTCATCCGGGTGATGCGCTCCGCGTCGAAGAGCGCGATGTAGAAGGCTTTCGCCGCCTTGTACTCAAGGGAGCCGTAGACGCGCCCGTCCGTCCGGTTGAAGTCCAGGTCGCCCAGGTGGCCGGTGAAACCGGTGACGGAGCCGATGGGCCGGCCCAGGAGATCGGTCTTCACCAGCAGATTGGTGAAGGAGAAGTACAGATGCCCCTTGCGGCGGTCGAACGCCATGCCCTGGAGATGCCCGGACCGCCAGCCGCCTCCCTCGACGACCGAGGGCAGGGAGGGCAGGGTGAACGGCCACTGCCGGGCCCGCGCCGACGTGTCGTCGGAGAGCGTACGGGCGTGTACCGTTCCCCCGGCCGCGACGGCGGCCGACATGAGGACGAGGGATGTGAGCAGGGCCGCCAGCCGGGCGTGGGCGTGCCTTCGCATGGTTACCTCCGAGATCCTGATCCTGGGGACTACAGGAATTACAGGTTCCAGGGGTGATGCCACGCAGACGTGCACGGAGAACCAACGCGTGATGAGCGTGGCGCGTCCGCGTCGTGCCGGCCGCCGCTCCGCGAGACGGCTCGCGCCAGCGGTCGGCGTTCCCGGGTTTCCCGGCCCGTATCGGCACAGTCCCAGGTCAGCCCATATGCGCGGGGGCAGGGGGAGGTGCCGGGACCCGGACCGCGGGCCGGGGCGGGGCGCTGGGCGGGGCGTTCGGCGGTCGCCGTCCGCCCCTCGCGAGGACCGCCCGCTTGGCCCAACCCGCGCGACGCCGAGCCCGGGGCGGCGTACCCTCCGCCCGTTCCGCTCCGGCCGCCGGGCCGGACGGAACGGGCGTCGCACGTCAGCCGGTCACTTGATCACTTCAACTTTCTTGTCCCCGGCCGACTTGGCGTGGGCCGTGGCCGAGGCTCCCAGCACGACGACCGCCAGCGCCATCACCACGGAGACGGCCGCGGCGACAGACTTCTTCGAGTTCATGATTCCCCCAGGTGATCCGTGTGATCCGTACCGTCCCGGCAGCGTCCCAGCCGGACCCGGACCCGCACAAGAGGAGCCGGGGTCCCCGCGCGGAGCAGTCGTCCGGCGCTGCCGAAGAAAGGCTGGGATCCGTCCACGGCGCCATGAGCGAGAGGACGAAGGCCCGTGGAGACCCGTTCAGGGGAAGGCGCCGACGAACCGGCGCTGCCAGGGGGTCTCCACGGCGCGTGCCGCGTAGTGCTCCCGGACGTAGGCGACCGCCTCGCCGCCGGGCACCCCGTCCAGCACGGCGAGACAGGCCAGCGCGGTGCCGGTCCGGCCGTATCCGCCGCCGCAGGCGATCTCGACGCGTTCGGCTCCGGCGCGCTCCCACGCCTCGCCCAGAGCCTTCTCGAACGCGGCGCGATCGGACGGCAGCCAGAAGTCCGGCCAGCGGAGCCAGCGGGCCTCCCAGCGGACGGGCGGGGGCCTGCGGCCCCGCAGATACAGGGCGAAGGACGGCTCCTGCCCCGGCGGAAGGGGCCGGCGCAGTCCCCGGCCGCGAACGAGCCGGCCGGAGGGCAGCCGCAGCAGACCGGGCGTCGCGGGTTCCCAGGAATCGATCACGGGCCGAGCGTAGTTCTCCGCTCCCCGGCAGCGCGCCGATCGGGGGTATCACCGGCTGGTCGGGTACGGCGGCGGCCCGCCCCGGCCGCCCGGCGGCGGGTTCGGCGGCGGTCGGGCAGCGCGGTGATCCCGTCATGCAGTCCGGTGGGCACGGTGACGCCCCACCGGCCGGCGGCCTCGGCCGCCATGGCCGCGATCACAGGGAACGGGGCGCCTCCGAGCCGCTCGATTTCCTCCCGCGGAGGAGCCCGTTCACCGGTCCACCCGGTGTCTGACCCAGACGTTCGGTTCGACGTACACCGCGTACCCCCGCTCCGGTTCGCAGTGCACCGGCACCAGCGCGCCCGGCACCTCGACGGGTCCCTGTACGTCGAAGGGCAGCCCCGTCCAGGCACGCCACTGGTCCAGGGAGCCCGTGATCGTCATGGAGGCGGGCGCGACGGACTGGACCGTCCCGCCCGCGCGGACGTGCACACGGAGCCAGGGGTCGTGCGGAAGGCCGTCCGGGCGGGTGCGGAAGGCGTACTCGTGGATGGAGCCCGTGCTCTCCGTGTGCTTACGGGAGGGACGCACCGGGGCGACCAGCCCGCTCAGGCCGCGCTCGCGGACGTTCCTCCGGAGGGCGTCGAGCATCATGCCGGATATGCCCTGCCCCTGGCGTCCGGCGGCCACGGTGATGTCGATGGCGCTCACCGTGTCCGGGGCGGTCCCGTGCCGCAGATCGTCGAAGGCCCACAGCAGCACCTGGTCCCAGCCGGTCGCGGGCAGCTCCCGCCGCCCCTCCGTGTCGAAGCGGAACGGCACGCTGAACGACCTGGCGACCACGTCACCGGCCTCGTCGGTGGCGACCAGGACGTGCTGCGGCAGTTCGTCGGCGATCCGGCTGAAATACGCCCAGCCGATCGGGTCGTGCAGCATGAACTCGGGCCAGGTGTCGGGCATCCGCCACATCGGCTCCTGGAGCCCGGGACGCTCGGCAAGCGTAGTGATCTTGAGTGCCATGCCAGGGAGCGTAGTAACGCCCGGGCCGGCGCTCCACCCGTTTTCCACCGGCGTGAGAGCCCGGCCGCCGGGCTCGCCCCGGCCCGGCCCCGGGCTCACTCCCGCTCAGCCGCCGGGCTCACTCCCGCTGGGCCGCCGGGCTCATCGCGGCACCCACCGCGACCCGCTCCCCCGCGGCCTCGATCACCGCTGCCGCCGCGTTCGGGGCGAAGCCCCCGTACAGCTCGATCAACTCCACCTCGCCGGCGAGTCCCGCGGCCACGGCGGCGCCCGCTCCCGGGTCGGGAACGGCGACGAACAGCGCCCGCACCGCGCCCTCCTGGCGCTCCAGCCGGTCGACGGCCGGGTCGGCGCCTTCCTGGAGGCAGAGGAAGAGCATCGTCACCGGCCGGCCTGCGATCACCAGCTCTTTGAAGCGTGCCACCTGGATCAGGGATTCGAAGCCGAAGAGCACGGTGGCCACCCGGGCCCGGCCCCCCACCGCCCGCTCCACCGCGGCGGTCCAGACGAGTCCGGTCGCCCCGCAGAGCTGGATGGTCCCGACCCCCTCGCCCGCCAGCCGGGCCGCCAGCCGGGCGGCGGCCTCGACGGACGGCGCCGCCCCGATGACGGTCCCCGCGCCTGTTCTTCCCATGCGTACGGGTTGGGCCGTCTCCCCCGCATAGATGATCGCGCTGTCTCCGGTCATGACCCCTCCGCCGTCTCGGTGTCCCCCGCTCCCCCCTCAGTATCCGGCCCTCGCGCCGGGAGGACAGCTCCTGTCCGCGCCCTACGGGATGTGCACGGCCCGGGACTTGAGCCCTGCGCCTTCTCGCCGAGGCGCGCGGAGCGGTGTGACGGAGAGCGGCCCGGCGGCGGGAGCAGCCACGGCGGGACTCCGACGACGCGACCTGGGGACGACCCACCGGCTCAGGGCCGCGGCTCACGCCACATCGGCCAGATCACCGGGCCGTCGGGCAGGGTGATCAGGGGCTCCACGACGGTGAAGCCGAGCCGGCGGTAGAGATCCCGGCTGCGGGAGCTGCTCGCCTCCAGATACGCCGGTACGCCCTCCCGGTCGCCGTGGGCGAGCGCGGTCCGCAGCAGCTCGGTGCCGAGGCCCTCGCCCTGCCGTGCCGGGTCGACGGCGATGAACCACAGATACTCATGGGCCCGCTTCGGGTGTGCCTCCCCGGTCAGCCGCCCCAGGATCCCGATGCGTTCGTTGCCGGGGTCGACCGCCGTCACGAGCCGCCCGACGCTCCCGTCGTCGTCGCGGGGACCGCCGTCCGGCACGGACAGCCACAGCGCCGCGGCCGAGCCGTCCGCCATGAGGTCGACGCGGCCCGCGGCCAGCACGATGTCGAGGAACGCCTCCATCAGCGGGCGGTGCGCCTCATGGCGGCGCTGCCCGTCGGAGAGCACCCAGACGCTCACCGGATCGTCCTGGAACGCCCTGTCCAGGAGCTCTGCCACCGTCTCCCGGTCGGTCCCGGCCGCCCTGCGGATCGCCGCGCCCATGTCCGTCACCTCTTCGTCTCGCCGGTTGTGCCGCTGAGGCGTTGAACCCTACCCAGACGGGAACCGCCGGGTCCTCCCGTACGTCCCAGGGCCGAAGTGACGGACGGTGAACGAGGGGTGGGGACATGCGCGGGACCCGAGCGGGTGCGCTGATGGCGGTGGGCGTCCTGATGTCGGCCGTGGGATGCGCGGAGAAGCCGGAAGGGTTGGCGGAGGAGCCGGCGGAGAAGCCGGCCAAGGCTCTGGTGATCAAGGGCAAGGCGCCGGCCGCTCCCTACAGCGGGCCGTTGTGGGTGGCGCTTGAGGAGACCGACGAGGAGGAGAGTCCGCAGAATCTGCCCAAGCGGTCGGGGGCGGCGGGACGGGCGCTGGAGTGCGAGGGAAGAATCTACTCCGGCGGAGGCGCCGACCGCTGGAGCGAGGGCGACGGCGGGGACACCCCCGAGGGCGGGCTGAGAGCGTACTTCGACATCGAGCAGCCCGAGGAGCCGCGGTACGGATACCGCGTGGAGCGCGAGGAGGCGGAGCGGGTGCTCTACTCCTTCGATGTGGGCGGCAGGACCAAGGTCGCCGTGGTGGTCGCGAAGGACGGGCCGAACCGGCCGGGCTGGGGCCCGGAGACGAGCGCCTCCTGCGATCCGTCGGAGCTGCCGGCGGAGTTCACCGACACCAAGGCGTATGAGATCTGGTCCGACCGCTCCGGCAAGCGGGTCCCCGTGTCCGAGGTGAGCAGCTCCGCCGGTTCGGCGCACTGCGACTGGCAGAAGGCGTACTTCCTGGAGACCGGCGAGTACGAGCAGCGGAGGCTGTACGCCCGGGACCCGCAGGGGGTGCTGCCGGCCGGGATGCTCACGTCCGGCTACGACGGTGACGCGGCCATGCCGGCCGCCGCGCGGGACACCGGCTTCCGGCTGGACGGCCGGGAGTTGTGGCTGACGAAGGACGCGTCGAAGGCGTATGTCCGTAACGCCGGGAGCGTCGAGGTCTGGCCCGCGGTCAAGAAGGGCATGGGCTGCGACTGACACCGGGCGGACGCGGGGGCTTGTACGCCGCGCCGGGCCCCGGCGCGTCCGCCCGTCCGGTGGACGCGCCGGGGCCCGATGACCGGTGCGGTCAGCGGAAGCCGCCGCGACGCGCCGAATGCTGGCGCGGGAAGGGGCCTCGCGGGGAGTCCGGCTCGGCGGCGACCGGGTGGCCCTCCACCGGCGCGGTGTACGGGAGGTGCGCGGCCTGGGGCACGTCTTCGTCGGACGGCTGGCGGGACGGCTGCGACGAGACGCGGGCGCGGTGGCGGCGGCCGGCCTGGCGCGGCGGTCTGACCATGGTGATGAGACGGACGAGCTGCTGGAAACAGGCCAGGACCGCGAGGGAGGGGAGCGCGGCGGCGGCCACGTCGATGAGCGTTCTGGGCGCCTGCACCACACAGAGCAGGGTGGCGACACAGGAGAAGAACAGGACGACGGTCCAGGAGTGCATCGCCCGCCGCCGGTGCAGCGACGCGCGCAGGATGGAGAGGGAGGCGACGACCCAGGGTCCGTACACCAGGAGGGGCCACCAGATGATCAGCGTCTGGGAGGTCCGCGGCTCGGCGATCTCCTGGAGGGGGGCGAGGGCGACCATCCCGCCGAAAACGCTGACCATGGAGACGATGACGGCGGCCAGGACGGCGATGGAGAAGCTGGCCACGCGCAGCAGCAGGACCCGGCGGTCCCGGGTGGGGGCCCGGCGGCGGTGGCTGGCGGGGGCCTGGTAGGAGCGCGGCGGTTCGGCGGCGGTCCGGAGGAGCTCCACGGTCGCGGTGTCCGCCAGCGGGTCGGGGGCCGGGCCGTAGTCCGGGGCCGGGGGGCCGAAGTCGCGGTCGTCCGGGGTCTGCAGCAGCTGTTCGAGCTCCGCTGTGGGATCCCATGGCACGTCAAGGGGCCTTGCGCCCATGGGGGGCGGCTGCGGATATCCCCCGGCGACCGGGGCGCCGTACGGGTCCGTCCAGCCGGGATGCCCTTCGGCTTGGGGGTACGCGGCCGACCCGTAGAGCCCGTGCTCGTCATGCATGGACGCCTGACCCCGTCCATGTGTCGTCGTGCGCGGGAAAGGGCAGAGTCCCACCGGGCGGCAGCCGGCGGTGGAGCTCGTCCTGGATGCCTCCGATCACCGCCAGGAACTCCTTCAGCACCGAGGAGGAGTAGGTGAGCTCGACCCTCCGGTCCCCGCCCTCGTCCTCGTACAGGAGTGCGGCATTGTCGTCCGGCGCGGGCTTCGTGGATCCGGGGCTGAGAATCCACTTTCCCAGTCTGGTGGTATCGGCGCGAGCGGTGCTCCAGGGCTCGACCAGGGGTGGGGGCATCACTGTCGTCATATTCCAAACAACGACCGCATCGATGGACCTGATGTGGAGCAACTGGGGGACATATTTACGCCGTCCGGGCGTTTTAACCGTGAATTCCATAGATTATTAGGACGAACGCACTGGTGTCGCCGCCGATCGGGCAGGTCGCCCGTGGGGGTGATCCGGCCATCTGGCGGACGGCGCCCGGGCGCCACCGGACGGGGGCGTACGAGCGCCACAGGGCACGGGGCGATCACGCCGCAATTCGACGTTTTGGCCGAACTACGCATAGACGAGTAGATGCCTAAGGCATGTAGTGGGAGATGGACTCCATCGGACTACTCACTCTGCGAGGACCACGATGACGGAAACCGTCGCCTTCCCACAGAACCGGACCTGTCCCTACGCTCCCCCCACCGCATACGAGAAGCTGCGCGGGGACGGTCCCCTCTCCCGGGTGAGCCTCTACGACGGACGGTCGGTCTGGGCCGTGACCGGGCATGCGCTCGCACGGCGGCTGCTGGCCGATTCCCGGCTGTCCACCAACCGTGAGAACGAGGCGTTCCCGGTGACCAGCGAGCGCTTCGCCACCATCGGCAGGCGCACGGTGGCGCTGCTGGGGGTGGACGACCCCGAGCACAATGTGCAGCGCCGCATGCTGATTCCGGGATTCGGTCTCAAGCGCATCGCGGGGCTGCGGCCGGTGATCCAGCGTGCCGTGGACCAGCAGCTGGACATCCTGATCGAGCAGGGGCCGCCCGCCGAGCTGGTGAGCGCCTTCGCCCTGCCGGTGCCGTCGATGGTGATCTGCGCCCTGCTCGGCGTCCCCTACGCGGACCACGAGTTCTTCGAGGAGCAGTCCCGGGCGCTGTTACGCGGGCCGTCCGCCGAGGACACCGAACGGGCCCGGGAGCTGCTGGACGATTACATGGGCGCTCTGGTCGACGAGCGGATCGCCGCCGCCGGGGGCGACGGGCTGCTCGACGAACTGATCGCCCGGCAGCGGGCGGAGGGCGCCCTCGACCGCACGGAGCTGGCCAGCCTGGGGCTTCTGCTGCTCATCGCGGGCCATGAGACCACCGCGAACATGCTGTCGCTGGGGGTGTTCACCCTGCTCCAGCATCCGGAGCACCTGGCCGAGCTGCGGGCGGACCCCTCGTTGACGCCCGCGGCGGTCGAAGAGCTGATGCGCTTTCTCTCGGTCGCCGACGGCATGGTGCGGGTGGCCCTGGAGGACATCGAGGTGGACCGCGGCACGACGATCCGGGCGGACGACGGGGTGGTGTTCGCGACCTCGCTGATCAACCGGGACGCCGACGCATTCGTCTCGCCCGAGGATCTCGACTGGCACCGCTCGGCCCGCCATCACATCGGCTTCGGCTACGGGGTGCACCAGTGCCTGGGGCAGAACCTGGCCCGTGCCGAGATGGAGATCGCGCTGCGGTCGCTGCTCGTCCGGCTGCCGGAGCTGCGGCTGACGGTGCCCGCCGACCAGGTGCCGTTCAAACCGGGCGACACCCTCCAGGGAATGGTGGAGCTCCCCGTCGCCTGGTGACCGCCGGCCGACGATCATCCGTGCCCAGGAAGGAGAGGACCGAAGGACATGCGCATCGAGATCGACCGGGACGTCTGCATCGGGGCGGCGCTCTGCGCGCTCACCGCTCCGGAGGTGTTCACCCAGGACGACGACGGGCTGAGCGAGCTGCTGCCCGCGCGTCCGGGCGAGACCCACGAAGCGAAGGCGCGGCAGGCGGCGCGGACCTGTCCCGTGCAGGCCATCACCGCCGTCGGCGAGAACGAGCCGGCCGGCTGACGGACCGCCGGGCGAGCGTCCGGCGGCGGTGAGCGCACCGCCCCGGGTTTCCGGGCCGCCGACGAGGCGCTCCGGCGCGCGCCCTGCGCGCCGGAGCGCCTCGGGTCGGGGCCGTCCGGGCGTGCTCCGGCCCGGATACGGGCGCGGTGCGGAGCTTTCGACGGGTACACACGGCGCCGGAGGACACAAGGTCCACCTCCCCTTCCTCTTTCCGGGAGAGAAGGGAGATCCTTCTGCCGCGGAGAGACCGCGGCGAACCGTGCGAGGAGGACTTCCCCGATGAGCGAAGCGGACACTGCCCGGCAGGCCACGGCGGCGGACACGGAGGACGCCGGCTGGTTCGTGGACGACCGCTGCACGAACTGCGATGTCGCGAGACAGCTCGCGCCGGAGCTGATCGGCGAGGTCCGGGGCCGCTCCGAGATCCTGCGGCAGCCCGCCGACGAACGCGAGTCGCGGCTGTTGCACGCCGCGGCCTTCGCCTGCCACACCCGGTCCATCCGCCGCCCCTCCCAGCGGCTGGACGACGCGCTCGACCCGTACCCCCTGGCCCTCGACGACGCCGTCCATCTCTGCGGCCACAACTCCACGCACACCGCGGGCGCCAACGCGTATCTGCTCCGCCGTGCGGACGGCAGCCGGATGATGGTGGACACCCCTCGCTGGAGTGAGCGGCTGGCCGCCCGGTACGAGCGGCTCGGCCCGGTCACCGATGTGCTGCTGACCCATCGGGACCACGCGGCGCACGGCCGCCGTTACGCCGACCGCTTCGGCGCGCGGCTCTGGATCCACGAGGGGGATCTCGACGCCGCCCCCGACGCGGACCGGGTGCTGCGCGGCTCGGGCGCCGTCGAGATCGGCGAGGGAGTCGTCGCCCATCCGCTGCCCGGACACACCCGGGGCAGCGTGCTCTATGTCGCCGACGAGCGGTACTGCTTCAGCGGGGACAGCTTCTACTGGTCGCGCACGACCGGAGACGTCGAGATCGCGGAGAGCGTCACCTGGTACTCCGTCGAGGAGCTCGCGGCGTCGCTGGCGCGCACGGTGGACGCCCTGCGATTCGAATGGCTGCTGCCCGGACACGGCGACCGCCGCCGGCTCCCCGCCGGGGAGATGGCCCTGAGGCTGCGCCGGCTGACGGACCGTGCCGCCGGGATGCGTCCCCAGCCGATCGACTTCACCGCCGTGCGCTGGTGACCCCGGTCGCGAGCCGTCCGGCCCGGTAGCACCGGGTGATATAGGGCATGGAGAACCGTTCGCGGCCCGCGAGCGCGGGATGGCGTACGGTCAGTTCCCTGACGCGCGCCAGGAGCTCGGCCCGGTCCGGCTCCGGGAGCATGATCACATAGCTGCGCGAGGCCACCAGGTCGACCAGTTCCGCGGGCCCGAGCTCGGCGCTCCACTCCACGGTGAACGTCTCGATGGGGCCGTAGAGGTCGGGCCGTTCCGCCAGCGCGGCGACGCCGGCGCCGGCGGTCGGCCGCGCTCCGGCCGGATGCAGCAGCCGGCCGAGCCGGGCCACCCAGTCCGCGCGTTCGTCGCGTACGTTCCACACCAGTGCGAGACTGCCGCCGGGCGCGAGGACACGGGCCGTCTCCGGGACGGCGCGTGCCGTGTCGGCCCAGTGCCATGCCTGGGCCGCCGTCACGACATCCGCGCAGCCGTCCGGCAGCGGAATCGACTCGGCCGAACCCGCCAGGACGCGCGCCCCGGGCGCCGCCGTGACCAGGTGCTCCCGCATGCCGCCCGACGGCTCCACCGCGGTGACGTCCAGCCCTCGCGCGGTCAGCAGACGGGTCAGCTTCCCGGTGCCCGCTCCGAGATCGAGGACCCGGTCGCCCGCTCCGGCGAGCAGCCAGTCGACCGCGCGGGCCGGGTAGGGCGGCCTGCCGCGCTCATACGCGTCGGCGGCGGCGCCGAAGGACGCCGCACGTTCGGCCCGTCCGGGGATGCCCGGTGTCCCTTCGCTCATGATCGTGACCTTAGCCAACGGGCCGCCGGACGGATACCCGTGCGGCGGGCGGGGCCCACGGAGGATGCGCCGCCCGGGCCGCGGCGCCGGGTGAGCACCCGGACGGGCCCCCCGGAGCCCGGGAGCGCGCCCCCGCCCGCCGGAGTGAGGCCGATCCGGCCACCGGCGGGAATTCGGCGCTGCGGACGCGTAGACGCGCGGGCCGAAGCGACGGATCGTCATATGAGTGTCAGCGTGCCCGGCACACCCGGACTACCGCATGCCCGGAGGAGGCGCCTCATGAGCACTACCGGAACCGGCACACCCGTGAAACTCGAAAGCGACGGCGGCCGGTGTCTGTACGACCAGGTGGACGCGCTTCGCGCGGCGGGGCCCGCCGTGCGGATTCAGCTGCCCGAGGGGGTGATCGCGTGGTCGGTGAGCCGTGGGGACGTCGTCAAGCGTCTGCTGACGCATCCGGGCGTCTCCCGGGACGCCCGGAAGTCCGTGCCGGACTACCGGCCGGGAGAAATCCTGTGGCTGGCCACCTGGGTGGATCTGGAGTCGATGTTCACCGCCGAGGGCAGCGACCACATCCGGCTGCGGAAGCTGATCGGGCCGGCGTTCACCCCACGCCGTACCGCGGCCATGCGGCCCGTGATCGAGCGCATCGTCGCCGCGCGGCTCGACGCCCTGGAGAAGCTGCCGGGTGATGCGCCGGTCGATCTGCGGGACGGGTTCTGCTATCCGGTGCCGACCCGGGTGATCTGCGATCTCTTCGGAGTGCCCGACGCGCAGCGGGACGCGATGCTGAAGGTCTTCGACCTGGTGACGCCGACCGATGTCACCAGGGAGGAGTCCGCGGCCCTCGGCGAGGGGCTGACCCGGGTGGTGATGGAGCTCATCGAGGCCAAACGCCGGGAGCCCGGCGACGATATGACCAGCCTGCTCCTGACCGCCCATGAGGACGACGGGGACCGGCTCACCGAGTACGAGCTGCTCTCCACGCTGACTCTGATGATCGGGGCGGGCGGTCAGACCACCATCGCCCTCCTCGGCCACGCCGTGCGCGAGCTGCTCGGCAGTCCGGCGCAGCTGGCGGCCGTGCTCGCCGATCCCGCGCGCTGGGGCGACGTCGTGGAGGAGACGCTGCGGCTCCATCCTTCGGTGATGCATCTGCCGCTGCACTGGGCCAAGGAGGACATCGACCTGGGCGAGGGCGTCGTGATCCGGGCGCATGACGCCATCCTCATGGCGTTCGGCGCGCATGGGCGTGATCCCGCCGTCCATGACGCACCGCGGATCTTCGACGTCGACCGCGCGGACAAGGCTCATCTGGCCTTCGGGTACGGCGCGCACTTCTGTCTCGGCGCGCAACTGGCCCGGCTCGAAGCCGAAGTGGCGCTGCCCGCGCTCTTCAGCCGCTTTCCCGGGCTCGCGCTCGCCGCCGATCCGGAGCGGCTCACACCGAAACGCTCCTTCATCGGCAACGACATGCAAGCGCTGCCGGTGTGGCTGAACCACGGTGGGACCACGGCCGGCCGGGGGACAGCACACCGATAGAGCGTCCGGGGCCCGGGGCGCGGGACATGGGCCGGGCCCCGTTGACGCCCGACGGTCGTCATGTCAGCGTCACATCGCACGGTGATCGCACAGGTCCCCGCTGTCACAGCGGGCAACAGGGAGGGGAATGCCGTGAAGGCACAGAGACCGGGACTGACGGCGGCGGTGGCGCTCATCGTCGCCGGAGCCACGCTGACCATGGGCACGCTGAGCACGGCCCAGGCCGCCGAGCCCCGCGCCGCCGCGCCGTCGCCGGCCGCCGTGTCGCTTCTGAGCGACCCGACGCCGGAGGAGCAGGAGCGGCTGCGGGAGATCGCCGGAGCGATCTGGACTCCGCAGCTGGCGGCGGGCTGGAACATGAACGCCGAGGTCGCCGATGTGCTGTCGCAGGCCACCGAGCGGATTCTCGCCTGCTCGGAAGCGTTCGCGCTGGTGCCCCGGCCGCCCGCCTTCATTCCCGGGCTCGGCTATCTGGTCCAGTACTGGAAGAACCTGCGGGACTACTACCTGGTGGTGAAGGAGAACCGCACCTACCGCGCCTGTGTGGTCTCCACCGCCGCCTATTACCGCTCCATCATCGAGATGGCCTCCGCCGGCATCTGACCCCGGGCATCCGACCCCGGGCATCCGACCCCGGGCGTGCGGCCCGGGGCCTCGCCGCCGGGCCGCACACGGATCGCCGTCAGCCCACCGGGAAGACTTCTCCGTCGGTCATGGCCGTTCAGCTCCCCCGGACCGTCGCATACCGCCATGTGATCATATGTACGCCGGTCGTCGTCGGCCGGGGCCCCGCCGCTATCGGCCCGCCGGGTACGGGGGTTGCCGTGGGAAGGCGCCGCTGGCGTATGCGCGATCTGTGGTGAAACATGGGCGGATCCCCCGTACCGGTTGTACGGGGGCCGACGCAAGGAGAGCACGATGAACGCGGAGCAGCAGGCCACGGCGCCGGCGGCTGTGATCGACACCAGTACGCCCCATTCCGCACGGGTGTGGAACTACTGGCTCGGCGGCAAGGACAACTACCCCGTCGACCGGGCCCTGGGCGCGCGGATGGAGGAGATGTTCCCGCAGATCATCGATATCGCCCGCGCCTCGCGCCGGTTCCAGGCGCGGGCCGTGCGCCATGTGGCCGCGGAGGCGGGGATACGGCAGTTCCTCGATCTCGGCACCGGGCTGCCCACGGCCGACGCCACCCACGAGGTCGCTCAGCGGGCCGTGCCGGAGGCGCGCATCGTCTATGTCGACAACGATCCGATCGTGCTGGCCCATGCCCGCGCGCTGCTGGTCAGCAGGCCGGAGGGGGCGACCAGTTATGTGCACGCGGATCTGACGGACGCTCCGAAGGTGCTGCGGGAGGCCGCCGGGACGCTGGATCTGACCCAGCCGGTGGCGCTGATGCTGCTCTCCACGCTGGGGCATGTCGCGGACGACGACCGGGCCGCCGCGCTGGTGCGCAGCTATCTGGACGCTCTGCCGGCCGGGAGCTGTCTCATCCTGTGCGACACGATCGAGACGCCGGAGACCCGCGCCGGTTCGGACGAGTACGCCAGCGGCGGGGCGCTGCCGTACGTCTCCCGTCCCGCCGAGGTGGTCCGTTCCTTCGCGGACGGTCTGGAGCTGGTGGAACCGGGGTTCGGCTCGATCAGCCTCTGGCGGCCCGAGGAGCCGCTCACCGGTGAGCCGGTGGAGCAGTGGGGGTTCGTGGCCGTCAAGCGCTGACGGCCGCACGCGCCGCGGCCGACGGCGGGCTTCCCCTGCCGTCGGCCGCGGTGCGCGATGGTGTCAGAGCCGGACCTTCCAGCTGACCGAGGACTTCAGCGTCGCGGCGATCTTCGGGTCCCGTACCGAGGGGGTACGGTCCTCGACCGTGACCGTCAGCCGGTGCGTACGCCGGTCGAGCAGTCCCAGGGTGAGCTCCGACACCCGGATCCGGGTGCGGTCCGAGAGGTACTTGAGCTCCTTGCCGTCCAGCTTCCAGCGGATCTTCAACTGGCGGCCGTCCGCGCCGTGCAGCCGGGGTACGGAGGTCTTCACGGACTGCCCCAGCCGCAGGGTGCGGTCGGTGGGGGTGAGCGCGGTGACGGCCTCGGAGTGGCGGTAGAAGCCGGCGATCATCGCCTCGACGCCGGGCAGGTTGAACGGCTTGCCGGTGACCCGCATCAGGGAGTTGTCGGTGGGGCGGTAGAGCCCCTCGACGAAGTAGCCCCCGCCTTCGTACGCGCCGACGACGCCGCCGTCGGGCGACTGCTCGCCGAGCCAGCGGTGCCACTTGGCCTTCTGGCGGGCCAGGTCGGCGGCGGTCAGGATGGAGATGTTGGAGTCGTCGGGCTCGGGGCCGGTGTACTTCTCGTACCCGGGGTAGCCGGGGTAGAAGTACTCGTCGGCGAGCTTGCCGAGCGAGTGGCCGGTCTCGTGGATGGCGACCTGGCCGGAGCGCTCATTGCCCGCCGACGCGGTGGAGATGCCCTCGTAACCGAGGGTCGGGCTGGGCTGGTTGTAGCCCGCGCCGCCGTACTTGGCGCTGTTGGCGAGGACGACGACCAGGTCCGCCTCGGGGGCCTTCGCGACATAGCCGTCGACCTTCTCCTGGTCGATGCAGAGCAGCCGCTCGATGCCGTCGCACCAGAAGTACGAGCCCAGGGCCGTGTCGCGGACCGTGCCGGAGTCGGGGTCGCCGGAGACGCCGGACTGGTTCGACACGGCGTCGATCGCCCAGACGTTGAAAAGGTTCCGGTAGGTCGTGTACGGCTCGACCGCGGCGAGTTCGGCCCACATCTTCTGGGCGTCGGCGCGGAACCGGGGCAGTTCCGCCGCGGTGTAGCCGTCGCCGACGACGACGATGTCCAGGCGGTCCCCGGTGGAGCCGCTGTCCACCAGCTTGGCGACGTCGCCGTCGGCGGCCTTCTCGCGTGCGGAGAGCCGGGGCGCGGGCCGGTCCTTGCCGCCCGGCGGAACCGTGGTGTGGCCGGAGCCGGCGGCGGTGCCGTGCTCCGGTCCGGGTATCTCGACCTCGACCCCGGCGGCCGACCGGCCCGCGGGGGCGCTGTCGGCGACCGCGGGGGCGGTGGCGAGTACGGCGGTGACGGCGGTGGCCAGGCCGGCCGCCGTCATGGCTCTGCGCAGTGCTGAGCGCATGGAGTCCTCTCCCCGGAAAGAAAGTTAAGTGAATACGTAAATTCGATGAACTAGCTGCTTAAACTAGGGCGCGAACAGGACATGCGCAATGGCCCGCCGACCCTGAATACTGCGGGGACGGAGCAACCAGGGGGGTTCCCATGGACGAACCGGCCGAGATCGGCCGCCGGGTGCAGCGACTGCGCACGGAGCGCGGCCTGACACAGCGGCAGCTGGCCGATCCCTCGTACACTCCCGCGTACATCTCGACGCTGGAGTCGGGGAAGGTGCGGCCCTCCGAGACCGCGCTGCGCTTCCTCGCCGGACGGCTCGGCGTCTCGATCGAGGAGCTGACCACCGGACGGCCCGCCCATCTGGCGACCGAGCTGCGGCTCGGTCTCACCGACGCCCAGCGGGAACTGGCCACCGGAGCCGCCGACGAGGCCGCCGTCCGCTACCGCAGACTGCTCACCGACGCGGAACACCTCGATCTCGCGCCCGAGCGGGCCGAGGCACTGCTCGGCCTCGGCGACTGCGCCCTGGAGAGCGGTGAACTGGACGACGCGCGACGGCACTTCGAGGCGGCGGAACAGCTGCTGGCCGACCGGCCGCTCCCCCGTCGCGCCCGCGCGATCCGGGGCCGGGCCGTCGCGCATCTGCTGGCCGGGGAGCTGCGCTACGCCTGCTATCTCCTCGAATCCACCATCGACGAACTGAGCTCCAGCGGTCTGGCCGACCCCGAGGCGCTGGTACTGCTCCACGCCGCGGCCATCGGCCCGTACATCGACATGGGGGCCCACGCCCGCGCCGCGCACGCCGCCGAACTCGCCCTGGCGCTGGCTCCACGGGTGGACGATCCCGCGCTGGTGGCGGGGATGCACCGGCAGGTCGCCCGCACCTTTCTCGCCGAGGGCCGCACGGCCGACGCCGACGCCTCGCTCGCCAAGGCCCAGACGATCTACCGGCAGCTACGGCTCCGCACCGATCTCGCGCACTGCCACTGGATGCGCGGGTACATCCAGGCCCAGAACGGCGATCTCACCCTGGCCGAGCGGGAGTTGCGCACCGCCCGGGACATGCTCGACGCCAAGCGGGCCACCCTGTACACCGCGCAGGTGGAGGTGGAACTGGCCGATGTGCTGCGGCGGCTGGGCCGGTACGAGGAGGCCGCCGGGCTGCTGTCGGCGCTGCTGGAGCTGGGCGACCGGCACGGCGCGGTGCACGCGGGCGGCGCGCACCGGCTGCTCGGGCTGATCGCCGAGGAGCGGGACGAGCCGGAGGCGGCCGAGGAGCACTATGTCCAGGCGCTCTCCCTGCTGGAGCGCAGCGGGGCCAGCGGCGATCTCGCCGATCTCTGCCGGCTGCTCGGCGATCTGCTGCGGCGCGGCGGCCGGACCGAGGCGGCGATGGACGTGTACCGCACGGGGCTGGGGCACCGGGCCGCTCCCGGGACGACGACGCTGGGCCCGGCCCCGGCCGCCCCCGCGCTGCGCCGGTCCTGAGGACGGCCCGGGAAGTCCCGCCCCGCACCGGGTGCGGGGCGAGTGCGGGGCGGGTGAACTCCGGGGTGCCGGAAGCCCGGACGGGCGTGCTCGGTGCTCAGGGCTGGGTGCTCGGTGCTCGGTGCTCAGGGCTCGGCTCAGCGATAGGCGTCGCGGCAGGCCCGGGTGATCGCCGGATCGGCGATGCCCGACGATGCCTCGCACAGGCTGCGCATCTCCCGCGAGGGCGGCTGCACAGGCCGCACATACGGCCGGATCCGGGGGCGCTGGGCCGTCTCGTCGGACGCCGCCCGGCCAGGCGGATCCAGCACGGCGCGCGGCGCGTCGGGGACGGCGGTCCGCCCGGGGTCGACCCGCTGCGGCGGGCGG
>NZ_VCLA01000008.1 GCF_009600885.1 Streptomyces jumonjinensis
TCTTTTGCCTTTCGGCAGTGCCTTTCGGCGATTCCGACTTTATCAGAAGTTCTGATTTCGGAATTCCCACCCTGTTCTCGGGTCACATGGTCCGAGCGCTCGAAAGCGACCGGGGTTCCCCGTGGGCGGAGCCGTAAACCTACTGGAGCGGAGCGCCTCGATGCAAATCGAGGCGCTCCGCTCCAGGAAGTGCGACGTCAGGCCGTCAGACCTCGACCACGACCGGAAGGATCATGGGGCGCCGGCGGTAGGTGTCGGAGACCCACTTGCCCAGGGTCCGGCGGATCAGCTGCTGGAGCTGGTGCGGCTCGGCGACGCCGTCCGACGCCGATCTGGCGATGGCCTCCTCCACCTTCGGCATCACCGCGTCGAAGGCCGAGTCCTCGATGCCGGAGCCGCGGGCGTGCACATGAGGGCCGCCGACGATCTTGCCGGTGGTGGAGTCGACCACCACGAAGACCGAGATGATGCCCTCGTCCCCGAGGATGCGCCGGTCCTTGAGGGAGGACTCGGTGACATCGCCGACCGAGAGGCCGTCGACGTACACATAGCCCGCCTGGACCTTGCCGACGATCCTGGCCTTGCCGTCCACCAGATCGACCACGACGCCGTCCTCGGCGATGACGATGTGGTCCTTCGGAACGCCTGTGAGCGCTCCCAGCTCGGCGTTGGCGCGCAGATGACGCCATTCGCCGTGCACCGGCATCAGGTTTCTCGGCTTGCAGATGTTGTAGAAGTACAGCAGCTCGCCGGCCGAGGCATGGCCCGACACATGGACCTTGGCGTTGCCCTTGTGGACCACGTTGGCGCCCCAGCGGGTGAGACCGTTGATCACCCGGTACACCGCGTTCTCGTTCCCCGGGATCAGGGAGGAGGCCAGGATCACCGTGTCGCCCTGGACGATGCGGATCTGGTGGTCGCGGTTGGCCATCCGGGACAGGGCCGCCATCGGCTCGCCCTGGGAACCCGTGCAGACGAGAACGACCTCGTGGTCCGGCAGATCGTCCAGCGTCCGGACGTCCACGACCAGCCCGGCGGGGACCCGCAGGTAGCCGAGGTCGCGGGCGATGCCCATGTTGCGGACCATCGAGCGGCCGACGAAGGCGACCCGCCGTCCGTACTCATGGGCGGCGTCGAGGATCTGCTGGATGCGGTGCACATGGCTGGCGAAGCTCGCCACGATGATCCGCTTCTGGGCGTTCGCGAAGACCGTCCGGAGCACATTGGAGATGTCGCGCTCGGGCGGGACGAACCCCGGGACCTCGGCATTGGTCGAGTCGGACAGCAGGAGGTCGATGCCCTCCTCGCTGAGCCGGGCGAAGGCATGCAGATCGGTCAGCCGGCGGTCCAGCGGAAGCTGGTCCATCTTGAAGTCGCCGGTGTGGACGACCATGCCCGCAGGGGTGCGGATGGCGACGGCCAGCGCGTCCGGGATGGAGTGGTTGACCGCGATGAACTCGCAGTCGAAGGGGCCGATCCGCTCGCGATTGCCCTCGGTGACCTCAAGGGTGTACGGACGGATGCGGTGCTCCTGGAGCTTCGCCTCGATCAGGGCGAGCGTCAGCTTGGAGCCGATCAGCGGGATGTCCGGCTTCAGCCTGAGCAGATAGGGGACGCCGCCGATGTGGTCCTCGTGACCATGGGTGAGGACGATGCCCTCGATGTCGTCGAGGCGCTCCCTGAGCGTGCTGAAATCCGGCAGGATCAGGTCGACGCCGGGCTGCTCGTCCTCGGGGAAGAGGACTCCGCAGTCGACGATCAGCAGTCGGCCGTCGTACTCGAAGACGGTCATGTTCCGGCCGATCTCGCCGAGACCGCCGAGCGGGGTGACGCGCAAGCCTCCCTTGGGGAGCTTCGGCGGGGGGCCGAGTTCTGGATGCGGATGACTCAAAAGACTCTCCTCACCACGCACGCCACGTACCGCTGAGGCACGTGGCGTCCGTGACTTTCGTGCACTTGCAGTTGTCTCTGTCCGGCCATGGGCGGCCGGTGTCTCTACTGATGTTCGGTTCTTCTGGTATTCAGTTGTGAAGTCTGTGGTCAGAGCTGTACCCCGCCGGCGGCGAGGTCGATCTTCAACTGGTCGGTCTCTTCCGGGGAGAGCTCCACGAGGGGCAGCCTGAGAGGGCCGGACGGAAGGCCCTGGAGGGCCAGCGCGGCCTTCGTGGTGATGACTCCCTGGGTGCGGAACATGCCGGTGAAGACCGGGAGCAGCCGCTGGTGGATCTCGGTGGCCTTCTGCGCGTCGCCGTTGAGGTGGGCGTCGAGCAGGGCGCGCAGCTCCGGGGTGACCACATGGCCGACCACGGAGACGAAGCCGACGGCGCCCACGGAGAGCAGCGGGAGGTTGAGCATGTCGTCGCCGGAGTACCAGGCCAGGCCGGAGCGGGCGATGGCCCAGCTGGCTCGGCCGAGGTCGCCCTTGGCGTCCTTGTTGGCGACGATCCGGGGGTGCTCGGCGAGGCGCACGATCGTTTCGGTGTCGATCGGGACGCCGCTGCGGCCGGGGATGTCGTAGAGCATCACGGGCAGCTCGGTGGCGTCGGCGATGGCCGAGAAGTGGCGGCGCAGACCTTCCTGAGGGGGCTTGTTGTAGTACGGCGTGACCGCGAGCAGGCCGTGTGCGCCGGCGTGCTCGGCGGCGCGCGCCAGCTCGATGCTGTGCCGGGTGTCATTGGTGCCGATACCGGCGACGACCTGGGCCCGGTCTCCGACTGCCTCCAGTACCGCCCGTACGAGCTGGTCTTTCTCCGCGTCGCTGGTGGTGGGCGACTCGCCGGTGGTGCCGTTGATGATCAGACCGTCGTTGCCCGCGTCCACCAGATGGGCCGCGAGGCGCTGCGCGCCGTCGATGTCGAGTGCGCCGTCCGCCGTGAAGGGCGTGACCATAGCGGTGAGGACCCGCCCGAACGGGGTCTGCGGAGTGGAGATCGGAGCCATGGGTAACACGCTACTCGTTGCTCGGCACGCTGTGCCCCTTGGAGAGCGTGACGTACGTCGTGGCATTGGGGATCCCGGCACTGCCTGCTCGGGGGTTCAGGCAGTGCCGGGTCCGTTCGATCAGCCTAGATGAACTTCATGAAATACCGCAATGTGGACACTTCGCCGCCCGCATCCGCACATCTGTGCCGTCAAGCGCCCCTGTGGGCGACAACCGCACAGGTCAGCGGGGCCCGGAGAAAGTCTCAGGGGGCGATACGGCCGTTGGCGTTGAAAGCGGCGTGGGTGAGCGGCATCAGCCGGGCCCACTCCTCTTCCATCTTCTCGCCGACCATCTCGATCTCCCGCTGCGGGAAGGAAGGCACCTTCGCCTGCTCGTGCTGGGTGCGCAAGCCGAGGAAGTGCATCAGCGAGCGCGCGTTGCAGGTGGCGTACATCGAGGAGAAGAGCCCGACGGGCAGGACCGCGCGAGCGACCTCACGGGCGATGCCCGCGGCCAGCATCTCCTGGTAGGTCTCGTACGACCGCCGGTAGGAGTCCTCCATGGCGTCGCTGACGACCTTGTGCTGCGCCGGGCTGCCGTCGACGAAGACGTACTTCCCGGGACGGCCCTCCTGGACCAGCTTGCGGTCCTGGGCGGGGAGGTAGAAGACCGGCTGGAGCTCCCTGTAGCGGCCCGACTCCTCGTTGTAGGACCAGCCCACGCGGTGCCGCATGAACTCGCGGAAGACGAAGATCGGGGCGCTGATGAAGAACGTCATCGAGTTGTGCTCGAAGGGGCTGCCGTGCCGGTCCCGCATCAGGTAGTTGATCAGACCCTTGGAGCGCTCGGGGTCCTTCTGGAGCTCCTCCAGGGACTGCTCGCCGGCCGTGGAGACGCGGGCCGCCCACAGCACATCGGTGTCCGCTGCGGTGTGCTTCACCAGTTCGACGGTGACATCACCGCGGAAGCTGGGCGTCGCGGTGTCGGCGGGGGTGTCGGTCACCGGGAGGGTCCTTCCAGGGATGGAGCTGGGCGGCGACCACTCTAGTCCACCCCGTCCGGCCTCCCGCGGCGTCACCCGCGACCGGGGACTTCAGCCGATTCGGCGAAAGGGGGCACCGATCCGGCGTTTCGAGCGTCTGTATGGGTGAGCGGTTGTACGGGAGAACCCGTCGTACGGCCGACGCCGCCCATCGCCTGGATTCGAGGAGAGTGCCCTGATGTTCCGCCGGCGGGAAGCCGTCCCCTTCTCATTCGTCGCCGAGAGCGAGAGCTTCCGCAGCAACGTCGCTCCCCCGCCGCGCGCACGGGCGACCGCCTCCCGATAACCGGCCGGACGCTGATCGGCCTGACGCTGGCAGCCGGACTGGCCGGCTCGCTGCTCCTCGGGATGCCCGCGATGGAGTCCGGGCAGCAGCCGGGCGACGTCCAGAAGTCCGAGGCGTCCGAGCGCCGCTGAGACTCGTACGGACCCCCTGGGGTGGTCGGCCGGTGATCGCCTCGGTAGCCTCACCCGTCACAGCCCCGATCGAGTGTGCTGGTGAGTGAGGATCAGTCGTGCCCCTGCCCTTTCTGACGGCCGACCGTGCATTTGACGCGACGGCGGACGACGTCGCGCTGCCTTTCGACGACCATGATCTGTGGCGGCGTCCCTACCGCCCAGGGCCCTGGCGGGTCGTCGCGGCGGCGGTGCTGTTGCTGCTCGCGTCGTTCGTGCTGATCGCGGCCACGATCATCGGCTTGGCCGGGGCGCTGTCCGGGGCGGCGGTCTGCCTGGCGCTGGGGCTGGCCGTGATCGGCGCGGCGCTGCGGCTGCTCCGGGTCGGGGTGTGGGTGAGCCGCCACGGTCTGCGCCGGGTGGGTCTCCTCACCACGTCGTCCGTGGCCTGGAGCGATGTCTCGGCCGTACGCACGGTGCAGCAGCCGGTGCGGTGGCTGGGGCTGCCGAGGACGGTGCAGGGGCAGGCGCTCGTCCTCGTACGCCGGGGCAAGAGCGAGCCGCTGCCCCTGCTGACGGATCACAACGGGGACTTTCTCTCCCGGATCGAGGCGTTCGACCGGGCGGCGGACACGGTCGAGGCCTGGTGGTCGGAGTACGGACCCGCCTGACCACGCTCCAGGAGAACGGCCCCCGCCACCCGGCGGGGGCCGTTCTCCTACTCCGCAGCCGCCGGGGTCCGGCCGTCGTGCAGGGCGATGGCCCGCTGCATGGCCTTGCGGGCCCTCGGGGTGTCCCGGGCGTCGTGGTAGGCCACGGCCAGCCGGAACCAGCAGCGCCAGTCGTCCGGTGAGTCCTCGGTCTCGGCGCGGCGGCGCTCGAAGGCCGCGTCCGCCGCGTCACGGTCGATCCGGCCGCTGGCAGTGCGGGCCAGATCGTCCACCGGCAGGCCCCCCTCGGCGTCCAGCTCGGCCGCGAGCCGGTTGGCCCGGGTGACGAACTGGGTGTTCTTCCAGAGGAACCAGACGCCGATCACGGGCAGGATCAGCACCGCGAGCCCGAAGGAGACGGTGAGCAGGGTGCCCTGCTGGATGAGCATCACACCACGGCTGCCGACCAGGACGAAGTAGACGGCCAGGACGGCTGCCGTGATGAAGTAGGTGAGTTTCGCGCGCATGGTCCGGATCAGCCCAGATCGAGGAAGTGTTCCAGGCCGAGCGTGAGGCCGGGGGTGTTCACGACGCGGCGGACGCCCAGCAGGATGCCCGGCATGAAGCTGCTGTGGTGGAGCGAGTCATGCCGGATGGTGAGCGTCTCGCCCTCGCCGCCGAGCAGCACCTCCTGGTGGGCCAGCAGCCCCCGGAGCCGTACGGAGTGCACCGGGACGCCGTCCACGTCGGCGCCGCGCGCGCCCTCCAGAGCGGAGGCCGTCGCATCGGGCTGCGGGGCGCAGCCCGCCTCGGCGCGGGCGGCGGCGATCAGCTGGGCGGTGCGGGTCGCGGTGCCGCTGGGGGCGTCGGCCTTGTTCGGGTGGTGCAGCTCGACGATCTCGGCGGATTCGAAGTAGCGGGCGGCCCGCTGGGCGAAGACCATGGTGAGCACCGCGCCGATGGAGAAGTTCGGCGCGATGAGCACCCCGGTCTTCGGGGAGGCCGTGAGCAAGCCGGTGAGCCGGGTGAGGCGGTCATCGGTCCAGCCGGTGGTGCCGACGACGGCGTGGATGCCGTGGCGTACGCAGTAGTCGAGGTTGTCCATCACCGAGTCGGGGGTGGTCAGCTCGACCACGACCTCGGTTCCGGCCTCGGCCAGCGCCTCCAGCCGGTCGCCGCGGCCGAGGGCCGCGACCAGTTCCATGTCGTCGGCGGCTTCCACGGCTCGTACCGCTTCCGAGCCGATACGGCCCCGGGCGCCGATGACCGCCACACGCAGCTTGCTCATCAGTTCTTTTCCTTAGGGGATTAGGAGACCGACTCGTGCAGTCGGTCGGCCTGGCGGTCCTTGAGGGGGCCGATGACCGCGAGTGAGGGGCGCTGGCCGAGGATCTCGCCCGCGACCGCGCGTACCTCGTCGGGGGTGACGGCGGCTATCCGGGCGAGCATGTCGTCCACGGACATCTGCGCTCCCCAGCAGAGCTCGCTCTTGCCGATGCGGTTCATCAGCGCGCCGGTGTCCTCCAGGCCGAGCACGGTGGAGCCGGAGAGCTGGCCGATGGCGCGGCCGATCTCGTCGTCGTCGAGTCCTTCGGCGGCGACCCGGTCCAGTTCGTCACGGCAGATCTTGAGAACGTCGTGGACCTGGCTGGGGCGGCAGCCCGCGTAGACGCCGAAGAGTCCGCAGTCGGCGAAGCCCGAGGTGTACGAGTAGACGCTGTAGGCGAGGCCGCGCTTCTCCCGTACCTCCTGGAAGAGCCGGGAGGACATGCCGCCGCCGAGTGCGGTGTTCAGCACCCCGAGCGCCCAGCGGCGGTCGTCGGTGCGGGCGAGGCCGGGCATGCCGAGGACGACATGGGCCTGCTCGGTCCGGCGGCCCAGGAGCTCGACGCGGCCCGCGGTGCGCAGGGCGCGCTGTCCGTCGCGGGGTGCGAGCGGGACGGCGTCGGTACGGGTGAGGGCGCCGGCCCGTTCGAAGGCGCGGCGGACCTGGCGTACGACCGTGGCGTGGTCGACGTTGCCCGCGGCGGCGACGACCAGCCGGGTCGGGTCGTAGTGCTTCTGGTAGAAGCGGCGGACCCGTTCGGCGGTGAGCGCGTTGACGGTGTCCACGGTGCCGAGGACCGGGCGGCCGAGGGGCGAGTCGCCGAACATGGTGTGCGCGAAGAGATCGTGCACACAGTCGCCGGGGTCGTCCTCGGTCATGGCGATCTCTTCGAGGATCACCCCGCGCTCGGCGTCGACGTCCTCCTGGAGGATCAGCGAGCCGGTGAGCATGTCGCAGACCACATCGATGGCGAGCGGCAGATCGGTGTCGAGGACCCGTGCGTAGTAGCAGGTGTACTCCTTCGCCGTGAAGGCGTTCATCTCACCGCCGACCGCGTCGATGGCGGAGGAGATGTCCAGGGCGGAGCGGCGCTCGGTGCCCTTGAAGAGGAGGTGCTCCAGATAGTGCGTGGCGCCGTTGAGGGACGGCGTCTCGTCACGTGAGCCGACATGGGCCCAGATGCCGAAGGTGGCGGAGCGTACGGAGGGAAGGGTCTCGGTGACGATCCGCAGACCGCCGGGGAGGGTGGTGCGGCGGACGGTGCCGATGCCGTTCTCACCCTGGAGAAGTGTTTGGGTACGGGCGACGGCCCGCGCCTTCGAAGAGGTGCGGGCCGTCGCTCGGGAACTACGCGACGTCACTTGTCGGTGTCGTCCTTCGTGTCGTCGGAGCCGTTGTCGGAACCGGACTCGCCCTCGATCACGGGGATCAGGGAGAGCTTGCCGCGGGAGTCGATCTCGGCGATCTCGACCTGGACCTTGGAGCCGACGCCGAGGACGTCCTCGACGTTCTCCACGCGCTTGCCGCCGGCGAGCTTGCGGATCTGCGAGATGTGCAGCAGGCCGTCCTTGCCCGGGAGCAGGGAGACGAACGCGCCGAAGGTCGTGGTCTTGACGACCGTGCCCAGGTAGCGCTCGCCGACCTCGGGCATCGTCGGGTTGGCGATGCTGTTGATCGTGGCGCGGGCGGCCTCGGCGGCCGGGCCGTCGGCGGCGCCGATGTAGATGGTGCCGTCGTCCTCGATCGTGATCTCGGCGCCGGTGTCCTCCTGGATCTGGTTGATCATCTTGCCCTTGGGGCCGATGACCTCGCCGATCTTGTCCACGGGGATCTTGACGGTGATGATCCGCGGGGCGTTGGGGGACATCTCGTCCGGGGTGTCGATCGCTTCCATCATCACGTCGAGGATGTGGAGGCGGGCGTCACGGGCCTGCTTGAGGGCCGCGGCCAGGACGGAGGCCGGGATGCCGTCCAGCTTGGTGTCGAGCTGGAGGGCGGTGACGAACTCCTTGGTGCCGGCGACCTTGAAGTCCATGTCGCCGAAGGCGTCCTCCGCACCGAGGATGTCGGTGAGGGCGACGTAGTGCGTCTTGCCGTCGATCTCCTGGGAGATCAGGCCCATGGCGATGCCGGCGACGGGGGCCTTGAGCGGCACACCGGCGTTCAGCAGCGACATGGTGGAGGCGCAGACCGAGCCCATGGAGGTGGAGCCGTTGGAGCCCAGCGCCTCGGAGACCTGGCGGATCGCGTAGGGGAACTCCTCGCGCGTCGGCAGCACCGGCGCGATGGCGCGCTCGGCGAGGGCGCCGTGGCCGATCTCGCGGCGCTTGGGGGAGCCGACGCGGCCCGTCTCGCCGACGGAGTACGGCGGGAAGTTGTAGTTGTGCATGTAGCGCTTGCGGGTCACCGGGGAGAGGGTGTCCAGCTGCTGCTCCATGCGGAGCATGTTGAGGGTGGTGACGCCCAGGATCTGGGTCTCGCCACGCTCGAACAGCGCGGAGCCGTGGACCCGCGGGATCGCCTCGACCTCGGCGGCGAGCGTACGGATGTCCGTGACGCCACGGCCGTCGATGCGGACCTTGTCCTTGATGACGCGCTCGCGCACCAGGTTCTTGGTCAGCGAGCGGTAGGCGGCGGAGATCTCCTTCTCGCGGCCCTCGAAGGCCGGGAGCAGCTTCTCGGCGGCCAGCTCCTTGACCCGGTCCAGCTCGGTCTCGCGGTCCTGCTTGCCCGCGATGGTGAGCGCCTGGGCCAGCTCGCCCTTGACGGCGGCGGTCAGGGCGTCGTACACGTCGTCCTGGTAGTCCAGGAAGACCGGGAACTCGCCCTCGGGCTTGGCGGCCTTGGCGGCGAGGTCCGACTGGGCCTTGCAGAGCACCTTGATGAAGGGCTTCGCGGCTTCCAGACCGGCGGCGACGATCTCCTCGGTCGGCGCCTCGGCACCGTCCTTGACCAGCTGGATGGTCTTCTCGGTGGCCTCGGCCTCGACCATCATGATCGCGACGTCGCCGTCTTCGAGGACCCGGCCGGCGACGACCATGTCGAAGACGGCGTCCTCCAGCTCGGTGTGGGTCGGGAAGGCGACCCACTGGCCACGGATCAGGGCGACACGGGTGCCGCCGATCGGGCCGGAGAAGGGCAGGCCGGCGAGCTGCGTGGAGCAGGAGGCGGCGTTGATGGCGACCACGTCGTAGAGGTGGTCGGGGTTGAGCGCCATGATCGTCTCAACGATCTGGATCTCGTTGCGCAGGCCCTTCTTGAAGGAGGGGCGCAGCGGGCGGTCGATCAGGCGGCAGGTGAGGATCGCGTCCTCGGAGGGGCGGCCCTCCCGGCGGAAGAAGGAGCCGGGGATCTTGCCGGCCGCGTACATCCGCTCCTCGACGTCCACCGTGAGGGGGAAGAAGTCGAGCTGGTCCTTGGGCTTCTTGGAGGCGGTGGTGGCCGACAGCACCATGGTGTCGTCGTCCAGGTACGCCACGGCGGAGCCGGCGGCCTGCTTGGCCAGGCGGCCCGTCTCGAAGCGGATGGTGCGGGTGCCGAAGGTGCCGTTGTCGATGACGGCCTCGGCGTAGTGGGTCTCGTTCTCCACTAGCGTTTTCTCCGTTACTTTGCGTCTTTGTCGTCCCTGCGCCCGTGTGGCGGGGGACGGGTGGAGAAGCTCTCGTATTCGGCCGGTCTTCGATCGAAGCACCCGGGGTTCCTGTGGTCTCCGGGAGCCACTACCGAGGACCGGCGGCGGCGAGTCGGCTTCTCGCGTTCAGTGGTGCGTTGTCGCGTCGTGCGGGTCGTTCCGTGGCGCGTGGGGCGTTGCGCCTCGTACGACCAGACTAAATGCCGTCCGGTACGTCGCGCACGTACAGCGAGTCAGCATGTACAGCTTGTACGGTGCGGCCGCGCTGTGCGGCCCACCGGCGCGTACCGCCGGTAAAGCGAACGCGTGCCGCGGGTAAACCGTCGGTAAAGCAAAGGGGAGCGGCCCCCTGTTTCAGCGGGAACCGCTCCCCTCCACGGCGTCTTACTTGGCGCCGCCGGCCGCACCGCGGCGGATGCCGAGGCGGTCGACCAGCGTACGGAAGCGCTGGATGTCCTTCTTGGCCAGGTACTGCAGCAGGCGGCGGCGCTGGCCGACCAGGATCAGCAGACCACGGCGGGAGTGGTGGTCGTGCTTGTGGGTCTTGAGGTGCTCGGTCAGGTCCGAGATGCGGCGGGAGAGCATCGCGACCTGGACCTCAGGAGAGCCGGTGTCGCCTTCCTTGGTGCCGAAGTCGGCCATGATCTGCTTCTTGGTAGCGGCGTCGAGAGACACTCGGTACTCCTCAGGGTGTTCGATGCGCCCACGAGTGCCCCTGGTCTTGGCCTCAGGGGAGCTTCCGTGACTCGGGAGCGAAGGTCCGATGAGCGCTGTCCCCAGAAAGTCCGGGAACGCGTACACAAACGGCCATCGCCCAGGATAGCAGTCCGGGGGGACCGCTCCTCGCCCCCAGCTGGGGGCGAGGCTAGGAGGTGGTGGCCCGGATGGCGTGGTAGACGTCGAAGACCGCGAGGGACAGCGGGATCAGGGTGAGCAGGACGCAGGTCTCGGCTATCTCCAGGAAGCGGCCCCAGAAGGGGGTGACGCCCGCGCGGGGGACGATCAGCCCGATGGCGGTGATCAGCGCGGCCACCGCGGCGACCGCGGCGGCGAGCCAGATCGTACGGAGGTCGAGGCCCGAGCTGTCGCCGCGCAGGGCGTCGCGCACCAGGACCGGCGGCGGGTTGAGGCAGAGCCCGAGACCGAGCAGCACCAGGGCTCCGAGGCCGGCCGCGAGCGCACAGCCGACCTGCGCGGTGTAGCGGAAGAGGTGGGCCCGCATCAGCATGGCGATCCCGGTGGCGAGGGCGAGCAGCTGGGCCCAGACGCCGTCGGAGAATCCGAGCACCGCGGCGGAGCCCACGGCGACCAGGGCGCAGCCGCCGACCAGGCCGACGAGGAGTTCATGGCCCCGGCGGGCCTGGGCGGCGATGCGCTCGGCGTCGACGGGGCCCTGCGGCTCGTCCTCCGCGCCGTAGTCGCCCATGGCGGTGCGGGGCGGGTCGAAGCCGATGGGGAGGCGGGCGAAGCGGGTGGAGAGTCCGGGCAGGAAGGCGAGGGCGCCCACGGCGAGGGGGGCGCAGAGCGCGGCGGTCTCGGCGGGCGTGAGGCGGTAGACGATCGCGAGGAAGGACGCCAGCACACCGATGGCGGCGGCGAGGACGAAGGCGACGAAGGGGCCGTCGCCGCCGGGGGCGGCGATGGTGAGGATGACCGCGGCGATCAGTACGGCGGCGCAGGCCAGCAGGGCGTGGAGCCGGCCCGCGCCCTGGCCGGCCGCGGGGGGCAGCAGGCCGGATCCGGCGACGGCGGCGTTGGCCAGGGCGCCGATGCCGAGGGCGACGGCCGAGGCCCGGTCGTCGTAGACCCGGGCGCGGACGCAGGCGAGGGCGAGCAGCAGGACGCCGGCGACCGCGGCGAGGATGCCCTGGAGGCCGTGGGCGTCATGGCCGGGTGCGGAGGACCAGAGCACGAAGGCGAGCAGCAGGAGCAGCGCCGAGCCGCCGAAGAGCCCGGCGCCGCGCATGAGGGCGTCGCTCCACAGGGTGCGGTCGCGGGCGACGGCGTTGGCGACGGCGTCGGTCACGTCGTCGAAGACGGCGGGCGGGAGGGAGTCGGCGAAGGGGCGCAGGGAGAGGAGCTCGCCGTCGAGGATGCGCTGGGCGCCGAGGGAGCGTGCGCCGTCGAGGACGGTGCCGTCGCGGCGTACCAGGTGGTAGCCGACGGGGGCGCCGGGTTCGGGGCTCTGGCCGGAGAGGCGCAGGATCTCCGGGTAGAGGTCGGCGACGGCGATGTCCTCGGGCAGTGCCACGTCGACGCGGCCGTCGGGGGCGACGACGGTCACCCGGCAGAAGCCGGTTCCGCTGCTGGACGGGGTCGCCTGTCCGGGGTGACCGGGTCCGGTGGCCGCCCTCTGGGCCGTCATACTCACCTGCTGCGTCCCCTCGTGATCTCTGCGTTCTCTGCGATCTCTGTGATCTTCATGCGTGGTGGGTTCGGTTCGTCGTCGTGGGCCGTGGCGTGGGCCGTGTTGTGGGCCCTGTTCCGGGCCCTGTTCCGGGCCCTGTTGTGCCACGTCGTGGGCCGTCCGCGCCGCCGGGTGCGCGCTGTGGTGCTCGCACTTCGGCGTTCAAGCTGTGGTGCTCGCGCTGTGGTGCTCGGGCTTTGGCGTTCAAGCTGTGGTGCTCGGGCTTCGGTGCTCACGCCGCCGTGATTCGCCGTTCGCCGAAGGGGCTCCGCGATCGTGACCGCGTCGGCCGCCGAACCGGTCCGGGGCTCACCGCAGGCCCGTGGCCGTGCTCCGGACGACCCCTATCTCTCACGGTGGTTCACGGGGTGTGCCAACACATCGCGCCACCCTACCGCCCACCTCTTCGCACCGCCGCAAGTAGGATCCGTCCCCGCGGACGGAGCCCGTCGCCACGGGGGCGCCGATAGGAACATTTCCGTCCGGCAACGGAATTGGTGAGCTTGTGAGTCAGATCGTCGTCAAGCGCCCACCACGGGCCCTGCCTTCCGAAGTGCCCAGCGAGCACATACAGCTGCAACCCCCTCCCGAGCTGCCGCGAGGCCAGCAGGAGGGCGCGCTGATGCAGCTGCTGCCGATGCTGGGCATGGGCGGTTCGGTCGTCTTCTTCTTCATCACGCCGAATCCGATCATGCGGATCATGGGCATGATCATGATCGCGTCGACGATCGCCATGGCCATCGCGATGCTGGTGCGCTACCGCCGGGGCACCCAGGGAGAGCTCGCCGATCTGCGCCGCGACTATCTGAAGTATCTGACCCAGACCCGCCGCGGGATACTGCGGACCGCGAAGCTCCAGCGCGACGCCCAGTACTATCTGCACCCCTCGCCCGAGCAGTTGTGGGCGCTGGTGGCGGAGGGCAGCCGGGTCTGGGAGCGCCGGATCGGCGACGCGGACTTCGGGCAGGTCCGTATCGGCCTGGGCAGTCAGCAGCTCGCCACCCCGCTCATAGCGCCGGACACCGCGCCGCTGGACGAGCTGGAGCCGCTGACGGCGGGCGCGATGCGCCAGTTCCTGACGGCGCACAGCACCCTGGACGGCCTGCCCATGGCCGTATCGCTGCGGGCTTTCTACCATCTGACGGTCAGTGGCGACGCGGAGTCGGCGCGCTCCACCGCGCGGACCATGCTCGGCTCGCTGGTCTCCCTGCACTCCCCCGAGGATCTGGTCATCGCGATCGCGGCGGGGCGGGAGGCCGCGCCGCACTGGGAGTGGGCGAAGTGGCTGCCGCATGTCCAGGCCCCGGGCTCCGGCGACGGCGCGGGCAGCCGCCGTCTGATCACCACCGACGCCCATGAGCTGGAGGAGCTGCTCGCGGCGCGGCTCGACGGCCGGCCCCGGTTCCAGGGCGACGGCCATCCGCTGCTCGATCAGCCGCATGTGGTCGTGGTGCTCGACGGGCAGTCGGTACCCCAGGTCTCCGCGCTCGCGGCGGCGGAGGGACTCCAGGGGGTCACCGTCGTCGAGGTCGTCCCGGGCGATGTCACCGGGGCGCGCGGCGGTCTGTCCATCACGGTCACCCCGGAGGCGCTGCGGCTGGAGTCCGGGCACGGGCTGGTGTACGACGGGCTCCCCGACCGGCTGAGCCTTCAGGCGGCCGAGGCGCTCGCCCGTCAGCTCGCCCCGCTGCGGGTGGGCGCCGGCGGGGACGACGACCAGCCGCTGCTGGCCAATCTCGACTTCACCGATCTGCTGAATCTGGGCGACGCCGCCTCGGTCGACGTCAGCCGCACCTGGCGTCCGAGGTCGCAGTCGGAACGGCTGCGGGTGCCCATCGGCGTCGGCGAGGACGGCACGCCGGTGATGCTGGATCTCAAGGAGGCCGCGCAGGAGGGCATGGGGCCGCATGGGCTCTGTGTCGGCGCGACCGGCTCCGGCAAGTCGGAGCTGCTCCGGACGCTGGTGCTGGGGCTCGCCGTCACCCACTCGTCGGAGACGCTGAATTTCGTCCTCGCGGACTTCAAGGGCGGCGCCACCTTCGCCGGGATGTCCCAGATGCCGCATGTGGCGGCGGTGATCACCAACCTCGCGGACGATCTGACGCTGGTGGACCGGATGGGCGACTCCATCCGGGGTGAGCTGAACCGGCGGCAGGAGATGCTCCGCGACGCGGGCAACTACGCCAATATCCACGACTACGAGAAGGCCCGCGCGGCGGGCGCGCCGCTCCAGCCCATACCCTCGCTGGTGCTGGTCATCGACGAGTTCAGCGAGCTGCTGACCGCGATGCCCGATTTCATCGAGATGTTCGTGCAGATCGGGCGGATCGGCCGGTCGCTCGGGGTGCATCTGCTGCTGGCCTCGCAGCGGCTGGAGGAGGGCCGGCTCCGCGGTCTGGAGACCTATCTCTCGTACCGGATCGGTCTGCGCACCTTCTCCGCCGCCGAGTCGCGGGCCGCGCTGGGGGTGCCGGACGCCTACTCGCTGCCGAATGTGCCCGGTTCGGGGTATCTGAAGTTCGGCACGGATGAAATGGTGCGGTTCAAGGCGGCGTATGTCTCGGGGGTCTACCGGGACGGCGCGCACCGCGCCGCGGCCTCCGGGGGGCCGCTGCCGGTGGACCGCAGGCCGGTGCGGTTCACGGCGGCGCCGGTGCCGGTGCGGTACGCGGAGCCGGTGGCCGGACCTCCGGCGCCCCGGGCGCGGCCCGCCGAGGACGACGCCCTCGCCGATTCCGTGCTCGATGTGATCGTGCGGCGGCTGGAGGGCCGGGGCGCGGAGGCCCACCGGGTGTGGCTGCCGCCGCTGGACAATCCGCCGCCGCTGGACGAACTGCTGCCGGGGCTGGTGCCGGTGCCGGGCCGCGGGCTGACCCAGCCCGGGTACGAGGGGGCCGGCCGGCTGGTCGTACCGCTGGGCGTGGTCGATAAGCCGTTCGAGCAGCGGCGGGACACCCTGTTCCGGGACTTCTCGGGAGCCGCGGGCCATATGCAGATCGTCGGCGGCCCGCAGTCGGGCAAGTCGACCCTGCTCCGCACCCTGGTCGCGGGTTTCGCGCTGACGCACACCCCGCAGGAGGTGCAGTTCTACGGACTCGACTTCGGCGGCGGCGGGCTGTCGGCGATCGCCGGTCTGCCGCATGTCGGCGGCATCGCGTCCCGGCTGGACCCCGAGCGGGTACGGCGCACGGTCGCCGAGGTGTACGGGATCCTGTCGCGCCGCGAGGAGTACTTCCGCGGCGCGGGCATCGACTCGATCGCCACCTTCCGCAGGATGCGGGCGCGGGGTGAGATCTCGACGGCGGAGCAGCCGTGGGGCGATGTGTTCCTGCTCATCGACGGCTGGGGGAACTTCAGGTCGGATTACGAGGGGCTGGAGCCGGCCGTGCTGGAGATCGCGACGCGCGGTCTGGGCTACGGCATCCATCTGGTGCTCACGGCCTCCCGCTCGCTGGAGGTCCGCGCCAATCTCAAGGACCATCTGATGAACCGGCTGGAGCTGCGGCTCGGTGACACGATGGACTCGGAGCTGGACCGCAAGGCGGCCGTCAATGTGCCGACGGGGGTGCCGGGGCGCGGTCTGACCCCGGAGAAGCTGCACTTCATGGCGGCTGTCCCGAGGATCGACGGCATCAGCTCCAGCAGCGATCTGTCGGAGGCGACGACGGCGATGAACCAGGAGGCTGCCCGGCACTGGACGGCTCCCGGCGCGCCGCCGGTACGGCTGCTGCCGCGCGAGCTGCCGGCGGCGAGCCTTCCGCCGGGCCGGGCGGAGCCGGGGCGCGGAGTCGCCTTCGCCATCGACGAGAACAATCTGGCGCCGGTCTTCGTCGACTTCGAGCGGGATCCGTTCTTCCTGGTCTTCGGCGAGAGCGAGTCCGGTAAGTCGAATACGCTGCGGCTGCTGATCAAGCAGCTGTGCGAGCGGTACGACGGCGACTCCTGCAAGTTCTTCGTGATCGACAACCGGCGGGCGCTGCTGGACGTCACTCCAGCGTCCCATCTGGCGGAGTACGTTCCCATGTCCAACAACATGGAGCACCATGTGGACGCGCTCGCGGATCTGATGCGGCGGCGTACCCCTTCGGCGGATGTGACCGCCCAGCAGCTGCGGGAGCGCAGCTGGTGGCGGGGGCCTTCGGTCTTCGTGGTCGTGGACGACTACGACCTGGTCTCCACATCGAGCGGCAATCCGCTGGCGAAGCTCACCGAGCTGCTGCCGTTCGCGCGCGATGTGGGCGTCCGCTTCATCATCGCCCGCAGTTCGGCGGGGGCGAGCCGGGCGTCGTACGAGGCGTTCATGCAGCGGATGATGGAGCTGGGCGCGCAGGGGGTGCTGCTCTCCGGCGATCCACAGGAGGGCGATGTGCTCGGCGGGGTGCGGATGCGGCCGATGCCCGCGGGGCGGGGTGTCTTCGTCTCCCGGCAGCGCGGAAATCCGTTGGTGCAGACGGGGCTTATGCCGCCGGACGAACAGATGTGATGGTGACGGGGAGTCCTTGTGGGGCTCCCCGTCGTCGGGCGCGTCGGCGGTCCCGGGCGGGCCGGACGGCGCTTGCGAGTGATCGCCGCAGATCAATAGGTTGGACGTTCGATGGATTGGCCGGAAACAGCGCTACGGAATGGCGCTGTCCGGGGTCGTGCACGGGGGAAGGGACGCAGACGGTGGCGTGGGACGAGTGGGAGCAGCTGAAGGCGTCGGCGGCCGAGCAGAGCGCGGCGCGTATGCGGCTGAACGGGCTGCCGCCCGAGGACACGGGCGGAGGCGTCGGACAGGGCGATCTCCAGGTCAGCCAGGCCGATCTGGCGGCGATCGGCGACCACGCCTTCACGCTCTACAACCGGCTGTGGAACGAAGCGCGGATCGCGGTTCCCACGAGCGACAAGGCCGCCGGTGATCTCTCCCGGCAGGGGTTCGCGCTGGGCGGAGCCCTTCAGCATGTCTCCAACCGCTGGGACAAGCAGCTCAATTCACTCATGGACGCCTGTGCGCATATCTCGAACCGTATGGACTTCAGCCGTAAGACGCACCGGGACGACGACGACTGGATTCAGCGCAATATGAGCAGCATCGACACCCTGGACAAGGGCTTCGACGAATCGTATGCGCCGGCGGGCCAGCAGAATCCGGTGTACGGCGAGAAGACCGCGAAGGGCAAGGGTGACAACTGATGGATCTGGAGGCGCTGCGCTTCGCGAACTTCGCGCTGCTCGATGACGCCATCGCCGACTGGTCGACGATGGCGGCCAATCTGGAGGACCTGGAGAAGGGGGCCGGCGACGGTCTGCGCGGCCGGGCGAACAAAGCGAACTGGGCCGGTGTGAACGCCACCGTGTCCCGTGAGTTCATCGGCAGGACGGCGGGCGAGTTCGCCGACGCGCGGACGCAGGCGACCTCCATACGGAACATCCTCAGGGACACCCGTGACGAGCTGAAGGACTGGCACCGCAAGCTCAACGAGGCGATCGAGCGCGGGGCGAAGAAGAACCTCACCGTCGTGCCGACCGGTGGGGGCGGCTTCACCGTCAGCATGAACATCCATCCCGACCGGGCCGCCAAGGGGACCTCCGTCCCCGATCACACCCCGGAGGACGTCACCGCGCTGCGGGACGAGATCCAGGGCATTCTCGACAAGGCCACGGAGAGCGACACCTCGGCCGCGGCGGTTCTGAAGGCGCTGGCCGACCAGAACGACCACGGGTTCTCGGGGGCGGAGTACGCCGACCGGGACGCCGGAGCGAACGCGCTGAAGGAAGCGGAGAAGCTGGCCGCGCTGGCGAAGAAGAAGCCGGAGGACCTCCGGGCCGAGGACATCGCCGCGCTCAACGCCGGGCTGAAGAAGTACTCGGACGACGAGCTGTTCGCGGAGCGCTTCGCCGCCACGCTGGGCGCGAAGGGGACGCTGGAGTTCTGGGCCGGGGTGAACGATCCGCACCAGGCCTATGAGCTGCGCGGCCAGCGCGATCAGCTCGGCGAGCTTCAGAAGAATCTGAGTCTGACGCTGGCGACCGCGACACAGAGCGACACCCAGTCGATGGCGGGCTGGAAGCGGGATATGACCGCCCTGGGCAGCGAGACGGTGTTCAAACACAGCGGCACCATGGGTTTCCAGGTGATGAGCAATCTGATGCGCTGGGGGAACTTCGACGACCAGTTCCTCAGAAGCTACGGCACGGAGCTGATCAAGGCCGAGAAGGAGCTGACCAGCAACGGCCGGGCGGGCGGCATGCTCTGGAACGATGTCCCGATCAACCCCGATCTGAACCACACGGGCACCGATCGCGGCTCGGATCCCCTGGTCGGTTTCCTGAAGGCGCTGTCGAACAGCCCCGACGCGGCCACGGACTTCTTCGGCGACACCTTCGTCACCAAGGACGAGGACCACGACTTCAAGCGGGAGGACGCGAAGGGCAAGGAGGTGAAGGCCGACCTCACCAACTTCGACTACCTCTTCGAGGAGCGGGAGTGGCCCCGGACGGTGGACGAGAAGAACGATGACACCAGTACGGGCAGGAACTATCTGGGGCTCGCCCTGGAGGCGGCCACCACCGGGCACCCGGCGGGCGAACTGCCGACCGTCGACACCCCCCCGCACAACGCGGAGCAGGCGAAGCTCATGGAGCGGCTGGTCGCCTCGATCTCGGACGATCCGGAGCGGCTGACGAAGCACGGGGTACTGGGGGACAGCATCGGACAGATCACCTCGGAGTATCTGCCAGACATCAACCGTGCCGCGTCCAACGACAAGCTCGGCAATACGGACCGGCTCTTCCCGATCGCGGGGACTGCCGCGGAACTGAACCACAAGGACGTCACCCGCCTTCTGGTCTCCGTGGGGCAGAGCCCCGACGGATTCGCTGCCGTCGAGGTGGGTCAGAAGGCCTATATGGCGAACCTGATGGACTACCACCTCAACCCGGACCTTCCGGAGGACCGGCGATATCCGCATCCTCCTCAGGACATTGTCCAGGATGTCGCGCGGAAGTCCGCCGAGATCGGCGGGGCGCTGGCGGTCGGTCGCCAGGAGGCCATCACAGGTCCGGCCGCACAGGAGGCCAAGGATTTCCAGGATTCCGTCGCCCAACAGAAGAATGCCTGGTCGGGAGCTATCGGAACCGGTATCGGCGTTGGAGTGAGCTTTATTGCCACCCCGGTCGGCGGCGCGGTGGCCGCCGGGGCCGCAGGCACGGTCAGCGGCCTGGTGCTTGAGCATCTCTTCCAGCAATCGGAGACGGATGTTCTCCAGGAAGCCGGCAAGCAGTCGGCCGATCTGTGGTCCGCGAGCAGGGACAGCAACCTGATCTTGGCCCAGGAGGCAGCGACTCTCGCGGCCAAGGGGCATGGGGCGGACTATGCGCACCAGGCGGCGGACTGGGCCCGGCGCGGTACCGAGGACGGCTTCTCGGACGCGTCGGACAACGCCCAGCGAATGTCTGATGATCTGACCACGGAAATCCAGCCTTCATGACAAGTGCCAGTTACGGAGTTCAGATGAAGAACCTCAAGAACACGGAACGGCGCGGGCTGAAGTCCGTCTTCTCGCTGGCTGCGGCGGCACTTCTCGTTCTCGCCGCTTCCGGGTGCACATCGTCCGACCCGAAACCGACCAAGGCATACAAGACACCGGACTCGCTCTGCGGTACGGCCATCGAGCCGAGCCTGTTGGAACCTGCACTGCCTCCAGGCAAGAAGATCTCGACCAAGGTAACGAACCTGATCGGGTACGACCGCTGCCTCGTCCGGGTGGATGACGAGTCCGCCCTGTCCGTACTGATCAGTTGGCGGGGGGGAGACACGACCACCCTCAACGTCGCCTCCACTGAGCGGGGCGGAGGCATGATAATCGACACGCAGCTGACCGAGGACCGGCGTTACGCCTGGTCCGAGAAGGGCGGCGTCGGTCAGGTCCACTGCCCGGAACCGAGCGTCAGCCACCGCAAGGTGGACTCCAGGCTCTTCGTCACCATCGTGAGCCTCAGTGATGAGAAGACGACGGAGCCGGAGATGAAGAAGCTCATCACCGCGTACACCGATTCGGTCAGTAACTCCGATGAGTGCAGGGCCTCGAAGAGGTCCTGACGTCCGTGCCTCGTCGCGGAATCGCGGATACGACGACAGGGTGGGCATCTCCCGCGTATGCCCACCCTGTCGGGATGCTTGTCCCCCGGCTGTTAGAAGTAGCCGGCGGCCTTCCGGTCACCGGCCTGGTAGGCGGGGGCCGCCTCGCGGACCGCGCGGGCGATGCCCTTCAGGGCCGTGTGGATCATCCGGGTCTCTTTGTCCCACTGCCGGTGGTAGTTCTCCGCCGCGGTCGCGGCCTCACCCTCGAAGGTGCTGGAGATGCTGCGCAGCTTGCCCTGGATGGCGTCAAGGCTCTTGTCCAGGCGATCGGCCTGCTTGTCGATGGTCGCCGCCGCCTGCTCAAGCGAGGCGTATGTGACGACCAGGTTGGCGCCGTTGTCCGACATTAATCCTCCGACTGCCGTATGTCTGTGTATCCGCTGTGCTGGGGATGCGCCGCTCGGCGGCGTCGGGCTCAGTAACCGCTGATGTTCGAGCTCGCGCGCGAGGTCGCTCCGGCGTCACCCGAGAAGCCGGGGGTGACGTCGACGCCCTGGAGCGCGGCGCGCACATCGTCTTCGGTGTTGCCGGCGGTGGTACGGGTGACCTGGATCGCCTCCTGGAAGTGGAGCAGCATCTTGCCGATGCGCACCATGCCCTGGTTGATCTCGGCCTGCTTCACATCGAAGGCGCCGTGGCCGATGCCCTTCCAGTTGCCTTCCAGGCTGTCGATGACGCCCTGGAGCTGCTGGAGCTGGCCCTTGACGTCTTCGAAATTGGCCGTGATCTCGTCCTGGAGACTCTTGAGGCCCTCATCGCCGACTTTCTGGACTGACATATGTCGGTCTTCCCTTCCCTGTTCGCGTTCTCAGTACGTTGATTTCATGGTGGAGGTGTGATGGCGCTGGGCGGCGGCCGTACGGCCCGCTCAGGCGCTGCGGCGGCGCCGGGCGACGAAGAAGCCTCCGCCCGCGAGGGCGACGACGACCCCTGCTCCGCCGAGGACGAGACCCCACCAGCCGTCGTCCCCGGACTTCTCGCTAGAGCCTGCCACGGCGGTGTCGGCCGGGGGCGCGCTCTTCGCGGGTGATGACTTCGCTGGTGCGGAGGGAGTGGCCGAGGCGGTGGCGGCACCGGTCCGCTTGTTGGTCAGCGGGCTGAGATCCGGGTCGCCGGGCTTGCCGAGCCCCCGGTTGATGTGCGCGCCGGGACGGACGACTCCATGGCCGTAGAAGTTACTGAGGGTCTTCTTGTTGCCGTCCTTGCCCCGGCCCGCGCTCTCGAACATGACGCGGAGGACCTGGTTCGCAGTCCAGTCGGGGTTTGTGGACCAGATGAGAGCGGCGGAGGCGGAGGCGATGGCGGTGGCGGCGCTGGTGCCGTTGCCATCGCAGTAGCCCTTGAAGCTCGCATCGCACCAATGGGGGATGCCGCTGCCGGGAGCGACAAGGTCCACGGCCTCGCCATGGTAGGAGTACTCGGCAACCTTGCCCGCAGCGATGGAGGCTCCGACGCCCACGACTTCGTCATAGCTGGCCGGGTACCCCGGCTTATTGTCCTCGTCGCCTGTGTTACCAACAGCCGCGAAGATCAGCTTCCCCTTCTTCTCCGCGTACTTCACCGCCTCTTCCTCTTTCGGCTCATAGAATTCACTACCGGAGGAGATGCTGATGATCTGCGCGTCACTGTCCGCGGCAGCCCTGATGGCATCCGACTTATCCCGGAGGTTCGACTTGTGCTTCTCCTGGAACTCGGTGTCGGAGATCCGAATGGGGATGACCTTGACTCCCGGGGCAAGTCCTTGCAGCCCGCCTCCTTGACCGGTCCCGGCGATCAGCTCGGCCATGGTCGTCCCATGTCCGTCGTAGTCGTCCGTGGCCTCGCCTCTCGCCTTGGTGGCATCGAAGCCTTCCAGGACCTGTCCCTTCAGCGAGGGGGTCGACGAGTTGATTCCGGTGTCGATGACGGCGACCTTGATCCCCTCGCCGGTGGTGGTCTTCCAGATCTCCTCGGCACGCATCGCGTCCAGGTACCACTGCCGGGACCGCACATCCTCGACGGCCGCCGCGACCGGGGCGGTACCGACGACGCCCACGGCCCAGGCCACGGCGGCAGCGCAGAGCAGACCTCGCCTCATGGCGTAGGGCCCCTTGCGCTTTCGGAGCTGGCTTATTCCTGCCGACATCCTGACTTCCGAACCTTCCCCTGTGCTCACTCGATCACTGGTGGGACGGCGCGTCGTCGAACCGCCCATGTCTCTTCGTCTTCCGTCAGATAGTCGGGACGGGCGGAGCCGGAGCTCTCGCGCTCCTCGCCATCGGGCTGACGGTGGCCAGGGCGGCCACCCACAAGCCCCGAACCACCGGTGGTGAAGCCACCGGCCACCGGCCTGGAGCCCGTACCGCCGTTGCTCGGAGTGCCGACGATTCCCTTGGTGCTGGGGGTGCCTCGCCCCGTGGGCTGAGGCATGCCGTTCGCGGGGCCTGCTCCGATGACTCCGGACTGACCGGTCCTCGGCGAGGCGGAGCGACCCGGTGTCGCTCCCTCAGCGCCGATGACCGTCCCCCTGGGGATACGGGGCCCACTGGCGGCCCCGGTGGCGCGCTGGGGCGTACCGCCGACGATGCCGCCCGCCCGACCTGCGGGAGACCCCGCGGACGCGCCGGTTCCGGCCCGCCCGGCCATCGGAGACTGTCCTGACGCCCCTACGGCTCCGGCACGACCTGCCGCGGGAGCTCCGCCGCCCATGGGACCCACTGCCCCCGCTCGGCCAGCGGCACTCCCACCGCCCGCCGCTCCCGGTGCGCCTCCGATGACAGCGGAACGTCCGGCGCTTTCGGCGTACTTGGCCGCAGGGACGCCACCGGCCCCGATCGCGCCTCGCCCCGGAGCGCCGGTGCTCGACGGTCCACCGGCCCGTGATACGCCCGGCCCGCCCTTCGCCTGCGCCGCCTTGTTCTGCACAGGGCTCGACACGCCGGGGGCCATCGGTGGAACCGGTCCGGGCATGGGAGCTCCCGGAGCCGTGGGCACGGGGGCCGTCGGGGCGACCGGAGCCGTGGGGGCAGCCGGCGGTGCCGTGACGCTGTCGATCACCATCGATGTGTCGGGCCCCGGGACCGGGGGCGAGGGCTGTCCGGGCGAGGGTGTCGCCGGAGCCAGCGCTGTCGGCAGACCAGCCACGTCGCTCTGGGGCGTGCCGCCGGCATCGGCGATCCGAGTCGGCGAAGCCACAGCCTCCTGAGCGGAACCGGATGAGCGCTCGCCCCGCGATGAAGTGGCCGTGGAAGCTCTGTCGTCCTCCCATGCTCCGTAGGGGCGTGGCACCGCCGTCGTCAGCGCACCCGGCATTCTCGGGGGTTCCTGCCCAGCCAGCGATTCCTGGGAGACCGCGTAGAACGAGGCCAGACGGTTCATCTGGTTGATGGCCTCCTGGCGGTCCTTCTCCGCCTTCAGCGCCGCCTTGTACTCGGCGTTGTCCTCCTTGCGCTCCGAGGGCGGGAAGGCCTCCGGCTTCTTCGGGTCGGCACGGTTGTCGCGCGGCGGCCGGGCATTGCGGACCGAGGTCAGGCCCTCGCTGGCGACCTTCATCTGGGTGCCCACGCCGTTGGCGAAGGTGCCCAGATCGCCCGCGTACCGGGCGAGCTCTCCTCCGTAGCGGCGGAACTCGTTGCCGGACTCGCCCTTCCACTCCGTGGCCTTCACAAACGCGTCGAGCTCGCGCGCCGCCTTGTTGAGGGCGGTCCTGGCTCGCTGGAGCGCGTCGCCCGCGTTCTCCAGCTCCGCCGGGTCGGCGGTCTCCAGCAGGTCGAGCATCGCGTTGAGCCGGGCACCCTCGAAGTCCGTCTTGCCGAAGAACCCGCCCGGTCCCGATCCGTTGCCGAAGCCGATCTTCTCCAGCATCGCCGTGGCACGCTCGATGGCGTCGGTGGCGACGAACTGGCCCTCGATCCGCGTCGTGTCAGTGGCCTGCTGCTGCTCGTGGGTCAAGTCCGGATTCGCGTTGTCACCCATCGGCATTACCCCAACTCCGTCGAAAGGGCCGTGTCGTTGTCGCGGGCCTGCACCCCGCGCTGCTGCTCCGCGGCGTCACGCCGACGCTCCGACTTCAACTGCCCCTGAATCGCGTGGAAGCGCTGCCGCATCTCTTCCTCCACGTTGTCGAAGCCGACATCGGCCGCGTGCACCCCGATGGTCAGCGCCTCGATCTGGTCGCCGAGGGACTTCGTGAGGGAGACGAGCGACGCATGGACACGGTTGTACTGGCTGAAAAAGCCGTCCGCTTCCGCGAAAGGCAGATTCGATCCGCTGAAAGAACCGCGCGACACCCTCTGTTCGGCGATTTTGGCCGTACCGCCCTCGCCGCCCTCGAATTCCGCCAGCAGTGCGACCACTTGCTGATGGAATTTCTTCAGCGCACCGACGCCGCGCTCCAGATCACTCGCCCCGCCCGAGCCTCCGACTCCGCCGCCCTCTGCATCGAGCACGATGCCCGTTCCTCCCCGTTTGCTACAGCTGTCCCACCTTGTGATCGCGGCGATATGACCGCCACGATCAACAGACCATCACTCTAACCACTGCCTATGACAGCCCCAAGCGGCTTCTCCGGTAGGCGACTCCCGGGATGTGAAGACCTCTGGGACGCGAGTGACAGCAGTTGATCCGGCGGTGTTCGTTCCGTGGACGACGGCCGGCCGCGCCGATCAGCGCGAGGCCGGCCGGGCGGATCGGCGCCGTGCGTCGCGGAAGGCCACCGCGCCGCCCGCGATCGCCGCCACCAGGACTCCGCCGCTCACGACCGCATACGTCGCCAGGCGGGTATCGCGCTGCTCCGCCGTCTCACCCAGCGGGACTTCGGCCGTGGTCGGGGGCGTCACATCGGTGAGGCCCTCCCGGGCCACCGGGCGTTCGAGGGGTTTGCCGTCCTCGGTCAGGGCGCGGACCGGGTCGACCACGCCCCAGCCGACCAGCCGGTCATGGCCCGGCGTCGACCGCTCCGCCGTCTGCTGGATCTGGGCCGCGATCTGCCGGGGGGTCCACTTCCGGTGCTTGCTCTTGATCAGCGCCGCGACAGCCGCCACATAGGGGGCCGAGAAGCTGGTGCCGTGGTCGGCGCAGTGGCCTCCCCCGGGCACCGTCGTGACGATGTCGACCCCCGGGGCCGCGATGTCCACGAAATCGCCCGACTGGGAGAACGCCGCCCGTTCGTTGTTGCGGTCGGACGACGCCACGGCGAGGACGCCTTCGTACGACGCGGGGTAGGTCTTCTTGACGTTGCCGCCGAGACCGTCGTTGCCCGCCGATGCCACCACCACCACGCCCGCCGCCAGCGCCCGGTCCACGGCCTGCTTCAGCAGCGGGGTGGGCTCCACCGCCTTCGCCGTGTCCTGGGAGATGTTGATGACCCCCGCCCCCTCGGCGACCGCGTGGTCGATGGCCTCGGCGAGCGTCAGCGCGGTGCCGTTCCCGGCGGCGTCGTTCTGCTGGATGGGGATGATCACGGCATCGGGGGCCAGCCCGACGAAGCCCGTGCCGTCGGCGGGGCGGGCGGCGATGATGCCCGCCACCTTGGTGCCGTGGCCCACGGTGTCCGTGGTGCCGTTCTCCGCACCCCGCTCGATCTTGTTGCCCTCAGCGTCCTCGACCGGCAGCAGATTCACTCCGCTCCCGGTATCCACCGCATCCTTGAGCTGCGGATTCTTGATGTCGACACCTGTGTCGATGACCGCGACCCGCACCCCCTTCCCGGTGGACCGGCTCCACACCTCGTCCAGCAGCACCCGCTGGAGCGCCCAGGGGCGGCCCTTGTACATCTCGCCGGGATAACTGCACTGACCTGCCGGGTCGACCGCCGCCGCGGGCAGCGGCATCCCGATCACCGCGACCGCCGCAACCGCCGTGGCCGCGGATATCGCGAGCGGACGCGCACACCGCGACCTCATGAGGCTCCCCTTCGAACCGCTCATGAGCCCTGGGGCCGGCTCGCCGAACCGGTCGACAGACGCGGGCCCGTGGGCAGGAACGAGGACCAGGCCGCGGGGACCGGAACCGGGTCGACGTCCTTGTAGCCGAGCCGGGTCTGCGCCTGCTGGGCCTCCCGCGCCCGCTCCTCCCGCTCCTCGGCCGTCCCCGACGAGCCGATGCCGGAGGGGTCCGTCGCGCTGTCGTTGTTGGACTGCATCGCGTAACGCAGACCCGTGTCGGTCACCAGGAACAGAAAGCCGGTGTCCGTGCGCGCGCCCTTGAACTGGCGGAACAGCTGCCCGGACCCGGGGGTGACATACGCGCTGCTCGACCCGACCGGCAGCGTCGCGGGGAAGCCGTCGCCCGCCCAGGTGCTGAGAGCGGTCTCCCCGCTGTCCGCGTCGACCCCGCGCAGCACATTGCACACGGTGTTACGGCTGCCGTCCTCCGTGCTCGCCGAGTTGACCGGCCTCGGCAGCCGCTGCGGCCACTTCTTGTCCTGGTTGAACGCCTTCCCGGGCCGGAAGTCGCCGCCGCTGATCCGCGTCGCCTCACCCGCCTGCCCCAGGGCGGCCAGCTCCTCGCTGTTGAGCAGGAGGTTCGCCGTGAAGTCCGAGATGGGAGCCACCCGGCCCGGCAGCACCGCGTACATCTGGTCCCTGGCCCCGTCGCTGGCCTTGAGGATCAGGCCCACCTTGTTCAGATCGGCGCGCAGATCACCGGCCGGGATTCCCGCGTCGTCGCCCGGCGTACCGGTGATCACGGGAAAGTCGACCCGATCGCCCTTGGGCAGGGTCTCCAGCCATGCCGCCGACACCCGCTGGGGCACCCGGTTCTGACCGACCACCTGGCGCTGGAGCCGCTCCTCCTCCGCCACCGGATACGCCGTCCCCGCCGCGTCCACGATGTACCGCGCCTCATCGGGGCCCTCCACATAGAGGAGTTCCCCACCGCGCAGCCGCTCCTCGCCGTCGGTCTTCGACGCCTCCCGTTCGGCGAGGACGAACGCGGCCTTCTGAATGGCCCTGCCGCCCTCGCCCGGGCGCTCGCACACCGCCCAGCGCTTGGCCGAGCCCGCTTCCTCCGCCGAGGGCAGCCGGTCGGGCGCGTAGGGAATGCCGAGCGTGGCGCCGTGCGGAATATCCCCCTTGTCGAGCACCGACTCGTCTACATTGATGACTTTCCCTTTGTCGCGGTTGAGCAGCAGCTTCGCGGACGACATATTCAGCACCGGGTGAAGCTGTTTCTTTCCCTCGGTCTCCAACACCACATAACGCGTAGTGGATTTACTGGCGATGATGACGTTCTCGCCGGGCAGATCCCATCCTTTGGGCGCCACCGGCCGGAACATTCCCCAGGCGGCGAATCCCGCCAGAATCACCACACCGACAATGGCTCCGGGCACGACGGCGCGCAGCGGACGGGGCGCCCCTTCCTCCGAACCCGTGGTGTTCGGCTGGAGGAACTGCGCAATCAGCCTGCGTTTGGCGAACGTGTATGCGTTGAGTTCGTCCCGACGTGATGCCATGTGTCCGCTGTCCCTCTCCCCGCTGGGCGGGCAGGCTCCCCGCTCTTCGTGCGGGCCCGTCCTCGTACCGCCCCCCTACTATGCCTGCTGACGCTTACGACTTATCGCTCAGGTAGGGTGATCGCCCGGTCAACGCCCATAGGAATTTGGTAATTACGGACACGAGGGGGCAACGCGGCGATGGGTACGGCGACGCGCGCGCGCAATGGGCGGACTCCGGGGACTTCCGAGCGGCGTCGCGGCTCCGCCCGCCGGTCCCGGAGGAACGGTGACCCGCGTGGACGGGACGGAGCCGGACCGGCCGTGGACGCGCCGCCCGCCGTCCCCGCGACCACCGCCCTGCGCCCCCTCTCGCGCACCGGCCGCATCGGCCCCCTCCAGCTCCGCCAGCTCGCCCTGGTGGAGATCGCCGTCGCGCTGGCCCTGATCGGGGTCGCCCTCGGGGGCCTCTGGATCGTCCCCGCCGCGGCCGTCGGCTGCGTCCTGCTGCTGCTCGCCTTCATCCGGCGGCGCGGACACGCGGTCCAGGACTGGATGTCCACGGCCCTGGCGCTGCGTTCACGCAGGCGGGCCGCCGCGCCCGCCGCCCCGGACGCCGACCCCTCGCTCGCCCCGGTGACCGAGGGCGTGCCCGGGCTGCGCCCGTATCCCTATGTCGACCGCAGCCGCCGTACGGTCGGCATGCTCGGCGACGGCGCCTTTCTGACCGCGGTGGTACGCGTCGAGGCCAGCGGGGACGGGCTGCGCCCCGCCTTCGGCGCACGGGCGCTGCCGCTCTCCGTGCTCGGCGGCGCGCTCACGGTCGACGACATCGTGCTGGACTCGGTCCAGCTGGTGCAGCAGGTGCGGCCCGCCCCCGCGCCCCATCTGCCGCAGCGGTCGATGGCCCGGCTCTCCTACGCCCCGCTCCAGGAGCGGACCGGGGCCCCCGCGCTACGGATGACCTGGGTGGCCGTGAAACTCGACCCGGAGCTGTGCCGGGAGGCCGTCGACGCGCGCGGCGGCGGTCTCGAAGGCGCTCAACGGGCCCTGGTGCGCATCGCCGACCATGTGGCGAGCCGGGTCACCGGAGCCGGTTTCCAGGCCGTCGTCCTGGATCAGGAGGAGCTGAACTCCTCGGTGGCGACCGCCGCCTGCGCCAGTCCCCGGCTGGCCGCCCGCGCCGGGCGGCCCGATGCCGCGCCCCAGCGCCGTACCGCCGAGACCGCGCGCGTATGGCGCTGCGACGACCGGTGGCACACCTCCTACACGGTGGGCCGCTGGCCCGAGCTGGGGCGCGGCGCGGTGCCGCTGCCCAAGCTGGTGTCCCTGCTGACCTCGGCGCCCGCGTACGCGACGACCTTCAGCCTCACCCTGCGGCGGGGCGCGCGTCAGGGGGCGATGGACGTGGCCGGTCATATCCGGGTCACCGGCGGTTCCGACACCGAGCTCATCGGTGTGCGCCGGACGCTGGAGCAGGCGGCCCGGGCGGCGAAGGTCGGACTCGTACGGCTGGACCGCGAGCAGTTCCCCGGCGCGCTGGCCACCCTGCCGCTGGGCGGCGCCCGATGAGGGGCCTGGCGCGCGGGCTGCGCGGACCGAGGCATCCGGGGCACACCGTGCCCGTCGCCGATCTGGGGGCGCTGTCGCTGCCGGTCGGGGACGACGGTGTGGTGATCGGCGAGGACGCCGAGGGCCGCCCGCTGATGATCGGCTTCCATCGGTCGACGCCGTACGACGCCCTGCTGATCGGCGGTCTGTGGACGGCTCAGGTGCTCGCCCTGCGGGCGGCGGGGACGGGCGCGCGGGTCGCGGTGGAGACCGGGCGGGCGCAGAGCTGGACCGGTCTGGCCCAGGCGGCGGGAGCGGGGCTCGACTGTGTGACCCTCCACGACGTGGGGCGCGTTCCGCCGCTGGGCGCGACGGTGGGCAGTCCGGTCGTGGTGGTGCGCGACTGCGGTATGCGACCGCCCCGGGGACGGGTGGTGTCGTCGCCGTGGCAGTCGGTGCTGACGCTGCTGCCGTATCTGAGCCCGGTGGCGCCCCGGCTGCTGCGGGACTCCACTCTGGTGGGCGTCCAGCGGGTCTCTCCGCAGGAGGCGGAGCAGATCGGCCGGATTCTCGGGCTCTCCCCGGCGGAGAGCGGGGCGCTGCCGACGCTGGCGGACGGGGTCACGCTGTGGTGCTCGGGCCGTGAGCGCCACTGGGTGATGACGAACGGCACGGACGCGGAGACCGGGCTGCTGGGCGCGGCCCGTCGGATGGACTGACGGACTGCCCGGCTGATGGCCTGACGGGCTGACGGACGGGCGCGTTCCGGACGCGTTCCGGTCCCGTCGGCCGCCGTGACGCGTCCGCCGGATCGGACGTTCGTACGCTCTTACGCTCGTACGCCTGGTTTTCCGCCAGCTCACGGGGTGTAGTCGGCATAGGATTCCCGAGTGATGTGGGCCGGTCGCCAACAGCCCGGTGTCTGCTGGCGCGTGGGGTGCGGTGGCCGGTCCGGCCGTTTACCGAAAGGGAGCTTGACCGATGGGGAGCGCACAGGAGAAGGACGAGCTCTACGCCCTCGATATCTCAGGTGTCGAATGGCTCAGTGCCCCGGGCACGAGTGCGGACGAGGAGCGAGTGGAGATCGCCCATCTGCCCGGTGGCGGGGTCGCGATGAGGTCGTCCCTGGACCCGGACACCGTGCTGCGTTATACGGAGGCGGAGTGGCGGGCGTTCGTCCTCGGGGCTCGTGACGGGGAGTTCGACCTGCAGTGACCGGGAGGCCGGGCCGGGCCCGCGGTGCGCCGGGACCTCAGGGCGGCGAAGCCGCGGGCCGTGCGGGCGACGGCGCCGGGCCGGTACCGGTTTGCCCGTTGTCTTCCTGTGCTCCGCCGAGTTCGTGCGGCCGGGCGCCGTGACGTGACGCAAGGGACAGCGTCCCGCGGGCGGTCGGGCCTGCCGGGGCACCCTTGCTGACGTTTAGGCTAGGAGGTGGAGAACGGCAGAGACGGCCGCGGGGATGCCCACCGCGTCCCCCGGGCGGCGAGCCGGGCCGATCGGACGTCAGCGGTCGCCCCACCCACGACGGCACAAGGGTGCTCGACCACACCAGGAGGCACAGTGAACAGCGATCGCGACGAGATCCGCGGGGCATGGGACCTTCCCGCCGACGAGTCCGACGCGGAGCCCGCCGAGCTGACGGGTGAGTTCACCATCGACTACACCCCTCCGGCCTGGTACACCCAGAACGCGTCGGGGGACACGTCGGGCGCGGGCCGGACTCCTCCGCCGCCGCCCAGCGGTCCTCCGGTGGCGACGCCGGGACTGCCCGTGGGGGCGGGGTTCGAGCCGGGCCGGCCGCCGGTGCCGCCCGCCGCTCAGGCGTCGGCGCCGACACCTGCGCCTGCGCCTGCGCCTGCACCCGCACCCGCGCAAGCTCCGGACCCGGCTCAGGCTCCGGCGGCCCAGCCCTTCGGCGGGGGCGATATGGAGAGCGGGGCCACCATGCGCTTCTCCCCCGCCGCGCTGAAGCGGGAGTTCGCCGAGCGGGACGCCGCCAAGCAGGCGGCGGAAGCCGCGGAGGCCCGGGAGGCCGCCGAGCCCGAGGCTCCGGCGACGACCGGCGGGGCGAGGCCGGACGAGGCGAGCGGGCAGGACAGTGCCGCGTCCGCCGCCGGAACCGTGCCGCGCACCGAGGCTGCCGGGGCCCCCGCGATCCCTGGGGGCTTTGAGGCGGACGCCGGAACCGCCGAGGGCCCCGAGCCCTCCGGTCACTCCGGGGACCCTGCCGGGGACGCCTCCGCCGAGGCCCTTTCACTCGGTGCCGAACCCAGTGTCGAACCCAGTGCCGAACCGGGTACCGCCCCCGAGCAGCCGTCCGGGGCCAGCGCGCCCGCCGGCCCCGCACCGCAGACCGCCGCACCGCTGAGCCCGGCGACCGAAGCGGCCCAGCCCTGGTCCCCCGCGCCC
>NZ_VCLA01000150.1:0-2648 GCF_009600885.1 Streptomyces jumonjinensis
GGCGCTCCGCGGCGGCACCGGCACCGGCACCAGCGCCGGCCGCCCCCGCCGCTCGTGCCGCCCCCGCCGCTCGCGGAGTGCGGGCCGGGCGGGCCGGGGCGGGCGGGAGCTGGCCCTTGAGCGGGCCCCACTCGTTGGGGTCCGGGACGCCCGGCGGCAGCATCTGGCGGCGCTTGGGCCCGCCGTGCTCGGACTCCCCCGGCTCCTTCGCCCCGGGCCATGCCTTCGCGACCCGGGCGGCCAGCACGAAGTCCTTCCGCAGCGGATGCCCCTCGAAGCCCTCGGGAAGCAGCAGCGGAACGAGATGCGGATGACCGGTGAAGGCGACGCCGAACATTTCGTGGGTCTCCCGCTCGTGCCAGTCCGCGCCCGCGTAGACGCCGACGGCGGTGGGGAGCTCGGGAGCCTCGTGCGGCACCGTGGTGCGCAGCAGCAGCCGCCGGACCCGGCCGCCCTCCAGCGAGACGACGTGCGCGCAGACCCGGAAGCCCGCGCCCGGCTCGTCGACCGCGCTCAGCCAGTCGAAGTAGGTGCAGCCCAGCTCGGACCGGGCCGTCTCCAGGGCGGTGAGCCAGGAGTCGGCGGGCACGTCGACGGTGAGGAGGTCGTAGGCGAGTTCCGCGGTGGCGTCCGCGCCGAAGATCTCGGCGACGGCGTCCGGCAGCCGGTCGTAGGCGTTCACTCCGCACCTCCGGCAGCAGCCGCCGGCGGCGGGGGCGGGGTGATCAGACCGCTGCGCAGCTCGGCCGCGGAAGCGCCGTCCCCCGTCCCGTACCGCTCGGCGAGCGACTCGCGGGCGATCTTCTCCTGGAGCTTCAGGATCCCCTGGAGCAGCGCCTCGGGACGCGGCGGGCAGCCGGGCACATAGACGTCGACCGGGATGATCTGGTCGACGCCCTTGGTCACGGAGTACGAGTCCCAGTAGGGGCCGCCGCAGTTGGAGCAGGCGCCGAAGGAGATGACGTACTTGGGCTCGGGCATCTGCTCGTACAGCCGCTTGACCGCCGGGGCCATCTTGTCGGTCACCGTGCCCGAGACGATCATCAGATCCGCCTGGCGCGGTCCGGGCGCGAACGGGATCACCCCGAGCCGGATGAAGTCATGGCGTGCCATCGAGGCGGCGATGAACTCGATGGCGCAGCAGGCGAGCCCGAAGTTGAAGACCCAGAGGCTGTAGCGGCGTCCCCAGTTGAGGACCACCTTCATCGGCTCGGGGGCCAGCCGGGAGAGGATGCCCAGCCGCTTGGGCTCGGGCAGCGCCACCGGCCCCGGGGTCTGGCCCGGAGCGGGACCGGTACCCGAAGCCGGGCCGGTAGTACCCGGAGCGGGACCGGTACCCGAAGCGGGGCCGTCGCCCGGAGCGGAGGTCGGGGTCACGTCCATGCGAGGACGCCCTTCTTCCATGCGTAGAGCAGTCCCACGGCCAGGAAGCCGAGGAAGATGAACATCTCCACCAGGGTCGTCGCACCGTATCCGGGGGCCGCGAAGACCGTGGCCCAGGGGAAGAGGAAGATCGAGTCGACGGCGAAGATCACATACAGAAACGCATAGACGTAATAGCGGACCTGGGTGTGCGCCCACCCCTCGCCGACCGGATCCACTCCGCATTCATAGGTGAGCAGCTTCTCCGGTGTGGGCACGACGGGCCGCAGCAGCCGCCCGGCCCCGAAGGCCACCGCCACGAACAGCACGCCGATCAGCGCGAGCAGTCCGACGACCGAATAGCTGGCGTAGTAGTCCGCCGCGAGCACGGCCACGGTCGGTTCCGGCACGTCCGCCCCTCGCTCCCTGACCTCTGCAGACCCCGCGGGGCCCAAGGAAGGTCCGCTCGACGATCTGTGTTCTGTACCCACGGGAGTCTAGGCCCTGCTAAAGCCACGGTAAGCGGTCGCGTCGGGCATCGGGTGGGGTTATCCCCACTCACGTCCTCCGAGGCACCCCATGGCGCGCGCGGGCCCGGGCCAGGCAGGCTGGTTCGCATGAGTGCGAGCAGAACCGCCCCCGAGTCCGCCCCAGGGGCCTTTGACGACGGCCGGCCGCCGCCCGTGGGCTTTGCCTTCGACCGCCACACCTGGAAAGAGATCAGTCATCTTCTGATCAATCTGCCGACAGCACTGATCGGTTTTGTTTACGTGGCGTTCACAGTCAGCGTAGGCGCTCTGCTGTCGGTGACGGTGATCGGTCTGCCCGCGCTCTCGCTCGGGCTGGCCGGGGCCCGGCTGATCGGACGGTCGGAACGGGGCCGGGCCCGTGCGCTGCTCGGCGTACGGATCGATGAGCCGAGCCCGCTGCACGGTCCGCGGCGGAGCGGGCCGGACGGCGGCCGGAACGGAGCGGGCGGCCGGGGCGGAGCGGGCGGCCGGCTGGACGGCGGCTTCCCCCGGCTGTGGCGGAGCCTGAAGGACCCGGTCGCCTGGCGGACGGTGCTGTACTCCTTCATCCGGCTGCCCTGGGGTCTGCTGACCTTCGCCATCGTGCTGGTGAGCCTGTTCGTGCTGTGGCCCGTGCTCCCCTTCATCGCGCGCGGGCTGGCGAACGCCGACCGGGCGATGGTGCGCGGACTGCTCTCGCCCTCGGACGAGCTGGAGCGGCGCATCGCCGAGCTGGAGTCGGACCGGGGTGTGGTGATCGACACCGCCGCCGCCGAC
>NZ_VCLA01000150.1:2658-5736 GCF_009600885.1 Streptomyces jumonjinensis
TACGAGCGACCGGCTGCTGATCCAGGTCACCGACGACGGCAGGGGCGGGGCACGGCTGGACAGGGGTACGGGGATGGCGGGGCTGGCCGAACGGCTCGGGGCGGTCGACGGGCTCTTCGTCCTGGACTCGCCGGAGGGCGGGCCGACGACGGTCACGGTGGAGGTGCCGTGGCGCGACCGCGCCACGGCCTGAGACCGGTACGCCCGTACGCCCGGTGGGACCAGTACGCCCGCCGAGGGCATACGCCCGTACGCCTGTACGCCCGCCGAGGCCGCACGCCCCCGGGACCGTACGCCCCCACAGCCCCCAGGACCGTACGCTTCTCTGGCCCCAGCTGGGAGAACGCGCCCCTGAGCCGGCCCGCCGCGAACACCCGGCGGGCCGTGCGCGCCCCCATGGTGGGGAAAACCCCCGCACCGAGACGGCGACCCTCCTCATGGCGCCCGGCCCCCGGCCGGCGGCACTCTGGACGCCATGACAGCCCGCAGCGCAGAACGGACGACACCGATGGCCACGGACCACCGCCCGGACCGGCACGACCGGTACGACCGGGACGACCGGTACGAGCACCGGAACCGGCGCGTCCCCTCGCCCCTGCGGGCCCCGATCGAGTCCCGCACCTGGCGTGAGTTCGGCTATCTGATGCTGAGCCTGCCGATCAGCGTGTTCCTCTTCGCCTTCGCCATCATCACCGTCGCGCTCAGCGCGGGGCTGCTCGTCACCTTCCTCGGCATCCCGGTCCTGGCCGCCGGGCTCATGGCCTGCCGGGGCCTCGGGGCGCTGGAGCGCGCCCGGGCCCGCGCCCTGCTCGGCCTCGACGTGGGCCGCCCCGAGCCGCTCCGCGCCCGGGGCGAGGGCCTGATGGCGTGGGTGGGCGCGGTCCTCAAGAGCGGCGCGTCCTGGCGGCATCTGCTCTACGCCCTGCTGCACCTCCCCTGGGCGCTGGTCTCGTTCGTGGTCTCCCTCGTCTTCTGGGTCACGGGCTGGCTCCTCGTGCTGTACCCGCTCTGGCAGTGGGTCTTCCCCACCTATCTCGACACCCCGGGCATACAGGTGTACGGCGACGGCGACGGCGCCGGGAACTCGTTCTACGTCGACACCCCCTTCGAGATCGCCGGAGCGACGGTCGCCGGTCTCGCGACCGTGCTGGTGGCCGCCTGGATGATCCGGGGCTTCGCCCAGGTGGACCGGGTGATGGTCAGCGGGCTGCTGGGGCCCTCCCGGCTCGCGACCCGGGTGGTGGAGCTGGAGTCGGACCGGGGTGTGGTGATCGACACCGCCGCCGCCGACCTCCGCCGCATCGAACGCGACCTCCACGACGGCGCACAGGCCCGCCTCGTCGCCCTCGCCATGGGCCTCGGCCTCGCCAAGGAGAAACTCCTCGAAGACCCCGAAACCGCCGCCGCGATGGTCGACGAAGCCCACGGCGAGGTCAAACTCGCCCTCCAGGAACTCCGCGACCTCGCCCGCGGCATCCACCCCGCCGTCCTCACCGACCGCGGACTCGACGCCGCCCTCTCCTCCATCGCCTCCCGCTGCACGGCTCCGGTGAAGGTCTCCGTCGATCTCGACGAGCGGCCCGCCCAGGCCATCGAGGGCATCGCCTACTTCACCGTCTCCGAACTCCTCCAGAACATCAGCAAGCACGCCCAGGCGCGGAACGCGTCGGTGGACGTATGGCGCTCCGGCAGCCGGCTGATGCTCCAGGTCACCGACGACGGCAGAGGCGGGGCGAACCCCGCCGAGGGCAGCGGTCTGGCGGGGCTGGCCGAACGGCTGGACGCCGTCGACGGCATCCTGGCCGTCGACTCGCCCCCGGGCGGCCCGACCACGGTGACCGCGGAACTGCCCTGGCGCCGCTGATCAGCCGACCCACCGCCGGTACCGCCGACGCCACAGCTCCGCCGCCTGCCCCCGGCCCCGCCCTCGACCACACTTCGCTCCCGATGCTGGGATGCTGGTGGGGACAGCTCGGGACAGCGGACGACATGGGGGCCTGGGGCAGTGGAAGACAGAGTGCGAGTGGTCATCGCCGAGGATTCGGTGCTCCTGCGGGAGGGCCTGACCCGGTTGCTGACCGACCGGGGTCACGATGTGGTCGCCGGGGTCGGCGACGGCGAAGCGCTGATCAAGACGATCGGACAGCTGGCGGACGAGAGCGCGCTGCCGGATGTGGTCGTCGCCGATGTGCGGATGCCGCCGACCCACACCGATGAGGGCGTACGGGCCGCGGTGCGGCTGCGCAAGGAGCATCCGGGCATCGGGGTGCTGGTGCTGTCGCAGTACGTGGAGGAGCGGTACGCCACCGAGCTGCTGGCGGGCAGCAGCCGGGGCGTGGGATATCTGCTCAAGGACCGGGTCGCGGAGGTGCGCGAGTTCGTCGACGCCGTGGTGCGGGTGGCCCGGGGCGGCACCGCGCTGGACCCCGAGGTGGTGGCCCAGCTGCTCGGCCGCAGCCGCAAACAGGACGTGCTGGCCAGATTGACGCCCCGCGAGCGGGAGGTCCTCGGTCTGATGGCCGAGGGACGGACCAATTCGGCGATCGCCCGGCAGCTGGTGGTCAGCGACGGAGCCGTGGAGAAGCACGTCAGCAATATCTTCCTGAAGCTGGGGCTCTCCCCGAGTGACGGGGATCACCGTCGCGTTCTGGCCGTACTGACCTATCTCAACTCGTAATCGACTGACACGCCGTCAGCCATGATCGATTGGCCGGTCCTAGACCCAAAGAATGAACGGTGAGCCCCTCGCCGGAACGATCACGAGGGCGGACAGATCACACCGAACCAGGACATCGAGGCGTCTCGATTTGACGTCCGCCATATGAGCACTCCCGGGAAGGCCACCCTTACCCACGTAGGGTGGCCTCTGGGACGACTGGTGGGACGGTCGGCCCGAGCAGCCGCCTCAAGGGAGGTCCAGTCCAGTGACCAGCCAGGTCAGTAGCCCAGCCGAGCACGCCGATGAGGCTGACGAGTCCAGTGAGTCGCTCGTCGGTGGACAGCGCCAACCCGCCATCGGCGGATCAGCCGGCTCGAAGGAGGTTCGTCGGCTGGGTCGGGTGATCATCCGGTTTGCGG
>NZ_VCLA01000150.1:5746-13245 GCF_009600885.1 Streptomyces jumonjinensis
CGGCCGGAGGCTCCCGCTCCGCGTCTCAGCGGATTGTCATCGCCGTGTCGCATGGTGGTGCTCCGCCGGTTGCCACCGTCCGGTGGCCGCCGGACCGACCCGGCGTGCGGCGGACGCGATGACAGGGAAGGACACCGGCCGAAGCGCTCTCCCCGGGCTCGGGGGCTTTGGCTCGCCGCAAGGCCGGCTGCCTAGCGTCGCGCCCGTCCGCGCGTCACAGCCGCGCCGGATACCGGCAGCCAGAGGAGACGAGAAGCGTGACGGTAGACACGGTAGACGTCGAGTGGGCCGATCCGGCGCCGATCCCGGTCCGCTCGAAGGAGGTTCGTCGGCTGGGTCGGGTGATCATCCGGTTTGCGGGTGATTCCGGTGATGGGATGCAGCTGACGGGTGACCGGTTCACGTCGGAGACGGCGTCGTTCGGGAATGATCTGTCGACGCTGCCGAACTTCCCGGCGGAGATCCGGGCGCCTGCCGGGACGCTGCCGGGGGTGTCGTCGTTCCAGCTGCATTTCGCGGATCATGACATTCTCACGCCGGGGGACGCGCCGGATGTGCTGGTGGCGATGAACCCGGCGGCGTTGAAGGCGAACATCGCGGACGTTCCCCGGGGCGGGGAGGTCATCGTGAACACGGACGAGTTCGCGAAGCGGGCGATGGCGAAGGTGGGCTATGACGTCTCGCCGCTGGAGGACGGGTCTCTGGACGGGTACCGGGTGCATCCGGTGCCGTTGACGACGCTGACGGTGGAGGCGCTGAAGGAGTTCGGCCTGTCGCGGAAGGAGGCCGAGCGGTCGAAGAACATGTTCGCGCTGGGGCTTCTGTCGTGGATGTATCACCGGCCGACGGAGGGCACGGAGACGTTCCTGCGGTCGAAGTTCGCGAAGAGGCCGCAGATCGCGGAGGCGAACATCACCGCGTTCCGCGCGGGCTGGAATTTCGGGGAGACGACGGAGGACTTCGCGGTCTCCTACGAGATCGCGCCGGCGACCGCGGCGTTCGCGCCGGGGGTGTACCGCAACATCTCGGGGAACCTGGCCCTGTCCTACGGGCTGATCGCCGCCTCCCGTCAGGCGGGTCTGCCGCTGTATCTGGGGTCGTATCCGATCACTCCGGCCTCCGACATCCTGCACGAGCTCTCCAGGCACAAGAACTTCGGCGTGCGCACGTTCCAGGCGGAGGACGAGATCGCGGGGATCGGCGCGGCGCTGGGCGCGGCGTTCGGCGGCGCTCTGGCGGTGACGACGACGTCGGGTCCGGGTGTGGCGCTGAAGTCGGAGACGATCGGTCTGGCGGTGTCGCTGGAGCTGCCTTTGGTGGTGGTGGACATTCAGCGGGGTGGTCCGTCGACGGGTCTGCCGACGAAGACGGAGCAGGCGGATCTGCTGCAGGCGATGTACGGCAGGAATGGTGAGGCGCCGGTGCCGGTGGTGGCGCCGCGGACGCCGGCGGACTGTTTCGACGCGGCTCTCGACGCGGCGCGGATCGCGCTGGCCTACCGGACCCCGGTGTTCCTCCTCTCGGACGGGTATCTCGCCAACGGCTCCGAGCCGTGGCGGATCCCCGACACCGCGGAGCTGCCCGATCTGACGACGCCGTTCGCGACGGGACCGAATCACACGCTCGCGGACGGCACGGAGGTGTTCTGGCCCTATAAGCGGGACCCCGACACGCTGGCGCGGCCGTGGGCGGTGCCGGGCACGGCGGGGCTTGAGCACCGGATCGGCGGGATCGAGAAGCAGGACGGCACGGGCAACATCTCCTACGACCCGGCCAACCACGAGCACATGGTCCGCACCCGCCAGGCCAAGATCGACAACATCGCCGTCCCCGACCTCACCGTGGATGACCCCGACGGGGCGCGGCTGCTGGTCCTGGGCTGGGGATCCACCTACGGCCCGATCACCGCCGCCGTGCGCCGCCTGCGCACCGAAGGACTCCCCGTCGCGCAGGCCCATCTGCGCCACCTCAACCCCTTCCCCGCGAACCTGGGCGCGGTCCTGGCCGCCTACGACCGGATCGTGATCCCCGAGATGAACCTCGGCCAGCTCACCTCCCTCATCCGCGCCCGATATCTGGTCGACGCCCGCGCCCACACCCAGGTCAACGGCATGCCCTTCAAAGCCGAACAGCTCGCGACCGTCCTCAAGGAGGCCCTCCATGACTGACACCCAGACGGCCCCCACCCCCGCACCCGCCCCGCTTTCTCTGGTCCCCGCCGCGCAGGCACGCCAGAGCGCGAAGGACTTCAAATCCGACCAGGAAGTCCGCTGGTGCCCCGGCTGCGGCGACTACGCCGTCCTCGCCGCCGTCCAGGGCTTCATGCCCACCCTGGGCCTGGCCCGCGAGAACATCGTCTTCGTCTCCGGCATCGGCTGCTCCTCCCGCTTCCCCTACTACATGAACACCTACGGGATGCACTCCATCCACGGCCGCGCCCCCGCGATCGCGACCGGTCTGGCCACCTCCCGCCAGGACCTGTCCGTGTGGGTCGTCACCGGCGACGGAGACGCCCTGTCCATCGGCGGGAACCACCTCATCCACGCCCTGCGCCGCAACGTCAACCTCAAGATCCTGCTGTTCAACAACCGGATCTACGGACTGACCAAGGGCCAGTACTCCCCCACCAGCGAGACCGGGAAGCTGACGAAGTCGTCCCCCATGGGCTCCCTGGAGGCCCCCTTCAACCCCGTCTCCCTCGCCCTCGGAGCGGAAGCGTCCTTCGTCGCCCGCACCGTCGACTCCGACCGCAAACACCTCACCGACGTCCTCCAGCAGGCCGCCCTCCATCCCGGCACCGCGCTCGTGGAGATCTACCAGAACTGCAACATCTTCAACGACGGCGCGTTCGAAGTCCTCAAAGACCGCGACCAGGCCGCCGAGGCCGTCATCCGCCTCGAACACGGCCAGCCCATCCGCTTCGGAACCGACCACCACAAAGGCGTCGTCCGCGACCCCGCAACCGGAGACCTCCACGTCGTCGAGGCCGCCGGCAACGAAGACCGCATCCTCACCCACGACGCCCACGCCACCCACCCCACCACCGCCTTCGCCCTCTCCCGCCTCGCCGACCCCGACACCCTCCACCACACCCCCATCGGCGTCTTCCGCAGCATCCAACGCCCCGTCTACGACACCCAGATGACCCACCAACTCGACACCGCCACCCAACAACACGGACCAGGCGACCTCACCACCCTCCTCACCGGCAACGACACCTGGACCGTCGCCGGCTAGCACCGCCCGCCCACGCCGAACACCGGGGAAGGACCCTCATGGCCTATGTGATCGCTCAGCCCTGCATCGACGTCAAGGACAGGGCGTGCATCGACGAATGTCCCGTCGACTGCATCTATGAAGGCCCTCGCAAGCTCTATATCCACCCTGATGAATGCGTCGACTGCGGAGCCTGTGAACCGGTCTGCCCGGTGGAGGCGGTCTTCTACGACGAGGATGTGCCCGCCGAGTGGAGCGGCTACCGCACGGCGGACGCCGAGATCTTCGAACTGCTCGGCTCCTCGGGCGGGGCCGCCGGCACAGGACCGCTGGAAACCGATCATCCCGTGGTCGCGGCCAGCCCGGCGGGCCAGCTCCAGACCTGACCGGCGGCCCGCCGGGATCGCTCCCGGGCCGGGCGCGCTCCGGCCTGGTCCAGTCCCGGTCCAGGCCGAGTACAGAGCTATTGCAGTGGCCCAGGGGAACGTAGGGGCGGTGGCGGTGGATCTCGCCACCGCCCCACGGCATGTCCGGCCCCGGCAGGGCGCACCGTCCGCATCGCCGCCCCACCGCACGGGCCCGGGCGGATTCAACCCCTCCGGCGCCGCGCGCGAGCGGGCCGGGCGGCGCCCTCCCTCCGTACGCCGTGATCCGACGATCGTCCCCGTTCCCGGCCCGGCCCGGCCCGGAGAACACCCAGAAGGAGCCGCAATGGACCTCGCTTCCGCCGCGTACGCCACCCCCGCCACCCCGTCCGCCCCGGCGGCCCCGCCCTCCACCGGCCCCGGCGCGGCGGGACGGAACGGCGGGGTGCCGCTCCATCTGCTGCACAGACCCGTCACCCCCGAGGGGTTTCTGCTGGACGCCGCCGCCCCCGTGGAACAGCACTTCGCGCTCTCCGCCGAACTGCCCGACGACCACGCCGTGTTCAACGACGGCCCCGGCACGTTCCACGATCTGCTCTTCGCCGCGGAATCCCTGCGGCAGGCCGCCCAATTCGTCGGCCATCAGTACTTCCGCGTCCCCGCCGAACGCCCCGCGGTCTTCGTCTCCAGCGGCGTCGAGATCCAGGAGCCGACCCCCTGGCGGCGCACCGGCCGGCCCGCCCATCTCTCGCTGGACATCACCCTGAAACCCATCGACGTGGTCAACGGGATACCCCGCGGCCTCGACTGCCGTGGCGGCATCGCCATCGACGGAGTCGCATGCGGCGGCGGCAGCGCACGGCTGCTGTTCCTGATGCCCGGGGTCTACCGGGCGCACCGGGCGCTCGGACGCCGGGAGAGCCTGCGCGGCGCTCCGGCGCGGACCCCGGACGCCATGGACCCCGGGCCCGCCGCCCGGCCCGACCGGGTAGGACGCGCCGATCCGCGCAACGTCCTGGTCGGCCCGCCGCTGCGGGCGAACGACGGGGAGTTCACCCTGCCGGTCCTGCCCGCCCCGGGCCACGAGGTCTTCGACGGCGGACCGCAGGGGCACATCCCCGGACCGGTCTTCCTGGAGGCGTCCCGCCAGGCGGCGCTGACCGTCGCCGCCGAACTCCACGGATTCAACCCCGCCCACGCCGTGCTGACCCGCTGGTGGGCGTCCTTCCGCGGCTTCGGCGAAGCCGACCTCCCCCTGACCTGCACGGTCGTCACCCGGGAACCGGGCCGGGACGCCGCCGGCCGCCCCACCGTCCAGGCACGCCTGACCTTCAGCCAGGGCGGCCGTGCGCTGTGCAGCGCCTCGGCGACCCTCCTCCAGGACTGCTGAAACCCCACGGGGCCGACACCACCCCACCCCTCACACTCCCTCTGCCGTCATCGAAAGGAGCCATTCCATGCGCTTTCGGGTACTGGGGCCGGTCAGCCTGTCCCCCCGCACCCCGTCCGCCGCGAAACCGCGTGCGCTGCTCGCCACGCTGCTGGTACGGGTCGGGGAAGTGGTGTCCGCGCACAGCCTGATCGACGAGCTGTGGGGGACCGAGCCACCGCGCACGGCGACCACCACACTCCAGGTCTACGTCTCCCAGCTGCGCAAAGTGCTCGCCGAAGGCGGACCGGACGACAGCGCCCATGGGGTGCTGCTGACCCGCGCGCCCGGCTATGTGCTGCAAGTGCCGGGAAAAGAGCGGGAGTTCGACCTGCCGTGCTTCGAGCGGCTGCGCGCGGAGGGCCGCGCGGCCTGCCAGGAACGCGACTTCGCCCGCGCCTCACGGCTGCTCCACGACGCGCTCGCGCTGTGGACCGGCCCCGCGCTCTCCGGCATCCCCCACGGCGTACGGCTCGAATCCGCCGCCATCCGCCTGGACGAACTGCGGATGGAGGTACTCGAACAGCGGATCGTCGCCGATCTACGGCTCGGACGCCATCAGGAGCTGGCCGGAGAACTGCTCGCCCTGGCCAATGAGCACCCCCTGCGGGAGAGTCTGCACGGCCACCTCATGGTCGCGCTCTACCGCACCGGCCGGGGCTCCGACTCCCTGCGGGTGTACGGCAGACTGCGCCATCTGCTCGTCGAGGAGCTGGGCGTCGAACCGGGCCCCGCGCTCGCCCGGCTGCACGAGCGCGTGCTGCGCCGCGACCCCTCGCTCGACTGGCGGGCGGGCCGTGCCGGACCCGCCCCCGACCGGCCGGCGCCGGGCGCGGACCCCGCCGTACGCCCCACCGGCGCGCAGCCCGCGCCGCCCCCCGCGCCCTTCGGGTTCGTCGGCCGGCACGCCGAACTGTCGTACGGGGAGAAGGTCCTGTGCGGCGGCGGCGCGGGAGCGCCCGTGCCGGTGCTCGCGGTCTCCGGCCGGGCGGGCGTCGGCAAGACCGCGCTCGCGCTCCAGCTGGCCCACCGCACGGCGGCCCGCTTCCCCGACGGCCGGCTGATGATCGGGCTGCGCGGACCCCAGGGGCGACCGCTGAGCTGGGCCCAGGCCGGGGCCGCGCTGCTGCGCGGGCTCGCGGTCGAGCCCTCCGGCGGCCCCGGCGCCCTCCCCGCCGACCCCCGGGACCTGGCCGAGCTGCTCGGACGGACCCTGCGGGGACGCCGGCTGCTGCTCGTCCTCGACGACGCGGCCTCGGCGGAGCAGATACGCCCGCTGCTGCCGCCCGGCGAGGGCAGCGCGGTGATCGTCACCTGCCGCCGCACCCCCGCCGCGCTGGCGGGCGCCGACCATCTGGTGCTGGAGGCGGTACGGGCCGACGAGGCCGTCGAACTGCTGCTCACGGCCGGCGGCGAGCGGATGGCCGAGGACCCGGCGGCCACGGCGGAGATCGCCGGGCTCTGCGGCGGTCTGCCGCTGGCGCTGCGGGTCGCCGCGGCGGCCCTGACGGCCCGCCCGCACACCACGGCCGCCGCGCTCGCGGAACGGCTGCGCGACGAGCGGACCCGGCTCGCCGTGCTGCGCGAGGGCGATCTCGATCTGCGCGCCACCCTGCTGACCGGATATCAGGAGGCCGGGCCCGCGCAGCAGCGGGCGTTCCGGCTGCTGACCCTCGCCCCGGCCGCCGACTTCGCCGGATGGACCGCCGCGGCCCTGCTGGACCTGGAGCCCGGCGCGGCCGGGGAGGTGACGGAGGAGCTCGTCGCGGCCCGGCTCCTGGAGGCGCGGCCCGGCGGACGCCCGCCGCGCTACGGCTTCCACTCCCTGCTGCGGGTGCTCGCCGTGGAGCTGCGGGAGGCGGCGGAGGACGCCGAGGGGGAGCGGACCCGGGAGGCCGTCGGACGGCTCTGCCGGGCCTGTCTCACCCTGGCCCGGCACGCGGACCGGCAGCTCGCTCCCGGCCGGGACTGGCGCACCCGTCCCGTGCCCTCGGGAGCGGCCGTCCTGGACGAGGCGTACGACGGCGGGGGAGGCCGGGTCGACGCGGCGGCCGTCGTCGGCGGCACGCCGCTGCGCTGGTTCCGGGACGAGGCCGCCGGTCTGGTGGAGGCGGTACGGCAGGCGCATACGGCCGGTCTCTGGTCCCTGGCGTGGGAACTCGCCGACAGCGCCGCCGGGTACTTCCACGCCTGCGCCGCCTGGGAGGAGTGGGAGGAGACCCATCGGCTCGCGCTGGACGCGGCGCTGCGGGCCGGGAACCCGGCGGCCGAGGCGGCGGTGCGCTACTCGCTCGGCGACCTCGCCTGGCAGCGGCGCGAGGCCCATCGGGCCCTGGCCCAGTACACCTCGGCCCAGCGCGGCTTCGACCGGGTAGGCGACCGGATCGGCTCGGCCCGCTGCCGGATCGGCGTGGCGGACATCCTGCTCGGCCAGGGGCGGCCGGCCGCGGCGGCGCGGCGGTACGGGCGGGCGCTGGACCTCTGCGCGA
>NZ_VCLA01000150.1:13255-84798 GCF_009600885.1 Streptomyces jumonjinensis
GGGCTGACCCGCGAGGGCCGGTCGGCGGAGGCGCTCTTCCCGCGAAAGGCGCCTCCGCCGACCGGCCGCGCGTACCGAACGGCCTCCGCCGACCGGCCGCGCGTCGAGACGGCCTCCACCCTCCATGGCCGACCGGCTACGGGGGTTACGTGGACGGATCGAGGAAGTCCGCCCGGCCCGGTCCGGGCCCCGCTCACCACACCCCCGTACCGTCATGACCGTATGCCGGTTCATGCATGACATCCCGGTCCGGCGACGCGTACCTTCGACGGGATGACGGCCAGCGGGAGGTCCAGTGAAGTCGAACGACGGTGAACAGCGGGCGGGACTGCTCTACGGGGTCGGCGCCTACGGCATGTGGGGCCTGGTCCCGCTCTTCTGGCCGCTGCTCGAACCGGCGGGCGCGCTGGAGATCCTCGCCCACCGGATGGCCTGGTCGCTGGTGGTCGTCGGCCTCGCGCTGCTCGCGCTGAAGCGGTGGGCGTGGATACGGGAGCTGATACGCACCCCCCGCAGACTCGCGCTGATCGCGGTCGCCGCAGTGGTGATCACCGTCAACTGGGGCGTCTACATCTGGGCCGTCAACGACGGCCGGGTGGTCGAGGCGTCGCTCGGCTACTTCATCAATCCGCTGGTCACCATCGCGATGGGGGTGCTGCTGCTGAAGGAACGGCTGCGGCCCGCGCAGTGGGCGGCCGTGGGGACGGCTCTCGTCGCGGTGCTGGTACTGGCGATCGGGAACGGGGAGCCGCCATGGATCTCGCTGGTGCTGGCCTTCTCGTTCGCGACCTATGGGCTGGCCAAGAAGAAGATCAACATCGGGGGTCTCGAATCCCTGGCCGCGGAGACCGCGATCCTGTTTCTGCCCGCGCTCGGCTTTCTGGTGTGGCTGGGCGTACGGGGCGAGTCGAGCTTCGGCTCCGAGGGGCTCGGGCACGCGCTGCTGCTGGCCGCGACGGGCCTGGTGACGGCGGTGCCGCTGGTCTGCTTCGGCGCGGCGGCGATCAGGGTGCCGCTGTCCACCCTGGGGCTGCTCCAGTATCTGGCCCCGGTGTTCCAGTTCCTGCTGGGCGTTCTGTACTACCGGGAGGCCATGCCCGCCGAGCGATGGGCCGGCTTCGCGCTGGTCTGGCTGGCGCTGATCTGTCTGACCTGGGACGCGATCCGGGCGGCCCGCCGGTCCCGGTCCCGCGCGGAGGCGCTGCGGCGCTCCGGCGGGACAGCGGCGGCTCCAGGGGCGGCAGCGGTTCCAGGGGCCACGGCGGTTCCGCCGACCGGCGCGGGCACGGGCACAGACGCGGACGCCCTCGCCCCGGCACCGTCGCCCCGGGCCGTGCGGAGCCCCGCCGAACCCACGGGCTGAGAGACCGCCGCCCGGCGGCGTACCCCGATTTTCCACTCCACCGGCCTACGCCCGGGGCCGGGCGCAGGCCGCACCCCCGCGCCCGGTGTTAGGACCGAAGTCCAGGCCCCGGTCAGCGGGCGCCCGCCAGCGGACGGAGTGAGTGCGTCATGCCACAGCCTCTCGCCCTCTCTGTGGACTTCGGTCAGGGCTTCACCGACGCGTGGTCCGCGGTGGTCCGGTTCATCCCCAAGTTCGTCGCCTTCCTGGTCATCCTGGTCATCGGCTGGTTCATCGCGAAGCTGATAGCCCGGGTCGTGGACCGGGTGCTGCGCAAGGTCGGCTTCGAGCGGCTCGCCGAGCGCAGCGGAACCGCGAACGCGCTCCGGGGGTCGAAATACGACGCGACCGGCATCCTCACCAAGGTCATCTACTACGGTCTGCTGCTGATCGTCCTCCAACTGGCCTTCGGGGCCTTCGGCCCCAACCCGATCAGCGCCATGATCACCGCGGTGGTGGCCTGGCTGCCCAGGGCGATCGTCGCCCTGGTGATCGTGGTGGTCGCGATGGCCATCGCCCGCGCGGCGCGCGACATCGTGCTGGCGGCGCTGGGCGGGGTCTCGTACGGCAGGTTCCTGGCCACCGCGGTCTGGGCGTTCATCGTCGCGCTGGGGGTGATCGCGGCGCTCGGCCAGGCCGGGATCGCCACCGCGATCACCGGCCCGCTGCTCGCCGCCGTGCTGGCCACGATCGCGGGTGTGGTGATCGTGGGCGTCGGCGGCGGTCTGATCGGCCCGATGCGCCAGCGGTGGGAGCGCTGGCTGTCGCGGGCGGAGGAGGAGTCCGCGGGCGCGCGGGACAGCATCAGCGCCTACCAGCGCGGCCGGGCGGACGCCCAGGCCGGGCAGCCCGGCGCGGGCAGCCGCACCACCGGCGCGAGGCGTGAGCGCCGCCGGCCCGGCCGCACGGATCAGGGGCCCGAGGGCCGCGAGAACATCGACCCGATGTGAGCTCACGCGGCGGCCCGGGACCCGAGCGGTCCCGGGCCGCAGTGCGTTCCGGATCTCCCGGGGCCTCCCGGACCTCAGCCCGCGAGCAGATCGTGTTCGCGGATCAGCCAGCAGACGGCGGTCAGCCGCAATGTGGCGAAGTCATGGCCCACCGGCTCGATCCACTCCGTCTCCGCCAGCCAGTCGGTGAAGCCGAGCACATAGTCCGCCAGATCCGCCCTGCGCACGGGAGCGAAGCGGAGGCCCCGCGGCCCGCCGCCACGAAGCCCGGACCCGTCGCCCCGGAACCCCGGCCCGCCGAGCCCGCCGTCCCCGAGCCCCGATACGCCGCCCCGGCGGGGTTCCGGGAGCAGTGCGTCGCGTACGGCCGCGGCGTGCTGGTCGACGGCGGCGATGAGCCCCGGGTCGAAGGAGAACTCCGAGAGCCGGGGCAGATAGGCCGCGACCACGCCCACCAGCGGACAGTCGGCCCCAGGTCCGTCCGATCCATCTGATCCGTCTGGTCCGCCTGATCCATCTGTGGGCGAAATGTCCATCGGACAACGGTAAGCGCCCGGAGACCGCCCCACCGGCGTGACGTTGGTCGCACGCGCCCGGCCGCCCGTGCGCGGAGAGGGGCGGGTGGCGGCTACTGAACGCAGCATGGCCGGATCACAGCGCCGTCCGACATCCGGACACCGCCCGCCCTCGACGGTAAGGGCATGAGCCCCGCCGTCCACCGTTGAAAGGGCTCCGCGGAAGGCTCCGGTACCGGAAATCACCGGCCGTCCACAAGTACTCCACAGCTACCCCTTGGGCACCCGCAGCCCGGCACCGTCCTTTATGCGAACACAACTGACCGGTTTCCGCCCTTGACGGTATGTCGAACTCTCGCTGAACTCTCAGGGCGCACACCGCGCCACTCAGCGCACCACCGCACCAGCTCCCTTCGCTCCGGCCGCACTCCGTCTCTCCGGACGCGGTGGAGGCGGCCGTCCAGCGAGCGCCCCTCAAGCGCCCGAACGCTCAGCGCCACAGCTCCAACGCCCTGGAACCCGCCGTTCCGGGGCGTCTCGCACGTTCCGTCCTGCCCCCGTACGGAATTCGGAGCCCCGATGAAGCTCTCCGCCCCCAGACGCACGGCCGCGGCGGCCGTCATAGCCCTCGCCGGGCTGCTCGGCGCCGCCGCCCCATCAGCGGGCGCGGCGTCCTCCGCCGCCCCTGCCGCTCCGTCGAACAGCGCGTGGACGAGTACCGCGCAGGCCCTCGCCGCGCCCGACATACCGCTCGCCAACGTCAAGGCGCATCTCACCCAGCTCCAGTCGATCGCCACGGCCAACGGCGGCAACCGCGCCCATGGCCGTCCCGGCTACAAGGCGTCCATCGACTATGTGAAGGCCAAGCTGGACGCGGCCGGGTTCACCACGACGGTGCAGCAGTTCACCTCCGGCGGCGCCATCGGCTACAACCTGACCGCCGACTGGCCGGGCGGCGATCCGAACCAGGTCCTGATGGCGGGCGCGCACCTCGACTCCGTCACCACCGGCGCGGGGATCAACGACAACGGCTCGGGCTCCGCCGGCGTACTGGAGACCGCGCTCGCCGTCTCCCGCGCCCAGCTCCAGACCACAAAGCATCTGCGGTTCGCCTGGTGGGGAGCGGAAGAGCTGGGTCTGATCGGGTCGCGGTACTACGTCAACAACCTCCCCGCCGCCGAGCGCGCGAAGATCTCCGGCTATCTCAACTTCGACATGATCGGCTCACCGAACCCCGGTTACTTCGTCTACGACGACAACGCGGCGCTCGAAGCCGTCTTCAAGAGCTACTTCTCCGGACTCGGCGTCCCCACCGAGATCGAGACCGAGGGCGACGGCCGCTCCGACCACGCCTCGTTCAAGAACGTGGGCATAGCCGTGGGCGGGCTGTTCACCGGAGCGGGCCGGACGAAGACCGCCGCGCAGGCCCAGAAGTGGGGCGGCACCTCCGGTCAGGCCTTCGACCGCTGCTACCACTCGTCGTGCGACACCACGGCGAACATCAACGACACCGCGCTGGACCGCAACAGCGACGCCATCGCCCACGCCATCTGGACGCTGGGCACCGGCGCGACCAACCCGCCCGGTGATGTGTACGAGAACGCCGCCGACGTCGCCATCCCCGACAACGGCCCGGCCGTGACCTCCACGGTGACCGTCTCGGGCCGCACCGGCAACGCGCCCGCCGCGCTCCCGGTCGCGGTGGACGTCAAACACACCTGGCGCGGCGATGTGGTGGCCGATCTGGTGGCACCGGACGGAACCGCGTACCGCCTGAAGAACTCCAGCAGCAACGACTCGGCCGACAACGTCATCGACACCTTCACCGTGGACGCCTCCAGCGAGCCCGCGAACGGCGACTGGAAGCTCCGCGTCCAGGATGTGGCGTCCCAGGACACCGGCTACATCGACAGCTGGAAGCTCACCTTCTGAGCCGACCCGGACCCTTCTCCGCCACCCCCGGCCCAGACGGTCGGTAAAAGGGGCTCTGCCAGCCATTTCGCTGACTGGTCAGAGCCCCGAGCGGTGCCATCTACATCCTCACTGTCAGGTGGGCAGGACCCAGCTCGGACGGTCCGGGGTGTCTAGCCACACCCGCTGCCCGGCGGCGGAGAGACCGAGGGTGAAAGCGGTCTGCGGCGGGGATCCAGCCGCCTGCCACACGTCGATGGCGGCCTCGATGTCGTCCCAGAGCCGTGTGGGGCCGCCCTGGTCTACGCGGAATGTGCCGCCGAGGTCATCGGGTACGAGGGTGGCGAAGGAGCCGTCGCGGATGTCGATGGCGTGGATCAGTCGGGGGCCCCCGGCCACCCTCGTCCCCAGATACTGGGCCCCGGGGGCGGCGAGCTGGGCAAGGAACAGCGGCACCCAGTCCCTCAGCACCTCCGGGCCGTGGCGGGCCGGACGCTCGTCGGCGGGTTGCTTCAGCAGGTCGGAAACATCGCCGAGATCGGGCGCGGCCTGGGGCCGGGCGATCATGAAGGACACCGTGCCGGGCAGGAAGGTGCCCTCGGCCGTGCCGTTCTCTCCGACGGTGAGGTGGACGAGGCCGGAGCCGTAGAGCCAGCCGGACAGCGTGGTCAGGATGGTGCCCCCGAGCCTGACCTGGCGCAGCCAGGCGTCGGGGATGGTGCGGACCGAGCAGGTGGCGATCAGATGGTCGTATGGGGCACCGTTCGGGTCGCCGAGCAGGCCGTCGCCCTGAATCAGCCGGGGGGTGTATCCGGCCGTGGTGATCGCTGTACGAGCGCGGGCGGCAGCGGCCGGGTCGTACTCGATCGAGGTGACGTGGTCGCTGCCGAGGCGGTGGCACATCAGGGCTGTGGAGTAGCCGGTTCCCGTGCCGATCTCCAGAACGTGGTCGCCGTCCTTCGGGTCCAGGTCCTCCAGCATTCGAACGACGAGGCTCGGGAGGGTGGACGAAGAGGTCGGGGACCCGGGAACCGGGCCGTCCACGTCGCCGGGGTGCACACCGCCGTCGAGCTGGGTGACCAGAGTCTCGTCGGCGTAGACCTCCTCCAGCCAGGCTTCGCGGCCTTCGGTGACGGGCGTAACCGGGGTCCACACAGTGCCCCGAGGGCTGTTGCCCCGGCGGAAGAACCCGTCGGGGACGAAGCTCTCCCGGGGCACCGCTGTGACGGCCGCCCGCCAGGCAACCGAGCGCAGACCGACGCCCTGCAATCGGTCGGCCAGCTGCTCGCGCAGGTGGGCAGCGGGGCCGCCGTCAGTGGGAGCGGTCATGTCGGGGATCCCTTCTCCAGCGCATCGGCGATGGCGGAGGCGATGGCGATACGGGTCGGGGGATCCACGAAGGCCCACTGGCCGTTCGGGTTGCATTCGTACATCCACCAGCGGCCATCCTGGCCGAGCCCGAAGTCGAACGCCCCGAAGACCAGACCCAGCGCGTTCATGAACCTCAGGATGCGGGTCCGGACATCGGCAGGGACTTCGACGGGGCTGAAGGAGATCCGCTCGTAGTCCCAGCGCCAATCCAGATGATCACCGTCCACGGCGACGCGACTGGCGAACGCCTGGTCGCCGACGACCGCGACCCGAACATCCGCCACCTTGTCCACGGCCTGCTGGAACAGGTGCGGGCAGGCCGACACCCGGTCGTCGATCTCCTCAGGATCGACCGCCCGCACCCAGATGGTGCGACGCTCGCCGTCCTCCACATAGGTGGTGGAACGCAGCGGCTTAAAGACAACGGGGCCGTGCTCCTTGGCGAAAGCTCTAGCCGCACTGGGATCGTTCGTGATCAGAGTGGGCGGGACGGCCAGTCCGGCGCGGGCGGCTTCGGCGATCTGTCGCGGCTTGAACTCGGCGGCCAGGTTGCGGTGGGGATGGTTCACGTACAGGCAGTCCAGTGCGCCGAGCACGCCTCCCAGGCCGTGGCGGGCGTGCGCAGTGACGAAGGTTCGCTGCTGGGCGTCCAGGTGGTCCGGCGCGGTGAACAGGGACGGCCGCCGGTGGTAGACCGCGCGGACATCGCGGAGGTCGAGTGCGCGGTGCTCCGTGGTCAGGGGGCCAGTCCACGGCTGACCGGGTGCCGCGAACGCGGAGAACGTCACCGGGTCCGTGCCCGAATCGAACCGGGCTACGGGAACACCCCTGTCGTTCAGTTCGCGGATGACATAGTCCGACGTGGGGTCGTTCAGCCCCGTGAGCACCACTACCGGACGATGCGTGCTCACTCTCAGGCGCCGTCCTGGGCTTCGTCCTGTTCGGACCGCTGGTCCGCGTCCTCGTCCATGGCATCTGGGCCGGCCCCGTCACCGGGGTTGGTCGTGGTGTCCGTCTCGACTCCACGGTGAGTCGAGTGCTTTCCCATCTCCAGCCGCCGACCGGCCGCGTCCTCGTAGATCGTCGTCTGCGTCTCAGGGTCCAGCCCGACCACCCTCCCCGTGGGCTTCCCGAGCGTCGGATACGGTTCCATGCGGGTCAGCCCCCAGGGCACCATCTGATCCATGCTGCTCCTCCGAGAGAAGAACGGTCGCTGCATTCTCCTCATGCGTGGTTCCTCTGGATACCAGCAGTGACCGTTTCCGGCCATCACGCACACGCCTCCTCCAACGGCGGCGACTGCGTGGAGGCCGCCGCCAATCCCACCGCTACCGGCGTCGTCCCCGTCCGGGACAGCAAGCGCCCGAACGGCCCGGTCCTCACGGTGTCTCCCTCGGCGTGGACGGGCTTGGTCGCCCTCGCCCGGTCCAGCGACATCTAGTCGAGCCCCACACAGACTGCGTGCGTGTGCGCCCACCGCACACGCATGCAGTCATCCCCGGGGCGGGCGCCTCTAGGCGGTGATGTCCTTCGAGGTGAAGCACGCCCAGGCCGCCGACCCGAACACCGCCGCGTACACAGCCTGGAGCCCGAGGTTCCGTCCCACCTCGTCCCAGTACAGCGGCTCCCTCAGCAGATCCGAGAACGACATCCAGTAGTGCGGGAAGAGATACGGATGGACCGCTTCCAGCTGCGGGATCGCGCCCAGGATCTGCACCGTGATCAGCAGCCCGACCGTCGTCGCCATCGCCGCGACCCCGCTGCCGGTCAGGGTGGAGACGAACAGCCCGAGCGCCGCGAGGCCCGCCAGTGACGCGGCGACCACCATCGAGATCAGCCCCGCCCTCAGCAGCCCCTCCCCGAAGGAGATCCTGGTGCCCGAGATGGTGGTGACGTCCCCGAGCGGGAAGAGCAGCGCCCCGGTGGCGAGCGCCGACACCGCGACCGTCAGGGTCGCGAGCAGACAGAAGACCAGCGTCGTGGCGTATTTGACGAGCAGCAGCCGGGTCCGCCCGGCCGGTGCGACCAGCAGATAGCGCAGGGTTCCGGCGCTCGCCTCGCCCGCGATGGCGTCGCCCGCGACCACCCCGACGACCATGGGGAGAAAGACGGGCAGGGTCGCCGCGAGCGCGGCGAAGACCAGGAAGAGCCCGTTGTTGGTGACCTGGGTGATGAAGGCGGGTCCCTCGCCGCCGTGGCCGTCGTCCGCCGTGCCGTCGTCGCCGGTCTGTATCTTCACGGCGATGCCGATCAGCACCGGTACGGCCGCCAGCACCCCGAGCAGGGCGAGGGTCCGCCAGCGCCGGACGGTGATGATCAGCTCGGAGCGGAAGAGCCCCGGCCCCCCGAGCACCCGGTGGAAGCGCCCTGGCCCTCCGGGCGCGCGGCGGAGGAGTCCCGGACCCTCCGGCGCGCGATCGTCGTCCCCCGTCCGCCGCTCAGTCTCAGCCCGCGACATCGAAACCCTCCCCCGTCAGCTCGACGAAGGCGTCCTCCAGCGACGCCCGCTCGATCCCGAACCCCCGTACCCGTACGCCGCCGTTCACCAGCGCGGCGTTGAACCCGGACAGCTCCGCCTCCTCGCCCGGCGGATCGCCGGTCACCCGGCCGCCCGCCGCGTCGACGCTCACCCCGGTGACGCCCAGCTCCTTGAGCAGCCGGGCCGCGTCCCCGGTGTCGGGGGTGACGACGGCGAGCCGGCCCCGGGCGCGGGCCGCGAGCTCGGCCACCGGGCCCTGGGTCAGCAGCCGCCCCTGGGCCATCACCGCCGCATGGGTGCAGACCTGCTCGATCTCGTCGAGCAGATGGGAGGAGAGGAAGACCGTGGTGCCGTCCGCCGCCAGCTCGCGTATCAAGGAGCGGATCTCCCGCATGCCCTGGGGATCGAGGCCGTTGGTGGGCTCGTCCAGTACGAGGAGTCCGCGCGGCTGGAGCAGGGCGGCGGCGAGCCCGAGGCGCTGCTTCATGCCCAGCGAGTACGCCTTGGCCTTCTTGCCCGCCGCCGGGGTGAGGCCCACCCGGTCGAGGGCGGCGGTGACCCGGGCCGCGCGGGTGCGGGGGTCGGCGGTCGGGTCGGCGCAGTCGTACCGCGTCAGATTGTCCCGGCCGCTGAGGAATCCGTAGAGCGCCGGTCCCTCGATCAGCGCCCCCACCCTCGGCAGTACGGTGCGCAGGGCGCGCGGCACGGGCTCGCCGAGGACCCTGGCGCTTCCGGCGGTCGGCTCGATGAGGCCCATCAGCATCCGGATGGTGGTGGTCTTACCCGAACCGTTGGGGCCGAGGAAACCGAAGACACTGCCCACGGGGACGGTGAGGTCGAGCCGGTCGACGGCGAGCTGACCGCCGCGGTAGCGCTTGGTGAGACCGTGGGTCTCGATCACGGTGGTCATATCCCGTTCCCGTCTCCTTCATCGTCCCCGGCGCTCCCGTCTCCCGGCCCCCGGCCCTGCCCCCGGCTGCTCCCCCGCGGCAAACAGTCCGCCCCGCCGTACGCAGCGTACGGCGGGGCGGTCGGCGCATGTGCTGTCCGGCGGGCTCGTCCGGGCTCGTGTGCGGTCACCCGAACGAGCCCGCCGGGTCGGTCACTTGTCCGCGTTCGCGGCCTTCACCAGCGCGTCCTTGGTCACGGCACCGACGTAGACCTGGCCGTCGTCCGTCATCAGGGCGTTGATCAGACGGGTCTCGAAGACCGTGCCCGAGCCGAAGTCGCCGCTGACCGGGTCGCCCAGCCCGCCGAGGATGCCCATGGCCCCGGCCGCCGCGCCGTCGCCCTCAGCGCCCGCAGCGCCCTTCTCCGAGCCGCCCTCACCAGCGCCTGTGCCGAACTTCGCGATGGAGGTCCAGTCCTTGCCGATGACGTTCAGCCCACCGCCCGGGAAGCCGCCGAACTCGTTCTCCAGCTCCTTCTCCAGCTCCTTGAGGTCCTGCTTGCTCGGCTCGCCCTCGCCCTTCGCCGACTCATCGGCCTCGGTGACCTTCGTGCCCTTCGGCGGGGTGAACTCGAAGAGCGCCGAGGACGGCTTGGAGAAGTCGACCTTGGTGAAGCCCACGTCGATCGCGGCCTTGCCGCCGCTGCTCGGGTTGACCGAGAATTTCAGCGGCGTGCCCGTCTCGGAGTCCACCGCGATCTTGATCGAGCCGATCGTCGAACCGCTCTGCCGTGGCTTGACGGCGAGCTGGTACGCGTCCCGCCCGGCCACCTGCGCGGTGCCGTCGACGGTCACCGAGGTGGAGGGGCCGGCCGCCTTCAGCGCCTGCTCGGCGAACTCCTGGGGCGTGATCGACAGCGGCTTCGCCCGCTTCGCCGCCGCGCCGTCGCCGCTCTTCCCGCCCGGCTTCTCGGTGTGCATCGCCTCGTTGGAGGCGCTGTCGTACGCCCAGATCTCGCCCTCGTTGTGGATCATGCTGTACTCCGCACTCTCCTCCAGGACCGAGATCTTCTGGCGCTCGGGGCCGTCGAAAGCCACCCGCAGGGTGTGCGTCCCGGTCGCCAGCTGCGTCAGCTTGTCCTCAGGAGCGGCGGACGAGCCCCCCCGGCCGCCCTCTCCGGGGCCGGGCAGATAGTTGTCCGCGAGCGCGGCGATGGACGGAAGCCCGAGATCCGTGCTGATCTTGACCGTGCCGGAGAGCTGCTCGGTCTCCGAGGCGGCGATCTTCGCGATGAGCTCCTGTGCGCTGATCTCGGGCAGATCCGGGTCGCCGGAGGCGGCGAGCGCCGGGACCAGCCCGATGGTCGCCGCGGCGATGCCGGCCACCGCGACCGGGACGAAGTAGCGCGCTGCTCTGCGGCGGGCCGGTGAGAGGTCCTGGCTCTCGTCGGTGTTCTGCGCGCTCTCGTGTGAAGCCATGGTGTGCCCTACCTCCGTGGTCGGTCAGAAGCGGTGGTGCCCAGAGCGAAGAACTGCGGTGGCGCTGAGAAGCAGTGACGCTCGAAAGCGGTGATGCGGTGATGCGCTCGTTCGGTGGTGCGGTGATGCGGTCGTTCAGCGGCGCCGTTGTGCCGTGGTATCCATCTGACCAAAATCGCGGCGTCCAGGCGTCCGCCCCCGGGAGCAACTTGTCGTACTGCTGGAGGATGACGGAACGGTGCGGCGTCTCCCCCGTCCAGTAGGGGGAGACGCCGCACCGGCGGAGTGTGCGCGGCCCTCGGGCCGGGCGGGCAGGCGGTACTACTTCTGGATGAAGACGTAGTCGGCGCCGTACGGGACGCCGACGACCGCGCCCTTGTAGCAGCTGCCGGCAGGGGCGACGCCGCCGACCGTGTTCAGCCGCAGGATCTCCCGGACCTTGGCGAGCTGCCCCTTCCGGTTGCCGGACTGCTTGGCCTTGAGGTCCAGTTCGGCGATGTTCTCGTCCCCGTTGGGCGTCTTGCTGATCAGGGAGGCGGTGACCGCGCTGTGGTCGGGGGCGATCCACTGCGGCGTACCCGAGCCGGGGGCGGTGAAGGAGTGCGCGATCCTGCCGCCCAGCACCGCGCTGACATCGCGCTGCTGGAAGGAGAGCTTGCCGCCCACCCGCTTGCACTCGTAGATCTGCTTGCCCTTGACCACGGACGCCTGGAAACTGCTGAGCGCCTTGTCGAAGGCGATGGCGGTGGTCACCTTGTGGAACTGGCCGCGCACGGCCCCGCCCGGGAACTGCGCGGTGTGCAGATTGGCGTAGAAACCGTTCGGGTCCTTCTTGAACGCGGCGAGCAGCGCCTTGTCCTTGACCTTGACCGCGCCGGTGACCTTGCCGGTCCAGCCGTCGAGCTGCCCTGAGCCCGTGGCCAGCAGCCCGGTGAAGTCGATCTTGACTCCGCCGTTGGCGCCCCGCGCGCCCGGGTGGATATGGAGCGCGGTCGGCTTGGCGGTGCCGCGGAACTTCACGGCGACCGAGACCTTGTCCCCCTGCACCTTCACGAACTGGAGCGCCAGACCGTCGGCGTCGCCGACCGCGGGCCCGCCCGGCGCCTGAACCTCGTTGGCGCCGTTGAGGCTCGCCACGAAGTACGAGGCGGCGGCCTTGGCCGTACCGCCCGAGCCGGCGCCCTGGAGGGAGACGACGGGGGCGCCCGCCGCGTGCCCCGCGTGGGCGTCCGCGCCCTTGCCGTCGGCGGCGAAGGCGGGCAGTACGGCGAGGCCCACACCGGCCGCGGCGACGACGGCGGTGGCACCGATAAGGATGGTCTTGGTGCGCTTCATCAGGAAAACTCCCCGTACCTTCGCCAACGCCCTGTGCGTCGGCTTCCGGGCATGAGTACGGAGCGGATCCGAGTCTGGACTCAATCCAGGAAAGTGACCTGCGTCACAGCGACGAGAGGTGAATACGGCCAGGTCAGCGCAGTACCCCGGTCCAGACCACCCAGAAGAGGGACGGCGGTCGCCGTCACCCCGGCGGAACGGCGCGCTCAGCCCGCGCGGTGCACCACCGCGTCGCACAGCTCCTCCAGAGCCGCCTTCGCGTAACACTCGGGCAGCGGCGCGAGGGTCGACCGCGCCTCCTCCGCGTACCGCACGGTGTCGCGGCGGGCCTGCTCCAGCGCCGGATGCGCACGCAGCCGGCGCAGCACCTCGGCGTGCCGGGCGTCGTCCGTCAGATCCCCGTCGAGCAGCGCGACCAGCTCCTGGTCCTCGGGCAGCCCCAGCGCCTCCGCCCGCGCCCGCAGCCGGAGCACCGGCAGGGTCGGAATGCCCTCGCGCAGATCCGTGCCGGGCGTCTTGCCCGACTCATGGGAGTCGCTGGCGATGTCGAGCACGTCGTCGGCGAGCTGGAAGGCCACGCCGAGCCGCTCCCCGTACTGGGTGAGGATGTCCACGACGCCCTCGTCGGCGCCCGACATCATCGCGCCGAACCGGCCCGAGACGGCGATCAGCGAGCCCGTCTTCCCCCCGATGACATCGAGGTAGTGGTCCACCGGATCGCGTCCGTCGCGCGGCCCCGCCGTCTCCAGGATCTGCCCGGTGACCAGCCGCTCGAACGCCTCGGCCTGGATCCGCACCGCCTCCGGGCCGAGGTCGGCCAGGATGTGGGAGGCGCGGGCGAAGAGGAAGTCGCCGGTCAGCACGGCCACGGAGTTGCCCCAGCGGGCGTTGGCGCTGGCCACGCCGCGCCGCACCTCCGCCTCGTCCATCACATCGTCGTGGTACAGCGTCGCGAGATGGGTCAGCTCCACCACCACGGCCGAGGGCACCACACCGGGGGCGTAAGGGTCGCCGAACTGGGCGGCCAGCATCACCAGCAGCGGCCTGAACCGCTTGCCTCCGGCCCGCACCAGATGCTGCGCGGCCCCCGTGATGAAGGGGACCTCGCTCTTGGTGGCATCGAGCAGACCCGCCTCCACGGCTGACAGTCCGTTCTGGACATCGGCCTCAAGAGCCTGGTCCCGCACGCTCAGCCCGAACGGCCCGACGACGGTCACGAGGTGGTCTCCTGTCTGCTGATAATCACACGGATTGTCGATGTGTCTCCGGATTCACTCAAGTCAGCGTATCCGGTCGCCTTTCGATCACCATGAGCGCCTTCCCGCCGCCGCCGGTATGTTCGTGATCAGCACATACGACCAGAAGTGAGCCTTTTTGCCGATATCGGTAACCGGGTGATGCGACAGACCCGGCGACGGCTCGGCGACAGGGGCGCACCCACGTGCATCGAGGCTCAGCCATGCGCCATCGCGTCCAGTTCCCCTACGAGACCCACCGCCACGACACCCGGATTCCGGTGCGCGACGGCACCCTTCTGTACGCCCGCGTCTGGCGTCCCGAGACCGATCGGCCCGTCCCCGCGCTGCTGGAGTATTCGCCGGAAAGGCTGACGGACACGACGGCCTCTCGCGACTGGCAGCGCCACCCCTGGTACGCGGGCCACGGCTATGCCTCCGTACGCGTCGACGTACGCGGCCACGGAAACAGCGGGGGCCTCCCGGACCACCCGGCCGCGGCGGGCGCCCCGCCCGGCGCGGGGACGCCCGGCCCGACCGCACTGACCGACGCCGTCGAGGTGATCGACTGGCTCGCCGCCCAGCCGTGGTGCACCGGCCGGGTCGGCATGTTCGGCATCGGCTGGGGCGGCGACTGCGCGCTGCGGGTCGCCGCCCTCGGCCCCGAGCCGCTGCGCGCCGTCGTGACGGTCTGCGCCTCGGACGACCCGTACGACAACGGCGGCTGCTATCTCGGCGGCTCGGTGCTGGCGGAGGGCCTGCTCTCGCGCTCCGCCGCCCGGCTCTCCTCCGACTGCCGCCCGCCCGACCCGCATGACGCGGGCGAGTCCTGGCGCGCGCTCTGGCTCGACCGCCTGGAAGCCGTCGAGCCCGCCGCGCACACCTGGCTCGCCCACCAGATCCGCGACGACTTCTGGGAGCGCCGGACCCCCGGCCCGGCGCTCCACGCGGCGGTGCTCGCGGTCGGCGGCTGGTACGACCCGCACCGCGACACCGTGCTCCGGCTGCTGGAGCGCCTTCCGGCCGACCGGGTACGCGGGGTGATCGGACCGTGGTCCCACCAGTACCCCGACCACGGCGGGCCGGGGCCCGCGATCGGCTTTCTCCAGGAGACCCGCCGCTGGTGGGACCGCCATCTCAGGGACATCGACAACGGCGCGATGGCCGAACCCCTGCTGCGGGTCTGGAGCGACGAGAGCCACTGGACGGGCGAACCCGCCTGGCCGCCGGCCGATGTCACCGCCGTCCCGTACGAGCTCCGGGGCGTGCCCCGGCCGGTCGACTCGCCCCACTCCACCGGCCTGGACGCGGGCCCCTACGTCCCCCACGGCGGGCATGCCCCGGCCCAGCGCCTGGATCAGCCCCCGGACCGACGCCCGGACCAGCCCTTGGACCAGCGCCTGGACGACGCGTACTCGGCGTGCTTCGAATTCCCGGTGAACGGCGACCCCGTGACGATCCTGGGCAGCCCCCGGGTCACCCTGCGGCTGCGCCTGGACGTGCCCCACGGCCAGGTGATCGCCCGGCTCTGCGACATCGCGCCCGACGGCTCGTCCGCGCCGGTCACCACGGGCGTGCTCAATCTCGCCGCCCGCCACGGCCGGGAACGCGCCCACGCCTGGCCGCCCGGCGGCACCGAGGACGTCTCCTTCCCCCTGACGGCCATCGGCCACACCTTCCCGCGCGGCCACCGCATCCGGCTCGCGATCTCCTCCGCGTACTGGCCATGGGTCTGGCCCCAGCCGGGCTCGGCGGGATTCGTCCTGGTCCCGGAGAACTCCCGGCTGGAGCTCCCCGTACGCGAGGCCCGCGTCCGGACGGCCGAACGGATCGTCTTCCCCGAACCGGAGCAGTCCGAGCCGCTCGGCGTCAGCTCCCCCGCGACGCTGGACGGCCGGCGGCCCGAACGGCTGCTGATCCGGGACGTCACAGCGGGCGAATGGCGGCTGGAGACCCTCCCCCGCCCGGCCGGCGGACTCATCCACCCGGACGGGCTCGAACGGACCGAGGAGGCGCTGGAGACCTACACCGTCCAGGAGCGCGATCCCCATACGGCCCGCGCCGCCGCCCGGTGGACGGTCCGGCTGCACCGGCCCGATCCGGGCTGGGACGTCACCGTCGAGACCACCTCGGAGATCTCCTGCGACGCGGCCGACTTCCTGCTGCGCGACGAGGCGGTCTGCCGCCACGGCGGGGAAGTCGTCTTCCACCGCACCTGGGAGAGACGCCTCCCGAGACTGACCGGATGATCGCGCTCTGCCGGGCGGGCGGCCCGGCCACGTAACGTGTCCTCACCACGTGGAAAGCGAGGCAAGCACCGATGACCGAGCAGAGCCCGCTCGATCTGGCCGAAGACGACCCCTTCGGTCCGCACAACCTCCCGTACGGCGTCTTCACCACGGCCGACGAGCCCGAGCGGCCACGGCTCGGCGTCCGTTACGGAAACCATGTACTCGACGCCGGAGCCGCCGCCCGCGCGCTCGGCTCACCCCACGCCGGACTGCTGGAACAGCCGGGTCTCAACCCGCTGCTGGCCGCCGGCCGTACCGTCTGGCACGAGGTGCGGAGCGCGCTGACCGCCTGGCTGACGGCCCCCGCCCACCGCGCCGTGATAGAGCCGCTGCTCCATCCGCTGGACGCGGTCGCCATGCGGCTGCCGTACGAGGTCGCCGACTACGTCGACTTCTACGCCAGCGAGCACCACGCCCTCAACGTCGGCCGGATGTTCCGCCCGGACGGGGACCCGCTGACCCCGAACTGGAAGCATCTGCCCATCGGCTACCACGGCCGCTCCGGCACGATCGTGGTCTCCGGCACCGATGTCGTACGCCCCCGGGGGCAGCGGAAGGGGCCCGCCGACCCGGCCCCCGTCTTCGGCCCGACCACCAAGCTCGACATCGAGGCCGAGGTCGCCTTCCTGGTCGGCGCCCCGTCCGAACCGGGCCGCCCGGCCGCCCTCGGCGACTTCCGCGACCATGTCTTCGGACTCTCCCTTCTCAACGACTGGTCGGCCCGGGACATCCAGGCGTGGGAGTACGTCCCGCTCGGACCGTTCCTCGGCAAGTCCTTCGCCACCTCGGTGTCGGCGTGGGTGACCCCGCTGGAGGCGCTGGAGGCGGCCAGGGCCGATCCGCCCGCGCGGGACGCGGAGCCGCTGCCCTATCTCGACGACTCCGCCGAGGACGAGAAGGGCGGCTTCGACCTCCGGATCACGGTCGCGGTCAACGGCCATGTGATCGCCGAGCCGCCGTTCGCGACGATGTACTGGACGGCCGCCCAGCAGCTCGCCCATATGACGGTCAACGGCGCATCGCTGCGCACCGGCGATCTGTACGCCTCCGGCACGGTCAGCGGCTCCGAGGTCCATCAGCGCGGCTCGCTCCTCGAACTGACCTGGAACGGCCGGGACCCGCTGGAACTGCCCGAAGGGCAGCGGACGTTCCTGGAGGACGGCGATGTGGTGACGATGACGGCGTGGGCCCCGGGCCCGGACGGCGTACGGATCGGTCTGGGCGAGGTCACAGGCCGGATCGCACCCGCGCTCTGACCCGGGCCGGATCGCACCCGCGCTCTGCCCCGGGCCGGGCGGGCCGGGATCAGTTCGTCAGCGCGGCGATGAGCTCGTCCCGGCCCGCCGCCCCCGTCTTGCCGAACACCGCCTTGAGATGGTCGTTCACCGTGTGCGGGGAGAGCCCGAGGCGGCGGGCGATCTGCTTCGAGGCGGCCCCGGTGCGCAGTTCGTCGATGACCTGCCGCTCCCTCGGGGTGATCCCGTACCACTCGCAGAACGGGGCGAGCGACAGATCGCCCGGGGCGGCCTGGACGATCAGCGCCACATCGCCGGCGCCGTCGGCGCTGAGCGGCTGGGCCTGGACGGCGACCCAGCGTCCGCAGACCACCGGGGGCAGACAGACCGGCGGGACCGGTCCGAGCCCGAGGCGGGCCTGCCGACGGGCGGACAGGGAGAGGCTGATGTAGAAGGCGTCGACCCCCCAGACGGGGATCGCCCGGCCGCCGTGCGCCGAGAAGCAGTCCATCCACGCCTGCGCCTGCGGGGTGAACTCCTTGATCCGGTGATCGGGGCCCATGATGATCATCCCGGCGGGCAGCGCCGGTGCGGAGGGGAGCAGCCGCCCCTCCGTCGCATAGCGCACGACCGCCCCCATGAGCGCCGGGGCGAGTTCGGCGATCCGCTCGGCGTCCCGCCGTCCGAACGGCGCGGCGCCCTCGGAGCGGAACAGACCCAGCGCCCCCCAGACGCCCCGTCTGTTCCGCAGCAGCAACCGCAGTTCGGAGTTGACGCCGAAGGTGGAGAGCAGCTGGACCTCGGCCTTGGGCACCCGCTCAGGGGCCGCCGTATCCGCCTCCTCGTCGGCGGACTCGCCGACGACGCAGGCCGGTACGGAGAGCGGGGCCACGGCCGTGGCCCAGCGGGGGTTGCTGCCGGTGCCCCGGAAACGGTTGCGCACCATCGCCCCGACCAGTTCGGGGGCGCAGGCGTGCCAGAAGCTGAAGCTGCCGGCTCCCAGGCCGATGAGGGGGTTCGTGCCCACCAGGTTCAACGCGTCGTGCGGCACCACCCGGGAGATCACGGCGGAGACGCCGGCGCCGACCTCATCAGGCGCGACCCCCTGGCTCACCGCCTCATGAAGGGCCCGAGCCAGCCTGTCCACCTCGAACAGCACGGCTCCCATATGATGATTATGGACCCAAATGCACCCATACGCTTATCCGCGAGCCGTACCTCAGAGCCCGCGCCCCCGGGCCCGGCTCCCATAACGCCCGAAGGGCCCGGCTCCCCCGAGGAGCCGGGCCCTTCGCGCATCCCGCCCGGGGACTACCGCACAAACGTCCCCGCCTGGTTCGCCAGATCCAGGAAGTACTGCGGTGCGACGCCGAGCACCAGCGTCACCACCACCCCGAGGCCGATCGCCGCCACCGTCATCCCGGACGGGACCGCGACCGTCGGGCCGTCCGCCTTCGGCTCGCTGAAGAACATCAGCACGATGACCCGGATGTAGAAGAACGCGGCGATCGCCGACGAGATCACGCCGACCACGACCAGCGCTCCGGCGCCGCCCTCGGCCGCCGCGCTGAAGACCGCGAACTTCCCGGAGAAGCCCGAGGTCAGCGGGATGCCGGCGAAGGCGAGCAGAAACACCGCGAACACCGCGGCCACCAGCGGCGAACGCCGCCCCAGCCCCGCCCACTTGGAGAGATGGGTCGCCTCGCCGCCCGCGTCCCGCACCAGGGTGACCACCGCGAACGCCCCGATCGTCACAAACGAGTACGCGCCGAGATAGAAGAGGACGGAGGAGACCCCCTTCGGGGTCACCGCGACGACGCCCGCCAGGATGAACCCGGCGTGGGCGATGGACGAGTACGCCAGCAGCCGCTTGATGTCCGTCTGGGTGATCGCCACGATCGCGCCGCCCAGCATGGTGACGATCGCGACCGCCCACATCACCGGCCGCCAGTCCCAGCTCAGCCCCGGCAGCACCACATACAGCAGCCGCAGCAGCGCGCCGAACGCGGCCACCTTCGTCGCCGCCGCCATGAACCCGGTGACCGGGGTCGGTGCGCCCTGATAGACGTCCGGGGTCCACATATGGAACGGCACCGCGCCGACCTTGAAGAGCAGCCCCATCAGAATCAGCGCCCCGCCGATCAGCAGCAGCGCGTCATTGCCCATGGTGTCGGCGAGCACCGGATCGATGGTGCGGACGCTGCCGTCCACCACATCCGCGATCCGGGCGTACGACACCGAGCCCGCGTAGCCGTAGAGCAGCGCGATCCCGAAGAGCAGGAACGCCGACGAGAACGCGCCCAGCAGGAAGTACTTCACCGCCGCTTCCTGCGACAGCAGCCGCTTGCGGCGGGCCAGCGCGCAGAGCAGATAGAGCGGGAGGGAGAAGACCTCCAGCGCGATGAAGAGCGTCAGCAGATCATTGGCCGCGGGGAAGACCAGCAGCCCGGCGACGGCGAACAGCACCAGCGGATAGACCTCCGTGGTGGTGAACCCGGCCCGGACCGCCGCCTTCTCGCCCTCGCTGCCGGGCACCGAGGCGGCCTGCGCCGCGAAGGAGTCGATACGGTTGCCGTGCGCCTCCGGATCGAGCCTGCGCTCGGCGAAGGTGAACACGGCCACCACCGACGCCAGCAGGATCGTGCCCTGGAGAAAGAGCGTCGGCCCGTCGATCGCGATCGCGCCCATGGCCGCGATGTTCACCTTCGAGGTGCCGTAACCGGCCTGCGCGAGACCGATGACGGCGGCGAAGGAGGCGGCGAGGGCGAGCAGGGTCAGAAACACCTGGGCGTGATAGCGCGCCTTGCGCGGTAGAAACGCCTCCAGGAGCAGACCCACGATCGCCGCGCCCACAATGATCAGAACAGGGGCGAGCTGGGCGTACTCGATATCCGGGGCCTTGATCCGGTCGATCGGCTCGGCCGCCGTCGTCCACAGGCTGTGGACAGCTGTAGCGCTCACTGGGCCGCCTCCACCTCGGGCCGGGGGTCCTTCTTCTGTACATCGGACATCGTGTGCTCCACGGCCGGGTTGATGATCTCCGTGAGCGGCTTCGGGAAGACGCCCAGGAAGATCAGCAACGCGATCAGCGGGGCGACCACCGCCAGCTCACGGGCCTTGAGGTCGGGCATCGACTTCACCTCGGGCTTCACCGGACCGGTCATGGTCCGCTGATAGAGGACGAGGGTGTAGAGCGCGGCCAGCACTATGCCCGAGGTGGCGATGATCCCGGCGACGGGATAGCGCGCGAACGTGCCGACCAGAACCAGGAACTCACTGACGAACGGGGCGAGTCCGGGCAGCGAGAGCGTCGCCAGACCGCCGATGAGGAAGGTGCCCGCGAGCACCGGAGCGACCTTCTGCACCCCGCCGTAGTCCGCGATGAGCCGCGAACCGCGCCGGGAGATCAGGAAACCCGCCACCAGCATCAGCGCGGCGGTCGAGATCCCGTGGTTGACCATGTAGAGCGTCGCGCCCGACTGGCCCTGGGAGGTCATCGCGAAGATGCCGAGGACGATGAAGCCGAAGTGCGAGATCGAGGCATAGGCGATCAGCCGCTTGATGTCGCGCTGGCCGACCGCGAGCAGCGCTCCGTAGACGATGCTGATCAGCGCCAGCACCAGGATCACCGGGGTGGCCCACTGGGATGCCTCCGGGAAGAGCTGGAGACAGAACCGCAGCATCGCGAAGGTGCCGACCTTGTCGACGACCGCCGTGATCAGCACGGCGACCGGCGCGGTCGCCTCGCCCATCGCATTGGGCAGCCAGGTGTGCAGCGGCCAGAGCGGCGCCTTGATCGCGAAGGCGAAGAAGAAGCCCAGGAAGAGCAGCCGTTCGGTATTGGTCGCCATCTCCAGTTCGCCCGAGGCGCGGGCCTCGGCGATCTCGGTGAGCGAGAAGCTGCCCGCGACCACATAGAGACCGATGACGGCGGCCAGCATGATCAGTCCGCCGACCAGGTTGTAGAGCAGGAACTTGACCGCCGCGTACGACCGCTGGGCCGCCGCGTTCTGATCGCTGCCGGAGTGGGCGCGGTCGCCGAAGCCGCCGATGAGGAAGTACATCGGGATCAGCATGGCTTCGAAGAGGATGTAGAAGAGAAAGACGTCGGTGGCCTCGAAGGAGAGGATCACCATCGCCTCGACCATCAGGATCAGCGCGAAGAATCCCTGGGTCGGCCGCCAGCGGCTGCTGCCGGTCTCCTGGGGTTCGGCGTCGTTCCACCCCGCCAGGATGACGAAGGGAATCAGCAGCGCGGTCAGCGCGATCAGCGCCACCCCGATGCCGTCCACGCCCAGTTCGTAGCGGACGCCGAAGTCCGCGATCCAGGCGTGGGACTCGGTGAGCTGATAGCGGTCGCCGCCCGGCTCGAACCGTACGAACACGATCGCGGCCAGCGCCAGGGTGATCAGCGAGAAGACCAGCGCCAGCGTCTTCGCCACCGCTCGTCGCGCGGCGGGCACGGCGGCGGTGACGATCGCGCCGACCGCCGGAACCAGTGCCGTCGCCGTAAGGAGCGGGAAGGACATAGCAGTTACACCGCCCTCATCAGCAGGGTCACGGCGATCAGCACCGCCGTGCCTCCGAACATGGAGACGGCGTACGAGCGGGCGTAGCCGTTCTGGAGTTTGCGCAGCCGGCCGGAGAGCCCGCCGACCGAGGCCGCCGTGCCGTTGACCACCCCGTCGACCAGGGTGTGATCGACATAGACCAGGGAGCGGGTGAGATGCTCGCCGCCGCGGACCAGCACCACATGGTTGAAGTCGTCCTGGAGCAGATCGCGGCGGGCGGCCCGGGTGAGCAGCGAGCCGCGCGGCGCGGTGACCGGCACCGGCCTGCGTCCGTACATCGCCCAGGCGAGAAAGACGCCGATCAGCAGGACGACGACGGTGGCGCCGGTGACGGTGGCCGCGCTGATGGGCGCATGGCCGTGGTCATAGCCGGTGACGGGCTCCAGCCAGTTCAGGAAGCGGTCGCCGATGGAGAAGAAGCCTCCGGCGAAGACCGATCCGAACGCCAGGATGACCATGGGGATCGTCATGGACTTCGGCGACTCGTGCGGATGGGGCGGCTGCCCCTCCGCGTCGGGCTGCCAGCGCTTCTCGCCGAAGAAGGTCATCAGCATCACCCGGGTCATATAGAACGCGGTGATGGCCGCGCCCAGCAGCGCCACCCCGCCGAGGATCCAGCCCTCGGCGCCGCCCTTGGCGAAGGCGGACTCGATGATCTTGTCCTTGGAGAAGAAGCCGGAGAGCCCGGGGAAGCCGATGATGGCGAGATAGCCGAGGCCGAAGGTGACGAAGGTGACCGGCATGTATGTCCGCAGGCCGCCGTATTTGCGCATGTCGACCTCGTCGTTCATGCCGTGCATGACCGAGCCCGCGCCCAGGAAGAGCCCGGCTTTGAAGAAGCCGTGCGTCACCAGGTGCATGATGGCGAAGACATAGCCGATGGGGCCGAGTCCGGCCGCCAGGATCATGTAGCCGATCTGCGACATCGTCGAACCGGCGAGCGCCTTCTTGATGTCGTCCTTGGCGCAACCGACGATCGCACCGAAGAGCAGGGTGACCGCGCCGACGACCACGACCGCCAACTGCGCGTTCGGAGCCGCGTTGAAGATCGCGCCGGAGCGGACGATGAGATAGACGCCCGCGGTCACCATGGTCGCCGCGTGGATCAGGGCCGAGACCGGGGTCGGGCCCTCCATCGCGTCGCCGAGCCAGGACTGGAGGGGCACCTGGGCCGACTTGCCGCAGGCGGCGAGCAGCAGCATCAGACCGATCGCCGTGAGCGTGCCCTCACCGGTCTCGCCGACGGACGACAGCACCGGCCCGAAGGCGAAGGTCCCGAAGGTGGTGAACATCAGCATGATCGCGATGGAGAGACCGATGTCGCCGACGCGGTTGACGAGGAAGGCTTTCTTCGCCGCCGTCGCCGCGCTGGGCTTGTGCTGCCAGAAGCCGATCAGCAGATAGGAGGCGAGGCCGACGCCCTCCCAGCCGAAGTACAGCAGCAGATAGTTGTCGGCGATGACCAGCAGCAGCATCGCCGCGAGAAAGAGATTCAGATAGCCGAAGAAGCGGCGGCGGCGCTCATCGTGCTCCATATAGGCGATGGAGTAGACATGGATCAGTGTGCCCACGCCGGTGATCAGCAGGACGAAGGTCATCGACAGCTGGTCGAGCTGGAAGGCGATGTCCGCCTGGAAGCCCTCCACGGGGATCCAGCTGAACAGGTGCTGGTGCAGGGCGCGGTCGTCCGCGCTCCGGCCCAGCATGTCCAGGAACAGCACCACGCCGATGACGAAGGACGCGGCGGCGAGCACGGTGCCGAGCCAGTGCCCCGAGCGGTCGAGCCGCCGTCCCCCGCAGAGCAGCACCGCGGCTCCGAGCAGCGGCGCGGCGACGAGCAGCGCAATCAGGTTCTCCACGATTCAGCCCCTCACAGCTTCATCAGGCTGGCGTCGTCGACCGAGGCCGAGTGGCGGGAACGGAACAGGGACACGATGATCGCGAGCCCCACCACGACCTCGGCGGCGGCGACGACCATCGTGAAGAAGGCGATGATCTGGCCGTCGAGATTGCCGTGCATCCGGGAGAAGGCGACGAGCGCGAGATTGCAGGCGTTGAGCATCAGCTCGATGCACATGAACACCACGATCGCGTTCCGCCGGATCAGAACTCCGACCGCGCCGATGGTGAACAACAGCGCAGCCAGATAGAGGTAGTTGACCGGACTCACCGATGGGCCTCCTCTTCGTCCCGGTCCCGTCCGGAGTCGTTCTGATCGTGTCCGCAGTCGTCCTGGTCGTGTCCGGAGCCGCCCCGGTCCCGTCCGGAGTCGTTCCCGTCCCGTCCGGAGTCGTTCCGGTCACCCGGCAGGGCCGGGCCGCCGTGGCCCTCCCGTCCGAGCCGGTCCTCCGAGCGCCGCTCCAGCGCCTTGAGGTCCTCCAGCGCCTGGGTGGAGACATCGCGGATCTGGCCCCGCTCCCGCAGCGTCCTGCTGACGGTGAGCTCGGAGGGGGTGCCGTCCGGCAGCAGTCCGGCGATGTCCACCGCGTTGTGCCGGGCGTAGACGCCGGGGGCGGGGAGCGGCGGCAATTGCCTGCCTTCGCGCACCCGCTGCTCGGCCAGCTCCCGCTGGGTCCTGGCCCGCTCGGTGCGCTCCCGGTGGGTGAGCACCATCGCGCCGACCGCCGCGGTGATCAGCAGCGCGCCGGTGATCTCGAAGGCGAAGACGTACTTGGTGAAGAGCAGGGCGGCGATGCCCTCGATATTGCCGCCGTGGGCGGTGTTGGCCGCGCCGAGCCCGTTGAAGTTCTTCAGGGAGGCGTTGGCGATTCCGGTGATCAGCAGCACGCCGAAGCCGAGCCCGCAGAGCGCCGCGAGCCAGCGCTGCCCCTTGAGGGTCTCCTTGAGGGAGTCGGCGGCGGTGACGCCGACCAGCATCACGACGAAGAGGAACAGCATCATGATCGCGCCGGTGTAGACGACGATCTGGACGACCCCGAGGAAGTACGCGCCGTTGGCGAGATAGAAGACCGCCAGGATGATCATGGTCGCGGCGAGGCAGAGCGCGCTGTGGACGGCCCGCTTCATCAGGACCGTACAGAGCGCGCCGATCACCGCGACGGTGCCGAGGATCCAGAACTGGACGGCCTCGCCCGTCGACGTGGTGTTCGCGGCCAGGGTGGTCAGGGTGGTCAGACCGGTCATGCGCCCACCCCCGCGTCCTTCTCCTTCTTCCCGGACGCGGCCCCCGGGACGTCCTCGGAGTCCTTCTCCGAGTCGTTCTCGGAGTCCTTGGAGACGGCGGCCTGCTGGACGGTGCCGGGCGCGGCCTCGGTGACCAGCCCCCGGTAGTAGTCCTGCTCGTCCATGCCGGGGTAGATCGCATGGGGCGAGTCGACCATGCCCTCGTCGAGACCGGCGAGCAGCTGCTCCTTGGTGTAGATGAGGTTCTCGCGGGAGCTGTCGGCCAGGTCGAAATCGTTCGTCATCGTCAGCGCCCGGGTGGGGCACGCCTCGATGCAGAGCCCGCAGAGAATGCAGCGGGCGTAGTTGATCTGATAGACGCGGCCGTACCGCTCGCCCGGGGAGTAGCGCTCCTCGTCGGTGTTGTCCGCGCCCTCCACATAGATGGCGTCCGCGGGACAGGCCCAGGCGCACAGCTCGCATCCGATGCACTTCTCCAGGCCGTCCGGATGACGGTTGAGCTGGTGCCGGCCGTGGAAGCGCGGCGCTGTGACCTTCTGCTGCTCCGGGTACTGCTCGGTCAGCCGCTTCTTGAACATGGCCTTGAAGGTCACGCCGAAGCCGGCGACCGGATTCTGGAACTTGTCCGATTCCTCAGACACCGTCAGCCTCCTTTCCGTCACGAGATCCGTCGCGAGATCCCTCCGGGGAGCCACCGCGAGAACTGTCACTCACAGTGTCCACCCCACCACTGACAATCAGCTCGCGCTCCCGGCGCGGACCCCTGCGCGGCACCGGCGGCAGGGTCTGTCCGGGCAGCGGCGGCACCGGGAACCCGCCCGCCATCGGGTCGAAGGCGGCGGGCGGGGCCTTCGCCGCCGTCGCCTCCGCTTCCTCGTCCTTTCTGCCGCGGAAGACGTCCACGACGAAGGACAGCAGCAGTACGGCGATGACCCCGCCGCCGACATAGAGCAGGATCTGCTGGAAGTCGTAGTTCTCGTTCCGCAGCGCCCGTACCGTCGCCACCAGCATCAGCCAGAGCAGGGAGACCGGGATGAGGACCTTCCAGCCGAGCTTCATCAACTGGTCGTAGCGGACTCGCGGCAGGGTGCCGCGCAGCCAGATGAAGAAGAAGAGCAGCAGCTGGACCTTGACGACGAACCAGAGCATCGGCCACCAGCCGTGGTTCGCGCCCTCCCAGAAGGAGGAGATCGGGTAGGGGGCCCGCCAGCCGCCCAGGAAGAGGGTGACCGAGACCGCGGAGACGGTGACCATGTTGACGTACTCGGCCAGCATGAACATCGCGAACTTGATCGAGCTGTACTCGGTGTTGAAGCCGCCGACCAGGTCGCCCTCGGACTCCGGCATGTCGAACGGCGCCCGGTTGGTCTCGCCGACCATGGTGACGATGTAGATGATGAACGAGACCGGCAGCAGCAGGACGTACCAGCGGTCCGCCTGCGCCTCCACGATCGCCGAGGTCGACATCGACCCGGAGTAGAGGAAGACGGAGGCGAAGGCCGCGCCCATCGCGATCTCGTACGAGATCATCTGCGCGCAGGAGCGGAGCCCGCCGAGCAGGGGGTAGGTCGAACCGGACGACCAGCCCGCCAGCACGATGCCGTAGATGCCGACCGAGGCGATGGCGAGGACGTACAGCATCGCGATCGGCAGATCGGTGAGCTGCATCGTGGTGCGCTGCCCGAAGATCGAGACCTCGTTGCCCGCCGGCCCGAAGGGGATGACGGCGATCGCCATGAAGGCGGGGATCGCGGCGACGATCGGCGCGAGGACATAGACGACCTTGTCGGCGCGCTTGACGATCACATCCTCCTTCAGCATCAGCTTGACGCCGTCCGCGAGGGACTGGAGGAGGCCCCAGGGGCCGTGCCGGTTGGGGCCGATGCGCAGCTGCATCCAGGCGACGACCTTGCGCTCCCACACGATGGAGAAGAGCACGGTCACCATGAGGAAGGCGAAGCAGAACACCGCCTTGACCGCGACGAGCCACCACGGGTCGCGCCCGAACATCGAGAGGTCCTCGGCCGCGAACAGCTGGGTGTGCGCCTGGAGCTGCGCCCCCGTCTCGGCGATCATGCGCGCACCTCCGGCGTCTGGGTCACGGCCTCCGGGGAGGCCGGGCCGATGCGGACCAGCTCGCCGGGGTGGGCTCCGGTGCCGGGGGTGACGCCCGGGCCCGCGGAGTTCAGCGGCAGCCAGACCACCCGGTCGGGCATCGCGGTGATCCGGAGCGGAAGCCGTACGGTCCCGGTGGGGCCGGTGACGGAGAGCTCGTCGCCGTCCTTGACCCCGGTCTCGGCGGCCGTGGCGGCGGAGAGCCGGGCGACGGCGGCATGGCGCGTGCCCGCGAGTGCTTCGTCGCCCCGCTGGAGCAGGCCCTGGTCGAGCAGGAGCCGATGCCCGGCGAGCACGGCCTCGCCCTCGCCGGGGCGGGGCAGCGGCCGGGCGGACTCCATCGGCCCGGTGCCCCGGGACCCGGTCCAGCCGGCGAGCCGGTCCAGTTCCCGGCGTACGGAGAGAAGATCCGGCAGTCCGAGGGGGACGTCCATCTCGTCCGCGAGCATATGCAGCACCCGGGCGTCGGACGGGGCGAGCCTGCGGGTCATCTGCTCGGGTTTGAGCGCGGCTTCGAACATCCGCGCCCTGCCCTCCCAGTTGAGGAAGGTGCCGGGCTTCTCGGCGACGGCCGCGACCGGGAAGACGACGTCCGCCCGTTCGGTGACCTCGCTGGGCCGCAGCTCCAGGGAGACGACGAAGGCGGCCGTGTCGAGCGCCTGGCGGGCGCAGGCCGGGTCGGGCAGATCGGCGAGCTCGACGCCCGCGACCAGCAGCGCGCCCAGCTCGCCGGCGGCGGCGGCCTCGATGATCCCGCCGGTGTCCCGCCCGTAGCCCCGCGGGAGTTCCCTGATCCGCCACAGCTCCGCGATCTCCTCACGGGCGCGGGGGTCGGCGGCGGGGCGTCCGCCGGGCAGCAGCGAGGGGAGCGCGCCGGCTTCGATCGCGCCCCGTTCGCCCGCCCGGCGCGGAATCCACACCAGCCGCGCGCCGGTCGCGGTGGCGGTCCGCACGGCGGCGGTGAGCCCGCCGGGGACGGCCGCGAGCCGTTCGCCGACGATGATGACCGCGCCCTCGGCGCGCAGCGCCTCGGCGGCGCTCGCGCCGTCGGCGTCGAGGCCGACACCGCCGCCGAGCGCGTCGAGCCACTCGGTCTCGGTGCCGGGGGCGGCGGCCAGCAGGGTGCCGCCCGCCTTGGTCAGTCCGGGCGTCGCATGGGTGGCGAGGGCGTAGACCCGCTGGCCGCGGGTGCGGTGGGCCTTGCGCAGCCGGAGGAAGACGCCGGGGGCCTCCTCCTCGGACTCGAAGCCGGCCAGGAGTACGGCGGGGGCCTTCTCCAGCGCGGAGTAGGTGAGGCCGTCGCCGTCCAGATCGCGCCCCCGGCCCGCGACCTCGGCGGCCAGGAAGTCGGCTTCCTCGCCGGAGTGGACCCGGGCGCGGAAGTCGATGTCATGGGTGCCGAGGGCGACCCGGGCGAACTTGGCGTACGCATAGGAGTCCTCGACGGTCAGCCGGCCGCCGATGAGCACTCCGGCCCGGCCGCGCGCCGCGCTCAGCCCCGCCGCCGCGGCGGCCAGCGCCTCGGGCCAGCTCGCGGTCTCCAGCTCTCCGCGCTCATTGCGTACGAGCGGGGTGGTCAGCCGGTCGCGCTGCTGGGCGTAGCGGAAGCCGAAGCGGCCCTTGTCGCAGATCCACTCCTCGTTGACCTCGGGGTCGTCGGCGGCGAGCCGCCGCATGACCTTGCCCCGGCGGTGGTCGGTGCGGGTGGCGCAGCCGCCGGCGCAGTGCTCGCAGACGCTCGGCGAGGAGACCAGGTCGAAGGGGCGGGAGCGGAAGCGGTACGCGGCCGAGGTCAGTGCGCCCACCGGGCAGATCTGGATGGTGTTCCCGGAGAAGTACGACTCGAAGGGGTCGCCCTCGCCGGTGCCGACCTGCTGGAGCGCTCCCCGTTCCAGCAGTTCGATCATCGGGTCGCCCGCGATCTGCTGGGAGAAGCGGGTGCAGCGGGCGCAGAGCACACAGCGCTCGCGGTCCAGCAGCACCTGGGTGGAGATGGGGACCGGCTTCTCATAGGTCCGCTTCTTCCCCTCGAAGCGGGAGTCGGTGTCCCCGTGGGACATCGCCTGGTTCTGGAGGGGGCACTCGCCGCCCTTGTCGCAGACCGGGCAGTCCAGCGGATGGTTGATCAGCAGCAGCTCCATCACGCCCTTCTGCGCCTTCTCGGCGACGGGCGAGCTGAGCTGCGACTTGACCACCATGCCGTCGGTGCAGGTGATGGTGCAGGAGGCCATCGGCTTGCGCTGGCCCTCGACCTCGACGATGCACTGACGGCAGGCGCCGACCGGGTCGAGGAGGGGGTGGTCGCAGAACCGGGGGATCTCGATGCCGAGGAGTTCGGCGGCGCGGATGACGAGGGTGCCCTTGGGCACGCTGATCTCGGCTCCGTCGATGGTCAGCGTCACGAGGTCCTCGGGCGGCACCGCCGCCTCGCCGCCCCCGGAGGGAGCGCTCGTGGTCACAGTCATGCGTTCACCTCCGTACGGTGATCGGCCCAAGCGGTGGACTTGGCCGGGTCGAAGGGGCAGCCGGAGCCGGTGATGTGCTGCTCGTACTCCTCGCGGAAGTACTTCAGCGAGGAGAAGATCGGGGAGGCCGCGCCGTCGCCGAGGGCGCAGAACGACTTGCCGTTGATGTTGTCGGCGATGTCGTTGAGCTTGTCGAGGTCGGACATGACCCCGGTGCCCGCTTCGATGTCGCGGAGCAGCTGGACCAGCCAGTAGGTGCCTTCGCGGCAGGGGGTGCACTTGCCGCAGGACTCATGGGCGTAGAACTCGGTCCAGCGGGTGACGGCCCGGACCACGCAGGTGGTCTCGTCGAAGCACTGGAGCGCCTTGGTGCCGAGCATGGAACCGGCGGCTCCGACTCCTTCGTAGTCGAGGGGCACATCGAGGTGCTCCTCGGTGAGGAGCGGGGTGGAGGAGCCGCCGGGGGTCCAGAACTTGAGCCGGTGGCCGGGGCGCATTCCGCCGCTCATGTCGAGGAGCTGGCGCAGGGTGATCCCGAGGGGGGCCTCGTACTGTCCGGGGGAGGTCACATGGCCGCTGAGGGAGTAGAGCGTGAAGCCGGGGGACTTCTCGCTTCCCATGGACGTGAACCATTCCTTGCCGCGGTTGAGGATCGCGGGAACGGATGCGATGGACTCGACGTTGTTCACCACAGTGGGGCACGCGTACAGACCGGCGACCGCGGGGAAGGGGGGTCGCAGCCGGGGCTGGCCGCGGCGTCCTTCGAGCGAGTCGAGCAGCGCGGTCTCCTCACCGCAGATGTACGCGCCCGCGCCCGCGTGCACCGTGATGTCGAGGTCGAGTCCGCTGCCCAGGACGTTCCGGCCGAGATAGCCGGCCTCGTACGCCTCGCGTACGGCTTCGTGCAGCCGTCGCAGTACGGGGACGACTTCACCGCGCAGATAGATGAACGCGTGGTTCGAGCGGATCGCGTAACAGGCGATGATCATCCCCTCGATGAGGGAATGCGGGTTGGCGAAGAGAAGCGGGATGTCCTTGCAGGTCCCGGGCTCCGATTCGTCGGCGTTGACAACAAGATAGTGAGGCTTGCCGTCTCCCTGCGGGATGAACTGCCACTTCATCCCGGTGGGGAAGCCCGCGCCGCCGCGTCCGCGCAGTCCGGACTCCTTGACATAGGCGATCAGATCGTCCGGGGACATCGCGAGGGCCTTGCGCAGACCCTGGTAGCCCTCGTGGCGCTGATAGGTCTTCAGCGTCCAGGACTCCTCCTCGTCCCAGAACGCCGAGAGGACCGGCGCGAGCAGCTTCTCAGGGCTGGTGGGCCCCGGGGCGCCGGGCCGGGCCGTGCCTCCCTGCTCGGTGGACAAGGTCATCACTCCCCCTCCTCGGTGACCGGTCCGGACGGGTGGTGCGGATCGGAGTCCGATGTGCTCTGCGGTGCGTCATGCGAGCTGCGGTGCCGGGAGCCCGGCTGGGGCGGCTCGTCGACCGCCTCTCCCCGGGGCGAGACCACCCGGGCGGGCACCGACTCGCCCTTGGCCAGGCGCAGTCCGATGAGCGAGGCGGGGCCCGCGCCGCCGGTGGCCGCGACCGCGCCGGGGCGTTCGTCGGGGAAGCCGGCGAGGATGCGGGCGGTCTCCCGGTAGGTGCACAGGGGAGCGCCCCGGGTGGGTTCCACGGGCCGGTCCGCGCGCAGGTCGTCGACGATCCGCCGGGCGGACGCGGGCGTCTGGTTGTCGAAGAACTCCCAGTTCACCATCACCACGGGGGCGAAGTCGCAGGCCGCGTTGCACTCGATGTGCTCCAGTGTGACCTTGCCGTCCTCGGTGGTCTCGCCGTTGCCGACGCCGAGATGTTCCTTGAGGTCCTCGAAGATGGCGTCGCCGCCCATGACCGCGCAGAGCGTGTTGGTGCAGACGCCGACCTGGTAGTCGCCGGAGGGCTTGCGGCGGTACATGGTGTAGAAGGTGGCGACCGCCGTGACCTCGGCGGTGGTCAGTTCCAGGACCTCGGCGCAGAACCGCATCCCGGTGCGGGAGACGAAGCCCTCCTCCGACTGCACCAGATGCAGCAGCGGCAGCAGCGCGGAGCGGGAGTCGGGGTAGCGGGAGACGACGTCCTTGGCGTCCGCCTCCAGCCTGGCGCGCACATCGGCCGGGTAGTCGGGGGCGGGGAGCTGGGGCATCCCCAGCTGTACGTCCTGGTTGGACGAGTGCGCCGTCATCGGTCGACGCCTCCCATCACGGGGTCGATGGACGCGACGGCGACGATGACGTCGGCGACTTGGCCGCCTTCGCACATGGCCGCCATGGCCTGGAGGTTGGTGAAGGACGGGTCGCGGAAGTGGACCCGGAAGGGGCGGGTTCCGCCGTCGGAGCCGATATGCGCGCCCAGTTCGCCCTTGGGCGACTCGACGGCCGCGTACACCTGCCCGGCGGGGACCCTGAAGCCCTCGGTGACCAGCTTGAAGTGGTGGATCAGGGCCTCCATCGAGGTGCCCATGATCTTCTTGATGTGGTCGAGGGAGTTGCCGAGTCCGTCCGGTCCGAGCGCGAGCTGCGCGGGCCAGGCGATCTTCTTGTCGCCGACCATGACCGGGCCGGGCTCCAGCCGGTCGATGCACTGCTCGACGATCCGCAGCGACTGGCGCATCTCCTCCAGCCGGATCAGGAACCGGCCGTAGGCGTCGCAGGTGTCGGCGGTCGGGATCTCGAAGTCGTACTCCTCGTAACCGCAGTACGGGTCGGTCTTGCGCAGATCGTGGGCGAGCCCGGCGGAGCGCAGAATCGGCCCGGTGGCCCCGAGGGCCATACAGCCGGTGAGGTCGAGATAGCCGATGTCCTGCATCCGGGCCTTGAAGATGGGGTTGCCGGTGGCGAGTTTGTCGTACTCCGGCAGGTTCTTCCTCATGGTCTTCACGAAGTCGCGGAGCCGGTCCACGGTGCCCGCGGGCAGATCCTGGGCGAGCCCGCCGGGCCGGATGAACGCGTGGTTCATCCGCAGGCCGGTGATCAGCTCGTAGAGGTCGAGGATGAGCTCGCGGTCGCGGAAGCCGTAGATCATGATCGTGGTGGCGCCGAGCTCCATCCCGCCGGTGGCGATGCACACCAGATGGGAGGAGAGCCGGTTGAGCTCCATCAGCAGCACCCGGATGACCGTGGCCCGGTCGGGGATCTGGTCCTCGATGCCGAGGAGCCTCTCGACGCCCAGGCAGTACGCCGTCTCGTTGAAGAAGGGCGTGAGGTAATCCATGCGCGTGACGAAGGTGGTGCCCTGCGTCCAGGTGCGGAATTCGAGGTTCTTCTCGATGCCGGTGTGGAGATAGCCGATGCCGCAGCGGGCCTCGGTGACGGTCTCGCCGTCGATCTCCAGGATCAGCCGGAGCACCCCGTGGGTGGAGGGGTGCTGGGGACCCATGTTGACGACGATGCGCTCGTCGTCGGCTTTGGCCGCGCTCTGTACGACCTCGTCCCAGTCGCCGCCGGTGACCGTGTAGACGGGGCCTTCGGTGGTCTCGCGTGCCTGTGCGGGTGAAGTGGACATCAGCTGTACGACCTCCGCTGGTCCGGAGCCGGGATCTGGGCGCCCTTGTACTCGACGGCGATCCCGCCGAGCGGATAGTCCTTGCGCTGCGGGAAGCCCTGCCAGTCGTCGGGCATCATGATCCGGGTGAGGGCGGGGTGGCCGTCGAAGACGAGCCCGAAGAAGTCATAGGTCTCGCGCTCGTGCCAGTCGTTGGTCGGATAGACCGCGACCAGCGAGGGGATGTGCGGGTCGCGGTCCGGGGCGGAGACCTCGACGCGGATCAGCCGGCCGTGGGTGAGCGAGCGCAGATGGTAGACCGCGTGCAGTTCGCGGCCCTTGTCCTCGGGGTAGTGGACCCCGCTGACCCCGGTGCACAGCTCGAACCGCAGGGCGGGGTCGTCGCGCAGGGTGCGGGCGACCTGGAGCAGATGCTCCCGCTCGATGTGGAAGGTCAGCTCGCCCCGGTCGACGACCGTCTTCTCGATGGCGTTCTCGGGGATGAGCCCCTGCTCTTCGAGCGCGCCTTCGAGTTCATCGGCGACCTCGTCGAAGTAGCCGCCGTAGGGGCGGCTCGCCGGGCCCGGCAGCCGGACCGAGCGGACCAGCCCGCCGTAACCGGAGGTGTCGCCGCCGTTCTCGGCGCCGAACATGCCGCGCTGGACGCGGATCTCCTCGCCGTGGTAGCAGCGCTGCCCCGGGAGGTTCTGCTCGCTGAGCTCCTTCTCCGGGTTCGGCCGGTCCTGGGCGCCGCCCTTGGGCTGGTCGGTCATCGCAGCAGCCCCTTCATCTCAATGGTGGGGAGCGCCTTGAGCGCGGCCTCTTCCGCCTCGCGGGCCGCTTCCTCCGCGTTGACGCCGAGCTTGGAGGACTGGATCTTCTGGTGGAGCTTGAGGATCGCGTCCATCAGCATCTCCGGGCGCGGCGGGCAGCCGGGCAGATAGATGTCGACGGGAACAATGTGGTCAACGCCCTGCACAATCGCGTAGTTATTGAACATGCCGCCCGACGACGCGCACACGCCCATGGAGATGACCCACTTGGGATTGGGCATCTGGTCATAGACCTGCCGCAGCACGGGCGCCATCTTCTGGCTCACCCGCCCGGCCACGATCATCAGATCGGCCTGGCGCGGCGAGCCCCGGAACACCTCCATGCCGAAGCGGGCGAGGTCGTAGCGTCCGGCGCCGGTCGTCATCATCTCGATGGCGCAGCACGCCAGACCGAACGTGGCCGGAAAGACGGATGCCTTCCGCACCCAGCCCGAGGCCTGCTCGACCGTCGTCAGCAGAAATCCGCTCGGCAGCTTCTCTTCGAGTCCCATTGGTGCCTCTCAGCCCCTCAGTCCCATTCCAGCCCGCCGCGCCGCCAGACATACGCATAGGCGACGAAGACGGTGAGCACGAAGAGCAGCATCTCCACGAGCCCGAAAAGCCCCAGGGCGTCGAAGGTGACCGCCCAGGGGTAGAGGAAGACGATCTCGATGTCGAAGACGATGAAGAGCATCGCCGTCAGGTAGTACTTGATGGGAAAGCGGCCGCCGCCGGCCGGCGTCGGAGTCGGCTCGATGCCGCACTCGTACGCCTCCAGCTTCGCCCTGTTGTAGCGCCTGGGGCCGATTAGCGTGGCCATGACCACGGAGAAGATCGCAAACCCTGCCCCGAGGGCGCCGAGTACAAGGATGGGCGCGTAGGCATTCACCCTCCTCGCTCCTTCCAGTCGTCGCTGACCGTATGGACCGCACCGGGCGTCTACCGCGCCGCCTCGAAGATCGTGTTCATGTGAGGCAGTTCACAAGCCCGACTGCCCCGCATCCTATGCCTGTCGGTCTGTGATCTGCGACACGGGGTCGGTAACCGCTCTTGTGATCTCCACCACCCGGCGAAGGATCATGAAGTCGGATGAGAGGTGATCTTCACACGTGAAGCGCACACTTGGTCGCTAGAAGTGACATTCTTTGATGTTCTCGCTGGTCGAAGGCGTTGTGCACTATCAAGCGTATGCCTGATGAAGCAAATTTGCGGGGCACGGAATCGGATGATAGTAAGCCTTGCCTTACCCGACTGGAGGGCCTTCCGAGGGTGGGCGGGAGTGCGTGCGCGCGTTCACGAACTCCGCCCGCGGGCCGCCGTGCACACCACCCGCGGTCCACCGTGCGCGCGCTCACCGATACGATGTGATCCGGTACGGAACGTAGCGGGACGGTGTCGCGCACAACCTCCCGCGCGACCTCCCACGCGACCTCCCACGCACCCCTCTCTTCACGGTGACCATTCTGTGACCTGCACCACGTCCATCCGGTCGCCATAAAGCCGGGCTTGGCCAACGGTGTTAAGCGGTGGTAAGCGCGGGGCAATTCGGACCTTTTCCCGAAAGTCCGTGATCACGACCATGATCGCGAGTGTCCTTATTGCCCGTTAGGGCGTCAATAAAGGCTCGGGGCGAGCGGATTGACCGATTCCGGCTGCAACTGTGGCGCAGACCACGTTTGTTGTCGGGAACCGGGTATGGCTGATAGCGGTTGTTCCCATGTCCCACACCGCTCAGATACCCAGCCACCGGAAGCCCCGCCGCCGGAGCTCCTCCGCCATGGCACTCCGGGCCGGAGTCGCCGGTGGCGTCCTCAGCACCATCGCGGTGGTCGGATCCGCCGGATCGGCGAGCGCCGAGCCGGTGACCGAGACCATCGAGATGCCCGCGCTCAACCCGGCGGACCTCTCCCACGCCGTCGCCCAGTCCGCCCAGGCGCAGCAGCAGGTCGCCTTCGACCAGGAGCTCCAGGCCCAGGAGGACGCCGCAGCCGCCAAGGCCGCGAAGGCCGCCAAGACGGCCAAGGCCGAAGCGCTGCGCGAGGCCGAGGCGGAGCGGGCCGCCGAGGCGAAGAAGCAGCGCGAGGAGCGCGAGGCCGCCGCCGAGGAGCGCGCGTCCCGCACCGCCGAGCGCACCAGCCTCACGACGACCAGCGCCCCCCAGGCCGGCACGGCGACCCAGACCTCGACCACCGCCCCGAGCACGTCCTCCAACTCGTCGTCGGGCTCGGTCGACACGGTCATCGCCTTCCTCAAGGCGCAGGTCGGCGACGCGTATGTGCTGGGCGCCACCGGCCCCAACTCCTGGGACTGCTCCAGCCTGGTCCAGGCCGCGTTCCGTCAGGTCAACATCGACCTCCCCCGCGTCTCCCAGGACCAGTCGACCGCGGGCACCCAGGTCGGCCTCTCCAACCTCCAGGTCGGCGACATCCTGTACTGGGGCGCCGCGGGCAGTGCCTGGCACACGGGCGTCTACATCGGCGACGGCAAGTACCTGGACGCGGCCAACCCCGCCAAGGGCGTGGTCATCCAGGATCTGTCGGGCTACCCGGCGACGGGTGCGGTGCGCGTTCTCTGAACCCGCCGCTGATGCGCTGAACGGACCGAAGGGACCGCCGGGAGGACAACTCCCGCCGGTCCCTTCGGCGTTCCCTCACCTCGTTGCAGGCTCTCCGGGTTCCCTGGGCTCTTCGGGCTCCCCGGGCTCCCTGGGCGAGCGGCCCGGGTTGAGCGCGGGCGCGCGCTCCGGCCGGACGGCGAGCCGGAACCAGACGGTCTTCCCATAGGGTCGCCGCCCGCGGGGAAAGGCCACCCCCCAGGCGTCGGCACACGCGTCCAGGAGCAACAGCCCGCGCCCCCCTTCGTCCGCGAGCTGGAGCCCGGCCGGCTCGGGCAGCGCGTCGGCCCGGTCGTCATGGACCCTGACATCGACATACGTCTCGTCGAGCAGGGCGTCGATGGTGATGACGGGGGTGCTGGTGTGCCGGTGCGCGTTGGTGACGACTTCCGAGAGGCAGAGCAGTACGTCATCGGTGAGGCCAGGGTGCTCGGAGCGCAGGGGCGCGGCCAGCCAGTCCCGGGCCTTCCTGGCGACGGCGGGATCGCTGGGAATCTCTATGACGAGTCGCGCGCCACGGAACGGGGCGGGGTTCGTTGAAGGAGTCAAGGCTGCCGAGGGTTGCATTCACGTCTCCCGACTCGGAGGGACCCGCGCTCGCCGCTGCCGTGGCTCGGCCGCCGGGGGTCGCACACCCTGGCTGGGGCGTGCGCCAGCGACTGCGCTTCGGCCAAGTACCTGCGTATGACGCGGTGTTGGGGAAACGGTAGCAGTGCAGTCTCAACTTTTGTACTCAGTGATAGAAATGTTGAGCCAAGTGGACCGTCGGGGAGGACTCGGACCAGACTGGGGCCCGACAGGAGGGGAGCAGATGCCACCAAGGAAGGCGCCCACAGCCCGACAACGCCGGTTGGGCGTCGAGCTACGGAAGCTGCGCGAGCACGCCGGTCTCAATCTCGCCGAAGCGGCGGCTTTGCTGGGGACGGACCGCACCACGATCAGCAACACCGAATCGGGCCGGTTCGGCGTGAGCGGCGAGCGCGTACGCACCTGGGCGGGCCACTACGCGTGCCCGGACCCGGCGTATACGGAAGCGCTCGTCGGCATGGCCGAGGAACGGATCAGCGGGTGGTGGGAGCATTATCGAGGCGACCTTCCCAGCGGAGCGCTCGACCTCGCCGAGATGGAGCACCACGCCGTCGCCCTTCGGGCCGTCCAGATAATGCACATGCCCGGCCTGCTCCAGACCGAGGACTACGCCCGCGCGGTGGTCGCGCTGGCCGTGCCACCGCCCGATCCCGCCTTTCGGCGGCGTCAGTTGTCACACCGGCTCCAGCGCCGTGATGTGCTCGACCGGGCACAGCCTCCGGAGTGCACCTTTCTGATCCACGAGGCCGCTCTGCGCATGGAGTACGGCGGCCCCGAGGTCGCTCAGAACCAGCTCGACCACCTCTTGCGGGAGTCGGAGCGCGACAACGTCACCGTCCAGGTGATCCCGTTCGCCATGGGCGGTTTCCCGAACGCCGGAAGTTCGACACTCTATGCGTACGGGTCGGTGCCGCAGCTCGACACCGTACAGATGGACACCGCTACCGGGCCCGCGTTCCTGGACGCGGAGGCGCGGCTCACGAACTACCGCGCCGTGCTGGATCAGACCCAGGATCGGTCGCTCGATCCCAAGCGGTCACGAGATTTCATCCATGAGATAGCACGACAAGCATGAAGGCGTGGGAACAGTGGACATTCAGTGGCGCAAATCCTCGAAGTCGACGGATGGCGCGGGCAACAACTGCCTGGAAGTCGCGGAGCACGGAGGCGAGATCCTGATGCGGGAGAGCGACAACCCCGGTGTGGTCATCCATACGACCCCGGCCAAGCTGCGCGCCTTCCTCGGCGGCGTCAAGGAAGGCGAGTTCGACGACCTGACCTGAGCAGCGCCACGGACATCACTCGGCCCTCCCCCGCACACGGGCGGAGGGCCGAGTGACGCCCGTACAGCGACCGGGCCCCCCGGCCATGGCAGAGCTCAGCCGTCGGGGTTCGCCTCCATCCGGGTCAGATCCATGTCGTCCAGCAGCGCTTCAAGGGTCCGCCCGCTCATATGGGCATCCTTCTCGATCTCCACCGCCGCCCAGCCGGTCAGGCTCATGACCAGAACGCGCAGACCGTCCGCCCCGTAGCGCTCCAGCACCTCGTCGGCCGTCCGCAGCGCCTCTTCCGGGATGCGCTCCTCGGGATAGAGCCCGACGACCCTCCGCAGCAGGCTGATCGAAATCTGCGAGATGTCCGGAGCGATGGCCCGCAGTCGTCGGTCCTCGGCTTCGTCCACGGTTCTCCCCATCTGTCGACTGTGCGGGAACGGCTCCGTCACCCCCGTGCTCAAGCCCGCACAGACAACCAGTCTCCACCTCGGCCCCGGCGTACGCGGAGGTTTCACGGAACCGCCGCGCGTCAAGCGGAGGATTTTCGCCGCCGCGAGGCCACCGTGCGCCCGTCGCGACCGCTACGCCTTCGGGGCGACCTTCGAGAGCCCGTTGATGATCCGGTCCATCGCGTCCCCGCCCGTGGGATCCGTCAGGTTCGCCAGCATCTTCAGCGTGAAGCGCATCAGCATCGGATGCGTCAGCCCCCGCTGGGCCGCCAGCTTCATGACCTTGGGGTTGCCGATCAGCTTCACAAACGCGCGGCCGAGCGTGTAGTAGCCGCCGTAGGTGTCCTTCAGGACCTTGGGATAGCGGTGCAGAGCCATCTCCCGCTGGGCCGGGGTGGTACGGGCGTGGGCCTGGACGATCACATCGGCGGCGATCTGCGCCGACTCCATGGCGTACGCGATGCCCTCGCCGTTGAACGGGTTCACCAGCCCGCCCGCGTCCCCGACGAGCAGCAGCCCGCGCGTGTAGTGCGGCTGGCGGTTGAACGCCATCGGCAGGGCCGCGCCCCGGATCGGGCCCGTCATGTTCTCGTCGCGGTAGCCCCACTCCTCCGGCATCGAGGCGCACCACGCCTTCAGGACCTCGCGCCAGTCCAGCTCCTTGAAGGAGGAGGAGGTGTTGAGGACGCCCAGGCCGACATTGGAGGTGCCGTCGCCCATGCCGAAGATCCAGCCGTAGCCGGGCAGCAGCCGGTCCGGGCCGGGGCCCCGGCGGTCCCACAGTTCGAGCCCGGACTCCAGATAGTCGTCGTCGTGCCGCGGGGAGGTGAAGTACGTCCGCACGGCGACGCCCATCGGACGGTCCTCGCGCCGGTGCAGCCCCATCGCCAGCGAGATCCGCGAGGAGTTGCCGTCCGCGGCGACGACGAGCGGGGCGTGGAAGGTGACCGGGGTCTTCTCCTCGCCGAGCTTCGCCTCCACCCCGGTGATCCGGCCCGTACGGTCGTCGATGACCGGCGCGGCGACATTGCACCGCTCGTACAGCCGCGCGCCCGCCTTCTGCGCCTGCCGGGCGAGCTGCTCGTCGAAGTCGTCGCGCTTGCGGACCAGTCCGTAGTCCGGGAAGGAGGCCAGCTCCGGCCAGTCGAGCTGGAGCCGCACCCCGCCGCCGATGATCCGCAGCCCCTTGTTCCGGAGCCAGCCGGCCTCTTCGGAGATGTCGATGCCCATGGCCACCAGCTGTTTGGTGGCGCGCGGCGTCAGTCCGTCGCCGCAGACCTTCTCCCGGGGGAAGGCGGTCTTCTCCAGCAGCAGCACATCGAGACCGGCCTTGGCGAGGTAGTACGCGGCCGTGGATCCGGCCGGGCCTGCCCCGACGACGATCACATCCGCGCTGTGTTCGGAGAAGGGCTCGGTCACGGCGGGTTCTCCCGAAGACTCGATTTTTACGTGCCGAACGGCACACGACATGGGCAGTCTATGGGGGCGTACCGATCTACCGACTGAAGGGCTCCCCCCTATGAGCAGGCTCCTCCCCGCCGTTCGGCTCCGCGTGCCCACCGACGAGGACGCGCACGCCTGGCACCGGGCTTTCGCCGATCCCGAGGTCATGGAGTTCCACGGCGGGCGCCCGGCGGAACTCTCCGTATACGAGGAGTTGACGGCCAGGCAGCGCCGGCACGACGCCGAACTCGGCTTCTGCCTGTGGACGCTGCTCTCCGAGGACGGCGAGGTCATCGGCTTCACCGGGGCCCAGCCCTGGCCGCACCAGGACTTCGGGCCGGCCGGTGAGATAGAGATCGGCTGGCGGCTGGCGCGGTCCGCGTGGGGGAAGGGGTACGCCACGGTCGCGGCCCGCACCACGCTGGAGCGGGTGCGGGCGGCGGGCGTCGGCCGGGTGGTGGCCGTGGTGGACGCCCGCAACGAGCGTTCGATCGCGGTGACGGAGCGGCTCGGGATGGCGCGGGCGGAGCCCTTCACCTCCACCGTCACCCAGCGGGAGGGGTACTGCTTCCGGCTGACGCTGTAGCCGTCCGCGCGGGCCTGCCCGCCGGTGGCGCTACTCGGGCTTCGTCCCCCGGTGCAGCGCCACCACCCCGCCGGTCAGATTCCGCCAGGCCACCCGGGACCAGCCCGACTCCCGCAGCATCGCCGCCAGCTCCGGCTGGTCGGGCCAGGACTGGATGGACTCGGCGAGATAGACGTACGCGTCGGGGTTGGAGGAGACCGCGCGCGCCACCGGCGGCAGGGCCCGCATCAGATACTCCTCGTACACCGTCCGGAACGGCGCCCACGTCGGATGCGAGAACTCGCAGATCACCACCCGGCCGCCGGGCTTGGTCACCCGGTACATCTCGCGCAGCGCCTCCTCCGTCCGCTGTACGTTGCGCAGCCCGAAGGAGATCGTGACCGCGTCGAAGACCCCGTCGCGGAACGGCAGCCTGGTCGCGTCGCCCGCCGCCAGCGGCAGCCAGGGGTGGCGTCGGCGGCCCTCGCGGAGCATGCCGAGCGAGAAGTCGCAGGGGACGACATAGGCCCCGGCGCGGGTGAACGGCAGCGAGGAGGTGGCCGTACCGGCGGCGAGGTCGAGAACCCTCTCCCCGGGGCGGGCGTCCACGGCCCTGGTGACCTGCTTACGCCAGCTGCGATCCTGGCCGAACGAGAGGACGTCGTTGGTGAGGTCGTAGTTCTTGGCCACCTTGTCGAACATCGAGGCGACTTCGTGCGGCTGCTTGTCCAGGGATGCTCGGTTCACCGTGCCATTCAAGCAGGGCGCCGGCGGCGGACCGTACGAGGGACGGGCGCCGCGGCACCAGGCCGTACGGGAGGCGCACCGGCGATCACCCGGGCCGTACGGGAGCCACACCAGGCCGTACGGGAAGCCCACCCAGGCCGTACGGGAGCGAGAGCCGAGGTGCCGCTACGCGCTCCGGTACACCAGCCGGCCGCCCAGCACGGTCGCCACACAGCGCGCCGTGCCCGAGGGCAGCGAGGCCCGCGTCGGAAGTCCCCCGCCGGCCTTCGCAGCGAAGACCGCGAAATCCGCGGGCCCGCCGAGCACCAGCTCCCCGTCGAGCAGGATCTCCGGTCCATCGCCCGGCCGCTCCGTCTCCCGCACCCGCACCCGCAGCCCCGAGCGGGCCACCGCCGTACGGACGGACGGTCTGCTGAAGGGCCCCGTCACCGCCGTCGTCCCCTGCGCCAGCATCCGCTGGAGCCCCCGCCGGGCGCTCGCGCCCCACCGGGTCTCGTCCATCTCCAGCACCGCCAGCGCCGCGCCGGTCAGCGGCTCGGCGCCCAGCTCCGCCGCCTCGCGGGGATCGGGGTGGTAGGCGGCCTCCAGCAGCCCGGCGGCGCGGGTCCGCCACAGACCGGGCGCGAGCAGTCCGGACCAGCGGCGCACCCGGGCCCCGGGATGAGCCGCGGTCACCGTCGCGTACGGCCCGATGGCGACGATCACCCCGGAGTCGACGGCCACCGAGTCGGCCGGGGCGCCGTCGGCGGTGAGCACGGCGTCCGCCGTGTGAACGGTCCGCACCCCGGACTCAGTTGGCGCTGAGGAGCTTCAGCTCCGGATGGGCCGTGCCCCCCGCGATCGCCGTGGACGAGATATGCGAGACCACCCGGTCGTCGACCGGGTCGTCCGCCGGGTCCTCGTGGACGACGATGTGCTCGTACGTCGTGGTCCGCTGGGCCGGGACCCGGCCCGACTTACGGATCAGATCGATGATCTCCTGCCGGTTGGAGCGGTGCTTCGCGCCCGCCGAGGAGACGACGTTCTCCTCCAGCATGATCGAGCCGAGGTCGTCCGCGCCGTAGTGCAGCGACAGCTGCCCGACCTCCTTGCCGGTGGTCAGCCAGGAGCCCTGGATATGGGCGACATTGTCGAAGAAGAGCCGGGCGATCGCGATCACCCGCAGATACTCGAAGATCGTCGCCTGGGTGCGGCCCTTGAGACGGTTGTTCTCCGGCTGGTACGTGTACGGGATGAAGGCCCGGAACCCGCCGGTGCGGTCCTGCACATCGCGGATCATCCGCATGTGCTCGATCCGCTCGGCGTTGGTCTCGCCGGTGCCCATCAGCATCGTGGACGTCGACTCCACGCCCAGCCCATGGGCGATCTCCATGATCTCCAGCCAGCGCTCGCCGGACTCCTTGAGCGGGGCGATCGCCGTACGGGGCCGCTCGGGCAGCAGCTCAGCGCCCGCGCCCGCGAAGGAGTCCAGACCCGCCGCGTGGATCCGCCGGATGGCCTCCTCGGCGGAGACCCCGGAGATACGGGCCATGTGCTCGACCTCGGAAGCGCCCAGCGAGTGGTTCACCAGCTGGGGGAAGGCGGCCTTGATGGCCGCGAAGTGCTCCTCGTAGTACTCGACGCCGAAGTCCGGGTGGTGGCCGCCCTGGAACATGATCTGGGTGCCGCCGAGCTCGACGGTCTCGGCGCAGCGCCGGAGGATGTCGTCGAGGTCGCGGGTCCAGCTCTTCCTCGTGTCCTTCGGCGCGGCGTAGAAAGCGCAGAACTTGCAGGCCGTGACGCACACATTGGTGTAGTTGATGTTGCGCTCGATGATGTACGTCGCGATGTGCTCCGTACCCGCGTAACGGCGGCGGCGCACGGCGTCGGCGGCGCTGCCCAGCGCGTGGAGCGGGGCCGAGCGGTAGAGGTCGAGGGCCTCTTCCGGGGTGATCCGGCCCCCTTCGGCGGCACGGTCCAGCACGGACTGAAGGTCGGCCTTCTCGGTCACCGGATGTCACCTTTCGGCGGGGGTCTGCCTGAGCGGGGCCAGCGGGATCGCCGAGGCGCTCTCAGGGCGTATACGGGCCGTTCCACCCTACGCCAGGGGGCCTCAGGACCCGGGACGCGGTGGGACCCGCCGGGGTGGGGGGTCGAAGTCCCCCACGCGCTTCAGCGTGACCGCCCCGTTGACCGCCTTCGATTCCGTGGAGACATAGCGGAGTCCGGCCCCTTCCAGCCGCAGTATCACCGTGCCGGTGGCGCAGAGGCCGCCCGCCGCTCCGAAGGGGGTGCTCCTGGCGACCAGCTCCGACTTCTCCGCGAGGCGCAGATCCAGATCCGCCCCGCAGACGAAGTCGCCGTCGGCGTCGAACCGCTTCAGGACGCCGACCCGGAAGCCCTTCTCGGCGGCCCCGATCACGACGTCAAGGGTCCCGGCGGCCGGCCGGCCGCCTCCGGCGGAGGTGGTGAAGGTGCCCGCCCATTCGCCGACGAAGCGCGGCGGGACATCGCTCCGCACCTTTATGTCACCGGGGTAATCGGTCCGGGATGACGGTTTCGTCGGCGTGGACCGCTCTGCGGGGCCCCTTGCCGTCGAGTCCCCCGAGTGTCTGCTCATCAACACACTGCCGATGATCACCCCTAACGCCGCCAGGGTCAGCGTGAGGGTGAACGAACAGCTGATCCGTCGGCGCCCCGGTGCGAGCTGCTCCGGGGCCCGGGGTTCCGCGGACCCGCCGTTCTCCGTGCTCTCCGTGCTCTCCGGGACCTCTGCGTCCTCTGGGGCCTCTGCGTCTTCTGTGTCGTCTTCCGTGTCCAGCTCCAGCAGGCTCACCGCCGCCCGCCCGGCCTGCTCCACCAGCGGCGGCGGCAGCCAGCCCGCCCCGAAGAGTCCGGACGCTCCGTCCGGGACCAGCCCGTCCGCCAGTTCGCCGAGGGCCGGCCGGTCGGCCGGGTCCTTGGCGAGACAGCCCGCGATCAGCTCCCTCAGCTCACCCCCGACGGAGCCGAGCCGCGGCTCGTCGTGCACCACGCTGTAGACCAGCGCGCCCGACGACGCGGCCGGAAAGGGGGCCTCGCCGGTGGCCGCGTACGCCAGGACCGCGCCCAGCGAGAACACATCGGACGCGGTCGTGGCCTCCTTGCCGAGCAGCTGCTCCGGCGAGATATAGCCGGGCGAGCCGACCGAGACCCCGGTGCTGGTCAGCGGCGCAGTGCCGTCCGTGGTGCGGGCGATCCCGAAGTCGATCAGACGCGGGCCGTCGAGGGTGAGCAGCACATTGGACGGCTTCACATCACGGTGGATCAGATCCCGGGCGTGCACGGCGGTGAGCGCCCCGGCGAGTCCCGCGCCCAGGGCCCGTACGGAGTGCTCGGGCAGTGCGCCGTACCCGCTCACCGCCCGGGACAGCGGGGGCCCGGCCACATATCCGGTGGCGACCCAGGGAACGGGGGCCTCCGGGTCGGCGTCGAGCACGGGCGCGGTCCAGGGTCCGCCGACCCGCCGCGCCGCCGCGACCTCGCGCCGGAACCGCTCCCTGAACTCCCGGTCGAGCGCGAGATGCGGATGGACCGCCTTGACCGCGACCGTACGCCCCCCGGTGCTCCGTCCGAGATAGACCCGTCCCATGCCTCCCGAACCGAGCCTGGCCAACAGTCGGTACGGGCCGATGGTCCGTGGTTCGCCGGACTCCAGCGGCTGCATGTGCGACCCCCCGGTTCGCTGTCCGCCCGCTGATGCCCGAGCGAAGCTGACAACTGCTCAGGCATCAGCGTAGGGCCTGTCGTCCGGATTTGAACGAAAGACCGTCAGCCCGAGCAGCCGCCCGGCACCGGGGTCAGAGCAGTTCCACGGCCACATCCGCCGGGAACCCGGTCGTGGGCCCGATGCGGCGGGCGAACTCCCTGACGCCCGCCAGCTGGTCGGGGCCGAAGCGGAAGTCGAGTGTCCGGAAGTACCGCTCCAGCAGCTCCGCGTCGAAGCTCTCCCACCGCGCGGCCTGCTCGGCGACCTTGGCCACCTCCTCCAGGGAGAGATCCCGCGAGGCGAGGAACGCCTGGTGCACCTCCCGTACGACGGCCTCCTCACGCGCCAGATAATCCTTGCGCGCCGCCCACACCGCGAAGACAAACGGAAGGCCGGTCCACTCCTTCCACATCAGCCCCAGATCGTGCACCTGAAGTCCGAGGCGGGGCGCGTCGTGCAGCGATGCGCGCAGTGCCGCGTCACCGATCAGAACCGCGGCTTCCGCGTCCTGCATCATCAGACCGAGATCGGGCGGACAGGTGTAGTAATCCGGTTCGACCTTGTACCGCTCGGCCAGCAGCAGCTGTGCGAGGCGTACCGAAGTACGGGAAGTGGAACCGAGAGCGACCCGGGCGCCGTCGAGTTTCTCCAGGGGCGTCTGGGACACGATCACACAAGACATCACCGCTCCGTCGCAACCGACCGCGAGATCGGGAAAGGCCACGAGCTGATCGGCATTGCGCAGAAATTCCACCAGAGTGACCGGCGCGATATCGAGATCGCCGCGCACCAGCCGCTCGCTCAGCTTCTCCGGGGTGTCCTTCGACAGCTCCAGGTCGAGAAGGGTTCCGGTGCGGGCCAGCCCCCAGTACAGGGGGAGACAGTTGAGGAACTGGATATGGCCGACACGGGGCCGGCTGCGTCGGTGGTCGATTGCTGTGCTTTCTCCAAGACTGTCCACAACGCGAGGCTAGACCCGGTCGGTGCTCCCGGGAGCGCTGGGGGCATGCGCGAGTCGCACCCCTCCGACCGGCCCGTACACCGGACGCCGCCGCCGTCCCGCCGGGCTCCGCTCCGCCGCTCTCCCGGCGCTCTCCCGGCGCCCCGAGCACGCCCCGTCACCCCGGGGTTGAGCACTTCAAGCGTCCGAGTGAAGTGATCTTTGCCTCTACCGCTGCGAACACAGTGCGTGCTAGGCTCGACGCAAGTTGCAGTTTGGTTTCCCTTGCAGTACAGAGCCTGCGGAGCATGTAACCCGCAGGCTTTTGTAGTTTTCAGACTTGTTTGCAGGTTCTGGAGCAGGGCAACCCTTTGGCCCAAGGAGGGCTTATGGCTACCGGAACCGTCAAGTGGTTCAACGCTGAAAAGGGCTTCGGCTTCATCGCCCAGGACGGCGGCGGCCCGGATGTCTTCGTCCACTACTCCGCGATCAACGCGTCCGGGTTCCGCTCCCTTGAGGAGAACCAGGTCGTGAACTTCGACGTCACCCAGGGTCCCAAGGGTCCCCAGGCGGAGAATGTCACCCCGGCCTAATCAGCCAGTGGGTCGGCGATCGCGCACGACGTAGCAGTACCCAAGGAGCCCCGGTCCTTTATGGACCGGGGCTCCTGCCTTTCCTTTTCTTTACCGGCGTTCCCTTCCGTACATCCGAACAGTCCGAGTTGTTCATCCCGGGCATTCGCGAATGAGCGCCATGAAGCGCTATTGAGCGGCCGATGAGGTGCCGACGACCGCCCTGGCGCCTGAGGAAGACGAACCCCGTCAGTGGTGCCCCAGGCGCGGAAGGGGCGGGAGTTCCCTCTCATACAGCCATGTGGCGAAGAGCACATCCACCGGCCGCGGAGCACAGCTCCCCGCCAGCGCGACAAAATCCTCCGTGGTCACCGCTCCATGCCGGTGGCGGCCGGTCCACTCCCTCAGCAGCGCCGCGAAAGCCGGATCCCCGAGCTCGGTGCGGAGCACATGCAGGGTCAGCGCGCCCCGCTCGTACACCCGGTCGTCGAAGAGCCGCCGCAGCCCGGGATCGGCGATCCGGATGTCCTGCGCCAGCAGGGCGAGCCGGCTGTGGGCCCTGGCCGCCAGCAGCGCGGCGGACGGGCCGCCGGAGTGCTCCGACCAGAGCCATTCGGCATACTTCGCGAACCCCTCGTTGAGCCAGATATGCCGCCAGTCGGCGACGGTGAGGCTGTTGCCGAACCACTGGTGGGCCAGCTCATGGGCGATCAGCCGCTCACTGCCGCGCCACCCGTCCACATGGTTCGCCCCGAAGACCGAGAGACCCTGCGCCTCCACAGGCACCTCCAGCTCCTCGTCCACCACCACGACCCCGTACTCCGCGAAGGGATACGGCCCGAACAGCTCCTCGAAGAGGGCCATCATCCGGGGCTGACGTGCGAAATCGTGCGCGAAGCCACCGCCGTCGAGCAGCGCGCGCGGCACCGCGGCGGGCTGCGGCACCGAGTGCGCGGCACCGGCGTCCAGTTGCGCCGCCTCAGGCGGTTCACCCGGCCGCGCCGCCGCGGGCAGTTCACCCGGCCGCGGCACCTCGGTCAGTCCACCCGGCCGCGGCACCTCGGTCAGTTCATACGGACCGATCTGCACGGTCGCCAGATACGCCGCCATCGGCGCGGTCTGCTCGTACACCCACACCGTCGTCGAGGCACGGGCCGTCCGGGAGATCAGCGTGCCGTTCGCGACGACGGTGTACGGAGACGGCACGGTCACCGCGATCCGGTACGGGGCCTTGTCGTCGGGCCGGTCGTTGCACGGGAACCAGGAGCGCGCGCCCTGCGGCTGGGACGCCACCAGCGCGCCCTCCTCCAGCTGCTCCCAGCCCAGCTCGCCCCAGTCCGGGGTGCGCACAGGGTGCGGAGTGCCGGTGTAGCGGACGTCCACCGTGAAGGCGGCTCCAGGGGAGAGCGGCCGGGCGGGCCGGATACGCAGTTTCTCCCCCCGGTGGGTGTACCGGGCGGGGCTGCGGCCGTCGATCAGCACCTTGGTGAGCCGGAAGCGCCCGAGGTCGAGCACCACCTCCGCGAGCGGCTCCGTCCCCCCGGCGACGGCCCCGATCCTGGCCCGCCCGGCGAGCCGGCCGGTGTGCGGAAGATAGTCCAGCTCCAGGTCGTATCCGGTGGTCCGGTAGCCGTCGTCGCCGTGCTGGGGGAGATACGAGTCGGTCACCCTGCGTCCTTCGGTCGGTTCCAGGCGTCCGGTGGGTTCCGGTGGGTTCCGGTGTTCCGGTGTTCCGGTGGGCGATCACTTCCAGGCGGCGATCGGATTGCCCAGCCAGCGGGTGCCCGGGGGCACCCGCTCCCCGCGCATCACCAGCGAGGCGGGGCCGACGACGGCCCGGTCCCCGATCACCGCGCCGGGCAGCGCGATGCCGTGCGGGCCGAGTGTCGCACCGGCCCCGAGGACGACATCGTCCATGCGCATGATCCGGTCATGGAAGAGATGCGTCTGGACCACACAGCCCCGGCCGACGCTCGCGCCGGAACCGACGGTGACGAGATCGGCCTCCGGAAGCCAGTACGTCTCGCACCACACCCCGGCGCCGATCCGGGCCCCGAGCCCGCGCAGCCACAGACTCATCAGCGGGGTGCCGGAGACCGTGCCCACCAGCCAGGGCACGGCCAGCACCTCGACGAAGGCGTCCGCCAGCTCATCACGCCAGACGAACGCCGACCACAGCGGCCGTTCCACCACCCGGTACTGGCCCACCAGCAGCCATTTCGCCGTGATGGCGAGCGCGCAGGCCGCCACCCCGCCCAGCGCCAGCAGCACCCCGCCCGACAGCACCGCGACGGGCAGGCCGAAACGCCCGGCCAGCGCGCCGAAGGCGGTGATCGCGAGGACGGCGAGCGCCACCGAGCAGATCACCGGGACGATCCTGCACAGCTCGACGGCCGCCCGCGCCCACTTCAGCCGGGCCGCGGGGGCGAAGGTACGGCTCCGATCGCCCGGCTCGGCGGCCCGGGGCAGCCGCATCGGCGGCATCCCGAGCCAGGAGCTGCCCTTCTCGGCGCGCTCGGGGGCCGCCGAGAGCACCCCGACCAGCCCCCGCTTGGGCACCCGGCGGCCCGCGGCCGTCATCCCGGAGTTGCCGAGGAAGGCGCGCTTGCCGACGCGGGCCTCGGCGATCCGCAGCCGTCCGCCGCCCAGCTCGTACGAGGCCACTCTGGTGTCGTCGGCGAGGAACGCGCCGTCGCCGACCCTGGTCATCGCGGGCACCGCCAGCACGGTGGACGCCTCCACCCCACGGCCCACCCGCATCCCGAGCGCCCGCAGCCACACGGGCGTGGCGAGGCTCGCGTACAGCGGGAAGAGATGGCCGCGCGCCATGTCCATCAACCGCTCGGTGGTCCAGGCCCGCCACGCGCCGCCGCCGTGGACGGGATGGCTGCCCGCGCGCAGCCCGCTGCCCAGGGCCCGTACACAGCAGAGGATCAGCAGCGCGTACCCGGCGAGTCCGGTGAGGGCGGCGAGCGGCGCCCCGGCGAGCGGAGTGGGGTGCAGGCCCATCACCAGCAGGGCGGGGACGGCCGCGACGGCGGGCAGCGTCATGAGGAACAGCGAGGTCAGCGAGTAGAGCGCGGTCCAGCGGCGGCTGCGCGGCGGACGGGTGCCGAAGGCGCCCCTGGCCCTGCCGCGGCGGACGGCCGGGACCCCGGACCAGCGCTCGCCGGCCGGCACGGTCCCGGTGACGCCGGACCCCGGGGCGATCTCGGACCGCTTGCCGATCCGCGCGCCGGGGAAGAGGACGCTGCGCGCGCCGACGACAGCACCCGCGCCGATGCGCAGGGCGCCGATGTGCAGCCGGTCGCCGTCCAGCCAGTGACCGCAGAGATCGACCTCCGGTTCGACGGCGGAGCCGCGGCCGAGCCGCAGCAGACCCGTGACCGGCGGCAGCGAGTGCAGATCGACCTCGTCGCCGACGCGTACGCCGAGGGCGCGGGCGTACCGCGTCAGCCAGACCCCGGCGAGCTGGGTCGCCCCGCTGGTCTCGGCGAGCCGTTCGGCGGTCCACAGCCGCAGATGGGCGCTGCCGCCCCGGGGATGGCTGCCGGGCCGCACCCCGCGCAGCAGCAGCCGGGCCCCGCCCGCGGCGACGGCGATCCGGCCGGGCGGGCTGAACACCAGCAGCCACCCCAGCACCGGCCACCACCAGGAGACGAATCCGTCGAGTCCGAGAACCAGGCCCACGGCGGCGGCGACCACGCTCCACCGCAGCCCGGCGACGGTGAGCAGCGGAAGGAGGAGCAGGGTCTGCGCGAGCTGCGCCCGCCGGGGCACGGGGCGTACGGCGCCGGCTCCGGCTCGCTTCGCCGAGGACCGTTCCAGGGTGCGGGCGAGCGCGCCGAGGGTGGGGTTCCGGTACACGTCGGCGACGGATCCGGTGCCGTACCGCTCTCTGATCAGCGAGACCAGCCGGGCGGCGGCGAGGCTGCCGCCGCCGTGGGCGAAGAAGTCCGCTCCGGGGCCGGTGACGGGAGCGCCGAGCAGTTCGGCCCATCGCCCGGCGAGCCAGGTCTCGGTCGCGGTGAGCCCCGCCGGGACGGGGGCGGCGCGGGCGGCTTCCGGCAGGGGCCAGGGCAGCGCGTCCCGGTCGACCTTGCCCGAGGTGCGGGTGGGGAGGTCGCCGACGACGGCGAGCAGGGGCACCAGGGCGGCGGGGAGCCGGGCCCGGAGCCGGGCGACGGCCGCGCCCCGGTCGAAAGCGGGCACTTCCCGGTCGAAGACGGGCGCGCTCCGATCGAAGGCGGGCGTGCCCTGGTCGAAAGCAGGCGCTCCCTGGTCGAAGGCGGGCGCTCCCCGGCTCCCGCCGCCGGGCCCCTCGGGGATCACATATCCCACCAGCACCCGATGGCCCGCGGCGGTCGTGCGGACCGCCGCCGCCGCGCCGGACACCCCCGGGAGCGCTTGGAGCGCCGCGTCGATCTCGCCCAGTTCGATACGCCGTCCGGCGAGCTTGATCTGCTCGTCCGAGCGGCCCAGGAAGAGCAGCCCGGCCGGGTCGGCCCGGACCAGATCACCGCTGCGATAGGCGCGGCTCCAGCCGAGCGCGGGCAGCGGGGCGTACCGTTCGGCGTCCTTCTCCGGGTCCAGATAGCGCGCAAGACCCACTCCCCCGATGACCAGCTCCCCGGTCCCGCCCATCGGCACGGCCCGGCCGTCGCGGTCCACGACGGCCAGTTCCCAGCCGTCGAGCGGCAGACCGATCCGTACCGGACCCCGCCCGTCCAGCCGGGCGGCGCAGGCGACGACGGTCGCCTCGGTGGGGCCGTAGGTGTTCCAGACCTCGCGCCCGGGGACGGCCAGCCGCTCCGCCAGCTCCGGCGGGCAGCTCTCGCCGCCGAAGATCAGCAGACGGACGCCGTCCAGCGCGCCAGTGGGCCAGAGCGCCGCCAGCGTGGGGACGGTCGACACGACGGTGATACGCCGTGCGGCCAGCCAGGGGCCGAGATCCGGACCGGTGCGCACAAGGGCGCGCGGCGCGGGCACCAGAGCGGCTCCGTGCCGCCAGGCCAGCCACATCTCCTCGCAGGACGCGTCGAAGGCGACGGAGAGCCCCGCGAGCACCCGGTCGCCCGGCCCCAGGGGCCGCGGACTCCCCTGGCCCGCGGCCCCCCGGGCCAGAAAGAGCCGTGCCTCGGCGTCGACGAAGGCCGCCGCGCCGCGATGGGTGACGGCCACTCCCTTGGGGGCGCCGGTGGAGCCCGAGGTGAAGATGATCCAGGCGTCGTCGCCGGGCGCGGGACGGGCGCCCGGGGCGCCGGAGGGTTCACGCACCCCGGGTGCGATGGTCCCGCCCTCCCGCAGTACGGCGCTGACGGCGGCCTCGGCGAAGACCAGCCCAGCCCGTTCCTCGGGGTCGTCCGCGTCCACGGGCACATAGGCGGCCCCTGCGGCGAGCGCCGCCAGGATCGCGATGTACAGCTCCGCCGTGCCGGAGGGGACGCGTACCCCGACCCGGTCGCCGGGGCCGATGCCCGCTCGCGCCAGCCGCCGCCGCAGCTCCTCGACCCGGCCGTGGAGGGCGCGGTAGGTGAGGGGGGCGGCGCCGTCGTCCACGGCGAGCGCGTCCGGGTACCGGTGGACGGTCGCGTCCAGGATGTCGAGGAGGGTCCGCTCCGGGGCCGCTCCGGCCGTGGTGAAGAGGGCGGGCGTCCCGCGCCCGGTACCAGCGCCCGGGGCGGCCGGGGCGGGCAGGCCGGGCGCGTCCGGGACGAAGGTCATCCGGCGCTCCCGCCGCCGGCCGCCGGCGCCGGTGTCGGTGCCGGGCCTGCGGTACGGGACTGGTGCGTCCGCATCTCCCACGCTCCGTCCGTCGTGTGGAGTGCGCTCTCATGTCACGATCACGATCCCCGTCAGGCGCACGGCACATAAGAATTCTGTACGTCTCACCATTTTGGGCGAGATATACGGCAAGCGCACGGCCGGTGGATCAACGCCCGCGTCAGCGCGCGGGCCGGCAGTCGCCCAGTACGAGGGCCGGAACACGCCGAGACCCCCCGCCCCTCCGCGTGCTGTACGCGGGGGCAGGGGGTCTCACCGTAAAACCGGAACCGGAAGCCGCTGAGCCGCTCAGCGGCTTCGGCGGCCTCAGGCCGTCAGCGGAACCCTGCGGTCCTCGGGGCCCTGCTCGGGCTTCCCCTCGAACTCGTCGATCGGCGAGGAGGTGGCGGAGGTGTACGCGTCGTGGTCGAGGATCTTCTCCCGGGCGGCGACGATGACCGGGACCAGCGCCTGGCCCGCCACATTGGTGGCCGTGCGCATCATGTCCAGGATCGGGTCGATGGCCATCAGCAGACCCACGCCCTCCAGCGGCAGACCCAGCGTGGAGAGGGTCAGGGTCAGCATGACCGTCGCGCCGGTCAGACCAGCCGTGGCGGCCGAGCCGACGACCGAGACGAAGGCGATCAGCAGATAGTCCTGGATGCCGAGCTGCACATCGAAGATCTCCGCGATGAAGATCGCGGCGAGCGCCGGGTAGATCGCGGCGCAGCCGTCCATCTTGGTCGTGGCGCCGAACGGGACCGCGAAGGAGGTGTACTCCTTCGGCACCCCGAGCCGCTCGGTGACCTTCTGGGTGACCGGCATCGTGCCGACCGAGGAGCGGGAGACGAAGGCCAGCTGGATGGCGGGCCAGGCGCCCCGGAAGAAGTGCACCGGGTTGACCTTGGCGGCCGTGACCAGCAGCAGCGGGTAGACGCCGAAGAGGACCAGGGCGCAGCCGATGTAGACGTCGGCGGTGAAGGTCGCGTACTTGCTGACCAGATCCCAGCCGTAGCCGGCGATGGCGTAACCGATGAGACCCACGGTGCCCAGCGGGGCGAGGCGGATGACCCACCACAGGGCCTTCTGGAGCAGTTCGAGCACGGCCTCGCTGAAGGTGAGGACCGGCTTGGCCTTCTCGCCGAGCGCGAGCGCGGCGATACCGGCGACGGCCGCCAGGAAGACGATCTGGAGCACGTTCAGCTCGGTGAACGGCGTGATCACATCCTGGGGGACGATTCCGGTGAGGAAGTCGATCCAGGACCCGTTGGCCTCCGGCAGCTTGCCGTCCTTCGGGGTGAGGCCGGTGCCCGCGCCGGGGTTGGTGAGCAGGCCGATCGTGATGCCGATGGCGACCGCGATCAGCGAGGTGATCAGGAACCAGAGCAGGGTGCGGCCGGCCAGCCGGGCGGCGTTGTTGACCTTGCGGAGGTTGGTGATCGACACCAGGATCGCGAAGAAGACGAGCGGGGCGACGGCGAGCTTCAGCAGCCGGACGAAGATGTCACCGATGTGACCCAGGGTGTCCTTGAGCCAGCTGATGTCCTGCTCACGGGCGAGCCAGCCGAGCAGAACGCCGAGCACCAGACCGGTGATGATCTGAGCCCAGAAGGGGACCTTGGGTATGCGGAAACCGGAGCCCGAGGGCTTTCCGGTCGCGGCGGACGCGGCGTTCGCGGACACGGACACACTCCAGAGCGGCGTGAGAGAGGGGGAGAGGGGAGCGGGGGGTGCGGCGCCCGTGCGCGAGTGGGCGGATCCGCGGTCGGTGCCTGGGTCAGACCGGAAGGCGGCGGACCACAGGGCGGCAGACAGAGCTGCGACAGACCGCGGACATACAGCGGCAGAGATCGACATGCAGGCGCACCACGAGCGGGGGGCTCGCGGTATCGAGGGTGCGCGCTGCTGACGTCATGCCGGATACGTTAACACTTGAACTTTGAGATACTCAAAGGTCAGCTTGGGGATCTTTTTCTCGCGAAACTCACACCCGAACCGGGAAGACCGCCCTGACCTGCACTGTTGCCACATACAGCTACGCCCCCGGCCATGGCCGGGGGCGTATGTGACATACATCTACCGAGAGCGTCCCGAGAGAGCCTGCGTACAGGCGGGGGCACGTACAGGCGTACGTGCGTACGGGGGGCTAGTCCTCCTGCGTACGGTGCGAGTCCAGCCGCGCCTTCGCCCGGTCGACCTTGCCGACGATCTGCTCCGACATCGCGTCCCGCTGCTTGCGCAGCAGTACGAAGCTGAGCGGCGCGGAGAGCACCAGCGCGATCAGCACGACCCAGATGGCGTTGGAGTCGCCGAGACCCTTCGGCAGAACACCGAACTGGACCAGCGCCCCCGCCACGACGAGGCAGCCGACGAAGACGGCGAAGCGCATGGCGGTGTATTTGATCGCGGCGCTCGACTTGGCTGACACTGCGGGCCCACTCTCCCTCTTCGTACGATGCGCACAACAAACCGTGCCGAACCAGTGAAGCACGGGCGAAAGTCGATCACTGCGGCGGACCGGACCGCCCGGCCCTGCACCGGCATCCGTCTCAGACGGATCAGACGGATCAGACGGATCAGACGCGCATGGGCTGCGGCGACTCACGGCGGTCGGCGTCCGGCCCCGGGTACTCGCGGATGATCTCGTAGCGGGTGTTCCGCTCGACCGGGCGGAACCCGGCGTCACGGATCAGCTCCAGCAGATCGTCACGGGTCAGCTTGTTCGGCGTGCCGTAGTTGTCCGCGTCATGGGTGATCTTGTACTCGACCACCGAGCCGTCCATGTCATCCGCACCGTGCTGGAGGGCGAGCTGCGCGGTCTGCACTCCGTGCATCACCCAGAAGACCTTCACATGGGGGACGTTGTCGAAGAGCAGCCGGGAGACCGCGAACGTCTTCAGCGCCTCCGCCCCGGTCGCCATCGTGGTGCGCGCCTGGAGCCGGTTGCGGATCTTGCCGTCCTTCATGTCCACGAAGTCGTGCTGGTAGCGCAGGGGGATGAAGACCTGGAAGCCGCCGGTCTCGTCCTGGAGCTCACGCAGCCTCAGCACATGGTCGACGCGGTGGCGGGGCTCCTCGATATGCCCGTACAGCATGGTCGAGGGGGTCTTCAGACCCTTGCTGTGCGCCAGCCGGTGGATACGCGACCAGTCCTCCCAGTGGGTGCGGTGGTCGACGATGTGCTGACGCACCTCCCAGTCGAAGATCTCCGCGCCGCCGCCGGTGAGCGATTCGAGACCGGCGTCGATCAGCTCGTCCAGGATCTCCGAGGCGGACCTGCCCGAGATGGTCTCGAAGTGGTGGATCTCGGTGGCGGTGAAAGCCTTCAGGGAGACGTTCGGCAGCGCCTCCTTGAGCGCGCTCAGCGAACGGGGGTAGTAACGCCAGGGCAGACTGGGGTGAAGCCCGTTGACGATGTGCAGCTCGGTGAGGTTCTCGTTCTCCATCGCCTTGGCGAGGCGGACGGCCTCCTCGATGCGCATGGTGTACGCGTCCTTCTCGCCCGGCTTCCGCTGGAACGAGCAGTACGCGCACGACGCGGTGCACACATTGGTCATATTGAGATGACGGTTGACGTTGAAGTGGACGACGTCGCCGTTCTTGCGGGTACGCACCTGGTGCGCGAGGCCGCCGAGCCAGGCCAGGTCGTCCGATGCGTAGAGGGCGATCCCGTCCTCACGGGTCAGCCGCTCTCCGGCTTCGACCTTCGCCTCCAGCTCGCGCTTGAGCCCTGCGTCCATTCGCCCGCCTCCCATGTGTCCGTCAATCGGGCTTCCCCCACCGTACTCCCCCGTATCAGGCGGTCGTGGGCACCCCCATGGCCCTGGTCGCGTCCCCGGGTCAGCTCTGCTCGGGCAGTTCGCCGACCCGGTTCTCCCACTTGGTGGAGAGCACGATGGTGGTACGCGTACGGGAGACCCCCCGGGTCCCGCTCAGCCTGCGGATCGTCTTCTCCAGCCCGTCGACGTCGCTCACCCGCACCTTGAGCATGTACGAGTCGTCGCCCGCGATGAACCAGCAGTCCTCGATCTCCGCGAGATCGCGGAGCCGACGCGCCACATCCTCGTGGTCGGCGGCGTCGGAGAGCGAGATGCCGATGAGCGCGGTGACCCCGAGGCCGAGCGACGCGGCGTCCACGGTGGCGCGGTACCCGGTGATGACGCCCGCCGCCTCCAGGCGGTTGATCCGGTCCGTGACGCTGGGGCCGGAGAGGCCGACGAGCCGTCCCAGCTCGGCGTACGAGGCCCTGCCGTTCTCCCGGAGGGCCTGGATGAGCTGTCTGTCCACCGCGTCCATGTGCCTGGAGCCTTCCATAGTTGCTGAACCAGTTGCTGAACCGTGAGGCGGTTGCCGGAGCCAGGGCGGATGCCGAGGCCGAGGCAGTTCCCGAGCCTGAGGCTTGCAGGAGAGAAACCCTGCGATTCTTTATGAGAAACCGGCGATGATCTTGCAGATCCCAGGACTCTTCACAAGGGTCTGTCCGCGCGAGAGCCCCCCAGCTCTCCCGCCCAGCGGCGGTAGAGCCGGTGCGGCACCCCCACCGCGTCCAGCACCCGCCCGGCGACGAAGTCCACCAGGTCCTGGATATGGGTCGCGCCCGCGTAGAACGCCGGTGAGGCGGGCAGCACCACGGCCCCGGCCTCGTCGAGCGCGACCAGATGCTTGAGGGTCTGACCGGCCAGCGGGGTCTCCCGCACGGCGACGACCAGCGGCCGGCGCTCCTTGAGCGTCACGCTCGCGGTCCGCTGGAGCAGATCCTTGGAGAGCCCGAGGGCCACCCCGGCGACGGCCGCCGTGGAGGCCGGCACGATCAGCATCCCCTTGGCGGGGTACGAGCCCGAGGACGGCCCCGCCGCGAGATCCCCGGCGGACCAGTGGCGTACGCCGTCCACGTCCACCCGGAAGGTGTCCGGCTTCCCGTCGGCCCCCCGGGCGAGCCACTCGCGCAGATCGTCGCGCCAGTGGGCGTCCCTGAACGAGATCCCGGTCTCGTCCAGCAGGGTCAGCCGCGATGCCCTCGATACCACCAGATCGACGCTCTCACCTGCGTCGATCAGCCCCCGCAGCACCGCGGCGGCATAGGGCGTCCCGGAGGCGCCGGAGACTCCGACGATCCAGGGGCGGCGGGGGTTCACTTCTGCTGGCTCCACACAAGGAGCCTATCCGGCGGCCGGGGGGTCACCCGAACGGCTACACCGTCAGACCGCGCACCACCAGGTCCAGCAGCGCACAGACGAACAGCGCGATCCCGATGAAACCGTTCACGGTGAAGAACGCCCTGTTCAGCCGGGACAGATCGTGCGGGCGCACAATCGTGTGCTCATAGCCGAACGCGACCGCCACGATCACCAGACCGGCCCAGAAGAACGCCCCCGCGTCCGTCGCCAGCGCGTACCAGACCAGCAGCGCCGTGGTCACGGCGTGCGCGGCCCGCGCCCCGTACAGCGCGGCCGGGATGCCGAAGCGCGCCGGGACCGACCGCACCCCTTCGGCACGGTCCGCCTGGACGTCCTGGCTGCCGAAGATCAGATCGAAGCCGCCGATCCAGACGCCGACCGCGAGCCCGAGGATCATCGCGTCCCAGGACCACTCCCCGGTGACCGCGAGCCACGCGCCCACCGGCCCCATCGCCTGGGCGAACCCGAGGATGGCGTGCGGGAAGTCGGTGAACCGCTTGCCGTACGGATAGACCACCATCGGGATCACCGCGACCGGCGCGAGCGCCAGACAGAGCGGGTTGAGCAGCGCGGCGGCCCCCAGGAAGACCACGAGGGCGATCAGCGCGCCGGTCCACGCGGACCGCACGCTCACGGCCCCGGTGACCAGCTCCCGGCCCGCCGTACGCGGATTGCGGGCGTCGATCTCGCGGTCGATGATCCGGTTGCAGGCCATCGCGAAGGTCCGCAGCCCCACCATGGCGGCGGTGACGAGCAGCAGGGTGCCCCAGTCGATGCTCCGGTCCCGCTGGAACATCGCGGTGAGCGCGGCGATATACGCGAACGGCAGCGCGAAGACCGAGTGCTCGATCATCACCAGCCGCAGAAAGCCCCTGGTCCGGCCCGGCTGGGGGACGGCCGCCGCGGACGCGCTCATCGCCCGCTCCCGGCGAGTCGTCCGCTTCCGGCCAGTCGTCCGCTCCCAGCGAGTCGCGCGTTCCCGGCGAGGTCGCCGGTCACAGGCCGTACTCCTGCCAGCGGCGGTCGACCAGCGCGGCGGTGTCCGGGTCGGACTCGACCATGGCGGGCCAGCCGCCGTCGCGGACGTACCCCTCCTCCGGCCACTTGCGCGTCGCGTCGATACCCGCCTTGCCGCCCCAGAACTGCTGGTAGGAGGCGTGGTCAAGATGGTCGACCGGGCCTTCGACCACGGTCAGATCGCGGGCGTAGTCGGTGTTGCCGAGCGCCCGCCACGACACCTCGTGCAGATCGTGCACATCGCAGTCGGCGTCCACCACCACGATCAGCTTGGTCAGCGACATCATGTGCGCGCCCCAGATCGCGGACATCACCTTCTGCGCGTGCTTGGGGTACTTCTTGTCGATCGAGACGATCGCGCAGTTGTGGAAGCCGCCCGACTCCGGCAGGTGGTAGTCCACGATGTCCGGCACGATGATCTTGAGCAGCGGGAGGAAGAAACGCTCCGTCGCGCGGCCCAGCGGACCGTCCTCGGTCGGCGGGCGGCCCACCACGATCGACTGGAGCAGCGGACGCCGGCGCATCGTCACACAGTCGATGGTGAGCGCGGGGAACGGCTCCTGGGGCGTGTAGAAGCCGGTGTGGTCGCCGAAGGGGCCCTCCGGGAGCATCACCCCGGGCTCCAGCCAGCCCTCCAGCACGACCTCCGCCTGCGCGGGGACCTGGAGCGGGACCGTCTTGCAGTCGACCATCTCGATCCGCTTGCCCTGGATGAAGCCGGCGAAGAGGTACTCGTCGATGTCGCCGGGCAGCGGTGCGGTGGAGGCGTACGTCACGGCCGGCGGAGCGCCGAACGCGATCGCCACCGGCAGCCGTTCACCGCGCCGGGCCGCGACCTGGTAGTGGTTGCGGCTGTCCTTGTGGATCTGCCAGTGCATCCCGATGGTGCGCCGGTCGTGGCGCTGGAGCCGGTACAGGCCCAGATTCCGTACGCCCGACTCCGGGTCTTTCGTATGCGTGAGCCCCAGATTGAAGAAGGAGCCGCCGTCCTCGGGCCAGGTGAACAGCGCGGGCAACTGGTCCAGATCGACCTGGTCGCCGCGGAGCACCACCTCCTGCACGGGGGCGTCCTTCACCTTCTTCGGCGGGACGTGCACCATCGAGCCGAGTTTGCCGAACGCCTCGCGCACGCCGACGAAACCATGCGGAAGCTCCGGCTTGAGGAGTCCGCCGATCTTCTCGCTGATCTCGGAGTAGGAGGAGAGGCCGAGTGCTTTGAGAAGACGCCGGTCGGTGCCGAAGACATTCATCGCCAGCGGCATCGCCGAGCCGCGCACATTCTCGAAGAGAAGGGCCGGGCCACCGGCTTTGTTCACCCTGTCGACGATCTCCCCGACCTCCAGGTACGGATCGACCTCTGCCTTGATGCGCTTCAGGTCTCCCTCGCGCTCCAGGGCTCTGAGCAGGGAGCGAAGATCGTCGTAAGCCATGCGCTCCAGTATCCGGTACCGGTTACCCTGGCCGCGTCACCGGGGCCCGCCAGCGGGCCCTCCCACCTCTCTCTGGGGGACCGTAAGACCATGCTCAGGTATCTGCCCTTTCTGCTGGTCCTGGCGCTGTGGATCTACGCATTCATCGACTGCCTGAACACTCCCGAGAACGAGGTCAGGAATCTGCCGAAGGTGGCGTGGGTCATCATCGTGCTGCTCTTCGGACAGGTGCTGCTGGGTCCGGTCGCCTGGTTCATCGCGGGCCGTCCGCGCAAGGCGATCGCCTACGGCGGCGGACGCGGCGGCGGCTGGGTGGCCCCGGACGACAATCCGGAGTTTCTCAAGTCGCTGAAGGACGAGAAGAAGAAGAAAGACGACGAAGAGGCGTGACGGTGAGAAGGGGCGTGTCCCGCCGGCCGGACCGGCGGGACACGCCCCTTCTTCATGCGCTGCGTGCGTCTGCTCTTCTTGCGCCGCGTGCGTCTGCTTACGCGTACGAGTGCAGACCGTCCACGAAGATATTGACGCCGTAGTAGTTGAACAGCCAGCACGCGAAGGCGATCAGCGCCAGCACCGCCGCCTTGCGGCCCTTCCACCCCGCGGTCGCCCGCGCGTGCAGATAACAGGCGTAGGCGGCCCAGGTGATGAAGGACCAGACCTCCTTCGGGTCCCAGCCCCAGTAACGGCCCCAGGCGTCGCCCGCCCAGATCGCGCCCGCGATGATCGTGAACGTCCAGAGCGGGAAGATCGCCGCGTTGACGCGGTACGCGAACTTGTCCAGCGACGCCGCCGACGGCAGCCTGTCCAGCACCGAGGTGGCGAAGGCGCCGGGCTGGTCGCCGCGCGCGAGCTTGCTCTCGTAGGAGTCCCGGAACAGATAGAGCAGGGTGCCGACCGCGCCGAGGTAGAACACCGCGCCACAGAAGATCGCGGTGGAGACATGGATCCACAGCCAGTACGAGTCCAGCGCCGGAACCAGCTGGTCGCTGGCGGTGTAGAGCCAGGTGGTGGCCACACCGAGATCGGCGAGCACGGTTCCGACGAGCGGCAGGCCCAGCCAGCGGACCTTCTTCTTGGCGGCCAGCAGTACGAGGTAGGCGCCCACCAGCACCGAGGAGAAGGTGATGGAGAACTCGTACATATTGCCCCAGGGGGCCCGCTGTACGGAGAGCGCGCGGGTGAGCACGCCGCCCGCGTGGACGGCGAACGCCAGCACGGTGAGGGAGATCGCGATCCGCCCGTACAGATCGCCCTGGACCGTGCCGCCCGCCGCGCCCGGACCGTCCGGGACATCGCGGGTCCCGGGCGCGGAGCGGGTGACGACCTTGGGCTTCTCCAGGACGGCGGTGCCGCCCTGCTTGCCCCGGACCTGGACGGTGACCGCCGCGGCGGGGGCGGTTCCGGTCAGCGCGGCGGCCGTGCGGCCCACCTTGCTGCGGCTGCCGAGGACCCACTCCGCGATATGCGCGAGGAAGGCGAGGGTGTACACGGCCATCGCCGAGTAGATCAGTATGTTGCTGATCTCGGCGAGATTCTCGTTGGTTGCGGCGGCGAGAGTCACTTCTCAGCCCCTTCGGCAGAGACTTCCACAGGATCGCTTCGATCGTCGGAGTCGTTCGGTGGTCCGGACGCGGCGGGCGGTTCGGATATGGCCGGCGGTTCGGGCGCGGTCGGCGTCCGCTCGTGGAGCGTGAGCGCCAGATCGGCCAGCTCCTCGGGCAGCTTCGGCGACTCGCTGCGGCCGAGCCCCGCCATCTCGACGACCGTCACACCGTCGTCGCCCCGTACGGCCCGCACCCAGACGCGGCGGCGCTGGATGAAGAGCGAGCCCACCAGACCGGCGACCGCGGCCACCGCGCCGGCCAGCGCCCAGCCGTTGCCGGGGGACTGGGAGATCTGGAAGCTGGCCCACTCCTTGATCTCCTTCTCGAAGGTGATCGAGCCGGCGCCGTCGGGGAGCTTCATGGTCTCGCCCTGAAGCAGCCGCTCGGCCAGCGGATCGCCCTTCTCGTCCTTGAACTGCTTCATCTCGGTGGTGTCGAGCTGATACACGTTCTGCGGCAGCCCCGAGTCGACGCCCAGCGACCCGGTGTAGCCGGTCAGCGCCAGCACCGGGAAGTCCGGGGCCGGGAAGGTGGAGAACATGTTGCCGTTGCCGTGACCGGCGAAGGTCGGGACGAAGAACGCCTTGAAGCCCAGCTGGGTCTTCTTGCCGTTCTTGTCGCGGTAGCCGTCCATCACCTTGATCGAGCCCTGTGAGGTGATGTTGGCGTCGATCGGCAGCAGCGGCACGGCTCCGCTGAAGACGACCTTGCCCTTGCCGTCGCGGACGGTGACCACGGGCGCGTAGCCGTGGGCGAGCAGATAGACCTTGGTGCCGTCGACGACCAGGGGCTTGTTGACCTCGATGACGGACTTCTGGTCCTTGCCGCCCGGCTGGGACCAGGTGACCGCGGCCTCGAAGGTGCGGGGGGTGCCGCGCTGCGGGCCGTTCGTCTCGTAGGTGCCGGTGAACTCGTCCAGCATGAAGGTGAACGGCACCAGATCGTCGGTGTCGTAGAGCGAGCCGGAGCGGAAGTCGTCGTAATGCGTGAGCGTATTGGAGAACCCGTCGCCCTCGACGATCAGCTTTCCGCCCTCGGACTTGAAGAGCTGGCCGACGGCGAACGCCACCAGCATCACGATCAGCGCGACATGGAAGATCAGGTTCCCGACTTCGCGGAGATAGCCCTTCTCCGCGGAGACCGCGTCCTTGACGGTATGGGCGCGGAACCGGCGGCGCTTGAGCAGCGCGAGCGCGGCCTCACGCACCTCCTCGGGTGCGGCCTCCGTACGCCAGGTGGTGTACGCGGGCATCCGGCCGAGGCGGCCGGGCGCGGCCGGCGGCCGGCTGCGGAGCTGGCCGACGAACTGCCAGGTGCGCGGGACGATACAGCCGATGAGGGAGACGAACAGCAGGATGTAGATCGCCGAGAACCAGACCGAGCTGTAGACGTCGAACAGCTGGAGCTTCTCGAAGAGCGGGGTCCAGCTCTCGTTCTTCTCCTGCCAGGCCCGCACCTTGAGGTCGTCGACGCTGTTCTGCGGGATCAGCGAGCCGGGGACGGCGGCCAGCGCGAGCATCAGCAGCAGGATCAGCGCGACCCGCATGGAGGTGAGCTGCCGCCAGAACCAGCGGGCCCAGCCGATGACGCCGAGGACGGGGCCGCCGGTCAGCTCCTCCTGGGGGGCGGTGGAGAGGCTGCTCCCGGTCTCGGCGGACGCCGCACCGGTATCGGCCTGCGCCGACGCCGCCTCGGTCCCGCTCCCGGTCTGCGCCGCACCGGCCTCGGTCTCGGCTTCGTTCCCGGCCTCGGCCTGCGCGGTCCCGGCCCGGGTCTCCCCGGTCCCCGTCGTCCCGCTCGTCTCTGTCGTGCTCATCGGGTCAGATCCCCACCGTGAAGTCGTTGGACCAGCTCTGCGTCTGCTGCACCAGGACGTCCCAGGCCCCGGTCAGCAGCAGCACTCCGGTCACGATCATCATGATGCCGCCGATCCGCATCACCCAGACGTAATGGCGCTTGACCCACGCGAACGCGCCGAGTGCCTTGCGGAAGGCCACGGCGGCCAGGATGAGAGGAAGCCCCAGACCCAGGCAGTACGCGACCGTCAGTATGGCCCCGCGGCCCGCGCTCCCCTGTTCGGCGGAGAGGGTCAGCACGGCGGCGAGCGTCGGGCCCATGCACGGGGTCCAGCCGATGCCGAAGAGCGCGCCCAGCACCGGCGCGCCCGCCAGCCCGACCGCCGGCTTCTTGTGGAAGCGGAACTCGCGCCGGTTGAGCCAGGGCATCGCGCCCATGAAGAAGAGCCCCATCAGCACCATCAGCACGCCGAGAACCTTGGAGAGGGTCTCCTGCTGATTGATCAGATCGCCGCCGAAGTAGCCGAAGAGCGCTCCGCCCGAGACGAAGACGGCGGTGAAGCCGAGGACGAAGAGGGAGGCTCCGAGGACCATCCGGCCGCGCTTGGCCTCCGCCAGATCGGTGCCGGAGACCCCGGTGACATAGGAGAGATAGCCGGGCACGAGCGGCAGCACACACGGGGAGAAGAAGGAGACGAGGCCGCCCAGCAGAGCGATCGGCAGTGCGAGGGCGAGCGCCCCGTTGAGCACGGTGTCGTTGTATCCCTGCGCCAGCGTGGTCATGGCGGGGGAATACATCATCCCGTCGGGCGCGGCGAAAGCGGCCACGGTCGGTACGGATGCCACCGGGTCACTTCTCCGCGATCAGGGGGTCGATCATCTTACGGAGCTGTTCCTCGTTCAGCGCCATCAGCGAACGGGCCGCGATCTTTCCCTCCCGGTCGAGAACGACCGTGGAGGGAATGGCCTGGGGCGCCAGGGTGCCCTTGGGGAATCCATTGACGATCAGCTTGCCCGCCGGGTCGTACAGGCTCGGATACTCGACCCCGTAGTCCTTCTCGAAGGCGATGGCCGGGCCCTTGTTCTGGTCGCGGGTGTTGATGCCGACGAACTCGACGCCCTTCGGCTTCAGCTCGTTGGAGACCTTGACGAAATGTGGCGCCTCGGCCCGGCAGGGCGGGCACCATGATCCCCAGACGTTCATCACGACGATCTTGCCCTTGAGATCGGCGACGTCGAGCTGCTTTCCGTCCAGGGTCTCCCCGGCGAGCTTGCCGGTGTCCCGGCGCTGGCCCGCCTCGACGGTGGAGATGCCGCCGGTGTCGGTCACGAAGTTGCTGGTGCCCTTGCTCGCGGAGTCGTTGCCCCCGCCGCAGGCGGACAGGACGAGCCCGCCGGCCGCGGTCACGGCGGTCAGCAGGGCAGCGCGAGATGCACGGCTAAGGCTCATGTGAAAAGTTTCGCATGGCGGTTCCGGCGATCTTCCGCGCCCCCCTCGCTGCCCGTAAGACCCGCTTCGGCCCGTTGTCAAGCGGCCTTAAGGAAGGTCTTCCAGCCGCCCACGGGCGACTGGCCCACATCCAGGGCGCGGAGCCTGGCGAGCACCTTCGGATCCTGTACGTCCAGCCAGTCGCAGAACTGGCGGAAGGAGACCAGCCGTACATCCTTCTTCCCGGCCATTCTCTTGACGGCCTCCTCCACGGCGTCCATGTATATACCGCCGTTCCACTGCTCGAAATGATTCCCTATGAAGAGGGGGGCGCGATTGGTCTCATACGCCCGGCGGAAACCCTCCAGATACGCCCCGGTGGCCTGCTTCCGCCAGCCCGGATGGTTCGCGGGCGGGGCCTGGGTCGAATTCTGGGACTGATTGACCAGGATGTTGTAGTCCATCGAGAGAACCTCGAAGGAGCGCCCGGGGAACGGGATCTGCTGAAGCGGGAGGTCCCACAGGCCCAGCCGTTTACCGGGCCAGACCTGACGGCCGCCGGGCGAGCTGGCGTCATAGCGCCAGCCGAGCTTCTTCGCGGTGGGCAGCAGCCGGTCCTGTCCCAGCAGACAGGGGGTGCGCCCGCCGATGAGCTCCTCGCGGTAGTCGAAGGGCAGCGGGTCGAGGTCCTGCCAGCCGCCGTTCGTACGCCACTTCATGACGAACGACATCGCCTGCTCGATCTCGTTCTCCCAGTCGGCGGAGGTCCAGTTGCCGACCGATCCGGCGCCCGCGCAGAAATGCCCGTTGAAGTGGGTGCCTATCTCATGGCCCGCGAGCCATGCCCGGCGCACGCAGGCGAGGGTGTCCTTGATGTGGCCGTCGGTGAGATAGCCGATGTCGGACGCGCCGACGGGGTTGTTCGGCGGGCGGTAGAGGGACTTCTTCGACTCGGGGAGCAGATAGACCCCGGAGAGGAAGAAGGTCATCGCCGCGTTGTGCTCGTCGGCGAGATCGAGAAAGCGCGGGAAGAGTCCGTTGCCGACCTCTCCGGCGCCGTCCCAGGAGAAGATCACGAATTGCGGCGGGGTCTGCCCGGGTTCCAGCGGCTCGGGCGCGGGCGGCTGATTCGGCTGCTTTCCGGTGTGGGCGGTGGAGCCGTCGCCTATGAGCCGGACCTGTTCCCGGGAGAGCTGAGCGCCGTCTCCCGGTCCCTTTTCCGGCGTCTTCCCGCCCGCGCCGTCACCGCTCTTCTCGTGCTTTGCGTCACCGGAGCCGCAGCCCGTGATTCCCATGGCGGCTGCGGCTCCGATTCCGGCTCCGAGCAGACTCCTGCGGCTGATGTCCCGCATACCGTTCCCATCCCGGACGCTCTCCCGCACGACAGCGTCCGTAGCACCCCGTCAAAAGCACCGGTCGCACACCGGCCGTGGGTTCAGAGGGAACGGATAAGGCGGAGGTTCCACTGCTCGCGCCTTCAATGGAAACAATGACGGAAATCGCAGTGGACGATTACACCGCGTTTACGCGCCGAATGCCTTGGATTTCCCCTTCACCGGCTTGGCGCCGGCGAGAAGGTGCGGCGGCACAAGATCGCGCGCGGGCTCGGAGTATCCGACCGAGACGATGCGGTCGTCCTCGTAGGTGAAGGTGGTCAGCGACGCCAGCGTGCACTGCCGGCGGCGCGGGTCGTGCCAGAGCCGGCGGCGCTCGATGAAGCTCCGCACGATCCAGATCGGCAGCTGATGGCTGACCAGAACGGCCTCGTGGCCGACGGCGGCGTCCCGGGCGGAGCCGAGCGCGCCCATCATCCGCACCACCTGTTCGATATAGGGCTCGCCCCAGGAGGGACGGAACGGGTTGGTCAGATGCCGCCAGTTGCCGGGCCTGCGCAGCGCGCCGTCGCCGACGCCGAAGGTCTTGCCCTCGAAGACATTGCCCGCCTCGATCAGCCGGTCGTCGGTGCCGAGGGGCAGGCCATGGCTCTGGGCGACGGGCTCGGCGGTCTCCTGGGCGCGCTCCAGCGGGGAGGCGGTCACATGGGTGACGTCCCGGCCCGCGAGGTACTCCGCGACCCGGTCGGCCATCTCCCGGCCGAGCTCGGAGAGGTGATATCCGGCGCGGCGGCCGTACAGCACCCCGTCGGGGTTGTGGACCTCGCCGTGCCGCACCAGATGGACGACCGTCCTGACCGGGGCCGGGGTGTTCGCGGTCATGCCGTGGCCTCCGCGGCGGCACGGGCGGCGGCGGGCAGGGCGGCGGCGATCCGCTCGATGGCACGGGCGTCATGCGCCGTGGAGACGAACCAGGACTCGAAGGCGGACGGCGGGAGGTAGACGCCCTGCGCGAGCATCGAGTGGAAGAAGGCATTGAAGCGGAACGCCTCCTGCCGCTTGGCCCCCTCGTAGTCGATGACCTCGTCGGCCGTGAAGAAGACGGAGAACATATTGCTCGCCGTCTGGAGCCGGTGCGTCACCCCCTCCTCGGTGAGGGCGGCGGTGACCAGGCGCTGGATCTCGGCGGAGACGGCGTCGACCGTGTCGTACGCGGCGTCGTCCAGGAGCCGCAGCTGAGCCAGGCCCGCGGCGGTGGCGACCGGGTTCCCGGAGAGGGTACCCGCCTGGTAGACGGGGCCGGCCGGGGCGAGGCGGCCCATCACATCCGCGCGCCCGCCGAACGCGGCGGCGGGGAAGCCACCGCCCATGACCTTGCCGAAGGTCATCAGATCGGGCTCGACGCCGTCGACTCCGTACCAGCCGGCCCGGCTGGTACGGAAGCCGGTCATGACCTCGTCGGAGATATAGAGCGCGCCATTCTCCCGGCACAGGTCCTTGAGCCCCTGGTTGAAGCCGGGCAGCGGCGGGACGACGCCCATGTTGCCCGGCGACGCCTCGGTGATCACACAGGCGATGTCGCCGGGGTGCGCGGCGAAGGCCCGGCGCACCGCTTCGAGGTCGTTGTACGGCAGCACCACCGTCTCGCCCGCCTGGGCGCCGGTGACACCGGGGGTGTCGGGCAGCCCGAAGGTGGCGACGCCGGAGCCGGCGGCGGCGAGCAGGGCGTCCACATGGCCGTGGTAGCAGCCGGCGAACTTCACGACCTTGGTGCGCCCGGTGAAGCCGCGGGCGAGCCGGATCGCGGACATGGTCGCCTCGGTGCCGCTGGAGACCAGCCGTACCTGCTCGACGGGCGCGATACGGGCCACGATCTCCTCGGCGAGGGCGACCTCGCCCTCACCGGGCGTGCCGAAGGAGGTCCCGCGGGCGACGGCGGCCTGCACGGCCTCCAGCACGGCCGGATGGGAGTGGCCGAGAATCATAGGCCCCCACGAGCAGACGAGGTCGACGTATTCGCGTCCGTCCGCGTCGGTGAGGTACGGGCCGGTGCCGGACACCATGAACCGGGGCGTGCCGCCCACGGCACGGAAGGCCCGCACGGGAGAGTTGACGCCGCCGGGCGTCACAACGGACGCGCGGTCGAAGAGCGCCTGCGAAACTGGGGCTTCGTATGAATACGCCACTTTGGTCCTGATCTGCGATGGAGGTGTTCGGGCGGCCGGGGCAGATGATCTCGGCCACGGGTGAGCGAGAAGCGTGATCTCGTCGTCTGACGGAACGGCGTCACCCTCCTCGCATCTGCGAAACTGGGGCGACACAGGGAAGGCTCACGGAATCCATGGTGTCAGAGGCCACGGTGTTCCTCGCGGACAGGTGTTTCACCAGGCTCCGGCGGGGGAGGTCACTGACACGATGATCGGGTTGCGCGGCGGGGGCTGCGAGTGGTCGGGTGGAGATATGTATCGCGGTGGCGGACTGGGCGAGGGGACCGACGACCTGGGTCCTGAGCCTGCCCGGCGGGGCAAGCACCGACGGGGCGACGCGGGCGCGAACGGGGAAGCCATGGGAGGCAGGAACGCCCGCATGGGGGTGACCTACAAGTATTTCGGCGCGCCCAATGGCGCGACGGCCGCGCGGGTTCCGATCTCGATGCGCCCGGAAGAGCTCGGCGGGGACGAGCTGGGCATGGGCGGCCTGTTCACGAAGATCAAGCCGGAGACCATAGCCGCCATGGTGCTCATGGGCATCCAGGGCCTGCCGCTGAACAAGGTGCCGCCGCTGGAGCTGGTGGTGCTGCACCCGGACTACGCGGTGGTGAAGCTGCCGATGACCGTGGTGGACCCGCTGCGGGACGTCGGCGAGGAGTCGGTGGGCGCGGCGGCCTTCATCTGGTCGACGGTCCCGGACCGGGGCGGCCCGAGGGACGCGTTCAACGTCTACCGGCTGCTCCACGAGTGGCAGGACTTCAGCCTGCGCCTCCATGAGGCGGGGCACCAGCCCTACTGCCTGGTGTGGCCGTAGCCGCCCGGGGGGCCGGGATCAGTGACTCCAGGTGACTGTCAGACCCGCCGCCTAGAGTGCCGGAATGGAGATCAGAGCATCGGCGGTAGGCATCGAGCCGTGGTCCGAGGACGATTTCGAGCTGCTCCGCGCGGTGAACGCGCCGGAGTTGATGACCCATCTCGGCGGCCCCGAGCCGGAGGAGAAGCTGATCGCGCGCCATCGGCGCTATGTCGATCTGAGCGCCGACCGGACCGGCAAGGGCCGGATGTACCGCGTGGTGACGGCGGACACCGGCGAGAAGGCGGGCGCCGTCGGCTTCTGGGACACGCTCTGGCGTGACCAGCCGGTGTACGAGACGGGCTGGACGATCCTGCCGGAGTTCCACGGCCGGGGCCTCGCCACGGCGGCGGCGCTCGCGGTGATCGCCGCCGCCCGCGCCAAGGGCGGACACCGCTATCTGCACGCCTTCCCGAAAGCGGCGAACCTCCCGTCGAACGGCGTGTGCAGAAAGGCCGGCTTCGAGCTGATGGGCGAGTGCGACATCGAGTACCCGCCCGGGAACCCGATCCTTGCGCACGACTGGCGCTTCGATCTGCGGGCGATACCGCACCCCTGACCCCGAAGGGGACCCAGCCGGAACACGGATGCTTTCCGCGGCGCCCGGTGACATCCTGACGGCGTGAACGGACCGGAAATCCATCTCGATGTAGCCCCTGAGCTGCGTCTCTTCATCCCCTCCGAGCGCCGCCGGGGGCATACCGCCCTGACGGTCGACGGCTCGTCGTCGCTCGGCCATGTCATCGAGTCGCTGGGCGTCCCGCTCACCGAGGCGGGCCGGCTGCTCGTCGACGGACGGGAGGTGGCGGTCTCCCATGTCCCGCGCGACGGGGAGCGCGTGGAGGTGTACGGGATCGAACGGCCCCAGCGGGTCCCGGGAGCCCCGCTGCGCTTCCTGCTCGACGTCCATCTGGGCACCCTGGCCCGGCGGCTGCGGCTGCTGGGCGTGGACGCGGCGTACGAGAGCGAGGACATCGGCGACCCGGCACTCGCGGCGCTCTCCGCTCGGGAACGGCGGGTGCTGCTCTCCCGGGACCGGGGGCTGCTGCGCCGCCGGGAGATCTGGGCCGGCGGATACGTCTACAGCGACAAGCCGGATGACCAGCTGCGCGATGTACTGGAGCGCTTCGCGCCCGCGCTCGCGCCCTGGACCCGCTGCACGGCCTGCAACGGCCCCCTGCGGGACGCCGACAAGGACACGGTCGAGGACCAGCTGGAGCAGGGCACCCAGCGTACGTACGACGTGTTCGCCCAGTGCACGGAGTGCGGCCGGGTGTACTGGCGGGGCGCACACCACGCCCGGCTGGAGGCGATCGTCACCGCCGCCCTCCGGGAATTCGGCGACCCGGCGGCCTGACGACCATGGACGGGTGGGGCCCGTTCAGTGCCTGCGTAGTGGGTATGGCGTGCGGGTGGCTGGCTGCCGCTGCCACCACAGACCACGGCAGGCAGTGGGCTTGAGGCCGAAGAACACCCCGCACTGTGCGCACCAGGGCAACCCGGTCTCAGGGTCAGTGGTGCAGCCGATCGCACAGTGGGGGCATTCCATGGGACCTACTCTCAGGCGCTCAGGTCGTACTCTCCGGCCTTCACAGCGGCCGTCAGGTCCGTCCACTGCGCCGCCGTCATCGTGACGATGGTGTCCGGCTGGTCGCTGTCACGCAACGCGACGATGCCGGGGACGTTGGTCGCGACCTCGGGACAGTTGTTCACGCGGGCGTCCCGGCAAGCGGCCGTCTTGATGAAGGCGAATTCCGGCTCTCGCGTCATGGTGTGATCCCTTCGACAGAACGAACGGGGAAGCGGTCCCCGCGCCGGTTTCTTGCTGACCCGCCCGGCTGTCGCCCCTCACGCAGACAGCCGGACGGGGTTTGGCCCGCCCCTGCCGGAATCCTTCGAGCTCGGGGGAAGCCTGATCAGGTGTCCGGCAGGGACGGAGTCTGTGGTGGTGGTTCTGTGTCGTTGGGTTATCGGCGCAAGGTTGATTCGGTGTCGGCGGCGCGGTGTTGTCGCCAGAGGGCCATGGCCTGGGCGTGTGTGCGGAGGGGTACGCCCCAGGTGATGAACTGGTTCGTGAGCCAGGCGTCGAGCACGCCGTAGGCGCGGGCGATGGACGCCAGGGACTCTTCCTCGGCGTACCGCTTGATCACCGTGTCCTTGTCGGCGAGGACGCGTTCCCGGGCGGCTGCCCGGTCCACCGGCTGAGCGTGGGGCACTGTGGCTGTCTCCTTCTTTCTCTGCGGGGTGGTGCCCGCCCCCGGTCGCCGAGTCGTCAGGCGACCGGGGGCGG
>NZ_VCLA01000150.1:84808-96700 GCF_009600885.1 Streptomyces jumonjinensis
AGCCGTCCGCGCAGGAAGAGCAGGAGCGCACGGGGGGAGACCTTGCTCCCCGGGTGGGGCAGCACGGCCGCGTGGACCGCCTCGCCCCAGCGTTCGTCGGGCAGTCCCACCACGGCCGCGTCGGCGACAGCCGGATGTTCGGCGAGCTCCTTCTCCACCTCGGCGGGGTAGATGTTCTGCCCGGCCACGATCACGGTGTCGTTGATCCGGTCGCAGAGGAACAGATACCCGTCCTTGTCGAGATAGCCCGCGTCGCCCATCATCAGCCAGCCGTCCACCAGGGTCTTGGCGGTGGCCTCCGGCAGATTCCAGTAGCCGAGCATCCGGGAGGGCGTACGGATGCACACCTGCCCGATCTCGCCGGGGGGCAGCGGATCGCCGTCCGGTCCGACCACCTTCAGCTCGACGCCGGGGCAGGGCAGCCCCGCCGAGGTGAGCACCTCGCTGCCCGGCCGGTGGTCGGCGGGCGGCAGACAGACCGCGACGCTGCCGGTCTCGGTGCTGGCGTAGATCTGGGCGAACTCGCAGCCGTAGACCTCCATGGACCGGGCGAGCAGCCCGGGGGAGATGGGCGCGGCCCCGTACGCGATCTTCCGCAGGGAGCGGAACGCCTCCGGTCCCGCCTCCCGTTCACCGAGCATCATCTGGAGCATCGCCGGGGCGGCGAAGGTGATGGTGACCTTCCGTTCGGCGATGAGCCGCACCGCCTCCTGGGGTACGTACATGGGCATCACCACGGTGGTGGCGCCGGCGTTGAGGCTGTGCAGGAACCAGGCGATGCCCGCGATGCCGAAGCCGGGGAGCGAGATCAGGCTGACGTCGTCGGGCCGCCAGTCGAGCCAGTCGACGCCTTCGGCCCGGCTGGCGTGCGGCAGGGTGAAGAAGCTGCGGTGGGCGAGGACGACGCCCTTGGGGAGCCCGGTGGTGCCGCTGGTGTAGATCTGGACCACCGGGTCGTCGGGGCGGGGGACGGCGGCGGGCTCGGTGTCCGGCTGGTCGGCGGCCCAGGCGAGCAGGCCCGCCCCGACGCGCCGTTCGCCGTCCGGTCCGGGGCCGTCGAGCGGTACGACGGTCCGCGGCCCGGGTCTCGCGCCCGCCTCTTCGCCCGAGCCGGTTCCGGTCCCTTCACCGGCACCGGTGCCGATTCCGTCGACCGCGCCGGCGAACTCCTGTTCCAGCAGCAGGACCGAGGCCCCGGAGTCGCCGAGGATATGGGTCACCTCCCCGGCGGTGAGCCGCCAGTTCACCGGCACCAGGACCGCTCCGGCCTTGGCGCAGGCCAGGATGGAGAGGTAGTAGTACTCGCTCTCCCGGCCCAGATAGGCGACCCGGCTGCCGGGGCCCACACCGGCCGCGGCCAGGGCGTGGGCGACGCGGTTGCTCTGCCGGTGCAGCGTCGCGTAGTCGGTGACCCGGCCGTCGCACACCACGGCCGGGTGGCCGCCGCGCTCCCGCGCCAGCCGGGCCGAGGTGTGGACCAGGGTCCAGTCCTCGGGGAAGCCCCCGTCGGCGGCTCCGGCGGCTCCAGCGGCCGAAGCCGCGGTGGTTCGGACGGTCATGACGCCTCCAGCCTGCTGTCGAGGTATTCGGTCAGCCGCTGCGCGGTGGGGTGGTCGAAGGTCAGCGAGGCCGGCAGCGGCATCCGCAGCGCGGATTCGAGCCCCGATTTGACGGTCATCGCCATCAGGGAGTCCAGTCCCAGGGAGACGAACTCGGCGGTGACGTCGAGCTGTTCGACGTCGTCGAGCTGGAGCACCGCGGCGACCCCGGTGCTCACCAGCCGGCTCACGGCCGCCCGGCGCTCGGCGGGCGGCAGCCCGCGCAGATTCACCTGCTGCGGCCCGTCGCCCGAGCCGTCGCCCGAGCCGCGGACCAGCCGGGCGTACACCGCCTCGGAGAGCGCCCCCTGGGAGGTGTACGTCTCCCAGTCGACGTCGCCCGCCATCCGGCGGTCGACGCCCCGGCCCCAGAGTCCGCTCAGCGCGCGCAGGGCGCGGCCGGGCGAGAAGAACCGGACGCCGCTGCGCTCGATCTCCTCGGCGAGGCTCTCCTCCAGCCGGGCCGACATGCCGACCCGGGACCAGGCGCCCCAGTTGACCGCGAGTCCCGGCAGTCCGGAGCGGGTGCGCTGGGTGGCCAGTCCGTCCAGGAAGGCGGAGGCGGCGGCGTAGTGGCCCTGGGTCGCGCCGCCGAGGAGGGAGGCGATGGAGGAGTAGCCGACGAAGAACTCCAGCTCCGGGAAGTCGGCCGACGCCTCGTGCAGCAGCCAGGCCCCGTACGCCTTGGGGCTCAGCTGCTCCTCGATGTCGGGCCAGCTCATCGCGGAGATCAGCGATTTGCCGAGGGCTCCGGCCGCGTGCACGATGCCGCCCAGCGGCTGCGGGGACTCCCGCAGATCGGTGGTGAGACGGGCCACATCGGCGGCGTCGCCGAGGTCGGCCCGTTCGATGCGGACCTCGGCCCGCTTGCCCAGCTCCTGGAGGAGGGCCGCGGCCTCCGGGGTGGCGCGGCCGGAGCGGCTGACGAGCACCAGATGCCGGGCCCCGAGATCGGCGAGATGACCCGCCGTGGCCAGGCCCAGGCCGCCGAGACCGCCGGTGACCAGATAGGCGCGGTCGGAACGGATGGCGGCGGTCCGGGGGGCGTTCGCCTCATCCGCGCTGCGGGGGGAGGCGGCCGGGCCGACCTGGACCACGACCGGTCCGTGCGGTGCGCCCGCGGCGGCTGCGCGGAGGGCTTCGGCGACCTCGTCGAGGGTGTAGAGGTCGAGCCCGGATCCGGTGTCCTGTCCGGCGGCCGGCGCGGTGCCGCGGGCCGCGCGGGCGGCGGCGCTCAGCGCGTCGCCGTCCGGGTCGTACGCGGTGGCCGCCGCCGAGGGGACGGTGACGGTACGGCGCAGGGTGCCGGGGTGGGCGACGGTGACCAGGTCGCCGATCCGCAGGGCGGCGTCCGGGCCCACGGCGGTGACGACGCCCGAGCAGGAGCCGCCGATGACCGGCCGTACGGCGTCTGCCACCGCGCTCTCCGGCTCCGCGTCCCCGCCCGGCTCCGCATCCTCGCTCAGCGCGGGGGTCTCGCTCGGCGCGGGGGTCTCGTCCGCCCGGGGCGGCTCGGCTTCGGCCGCGTCATGGGCGGTCAGGCCGACCGCGCTCACCAGGACCTGGACCTCGTCGCCCACGGGGGTCCCGTCGGCCGCGGGGACGGGGGCCAGCGCCTCGGTGTCGGCGAGCGGAGCGTCGCCGCCGCGGATCTCGAAGCCGCCCTCCCACGGGGGTGTGCCGCCGCCCGCGAGCAGCCGCTGGACATGGCGGCGGCCGTGGCGGTAGGCGATCTGGAACTCGTCGTCGGGGGCGGTGCGGATCTCCCCGAGCAGCGCCTCCGCCGCGTCCTCGCCGTCGAGGTCGACCAGGGTGGTCTTCAGCAGCGGGTCCTCGGTGAGGAGCACATGGCCGAAGCCCCACAGGGTGGTGGCGGCGGGCTGTTCGCCGGTGCCCGGAAGGTCGCCGGGAAGCCACTGTCCGCGCTCGGTCACCAGCCAGAGCCGGGGCGCGGGCGCGGGGCCGTTCCCGGCCTCGGTGAGCGCGGCGAGGGCGGCGAGCAGCGAGCGGTAGTTCTCCTCGCACTCCTGGCGCATCCGGTCGGCGGAGAACTCGCCGGGCGCGGGGCGCCAGAACCAGACGGCGTCGGTCGCCGAGGGGTCGGCGAGCGCGGCGGCCAGCGTCTGGGGGGCTCCGGTGAGGGTGAGCCGTACGCCCTGCTGGGCCGCCCGGTCCGCGAGATCGGCGACGGCGGCGGGCAGTTCGTCCGCGCCGTGGGCGACGACGATGTGGCGGGCCGCCCGCTCGGGTCCCGGGCGGGAGTCGCGCAGCCAGACGGGCCGGTGCAGGAAGCGTCCGCCCGCCTCGGTGCCCGCCGGGCGGGCCAGGGTCACCCCGAGGAGCTCGGCCACCGGTCGGCCGTCCGAGCTGAGGAGCAGATCGGCGCGGCGCGACTGGTCGCCGGGGGCGTCGCCGGGGGCGAGCGGCCGGACGATCGCGGTCAGGTCGAGCTCCCCGCCGCGCGGCTTGCGGTGCAGCCGGAAGCGGTCGATGGAGCGCGGCCGGTAGACCGGTCCGTCGTCGTCGAGCGCGACCAGGGCCAGCAGGGCGGATTCCAGGATCTCGGCGGGCAGCTGCTCGACGGCGGAGACGGCGGAGGCGGTGCGCGGGTTGGCGAGCCGTGCGGTGACCACTCCGCCGGGGTGCCTGCTGACCCGGGTCAGGGTGCGGAAGGCGGGGCCGAACCGGCGTCCGGTGGAGGAGGCGTCGGTGTGCAGATCGATGCCGTCGGCGGTCTCCAGGGTCTTCCCGGGGGCGCCGGCCAGCTCGCGCAGCCGGGTGACGGCGGCGGGCTCGGGGCCGTCGGCTACGGCGGAGAGCAGCGCGGTGGCGTGGACGGTCCGTACGCCGTCCGTATCGCTCGCGATCTCCACGGTCAGCGGGCCTTCGGGGGGCCCGGCCGGAGCGACCCTGGTGATCAGGGTGACCGTGTCGTCCTCCGGCAGCCGCAGCGGGGCCTCGATCCGGAGGTCGCGCACGGTCTCGGCGGTGCTGCCTTCGACGGCGTCCTGTGCGGCCAGCAGCAGTTCGGCCCAGGCGGCGGCGGGCAGGACCGCGCCCTGCGCGTCCTGGTGGTCGGCGAGCGCGGGCAGCTGTCCGGCGTCGAACTCGGCGGTGAACTCCCGTATGGAGGCGTCCTCCGTCTCCTCCGTGGTCCCGCGCTCCCGGCCGAGCAGCGGATGGACGGCGGGGCCGCCGACCTGGCGCGTCCGCTTGGCGCCGGTCTTGGGCAGCCAGTAGGGCCTGCGGTGGAAGGCGTAGGTGGGCAGCTGGAGGAAGCCGGGGTCGTGGTCGCCGTGGAAGCCGGACCAGGAGACGTTGAGGCCCGCGGTGTAGTACGACGCGAGGGCGCGCAGCGTGGTGTCGCCGTCGCGGTCGCGGCGGCTGAGGCTGGCCAGCCAGACATGGTCGTCGGCGTTGAGGCTGCGCCGGGCCAGCGCGGTGAGGGCGGTGGAGGGGCCGATCTCGACCATGGCGTGCCGGCCGCGTTTGGCGACGGCGCGGATGCCCTCCATGAAGCGGACGGGCTGGCCGATGTGGCGTACCCAGTAGTCGGGGTCGCTGAGGTCCCTGAGCCGGGCCACCTTGCCGGTGACGTTGGAGACGAGGGTGAGGGAGGGCTCCTGGAACTCGATTCCGGCGACCACGGCGCGGAAGTCCTCGAAGACCTCCGCCATCAGCGGGGAGTGGAAGGCGTGGGAGACGCCGAGCCGGTCGACGCGTACGCCGTCCCCGGTGAGCTTGCCGATCACCTCGTCCAGCGCCTGGTGGGCGCCGGAGATCACGCACTGGTCGGGGGCGTTGATCGCCGCGAGGGCGAGGTCGGCGCGGCCTTCGAGGAGGGGGGCGACGTCCTCGGCGGGCGCGGCGACGGCCGCCATGCCGCCCGGCGCGCGGACGGACTGCATCAGCCGTGCGCGGGCGGCGACCAGGGTCACCGCGTCCGGCAGGGAGAACAGTCCGGCGACGGCGGCGGCGGTGACCTCGCCGATGCTGTGGCCGATGAGCACATTGGGCTTGACGCCCCAGGAGAGCCAGAGCTGGGCGAGGGCGTACTCCAGGGTGAAGAGCGCGGGCTGGGTGTTGCTGGTGCGGTCGATCGCGGCGGGGTCGTCGCCGGTGCCGAGGAGCATCTCGCGCACGGACCGGCCCAGCGGCTCGGCGAAGAGCGCGTCGCAGCGGTCGACGGTCTCGCGGAAGACGCCGAACCGCTGGTAGAGGGCCGCGCCCATGCCCGCGTACTGGGAGCCCTGGCCGCTGAACATGAAGCAGGTCTTGCGGATGCCCGAGGGGCCGGGGGCGGTGGGCGCCGCGGCGAGCCCGGTGGGGTCCTGGTCCTGGTCGGCGAGGGCGCCGTCGATCAGCTTCCGCAGCGAGGGCAGTCCGCAGACCGGTCCGGCGAGCCGGTACGGGAAGTGGGAGCGGCCCAGGTTGGCGGTGTAGCAGACCTGGTCGAGGACGGCGTCGTCGTCGAGTCCGGGGGTGTCGTCGAGGAAGGCGCGGTAGCGCTCGGCGAGCTGGCGCAGGGCGGGTGCGCTCTTGGCGGAGAGGGTGAACATCTTCGGGGCCGGCGCTCCGCCGTCCCCGCTCTCCCCGCTCTCCCCACTCTCGACGCGGAGCGCGCGGGGCTCCTCCGCACCGGCTCCGGCGGCGGGCTTCCATGGGGCGACGGCGGCGCCGGTGGCCTCCTCCAGCACCACGGCGGCGATCGTCCCGGCGAAGCCGAAGCTGTTGACGACGGCGCGGCGCTGCTCGGCCTCCCACGGACGGCACTCGGTGGGGATCTCGATCGGATAGAGATCCCAGGGGATGCGGCCCGAGGGGGTGTGGAAGTTCAGATGGGGATAGATGGTTCCGGAGCGCATCTGGAGCACGGATTTGATCACGCCGACCATGCCGGACGCGGGTTCCATATGACCGAGGTTGGTCTTGACCGAGCCGACGACCAGGGGGTCTTCCTTGGTGTGCGAGCCGGTGAACACCTCGTTGATCGCGCCGAGTTCGATGGGGTCGCCAAGCGGGGTGCCGGTGCCGTGCGCCTCGACGTACTGGATGTCGCCGGGGGTGCGTCCGGCGGCGGCCAGCGCGTTGCGGATGACGATCTCCTGGGCCGGGCCGTTGGGCACGGTCAGGCCCGCGCTGTCGCCGTCCTGGCCGACGGCGGTGCCGGTGACCAGGGCGAGCACCTCGTTGCCGTCGCGGATCGCGTCGGAGAGCCGCTTGAGGACGACGATGCCGCAGCCCTCGGCGCGTACGTACCCGTCCGCGTTCTCGTCGAAGGTCTTGCACTGCCCGTCGGGGGCGAGCATGTTGGCGTGCGAGAACATCACCGTGATCCGCGGGTGGTGCAGCGCGTTGACCCCGCCGGCGAGGGCGATGTCGCACTCGCCGTTCCGCAGTCCCTGCACCGCCGAGTGCATCGCGGCGAGCGAGGAGGAGCAGGCGGTGTCGATGCTCATGCTCGGTCCGCGCCAGCCGAGGAAGTACGACAGCCGGCCGGACATCGGGAACATGGTGATGCCGGAGGCGAGATGGCCGTCCAACTCCTCGTACGGGAGGGAGTCCAGCTCCAGCGCGTAGTCGATGGAGCTGACGCCGATGTAGACGCCGCCGTTGCCGCGGCGCAGCGGGGCGGGGTCGATGTTGGCGTGCTCCAGGGCCTGCCAGGCGGTTTCGAGGACGAGGCGCTGCTGGGGGTCGATGTACTGGGCTTCCTTGGGCGAGATGTTGAAGAAGGACGCGTCGAACAGGTCGATGCGGTCCAGGAAGCCGCCGCCGGTGGTCTGGATCTTGCCCTTCTCGCCCGGCTCCTGCGGGGTGAACGCCGCCACGTCCCAGCGGTCCTCGGGCAGCGGGGAGATGCCCGAGCGGCCCTCGCGCAGGAAGTCGTCGAACTCCGCGGGTGACTCGCTGCCTCCGGGGTACTTCAGTCCGATGCCGACGATCGCGATCGGGTCGGGTCCGGCGGGTGCCGGGAGGTCCGGGGCTTCGGTCGCGCGGGCGGCCGGGTCCGGGGCCTGCGTGCCGTGGCCGGCGTCTGCTCGGCTGTGATCGTGGTGTGTGGCCTCAGGCGGCATGCCCGCGCCTCCTTCGAGGAAAACGGAGTGGACGGTGTGTGGGGGCGGTTCGTCGGGGCACCGTGGGGGGTGCGACGGTCCCGGCCGAGAGCGGCCGACGGAGCCGCGAAGCCGTGATGCTGTGTGAAGTCGTCGTGCTGTGGAGCTGTGGAGCCGGCGTGCGATGGAGCAGTGGAGGAGCCGCGGTCAGCCGGCCGGTGCGGCGACGGGCTCGGCCAGCCGTTCGGAGAGGTACTCGACGAGCTGCTCCACGGTCGGGCGGTTGAACAGCACGGTGGCGTCGATCGTCAGATCGAGGAGTATCTCCAGGTTCTGCTTGATCTCGGTGAGTCTCAGCGAGGTCAGTCCGAGGTCGAAGTAGCTGACTTCGAGCGGCAGCTCTTCGTCCGGTTCCATCAGCAGCACCCGCCGGAACTCTTCGAGCGCGAGTGCTTCGATGGCCTCGGCGCGCTCCGCGCGCGGCATCGTTCGCAGTTCAGTTCGGTTGAGGGTCATGGTTCAGCCAAACAGCGCCGACTGACACAGGTCTGACCTGTCGCTGACCTCGCAGGCCGCCAGGGGCGGTAGCACTCGTTCCACCTGCGGTTCGCCGGGGGGAACAGGACCGGGCCCGGCCGCTTGAAGCGGCCGGGCCCGGTGGGAAGCCCTCGATGCAGGGTGCGTTTTCAGACGTCTGACGTCACAGGTCTCTCCTCAGCCGCTCTGCTTCTCCTTCGGCAGCGTCAGGCTGAGCGCCGAGGCGATGAGGGCGAAGACCACCAGCGGGATCAGAGCCATCCCGAAGGCGTACGGATACTCGCTCGCGGGCGGGTTGTCTCCCAGCACGGGGAAGAAGACGGCGCCGACGACGGCCACGCCGATGGCCGCACCGCCCTCCTGAACCGTGTTGACGACCCCGGACGCGGCGGCGGCGTGCTCGGGCGCGGCCCCGCTGAGCACCACGCCGGTGAGCGGTCCGGTCGTCATCCCCATGCCGAACCCGGCCACCAGCAGCCCCGGGATCAGCAGCAGTACGGAGCCGTCCGAGCCCTGCGCGTGGGCGGTCAGACCGACGATGACGTATCCGGTGGCGAGCAGCGCGGGACCGACGGCGACCAGCCTGCGGCCGATCTTCGGCGCGAGCTGCGCGGAGACCATCGAGGAGCCGAAGTATCCGGCGCCCAGGGTGAAGAACAGCAGCCCCGACTCCAGCGGGCTCAGGCCCCGGCCCTGCTGGAGGAAGAGCGCCAGCAGCAGGAAGAAGGAGCCCATGGCCAGGAAGTAGGAGAGGGAGGCGACCAGGCCCTGGGAGAAGACCCGGTTGTGGAAGAGCGCCGGCTCGATCAGCGGGCCGCTGCCGGTGCGCGCCCGCCGCCGGGTGTGCGAGACGAAGGCGGCGAACAGCGGCACGGTGGCGGCCAGGCACACCAGGCTCCACACCGGCCAGCCCGCGCTCTGGCCCTCGACCAGACCGACGACCAGGGCGACCAGGGCGGCGGTGACCAGCAGCGCGCCCGGGATGTCGAGCCCGCGGCGGTCATCGCTGCGGGACTCCGGCACCTTGCGCGGCGTCAGCCAGAGCGTCACCACGCCGATCGGGATGTTGATCAGGAAGATGGTGCGCCAGTCCAGGCCCGCGATGTCCACGGTGATCAGCAGACCGCCGATCACCTGTCCGAAGACGGCGGCGAAGCCGACGACCAGACCGTAGATGGTGAAGGCCCGTACCCGGGCCGCGCCGGTGTAGACGACTCCGAGGATGCCGAGGACCTGCGGCACCATCAGCGCGGCGGCGGCGCCCTGCACCACCCGGGCCACGATCAGGAAATCGGCGTTCGGGGCGAATCCGCACGCCGCCGAGGCGATGGTGAAGAAGACCATGCCGAGGGCGAACATCTTCCGGCGGCCGTACAGATCGCCGACCCTGCCGCCGGTGATCATGCCGCAGGTGAAGGCGACGCCGTAGCCGATGACGACCAGCTGCCCCTGGGCGGCGGTGGCGTTCAGATCGCTCTGGACGGAGGGGATCGCGACGTTGGCGATGAAGTAGTCGAGAACGGTGACGAAGGTGCCGACGAGCAGGATCGCCAGCGCCGCCCAGGAGCGGCCGGCTCCCCCTTCCCGGTCCGGCGGCGGCGGGACCCGTGCGGGGGCCTGTGCTTCTGCCTCAGTGGTCATGTCGGTGAGCTCCTTGAGGGGGACGTCAGCGGTGTTACTCGCCTGCCGCCGTGCGCCCGCACGGCGTGCCAGGTCCGCCGGGACCCGGTGGCAGCCCGCCGGGCGGCACGGCCCCCGGAAACGGGGCGATCCATGACATCCGCACATCCGCGGCCGAAACACAACGCACGTCCGGGTCTGAAACGCAACGCACAACCGGAGCCACAACGCACCGGACGGGCGGAGCCGAGAGCTCCGCCCGTCTGGGCCGACACCGCCGGCCAGGCGGCCGAAGGCGCGGAGAGGGCAGGATTCGAACCTGCGCGGGCCGTTGCCGACCCGACCGGACTCAGGCGCCCGGACCCCGTTGGGCCGCTTCGGGTACCTCTCCTCACCGGCTCGGGAACCCCTTGTTCGGGGGCTCTTCGCTGCCGGTGAGAAGAGAATGCGGGGGCCGGTTGACGAATCGCTGACATCCCGCTGACAGGTGCCGCGCCTCCCTCCGGGCCCGCCGCAGATCTCCCGCGCCTCTGCCGGCCGACGGTCCGGTCCAGGGGCGGGTCCAGGTGCGGGACCAGGGCGAGGAGTAGCCCTGTTCGGCCCGTACCGCACGGGGCTACCCGTCGCTCAGTGTCGGGAGTCGAGTAGGTGGTGGAAGCGGGCGGTGCTCGCCGCTGCGTCTTTCTCTCCCACGCTCTTGGTGAACTTTCGGCAGGTGACGTTCACAAACGTCTCAACGGCCCTTCGGTCGGCCTGTCGCCAACTGGGTGTTCCCCGTAGCCATGCGAGGGCATCTGCGGGTGCGTGTCCGTAGGCCATGAGCCAGACCGCGATCTGGGCCGGATCGATCCATGCGGGGCCGAGGGCGGGCATGGCCCAGTCCACGACATAGGCATCCCCGCCGGGGGCGGAGATCAGGACGTTGTGGGGGTTCGTGTCTGTATGGAGCAGATGTGAGCCCTTCAGGATGTCCGCTTCACCGGGGCGCAGATGGCCGGCGAATCGGTCCGAGAACTGCGGCAAGGGGTGGCCGGGAGTCCGTAGGCGGTGCATGCGTCGCGTGGCTCGCGTGAGGGCTGGCCGGTCCCCTGTTCCGGGGCCGTAGTCGACGTGGCGGCCGTCGACATAGACGAACGCCAAGGCGAGCCACCCGGCGCTCTCGAATCGGTGGCGGATGGTCGGACTGACACCTTCCACCACCTCATTGACCCGCTCTTCGCAGAGCAGTCCCGCCATTCCGGCGTCATCGGATGTCCGCGCCCCTTTGAGGAACAGGCACCCGCTGCTCCGTGTCCGTACGACCAGTGCCAGTGAGCAGTTGAACCCGCTGGTCACGCTCTCTGTTGTGATCACCGGCCCTGTGTGGAATTCAACGGCGTCACGGAAGTCGGCCGGAAGCTCTTCCCACTGGACTCGCTCAGTCATGTGTCCCTCACTCAGTGATGGGAGGGACACCGGACACCCGGCACCCCTCCCTCTGTGGTCGTCAGCGCTTTGTGGCACCGCACTTGCGGCACCGGTCCGCGCCACTCCACTCGACCCACTCGTGGTCACACTCGCCCAGAATCCACGGTTCCAATACTGAGACCTCCCTATTGGGTGTGTTGTGCTTCCCGGGCCCGGTTGGGTCCGGGTGATGCCCGCCCCTGCCGTCATTCGGGGCGGCGGTCCGTCCTCGGTCGGGCCCGGCGTGAGTGGCACCGGGGCCCTCGCCGAGGGCGGAGTCTGTGGTGGCGCTTCCGTGTCGTTGGGTTATCGGCGGAAGGTCGATTCGGTGTCGGCGGCGCGGTGTTGTCGCCAGAGGGCCATCGCCTGGGCGTGTGTGCGGAGGGGTACGCCCCAGGTGATGAACTGGTTGGTGAGCCAGGCGTCGAGGACGCCGTAGGCGCGGGCGATGGACGCCAGGGACTCCTCCTCGGCGTACCGCTTGATCACCGCGTCCTTGTCGGCGAGGACGCGATCCCGGGCGGCTGCCCGGTCCACCGGCTGGGCGTGGGGCACTGGCTTTCTCCTCGTGCTTCTGGAGGGAGTGTGGGGGTGGCCCCGGTCGTTGCGGGGGACTGGACCGACCGGGGCCAAAG
>NZ_VCLA01000150.1:96710-97083 GCF_009600885.1 Streptomyces jumonjinensis
TTCCTCGGTGTACCGCTTGATCACCGTGTCCTTGTCGGCGAGGACGCGTTCCCGGGCGGCTGCCCGGTCTGTCGGCTGAGCGTGGGGCACTGACTGTCTCCTCGTGTTCTGTGCGGGTGGTGCCCGCCCCCGGTCGCCGAGTCGTCAGGCGACCGGGGGCGGGGGTTCAGTGGGACGGCGGCAGACCCTCGGGAGTACAGAGCGCCTCACCCGTGAGCATCGGGAGGAGATCTGCGACAGGGGAATCGGGCGGCCAATCCGTCTCCGGGGCGGTCAGTTCGTAGCCGTGCCCGCCGGGATGACCCTTGTAGAGGGCGCACTCCCGGTGCGGTCCGTCCCGAACAGGACACACAGGAAGGGTGAGGATGGTCGT
>NZ_VCLA01000150.1:97093-144190 GCF_009600885.1 Streptomyces jumonjinensis
GGCTCGGTGCGCCCCCTTCTTCCCCTGCCGGGACGTGACACCGGTCAGGGGGGTTCATGCGGTGGTCCGTCCGGCTGGGCCCGAATGCGTGACGCCCTGCCGGCCGGACGGACCCTTTCGCCGCCCCGCATGATGAACCCGCTGATCTGGTGGCCGGGTGTTCAGGGGGCGGACATCTTCAGAGCTGTAACCGGGCCGGCATCAGCTGAAAAAGTGGATCATCCCCATGCCGCGCCTCCTTGACTGCTGTTGGCGTTCCGCTCGGCGAGCGCCGCCGAAAGCCGGTCGGCCGTAGTGGCGGGGCGAACGTTCTCCCGCAAGACGTCCCACTCGCACCCCCATGGACCGGCCGGAGCATGTACCGCGTCCCGTACTCCTCCATGACCTCCCCCACACGTTTCGTACGGGTGTCGTACGCGATGTCCCCGACGTGGAGACCGTTGGTCGCGTCGCCTCCTCGGTTCTGTGGCTCACCGTGACTGTCGGGCACCCTGTTCCGCAGCTCGGACAGCCCGGCGACCAGCCCGTTCAACAGGTCTCGCGACCGGGGCGACCACCCGTCGACCGGGGCCACGGAGACCCACACCAGCCGTTCGTCCTCCGAGCGGTCGTCGGTCCGTAAGCGAGCGACCAGACCGGAAACCGCCTGCGGGTTGTGGATCACGCGTTGACACCGCCTCTTCACCGCTGACCTAGTAGCTATCTGTAACAAGTCAACGACTGATTGGCAGGGTGAAAGCACACAAGAAGTGCACAAGCGGGGTACGGGGGTACCCGTACCTTGTGAACATGGGTCCGTAGGTACCGATCAGGGAGGTGCGGACAGGGTGGGAACCATCATTGATGTCCCGGGACCGGGTGCGAACGTGTCTCGACTCCGCAAAGAGCGGGGGTGGGGGCAAGACCGGCTAGCGGCAGCGTCCGGGGTGTCCAAGTCCCAGCTTGGAAAGGTCGAGCGAGGACAACGGACTCTTACTCAGGGTGTGGCCGCGTCCATTGCGCGCGCTTTCGGTCTACCTTTGGAGGAGGTGCTAGGGACTGCCCCCGTGCCACAGAATGCCGAGGAATCCCTCAAGGCCCTTCGGGCAGCAGTACGACGGTTCGACCTTCCAGGTACGCAACAGGCGAGCGAAAGCGAGTTGCATTCTTCACTCCGGGAAATGATGGCACTCCGGGGCGATGCGGATTTGGCTGCGGTGCTCGCCAATTTGCCTGATCTGGTTTCCAAGGCGCAGACCCACGCCCATTCATCCGGCAGGCCGGAGTCTTGGTCCATGGTGTCTGAGGCGTATTCGACCGTATATTGGCTCGCCGCCCGTCACCGCTGGATGACCCTTGCTGACCTTGCAGTGACGAAGCAGAAGATCGCAGCTCAGCAGGCAGACTCTATGAGCCGTGCCATTGCCGCCCGCGACGAAGCGGGGGTTCACCTGAATCACGGTGATTTCTTGGACGGCTTGGCGGTGGTAGATCGCGCAATTGTGCAGGTCGAAGGGGCCACTCGCGGCCACGAGCGGGCCTATGCACTTGGGATTCTCCACCTGCGGGGCCTAACGCTTGCAGGGCGGGCCAAGGAACGGCGAACAGCAGACCAGCATATCGAGCGCGCATGGGCCCTTGCCGAAGATTTCGACCTTGAATTGAATCACCAGGGAATCCACTTCGGCCCGGAGAATACCGCCACCCATGTGATTGCCACGTCTGGCGACCTCAATAGGCATGAAGATGCAATTTCCATTATGGCGGATCTGACCGGAAGGAAAGGCGGGATCACGCTTCCCGCTACGCGAGTCGGACCACTTCACATGAACATCGCTCGTTCAGAACTCGCTCTGGGGAATCGCGACAGAGCGCTGGAGCACCTGGAGAGCGCGTGGGCAGTGGGCCCCCAATTGGCCAAGGTTCACCCGACGTCTCAAGAACTGTTGCGCGTTCTGACCAGTCGACACAAGCGAAGCAACCCCAGGCTGACCCGGCTGGCCAAGATGGCCAACATTCAGTTCTGACGCAGTTAGTGCGGGCCGTCGTCGGGGCCGGCCCCCGAGGCCCCGCACGCCCCCGGGCGCTCCCCCGCCCGCGTACGCCCGCGCCCCGGGTCGCGTACGCCCGGCGGCAGCCGGCAACCCGCACGCCGTCAGAACCCCGTCAGCCCGATATCAGCCCTTGTACGAAAGATGGCGCGAATCCCATTCCGCTCCAGGATCCAAGGGGTTCATCCATGTCACGAGCACACGATCCGCTCACGAGGTCCGCTGTGCGGACGCCGGACGGAATCACCACCACCGCGTCCGTGGCGGCGGGCGGCACGGGCGGCGCTCCCCCCGGGCAGTCCGCCACATTCGCCGAACTGCTCAAGCGGGTCAAGGCCGAGGGACTTCTCGAACTCCAGCCCCGCTACTACGCCGGCAAGCTCGCCCTCAACACCTCGCTGATACTCGCCGGCCTCGTGGCGTTCTTCGCGCTCGGCCAGAGCTGGTGGCAGCTGCTGGTGGCCGTATGGATGGGCTTCTGCGGTGGACAGTCGTCGTTCATGTGGCATGACGCGGGCCATAAGTCGATGTTCCGCTCCCGCAAGCTCGCCGACGCCGTGGGCTACTTCCACGGCAACTTCGTCAACGGGATCAGCTACGGCTGGTGGGTCAACCACCACAACCGCCATCACTCGCACCCCAACCACCTGGACATGGACCCGGACATCGGGCGGCGCACCGTCATCTTCGACACCAAGCAGTACGCGTCCCGCCGGGGCTCGCAGAAGTTCGTCGTCCGCTACCAGAGCGTCCTGTTCTTCGTGCTGCTGGTGCAGGAGCTGTTCAAGATGCAGCGGACCGCGATCCGCGCCATCACCGGCGGCGAGACCCGGCAGCCGGTGCTGGAGGCGGTGGTGATCGCGGCCCGCGCGATCATCTATGTCGGGCTGGTGTTCTGGCTGCTCACCCCGGTTCAGGCGGTCGCCTTCATCCTGGTGCAGCAGGCCGTCCAGGGCGTCTACTTCGGGATGATCTTCGCGCCCAACCACAAGGGCATGGAGCTGCGCGACGGCGAGGAGGAGACCCTCGACTGGCTGGAGCGCCAGGTGCTCACCTCGCGCAACATCCGCCCCTCGCTGGTGATGGACTTCGTCTACGGCGGTCTCAACTACCAGGTGGAGCACCATCTCTTTCCGGCCATGCCGCAGCGCAGCCTCCGCCGCGCCCGTGAGCTGACCCGCGAGTACTGCGCCGAGCGCGGCATCCGCTACCACGAGGTGGGCTTCTGGCGCTCCTACCGCGAGGTGGCCGCACATCTCCACGCCGTCTCCGCGCCGATCCGGCAGGGCAGCGTCGTCTGACGCTCAGGAAAGGTTCCCGTCATGCTCTACCACAAGTCGGTGGCGGTGCCGCCCGCCGAGCCGTCCACAGCCTCGGCCGCCACGGCCCCGCCCCCGTCCGTGGGCGCCCGGATGGACCGGCTGCCGATCACCCCCACGCACCGCAAGCTCACCGGGGTCGTGGGCATCGGTCTGCTCTTCGACACCTTCGAGAACAATCTGTCCGGCACCGTCTCCCAGGTGCTCCAGGCGGACTTCGCGCTGAACGGCACCAGCCTGAAGCTGATGCTGGCCTCCGTGTTCATCGGCCAGTTCTTCGGATCACTGCTGCTCGGCCGGATCGCCGACCGCTTCGGACGACGCCGCGCCTTCATGATCAACCTGGCGATGTACTCGGTCTTCTCGCTGCTCGGCGCGTTCTCCCCGAACGCCGCCTGGCTGATCGTGACCCGGTTCTTCGCCGGGGTGGGCATCGGCGCCGAACAGGCGCTCTCGGACTGCTATCTCTCCGATGTGCTGCCCGCCCGCCGCCGGGGCCGCTATATCGCCTGGGCGTACACCATCGCCTTCTGCGGGGTGCCCGCGGTGGGCTTCGCCGCGCTGCTGCTGGTGCCCATGAGCCCGCTCGGCATCGACGGCTGGCGCTGGCTGTTCATCGTCGGCTCGCTCGGCTCCGCGGTGGTGTGGCTGCTGCGCCGGAGGCTGGTGGAGTCGCCCCGGTGGCTCGCCGAGGTCGGCCGCGAGGAAGAGGCCGAGGCGCTGGTGTCGAAGCTGGAGGCCGAGGCCCGCGCCGAGGGAGCAGTGCTCGAACCGCCCGCCCCCGAGCCCGCGCCGATGCCCAGGGCCCGGATGCGCGATCTGTTCGGCGAGCGCTTCCGGCGCCGCACGATCATGCTCTGGGTGTTCTGCTCGCTCTCCGTCGTCGGCTACTACGGCTTCGGCGTGCTGGCCCCGCAGATCCTCGCCGCCAAGGGCTACGACCTGGTGTCCGGGCTCGGCTACACCGCGCTCTCCTTCCTCGGCTACCCCATCGGATCGCTGCTGTCCGTGCCGGTGATGGACCGGGTGGAGCGGAAACTGCTGATCGCCGGATCCGCCGCCGCGATGTCCCTGGCCGGGATCGGATTCGCGGTGGCCGACTCGGCGGCCCTGGTGGTCTGCTTCGGCTTCGGGTTCACCCTGATCAGCAATGTCTTCTCCACCGTCTCCCATGTCTATCTGGCCGAGCAGTACCCCACCCGGATCCGGGCGACGGCGTCCGGGGCGGCGTACTCGCTCTCCAAACTCAGCGCCGCCGTACTGCCGTTCGCCCTGCTGCCCGTGCTGGATTCGCACGGTCCGGGTTGGCTGTTCACCGTGATCGCCGGGAGCATGGCCCTGCTCGTCCTGACCGTCCTCGCCCTGGGCGACCGCACCACGGGCAGAGCTCTGGACCACTACTGATCAGTACTCACCGGAGCCCGTGCCCCGGACGCCCGGAGCCCACCCGACGGCCCGACCGAGCCGTACGACCGGCCGCGCCGCACCCGGCGACCGCGCCGCACGACCGACAGAGAGGCATCACATGACCGACCGGACCGCCGACGCCCCGGTGTCCGAAGAGCTGCGCGCCCGCGCGCTCGCCGAGGGCCGGCGACAGCTCGTGGAGCGGGGGGCGCTCGGCCTCGACCAGACGGGCGTCGCCGACGCGCTCGCCGTGGACCCGGCCGAGCTGGACCGGCTCTTCCCCGGCCGCCACGACCTGCTGACCGCGCTGATCGTCGAGGCGTACGACGCCATGGGCGACAGCGCCGAACGCGCGCTCGCCGAGGCCGTGGAGAGCGGTCTGGAACCGCTTCAGCGCTGGATCGCGGTGGCCCGCGGCGTCCGCGGCTGGAGCGTGGCCAACCCCCATCAGTACGAGCTGATCTACGGCACCACCATCCCCGGTTACGACGCGCCCCCCGAGACCATGATCGCCGGGGCCCGTACCGCCGTCGCCCTGCTCTCCGTGCTCCACCAGGCGCAGTCGGAGGGCGCGCTGGTCTCCCGGCCCGACGACGCTCCGCCGCCCGCCCCGGTGCAGACGGCCGTGCGCGGGCTGTCCGAGGGCATGATGGCCGGGCTGCCCGACGATGTGATCGCCCGCACGCTGATCGCCTGGACCCAGCTCTTCGGCATGGTCAGCTTCTCGGTATTCGGCCATATCGCGGCCTTCGGCGACGACCCCGTGGCGTTCTGCGACCACGCGGCCGACGCCATGGGCCGGTATGTGGGGCTACAGCCCACCGCCGGATGACCTCCCCGCCCGGCACAGCGCGCGCCCGTCTCCGCGAGGAGGCGGGCGCGCGCCGTTCCGGGGCTGCGACCGGGGGCGGCGGCGCTCACGCCGCGCCCCCGGTCGCATCGGCTCGCCTCTCCCGGCCCCCGCCCCGGACAGAACAGAACGTGTTTACGGAGAGCCGCTCTGGCCACGGCCTTTCCCCACAGGGCACCGCGACGCCCGGGTATACCCCCCGCCAGAACGCCCCCATGGTGGTCCCACCACCGCCTCCCCACCCGCCCCACCGACCCCGTTTCCGGAAAGGCGCAGGTGGTGGTGGTCCGGGCAGCGCGGTCGACAGGGGAGTGTGTGGCCGGACCACCTCCCCGGGGGGTACGCCGCAGAGGCATCGTGGGATCACCGCCGGAAATCGCCTCCATGAGGCAGTGGTCCCGCCGCGCCCGAATGCGCAACGGGGAGAGCCGGCCGACGAATTGGAGGGCCGATGACGACGACGCCCCGGTACCCGACCCTGAACCGCCCCCACGGCGCACCCGCCGCGCGGCCCGTGCAGTCCTGGCCGGCCGGCCGCGGCGCGGGTATCCGGGACTCGACCGTCCGTGAGCTGTGCGACAGCGTCTTCGACTCCCTGACCCGGCGGGACCAGCGGCGCAAGGCCGAGGTCTATCTCCGCGGACTGCTCTGCGCGCCGGGCCGCAAATCGATGCGGAACATCGCCGCCCGGACCGGCGACCGCAACGCCGAACAGAGCCTCCAGCACTTCATCAGCTGCTCCACCTGGGAGTGGGCCCCGGTGCGCGCCGCGCACGCCCGGCATCTGGAACAGCTCATCCGCCCGGTGGCCTGGGTGGTGCGCCCCATGACGATCCCCAAGGCGGGCCGGCACTCGGTGGGGGTGGAGCCGCGCTATGTGCCCCGGCTGGGGCAGCTCGTCAACAGCCAGCAGGCGTACGGGGTGTGGCTCGCGGCCCCCGACGCCAGCAGCCCGGCCGCCTGGCGGCTCCAGATCTCCGCCCGCTGGCTGGAGGACGGGGAGCGGCGGCGGCGCGCGGACATCCCCGAGGGGCTGACCGCGACCACCCCCGAGCAGTGCGCCGGCGACGCGGTGGCGGACCTGGCGCGCTTCCCGGGGCTGCGCCGCCGCCCCGTCGTCCTCGATCTGGGCGAGCCGGGCACCGGCGAGGCGTACCGCAGGGTCCAGGCGGCGGGGCTGCCCGCCCTGGCCAGGATCCGCGGCGATATGCCGGTGATCGCCGAGAGCGCGCTGCTGACCGGGTACGCCGACGGACCGGCGTCGGCCCGCCGGGTGGCGGAGGCGGCCCGTACCCTACAGCGCCCGGTGGACTGGTTCGACCCGGCGAGCGGCATCGTCCGCACCAGCCTGGTCGCCGCCGTGCCGGTGCTCTCCCTGCCGCCCCGCCCCTCGGGGACGGGTCACCGGGCCGCGGCGCGTCCCGCCACGCTGCTGGCCGAGTGGCCCGCGGACCGTCCTGGCCCCGCGGCCTGCTGGATCACGGATCTGGTGGGGCTGCACGCCCCCGCGCTGCTGCGGATGACCAAGCTGGTGCGGCAGGTCGACCACGGATTCGCGGCCATCAGCGACCGGGTGGGCATCCGCGACTTCGAGGGCCGCTCGTTCCAGGGCTGGCACCGCCATACGACGCTGGCGTCGGTCGCGCACACCGCGCGGCTCACCGAGACCCATGGACTGCTCTCCCAGGATTTCACCTCGGCGTACGGATCGTAGGGCGCGGACTTCGATGCCCCGTTCCACCGCCCCGCAGATGCCCGGCCCATCGGTGTGCGAACCCGAGGAGCCGGCGCCCCCGGCGGCCGCCCCGCCGGGGCGGCTGCCCCCAACCACCGCCCGCCGCCCGGATTGCCCTGTGGCCGCACGCCGTCCCGCCCATCGACGGAACGCACGGCCGGCCGGGGCTCAGAAGCCGTCCGGGTCACGCTCCAGCGTGCGGCTGATCCGCTGGAGCCGCAGCGCCAGCTGGAGGTCGAGCGCCCGGCCCGGTTTCTGCCATTCGGCGCCGATGAGCTCGGTGATGCGCTCCAGCCTGCGGGAGACCGTGTTGGGGTGGACATGCAGGGTCTCGGCGGCGTATGTGGGGCTGCCGCCGGAGGCGAAGTACGCCTCCAGGGTGCGGATCAGATCCGCGGAGCGCTGGCGGTCGTACTCCAGCACGGGCCCCAGGGTGCGTTGGATGAAATCCTCGGCGTCCTGGTCGTCGGCGAGCAGCATGCCGAGGAAGCCCAGATCGGAGACGCAGGCACTGGCTCCCGTATGCCCCAGTGCCATCAGGGCGCGCACACAGCGGACGGCCTCCCGGTGAGCGCGCGCGATCCCCTCGGGGCGGGTGATGGGTCCCGCTCCGCCGACCGTGACGGGATGGCCCAGTATCGGCACGAGTTCGGCCAGGGTGTCCCGTGCGATCCGGCTGGGGTCGGTGCCGGGCAGCAGCAGGGCGATGGAGTCGCCCTGAAGGCTCTTGAGCCCGTTCATCCGGTAGGCGTACGACGACGCCCAGACGGCGACCCGGTTGGTGGATCCCCCGCTGGGTCTGGCGACCACCACGACATGCGGCTGATCCAGGTCCAGCGCGAGTCTGCGGGCCTTCTCCCGCAGCTGGCCGGGCGGACGCTGTACGTCGGTGAGCAGATCCCCGAAGAACTCCTCGCGGACCTGGCTCTCGGCGACCGCGGTCTGTCTGCGCAGCACCAGGGCCATGGAGAGGGTCTGGGAGATCAGCCGCATCAGCCGGAGCTCCGGTTCGCCGGCACCGTCGCCGCCCACCACCACGGTGCCGAGGTGCTCCTGCCCCTGGGACAGGGCCAGCACCCGCGCGCCGCAGTCCAGCAGCAGCGGTTCGCGGGTGGCGTGGGCGTCCAGGGACGCCCTGACGACGGCGGTCTCATCCAGACCGGGGATGTCGCCATGGGCCGCGAGCGGCCGGTTGGCCGGGCTCATGATCAGCACCGGACCGCCGAGCAGCTCGGCGGCGAGCGAGGTCAGCGCGTCGAGATCCCGCCCTGCGAGCACCGCTTCCATCATGCGGCTGTGGGAGTCGCTCAGACCCAGCTGGGCCAGGAGATCGGTTCTGGCGTGGCTCTGGTCGTTCTCCAGTTCGGCTATCTGATCGCGGGCCTGGCGGAGCAGATCGGCCTTCTCGATGGCGACGGTCGCGAGGTCCGCGAGCGAGCGCATCAGCGCGGTCTCCTCCGGTTCGAAGTGGCGTATCCCGCGGTCGGCGACGTACAGCACGCCGAAGAACGTGTCCGCGTGGGCGAGCGGTATCGCCATGACACCGCGCAGCCCCTCCTCGCGCACCACCTCGTCGATGATCGGGTGGTGGCGTATCCGGGAGTCCGTCAGATAGTCCGAGGTGGCGAAGGGAGCCTTGCTGACCCAGGCGTCGCCGCCGAGGCCGTGCTCGGCGGGGACCCGGAATCCGACGGTGAGCGCTGTCGCGTGGCCGTCGGCGACCCTGACATACGCCTCGCCGGAAGGATGGTCGTAGAAGTTGATGTAGGACATGTCGACGTTGAGGAGTAATCGGGCACGCCGGGCTATCACCGCCAGCAGTTCGTCGAGGTCGTCGGAGAGTGTCAGGTCCCGGGCGGTGTCCACCAGGGCGGCGAGGCCCGCCTCCCGCTGTTTGCGGCGGCTCGCTCCCTCGTAGTGCGTACGGGCGAGCGCCCGGGCGTGCTCCAGCGCCCGCGCCTGGACCTCGGTGAGGTTCCCGGCGCCGGAGACGGTGCGTATCAGTTCGTCGACGGCCGGTCCCTGGGCGCCGCCCGCGAGGAGCGAGAGCGCTTCGGCCAGCGGATCACCCGGGTAGCCGGGCCGGGTGTCCGGCGGCAGGACGCCGCCCGGAGCACTGGCACCGTCGAGCCGGGTGTCTGCGCTGACAGAGGAATGGCCGGTTCTCTCACGTCTGGGCAACAACAACCCCCTTGTTAGTGCGCCAGGTCAGCCTCACGGCAAGGAGCGAGGCTTCGATGAGACGGATGTGAGCGCTCCCGCCGTTGTGTGACCAAGTCACCGTAACGCGCTCAGCTTCGGTTGTGCGATTACCTGTGATGGGGGCGGGTGGGGAGGACAAGGTAGGACTCAAGCGCAACGGCACGGAAGCAACGCCGGAAAATCCGCTCCTTCCGCGGCCCCGGCGGTGTGGTCGCCGAAGCCTGCCCGGTCCCCACCGGAACTGCACCGGTCCCCACCGGTACTGCGCCCGCTCCACGGCACGATCAGCACGCCCGCCAGACGAGTCCGCCTCGTCTCGACTTCGATGGGAACAGCCATGATCAAGGAGACCAGCACCGACACACTCACCATCGCACCGCATGTCGCCGCCCGCAGACGAACCGCCGTGGCCGGGGCGCCCCCGTGCCCCACCGCCGCGCACGAGGCCCGGGACTACCGGCGTTCGCTGGAGCGCGCCGCCAAGTCGCGCACCTGCGCCGACCGGCCCAGTGACTTCTCCTTCCGCGGCCGTCGCTGGGAGCTGATGGCGGATGTCTTCGCCCCCACCGACTCCCCCTCGACGGGCGTGGCCCTTGAGCTGCTCGGGATCGGGGCCGACTGGCAGCCGCCCTGCACGGGCCCGTTCCTGGAGATGGGCTGCGGCGCCGGGGTGATCTCGGTGCTCGCCGCGCTCTCCGGAGCCGGTCAGGTGTACTCCTGTGACATCAACCCCGCGGCGGTGGAGAACACCTGGCGCAACGCCGTGCACGCCGATGTCGAGGACCGGGTGCATGTGATGCAGAGCGATCTCTTCACCGCGCTGCCCCCCGGGAAGCGCTTCGGCCAGATCTTCTTCAGCTCCAACTATGTGCAGGCGCCCGTGGGCTTCCGCTACCGCACCATGCACGAGCGGGCGTATGTGGACGCGGGCTACGCCGTCCACCGCCGCTATATCGCCGAGGCCCCGCGGCGGCTCGCGCCCGGCGGCAGGGCCCTGCTCCACTTCAGCAGCCGCGGCGATCTGGACGCGCTGCACCGTATCGCCGAGGAGACCGGCAGCAGGCTGCGGGTCGTCCGGCGGATCCGCGTCCCCGAGCGGACGCTGGACATCGAGCACCAGCTGATCGAGATCACCGCCGTCGGCGACTGACGGCTCCGCACACAGCACGCAGCACGCGCACATCCGCACTCCGCAACACCGCACGCGCACGTCCGCCGGTCCCCCCGCCGGCCCTCCCCCTTCTTCGCCGGGCACCCGGTCACACCCCGCTACATGGGGCCCTATTTGCCCGGCTATGCACCTCAGCCCCCCGCCCCGTTGTCAGTGTTTCGACGAACGCCGCGAGGTTCCCATGCGTATTCTCCTGGTCGACAATTACGACTCGTTCACCTACAACCTGTTCCATCTGCTCGCCGATGTGGCGGGCACGGAACCGGTGGTGGTCCGCAACGACGACAGGCTCCCGGCGGACCCCACCGCCGGATTCGACGCCGTGGTGCTCTCCCCCGGGCCCGGAACTCCCGCCCGGGAGAGCGACGTCGGGCTCTGCCGCTCACTGGTGGAGAACTCCTCGCTGCCGCTGCTGGGCATCTGCCTCGGCCATCAGGGACTCGCGCTGTGGCACGGCGGAACCGTGGAGCGGGCCCCCGAGCCCCGCCATGGGCGGCTCTCCCCCGTCGAACACGACGGGACCGGACTCTTCGCCGGGCTGCCCTCGCCGTTCCAGGCCGTGCGGTACCACTCGCTGACGGCGACCTCCCTCCCCGCCGAGCTGGAGCCCACCGCCTGGACCCCGGACGGAGTGCTCATGGGGCTGCGGCACCGCCGACGGCCGCAGTGGGGCATGCAGTTCCACCCCGAGTCGATCTGCACGGAGTACGGCCGGGAGCTGCTGGCGAACTTCGTCGATATGGCGGCCGGACACGACCGCGCCCGCCGCGCGACCCGCGCCGTCCTGCCGGCGCCGGTGGGCGGCGGCCGTCCCACCGCCCACCGCACCCCCGGCGTGGACACCCCTCAGCCGTCCACGCCCCAGGGACCCCGGTCGACCGACGGAACGGCGGACCGGGCGCTTTCGCCCGCTCGCGCACCACGCCGGCTGCGGGTGCACACCAGGGCGCTGACCACCCGCTGGGCGGACGAGTCCGTCTTCGACCAGCTCTTCCGGGACCGGCCGTACGCCTACTGGCTGGACAGCAGCGGCCGGGGACCGGGCACCGGACGGTTCTCGGTGATGGGCGACGCGACCGGCCCCCTGGCCCGGGTCGCCCGCGCCGATGTGCACACGGGCACCGTCACCGTCAGCCCCGAGGGCGGCGGGAACCCCGCCGCCCTGGACGACGCCGCCGAGACGATCCCGTTCCTGGAGTGGCTCGACCGCGATCTGCGCTCCCTGGACGTCCAGCTGCCCGAGCTGCCCGGCGACTTCGCGCTCGGCTGGGTCGGCTATCTCGGCTACGAGCTCAAGGCCCAGACCGGCGGCGACGCGGCTCATCGCACCACCGAGCCGGACGCCGAACTCGTCTTCGCCGACCGGGCGGTCGTCTTCGACCATCTGGAGGGCCGCACCCATCTGCTGGCCCTGTCGGACCGCGACGCGCCCCCCGGCGCGGACGAGACGGCCGCCCTCGACTGGCTCGGCGCCACCGCCGGCCGGCTCTCCCGGCTCGCGGACACCGCCTCCGCTCCCGTGCGCCCCGCGAGCCCGGGCACCTGGCGGCTGCGCCCCCGCGACGAGCGGGAGACATATCTGAGCGCCGTACGGGAGTGCCAGGAGGAGATATCCGCGGGCGAGACATACGAGGTCTGTCTGACCAACGCGCTGACCGCCGCCGGTGAACTCGACTCCTGGCAGGCGTACCGCTTTCTGCGGCGGCGCAGCCCGGTGCCCTTCGGCGCCCTGCTCCAGTTCGGCCGGCAGACCGTGCTCAGCACGTCCCCCGAACGCTTTCTGCGCGTCGGCGCGGACCGCTGGGCCGAGTCCCGCCCCATCAAGGGCACCCGCCCGCGCGGCGGAACCCCCGAGGAGGACCGGGCGCTGAGGGACGAGCTGCTGAAGGACGAGAAGGACCGCAGCGAGAATCTGATGATCGTCGACCTGGTCCGCAACGATCTGGGCCGCTGCGCCGAACTGGGCTCGGTCACCGTGGACGACCTCTTCCGCGTCGAGTCGTACGCCACCGTCCACCAGCTGGTGAGCACGGTACGGGCACGGCTGCGCCCGGACGCGTCCGCGGTGGACTGTGTGCGCGCCGCCTTCCCGGGCGGCTCCATGACCGGGGCCCCGAAGATACGCACCATGCAGATCATCGACCGCCTCGAAGGCGAGGCGCGCGGTGTCTACTCGGGCGCGATCGGCTACTTCTCCCTCTCCGGCGCGGCCGATCTGAGCATCGTCATCCGCACCGTCGTCGTCACTCCCGGCCGGATCCGGTACGGGACGGGCGGAGCGATCGTGGCACTGTCGGACCCGCAGGAGGAGTTCGCCGAGACGGTCGTCAAAGCCGCCCCCCTGCTGGCGCTGCTCGGCGCCGGATTCCCGGGCGCCGACCAGGAGCCCGAGCCGCCGGCCCCCGATCACCACGGCGCTCAGCGCCGTGCCTCCCGGGCGAGCGCCGGCTGACCGGACGCCGTTGACTGCGCCCCGCCGGGCCGGGCCTTCCTCCCGGGCCCGGCGGCGGTCAGTCCCGCCAGCCGCCGCCCCGGCCGCCGGTCCGCCAGGACCGGCCCGGATCGCCCCGTGCCGCGCCGGGCAGCCGCCAGCCCGCCGACTCAGGACGGGCGCCGCCGTCCGGCTCCCCGGGGTCCCGGAAGAACGCCATCAGGGCCACCGTCAGGGCGGCCAGCTCGGCGGGGCCGGGGCTGCCCCGGTCCACCTGGAACACCGGACGGCCGGTGTGGACGGTGCTCTGGTCGTTCCCCATGGCCCCTGTCCCTCCGACGCCGCCGGTCCGCTGGTGCCCTGCCCGTGCCGCCGGCACCGGACGGACGTCCGATGGTGGAGCACCCGACCACCGTACGAGAGCCGGGGGCGGCACGGCACGGACCCGCCCCGCACTACGTCAGGTCGGGACGGTGATTGGCGGTCCGGGGGGCATCGCACTGACGGAGTCGCGGCGCTCGCGTTGCCGGGGCGTGAGCGGCGGAGAAACACTCGGTAGGTCGACACCCAATGGACCCTTACAGGAGTCGCCGTGAGCGATATCAATGAACTCGTCACCCGCTACCTCGCCACATGGAACGAGCCGGACGCGGAGAAGCGCCGCGCGGAGATCGAGGAGCTGTGGGCGGCCGACGCGCCGTACATCGACCCGCTGGCCGCCGTCGAGGGACACGACGGGGTCGCCGCGGTGATCAGCGCGGCCAGGGACCAGTTCCCCGGCTTCCGCTTCAAGCTGCTCGGTGATCCGGACTCGCACCACAACGTCGCCCGCTTCCGCTGGGGCCTGGTCCCCGAGAGCGGCGGCGAGCCCGTCGCCATCGGCTTCGATGTGGCCGTCACCGACGACGACGGCCGGCTGAAGGGCGTCTACGGCTTCCTGGACCTGGTTCCGGGGTCCTGACCGACGGGCACGGTGAAGGGGCGTATCGCGAAGGGGACTCGCGATACGCCCCTTCGGCGTGCCCGGGGCCGGGGGCCCGGACCGCAGGCGCGGAACACGTCTCCGGTCCGCCGCGTGGCGCTTGCGGCGGACCGGAGGCGGTACGGGGGCGGTGCGGAGGCGGTACGGGGACGGTACGGGGACGGAGACGGTACGGGGACGGAGGCGGGCGGCTCAGGCCGCGTCGGAGGACTCCGCGGCGGACGCCATGGCCGCCCCCGGCCGCCGCCGCGCCAGAGCGGTCGGCCCCCAGAGCGTCAGCGCGCCCGGCAGCACGCTCAGAGTCGCCGAACTCGCCTCGTACTCCTGGTACTCCCCATCGTGCTCGATCACCAGCGGGCGGCCGTCGGTGCGCTCCAGGGTGATCCTGCGGCCACGGCCGTAGCCGCACCCGGGCAGATCCAGCGCCCGGTTGGAGCCCAGCGTCAGATCCGGCACCTCGGCGGGGGCCACGTCCCCGCCGATGGCGCACACGTCGAGGAACCCGTCGTCCGGCTCCGAGTACGGCAGCAGCAGATACTGCCCGCCGCGGTAGCGGCCCCCGCCGACATTGGCCAGCACGGTCGGGCCCTCGTGCACCACCCGCCCGTCGACGGTCACCCGGCCCGGATACGGCTCGAAGACCGCGGCGGTGTCGGCGAAGGCGCGGGCGTACCGGGGCCGTCCCTGTCCGGGCGTGGTGCGCGCGGTGACCAGCGCCTGCGCGATCACCCCGGTGCACGCCCCCAGGAAGACCAGCCGGCCGGTCTCCTCGAACAGCGCCAGATCGAGCCGGCGCGGAGCCGCGTAACCGTCCGGGGAGAGCACGGCGTCCAGCGCGGCACGCCACGGGCGGTCGCCCCAGATCATGCGGTAGCCGGAGTTGCCGGTGCCGCCCGGGAGCACCAGCAGCGGAGTGGAGCCCGCTCCCGGCTCCACCGGGCCTTCGCCCGAGGCGCTCAGTCCCTGGACCGCCTCCCGGGCGGTGCCGTCGCCGCCGACCGCGAGCACCAGATCGGGCGGCCCGGCCGCGCCGGGCCCGGTGAACGGCCCCCGTACCGCCCGGCGGACCGCGGTGGTGGCGTCCCCGGGGGCGGTGGTGCGGTGGACGGTCACCTCACGGCCGTCTCCGGCACAGGCTTCGGCGATCTCCTCGATCAGCCGGGGGCTGTAACTGCCGGACGCGGGGTTGGTGATGACCAGAATGCGGCGCGGCGACGGTGTGCTGGCGTCTGAGATCACGGTATCGGCACTCCAGAGGTGGGGGCGCGCCACGGCCACGGGGACCTGGCGGACGCCGGTCGGTCGGTGACGTGAGCCGCGGGGGCCCGCCGGAGCCGGCTCTGCCGGGCCGCGGGAGTCCACGGAAGCCGTTGGACCCGGGCAGAACGCCGTCAGGGCCGGTTCCCGTCACCGTGTGCGGCGGTGAGCGGGAACCGGCTCCGGGGCGTGTCGCCGAAGCCCCGACTGCCTGGCGGGACTTCGACGACACTCCCTTGCGGAGAGGGCAGGATTCGAACCTGCGCGGGCCGCTCGAAGAGCGCCCCGGCCGGACCACAGGTGCCCGGACCCCGTTGGGCCGCTTCGGGTACCTCTCCTGGCGCCGTCGGCGGGTGCGGCCCTCCCCTCGCGGGGAGCGGCCGTACCCGCCGTCGGCTCCGGTCGCCGGCTTCCGGTTCCGGCTTCCGTGGGTTGTACGATGCCGCCGCCCGCTGACCGATCGCTGACGGCGGCGGGGGCCTGGGCCGCGTCCGGATCAGGCGGCGGGTTGCCGTGCTTGATCAGGCGGGCGGGTTGCCGTGCTTGCGGGACGGGAGATCCGCGTGCTTGGAGCGGAGCATCCGGAAGGCGCGGATCAGCGTCTCGCGGGTGGCGGCGGGGTCGATCACATCGTCGACCAGGCCGCGTTCGGCGGCGTAGTACGGATGCATCAGCTCCGAGCGGTACTCCTCGACATGGCGGCGGCGGGCCTCCTCCGGATCGTCGGCGGAGGCGATCTCCCGGCGGAAGATCACATTGGCCGCGCCCTCCGCGCCCATCACCGCGATCTCGTTCGTCGGCCAGGCGTAGGAGAGATCCGCGCCGATGGACCGGGAGTCCATGACGATGTACGCGCCGCCGTACGCCTTGCGCAGGATCAGCTGCACCCTCGGCACGGTGGCGTTGCAGTAGGAGTAGAGCAGCTTCGCGCCGTGCCGGATGATGCCGTCGTGCTCCTGGGCGACGCCCGGCAGGAATCCGGGCACGTCCACCAGGGTGAGCAGCGGGATGTTGAAGGCGTCGCATCCGGAGACGAACCGGGCGGCCTTCTCCGAGGACTGGATGTCCAGCACCCCGGCCTGGGACAGGGGCTGATTGGCGACGATGCCGACGACGTCGCCGCCGAGCCTGGCGAAGGCGCAGATGACGCTGCGGGCCCAGGTGGCGTGGACCTCGAACACCTCGCCGTCGTCCACGATCTCACTGATCACCGAGAGCATGTCGTAGGGGCGGCTCGGGTCCTCGGGCACCAGGTCGAAGAGGGCCTCGCAGCGCCGGTCCGCGGGGTCCTCGCAGGGCTGGGACGGCGGGAGCTCACGGTTGTTCGACGGCAGCAGCGAGAGCAGATAGCGCACATCGGCGAGGCAGGACTCCTCGTCCGGATAGCTGAATCCGGCCACCCCCGAGGTCGTGCTGTGCACCCGGGCGCCGCCGAGGGCGTCGATGCCGATCGACTCGCCGGTGACCGCCTGGACCACATCGGGTCCGGTGATGAACATCTGGGCGATGTCCTGGACCATGAAGACGAAGTCGGTGAGCGCGGGAGAGTAGGCCGCGCCGCCCGCGCAGGGTCCCAGCATCACGCTGATCTGGGGGATGACTCCGGACGCGCGGGCGTTGCGGCGGAAGATCCCGCCGTATCCGGCGAGGGCGGTGACGCCTTCCTGGATCCGCGCGCCCGCGCCGTCGTTGAGGCTGACCAGCGGGGCTCCGGCGGCCTCGGCCAGATCCATCACCTTGTGGATCTTGGCGGCGTGGGCCTCGCCGAGCGAGCCTCCGAAGATCCGGAAGTCATGGGCGTAGACGAAGACGGTCCGGCCGTCCACGGCGCCCCAGCCGGTGAGCACGCCATCGGAGTACGGGCGGCGTCTGGCCATTCCGAAGCCGTCGGCCCGATGTCTGCGCAGCGGTTCGATCTCGCTGAACGACCCTTCGTCGAGGAGCAGTTCGATACGCTCCCGGGCGGTCAGCTTGCCCCGGGCGTGCTGGCGCTCGGTGGCGTCGGGGCTGGGCCCCTGGCGGGCCCGTTCCCGGATCGCCGCCAGCTCCTCGGCGCGGGACCGGGTCCCGGGGGGCCGGGGCGGCGGGGCGGCGGCGGGGGAGGTGCGCGACGCCCCCGCGGCCGGGGCGGTCGCGGGGGCGTCGGGCGGGGCGGCGGCCGGGTCCGGCACGGGTGTCCGGGCCGGGACGAAACCTGGTATCAGGCGGCCGGGCGCGGTCCCCGGCGGGGCGGTGAGGGCCGTGCCCCCGGGCAGGGCCGGTGCGATCGTGCTCGCTCCGGCGTTCATCGTGGCGGACGCGGGTCCATACCCGGTGGCCGGCGGCGCAAGGCCGGGCACGGGGGGCGACACCGGATCCGGCACGACGGGTTTCTCGTTCACGACGCTCATCTGTCGGCGCTCCGATCGTGTGAGGCACGCATGACGCGTAAGGCACATCGGCCCACGTGGGCAGCCGCCAGACGGTAGGCAGGCCGAGCACCCGGGAGCACCAGGTTCGCCGCGAGTTTGTCACGTACGACTATTCACACCTTCTCCCCCCAAGGGGCACAGCACCCGCCACACCAGCCAGAACCGCGACGGCGGTGCGGATTTCCGCGGACCGCCGGGACCGGGGCGCGCGGGAAGGTGACGAAGTGATCGCGGCGGTGAGGTCGGATGTCCCGCCCGGCCCCAGACTGGCCCACAGGAGGACCGTCATGTCCGTCTGCACGCTGAAAGGTTCTGCAACCACGCAGATATCTCCAACGGGGGAGGGCACAGTGATCGCATTCGAGATCCTCGGCGGGCTACGGGTGCTGTCGCCGGACGGCGAGCACGCTGTCCGGGGCCAGTTCCAGCGGGTCCTGCTCCAGTCGCTGCTCATTGCCGAGGAACGCGTCGCGCCCACCGAGCTGCTGATGGAGGAGCTGTGGGGCGAGCACCTTCCGAACGGGGTGGTCAACGCGCTCCAGGCCCATGTGAGCAGATTGCGCAAATGGCTGCGGGCGATCGAGCCGGACCGCCCGGAACCGCGTCTGGTCAGCCACCCCCACGGCTATCAGCTGCTGCTGGACGGAGCGCTCCTGGACGCCAAGGACTTCGTCGCCCGGGTGACGGAGGCGGCGGAACTGCGGGACCACTCACCCGAGTTGGCGGCGGCCTCCCTCCGCAAGGCGCTGGACCTCTGGCGCGGGCCGGCCTTCGGGGGGCTGCCCGGCGGCCCCAAGTGCGCCTGTGCCGCGACCCGTTACGAGGAGTACCGCAAGCAGGCCGTGGAGTATCTCTTCGACGCCGAACTGCGGCAGGGCCGACATCTGGCGATCCTGGGCGAACTCCAGGACACCCATCAGAGCGACCCGCTGCGCGAGAGCGTCTGCGCGCAGCTGATGACGGCGCTCTACCGCGCGGGCCGGCAGGCCGACGCGCTGGCGGTCTATCAGCGCACCCGCCGCCATCTCTCGGAGGAGCTGGGCATCGACCCGACCCGCGACCTCCAGCAGCTGGAGTACGCGATCCTGTCGCAGGCCCCGGCGCTGAGCCTGGCCCAGTCCCCGCCGGCCTCCTTCGCGGCGCCGGACGCGTTGAGCCCGTCCGGCGGTCCGGCGGCCCCCGCCGGTCCGACCGCCACGGGCCGGGCGTCCCTTCCGCCCGCCGCTCCCCCGGCGGCCCCCGGCGCCCGCGGCTCCCGGCCGGTGACCACCACCCCCGCGGGCCATCCGGCCCTGCACTCCCCCCGGCTGCGGGTACGGCCGCGCCAGGCCGGCTGAGCGCGGCTGAGGCGCGGCGGAGACCGGTGGGGCCGCCGTTCCGGCAACCGCTCTGGGAGATGGGCCGGTAGCGTCACATTTGCTCAATAAGGTTTACCTTCATTGCGAAATGTCCAACCTTCTTCAGACCCTCATGGTTGGCATCTCGCCCTGGAGGCGATCAGATGATGGCTGAAGACCGACCGCAGGACGGATACGCGTCGGGGGCCGCGTCGCGGAGGCGCGTGCTGGCCGCAGCCGCCATGGTGCCGCTGCTGGCCGGAGCGGCGCCGGCCGCCGCTCGTACCCTGCCCGCCGGGGAGAACGGTCCCGCCGAGCCGACCGGCGCCGCTGAGCCGGCCCACTCCGACGAGCCGGCCCACGCCGCCGGGGCAGCCGACCCCGCCGGGACGGCGGGCCACCTGATCAGGCCGGCCGCCACCAGCGAATCGGACTGGGCGGACGTGGCGGACGCGCTGGGCCGCGGCGGCAACATGCTGCGCGAATCGACCTACCACACGGGTTTCCCCCGCCGGGATCTGCATGTCGTCTCCGACGGCGTCGTCGTCACCCCGGGGCTCTCGCTCGGCACGCATGTGGCCTTCGTCCGTTACGCCGACGGCAGCACGATGCTCATGGGCGATGTGGTGGTCACCGAGGACGAGCTTCAGCAGGTGAGCGACGCCTGGCACGAGCACGGCATCGAGCAGACCGCGCTGCACAAGCATCTGCTCTCCCAGTACCCCGCCATCTGGTGGACCCATGTCCACGCACACGGCCATGACGCGGCGGCCATGGCCCGCGGTCTGCGCGCCGGACTCGACCGCACCGCGACCCCGCCCCCGAAGCCCCCGCCCCCGGAGGTCCCCCTCGATCTGGACACGGCCGGGATCGAGGCCGCGCTGGGCGTGCGGGGCTCCACCGAGGAAAGCGTCTTCAAGTGCCTCTTCGTCCGTCGCGAGACCATCGCCGACGGCCATCTGGTGCTGCCCCCCGGCCTGGGCTCGACCAGCGCCTTCATCTTCCAGCCGACCGGCGGCGGCCGGGCCGCGCTCAACGGCGACTGCGCCATGACCGCCCAGGAGGTCCAGCACGTCCTGAAAGCCCTGCGGAGCGGCGGTATCGAGCTCGTCGAACTGCACCACCACCATCTGACGGAGAGCCCCCGGCTGTTCTTCGTCCACTTCTGGGCCGTGGGAGACGCCGTCGAGCTCGCCCGGACCCTGCGCCGCGCGGTGGACGCCACCGACGTGGTGCCGCTCGGCTAGCCAGGGTCTTCGAAGGAGCGTCGTCCGCCCGTCATGGGCCGGTACGCCGCCCCCTCGGATGGACCAATTGCCCGGGAGCGGGGCATTTCCCCCCGGGCGATCGGGTACCCATGCCCCGTCCATCCCACTGGTTTCTGAATGGCTCGGAGCTCCCCATGGAACCCACCCCGAAGGACTGCCCATTCGACTATGCCGAAGCGCTCGAATTCGACCCGCTGCTCAGACAGCTCCAGACCGAGGCGCCGGTCTCCCGCATCCGGCTGCCCCACGGCGAGGGGGCCGCCTGGCTCGTCACCGGCTACGACGATGTGCGCACGGTGACCACCGACCGGCGTTTCAGCCGCAGGGCCATCATCGGCAAGAACTTCCCGCGGATGACCCCTGAGCCGATCGTTCAGGACGAGGCGATCAATGTCATGGACCCGCCGGGCAGCAGCCGGCTGCGCAGCCTGATCTCCAAAGGGTTCGCGCCGCGCCATATCGAACGCATGCGCGTCCGCACCCAGCTCGTCGTGGACGAGCTGCTGGACCGGATGGCGGAGCACGGCTCCCCCGCCGACCTCTTCGAGCATCTGGCGGCGCCGCTGCCCCTGACCACCATCTGCGAGGTCCTCGACATCCCGGAGGACGACCGCGTCCGGTTGCGCTCCTACGCCCGGACCATGATGGACACCACCGTCGCCAACCGGGAGAACGCGGTACGGGCCAAGGCCGATATGCGCGCCTACTTCGCGACCCTGACGGCCGAGCGGCGCGCGCATCCGGGCGACGACCTGATCAGCGCGCTGGCCGCCGCCCGCGACGGGGACGAGCTCCTCAACGACCAGGAGCTCGCCGTGATGGCCATGGTCCTGATGATCACCGGCCAGGACACCACCACGTATCAGATCGGGAACATCTCCTACACCCTGCTCACCCGGCCCCGGGAGCTGGCCATGCTGCGCGAGCGCCCCGAGATGCTCCCGCAGGCCATCGAGGAGCTGCTGCGCTTCATCCCCTTCCGCAAGGGCGTCGGCATCCCCCGGGTCGCCACCGAGGACACGGAGCTGAGCGGGGTGAGAATCCAGGCGGGGGACATCGTGCATGTCTCCTATCTGACGGCCAACCGGGACGGCCGGAAATTCGACCGCCCCGACGAGCTGGATCTGGAACGCACGGGTCCGTCCCATATGACCTTCGGCTGGGGCGGCCACCACTGTCTCGGCGCCCCGCTCGCCGCCACGGAGCTGGAAGTCGCGCTCGGAACCCTCCTGAAGCGATTCCCCGATCTGAAGCTCGCGCAGCCGCCCGAAGAGGTGCAGTGGAACAAGACGTCGATCTGGCGCTATCCGCTCGCGCTGCCCGTCACCTGGTGACGGACGGCCCTATGAACGGTATGAGCGGAAGCCTCTGAGACAGCGCTCGGACCTCAGACCGATGATGCGTCCGCCCCCGGGGTCCGGCAACCCGGAGCAGCCGGGGCCCCGCCCGCCCGCCGCACGACATGCGTCACCCAAATGGCTGTCGTAGCGTGATGAGCGAGGGCCAACCACGTTGTAAGCGGAGAATCATCCGCTGTACGGCGCGACCTCAGTCTTCGACGGTCGGCCCGTCCGGGGCCCAGTCCAGGGGCGGCGAAATCCGGCGCCGCGGTCCACCGGCTGCCTCCGCGCGACCTCGCGCGGACGGCGCCTCGGTGGCCGCCGTCAGCCGGGGTACGCCCCGTATCCGGTCGGAGCGCGGCCGTGCGGAGCATATCCGCAGGAGGAGATCCATTCATGGCGGTTCTCTGCAAACCGGCGATCGCTGTTCCCGAGTACGTCATCACCAACGAGGAAACCCTCGCACTCGCAGAGCAGTTGCACGGCGACCATCCGCAACTCGAACTGATTCTTCGGCTGATCGAACACACCGGAGTACTGAAACGACATCTGATCCAGCCCATCGACCAGGTGCTGCGACACCCGGGATTCGACGCCCGCAGTGTCGTCTACGAGGAGCAGACCAAGGACCGGGTGCCGGCCGTCGTACGCCAGGCGCTCGACCAGGCGGAGATCGAACCGCGTCAGATAGACCTGATCGTCTATGTCTCCTGCACCGGCTTCATGATGCCTCCCCCGACCGCGTGGCTGATCGGCGCGATGGGCTTCCGGCCGGAGACACGGCAGATGCCGATCGCCCAGCTCGGCTGTGCCGCGGGAGGCGCGGCGGTGAACCGGGCCCATGACTTCTGCACGGCGTACCCCGACGCCAATGTGCTGGTCGTCGCCTGCGAGTTCTGCTCGCTGTGCTACCAGCCCACCGATCTCGGCGTGGGGTCCCTGCTCTCCAACGGCCTGTTCGGCGACGGGATAGCCGCCGCCGTGATGCGGGGCGACGGCGGCACCGGAATGCGCCTGGAGCGCAACAGCTCGTACATCATCCCGGAGACCGAGGACTGGATCTCCTACGCGGTCCGTTCCACCGGCTTCCACTTCCAGCTCGACAAGCGGGTGCCCGGGACCATGGAGCCCCTCGCTCCGGCCCTGAGCGATCTCGCGGAAGCGCACCAGTGGAACGCCAGCAAGCTGGACTTCTACATCATCCACGCGGGCGGTCCGCGCATCCTGGACGACCTGAGCCGATTTCTCGACGTGCCGCCCGAGGCGTTCCGCTTCAGCCGGGCCACGCTCACCGAGTACGGCAACATAGCCAGCGCGGTGGTGCTCGACGCCCTTGCCCGGCTGTTCGACGAGGCGTCGGCCCTCGACGGCCACCGCGGCATGATGGCCGGCTTCGGACCCGGCATCACCGCCGAGATGTCCCTGGGCACCTGGACCTCGGACGCCGCCGCGGCGGAGTGAGCCCGGACTCCCGACTCACATGTGGTGAAAGGGAGCTGCGGCATGGGGCACGACAGGGGCGGAGTGGGCCGGATCGACACCGGCCGCGCCCACTCCGCACGGGTGTACGACTACGGCCTCGGCGGGTCGATGTACGGGGCGGTGGCCCGCAAGCCCTGACCGGGCGGCGTCGGGGCGGTGTCAGGGCGGTGCGGTGTCAGGGCACCACCACCGCCCGCCCCACGATGCCGCCCTCGCTGAGCCGCCGGTACGCCTCCGGCGCCTGGTCCAGCGAGAAGGTCTCCGTACGGGTGCTGAGCCGTCCGGCGCGCGCCAGGGCGAGCACGTCCAGCAGATCCTGCCGGGTGCCCCAGTAGGGGACCGTCACGGTCACCCCCGGGCGCAGGGAGCCGAAGGCGACGGGCACGCTCCCCCGGCCGATGCCGAGGACGGCGAGATGGCCGTCCGCCGCGACCGCTCCGGCGGCCAGCGCCGTGGTGGCCGGCGAGGCGACGAAGTCGTAGACGGCGGCGGCGCCCATGCCGCCGGTGAGGCCGCTCAGCGCGGCGGGGGCGGCGTCGTCGCTCAGCAGGGCTTCATGAGCGCCGGAGGAGCGGGCGAGCGAGAGCCGCTCCTCGGTGACGTCGAGGGCGATGACCCTGGCCGGGGTCAGCGCGCGCAGGATCTGGACCGCCAGATGCCCGAGGCCCCCGACGCCGATGACGACCGCCGTGCTGCCGGGCGGCAGCCGGTGCCTGCTCTCCGCGACGGCGTGGTACGGGGTGAGTCCCGCGTCGGTGAGGGGCACGGCCTGGACGGGGTCGAGTCCGTCGAGGGGCGCCAGATGCCGGGGGCGGTCGACGATCAGATACTCGGCCAGCGCTCCGGGGCTGCCGAGGCCGGGCGGGCGGATGCCGAGGGCCGCGGCGTGCGGGCAGTAGTTCTCCCGGCCCGCCGCGCAGGCCCGGCAGACCCCGCAGCCCCAGGGCCCGTAGACGGCGACCGCGTCGCCCACCGCGACCCCGGCGGCCCCGGGTCCGAGCTCTTCGACGACCCCGGCCGCCTCGTGCCCGAGGGTGACGGGCGGTGCGAAGGACAGGGTTCCCGGCTCCGCCGCCATGAGGGACAGATCGGAGTGGCAGATGCCCGCCGCGGTGACCTTGAGCAGCACCTGACCCGGCCCCGGCACGGGGTCGGGGAGGGTGACGAGCTCGGGTCCCCGGCCATGGGCCCGGAACTGGACGGCCTTCATAAGGTTTCCTCCTTGATACGGAATCGGGCTGCGCACACTCAGTGGATCAGAGGCAGGGCTTCGGGGCCATGCGGTGGTTCAAGGGCAGGGCTTCGGGAGCACACGGTGGACCAGGGGCAGACCGTGGCAGCGGGCCCGAACGGCGCGAAGGCCGGCACGGGCCCGCGGGACCGGATCGTTCCCCGGCGGTCAGGGACCGGTCGGGGAACGATCCGGGAACGGCCGGGAAACTGCCGGGGAGCGTCAGGGAGCGGTCAGCATCGGCAGATCCCCGAGATGCTCCTCCGGTACCGCGAAGGCGTCGGCGAGCACCGCGAGATGCGGTGCGAGCCGGGCCGTCAGCCCCTCGGTCTCGTCCGGCAGGGCGCGCACCTGCGCGGCGGAGAGATATCCGTCGGCGAGCAGCTCCCCGGCGCGGGGGGCGACGGCGTCCAGCAGGAACAGGGCGCAGAGATCGCTGAGCACGGCGCGGGTCGCGGGGTGCGGGACCGTGGCGATGGCGGCGATGAAGGCGTCGGCGGCCTGGAGGGCGGCGTGTGCGGCGACGAGTTCGAGGGCTGCCCCGGACGCGTTGTTCCAGCGGCCGAGCGAGTCCCCCGAGGGCCCCGATCTGAGGTTGAGCCGGGCCCGGTGGTGCCAGCGTCGCTCCACGACGGCGAGCAGATCCCGCAGGAAGGCGGGGTCGCGCAGGGCGGACGGGTCCTCCGCCCCGCCGGCGGCCGGGTGGCCGGATGGCTCACTGGGCGTATGACCGAAGATCATTTCGGCCCCCGCCTTGCACCAGATGGCGAGGTTGTCGCCCTCGGCGGTGATGGCCCCATCGGCGTTGGCGGGGTATTCGGCCAGGCCGTTGACGGGGAACAGGGCCCGCGCGCCGCACCGTTCGCGCGCCTCGATGGTGATCTCCCGGGCCCGCCAGGTGATCCAGCCCTTGGCGACGGCCACCAGCCGTTCGGCCCGGTCGCGTTCCGCCGGATCGTGGCGGATCCAGGCGTCGGTGACGGCACGGTGCAGAAAGGTCATGGCGTACGCGGTCGCCAGGGACTTCAGCAGCCGTGCGTGATGGCTGCGGTGGGCGGCCAGCGGGACCCGGCTGCCCGCCGTGGGGCCGGAGATCCGCCGGGTGTGGGCGTAGCGGACGGCGATGGCGAGCGCCGCCCGGCAGCCGCCGAGCGTGCTGGCGCTCATACAGAGCTTGCCCGCGGTGACCCGGCCGATGGCCCGCAGGAAACGTTTACGCGGGCTGCCGACCGCGCTGCGCAGGACGCCGTCGGGCAGCAGCCGGCCGTGCGGCCCCTGGACCAGCGCGTTACGCGGCAGCCGCACCCGGTCGAAGGCGGTCACACAGTGGTCGACCGGGCTGCCGATCCGCTCCGGGAGCCGCTCGACGGTGATCCCGGGGAGCGGGCCGTGCTCATCGGTCAGGGGGGTAAGAAAGAGAAAGACGCCCAGGTCCCGTCCGTCCACGAGGAGCCGGGCCGCGACCACGGCCGACTTGGGGCCGCCGGCCGCACTGGTGTTGGGCATGTATTTCTGCGCGCCCTCATGCGGGGTGTGGAGGACGAAGGCATTCGCGCGGCGGTCGTATGTCGCCGTCGTCTCCAGGGCCGCGGCGTCGTTTCCATGCCCGCGCTCGGTGCAGAGGAACGTTCCTGTTCGTACGAGTGTGACAAAGGATCGGAGGTCCCGCTCCGTTGAATCGTCATCGACCAGGCTGCCGAGAAAGAGGTTGTAATGAATCCCGGCGACCGTGGCGAGCGCTCCGTCGACGACCGCCGCCCATTCGTGCATAGCGGCGAGCGCACGAGGGTCGTGAGCCAGATCTTCAGGTGATTCGATTTCCTCATTGAACACACGCAGGCGCGCATAGGACAACTCCCAGCGGTCTTCGGTCCGCAATTCAGGACGGAAACGGAAGGGCTCTGTCGAAACAATTTTCCGCCAGCGCCCATGGGCGTCGGCGGGGCCGTCCTTGAACAGTACGGCGCTCAGTTCACGGCGGGCGGGCGGCGCTGGGTCGGCGACGCCGGTCGCGATGTCGGCACGGGCATAGGCTGGGGTGTCGGCGGGGGTGAACACGGCCCTCTCAACGATCTTGGAGTGTCCTGGTCACCGCCGAAGGTATCGCTCATGCGGGTGATGAGGGGGCGTTATCCCCGAGAGAACACCCGGCCGTGGGACGGAGCGAGCGAAACGGTCTTCCAACGACGATATAAAGACCGTTGCCCGATGGCGGTTCACCCCCATCCGCCCGTCATCAGGTCGGTTTGTATGACTTAATCGAAGGACCGTTGAAACTGTGAAGACACCGGAATCCACGACTGGACACGCGTCACTCAAGGACCGCGAGAAAGTGGCCGAGCGACTGCTGCGGGCCAGCGCCAGGCACTCGTACGACCCGGACCGGGAACTGGACTGGGACGCCCCCTTCGAGCCGGGCAAATGGTTCTGGCCGCCGGAGCTGGTCTCCCTCTACGACACACCCCTGTGGCGGAGGATGAGCGAGGAGCAGCGCCACCGGCTCGCCCGGATCGAGAGCGCGGCACTCGCCTCGATCGGCATCTGGTTCGAGATCGTGGTGATGCAACTGCTGCTGCGCCATATCTATGACAAGCCCGTCGCCAGCAACCATGTGCGCTACGCCCTGACCGAGGTGGCGGACGAGTGCCGGCACTCGATGATGTTCGCCCGCTTTCTCGCCAAGTCGGGGACCCCGGTCTACCCCGTCTCACCCTTCACCCACAATCTCACCCGGCTGTTCAAATCCACTTCCAACACCGCCTGTTCACTGATCTTCACCCTGCTCTGCGAGGAAGTGATCGACTGGATGCAGCGGCTGACCTTCCCCGATGACCGCGTCCAGACCCTGGTGCGCGGGGTCACCCGTATCCATGTCATCGAGGAGGCCCGCCATGTGCGGTACGCGAAGGAGGAGCTGCGCCGGCAGCTGGCGGGCGCCGGCCGGCTGGAGCTGGGGCTGACCCGGGCCGTCACCGGGGAGCTCGGCCGTCTCTTCGTCCGCTCCTTCGTCAACCCGATGGTGTACCCGGACTCGGGGCTCGACCGGCACACCGCCCTGCGGCAGACCCGGGCCAGCGAGCACCGCCGGGAGGTGCTGCGCACCGGGGCCGGCCGGCTCACCGGCTTCCTCGAAGAGGTCGGGGCCTTCGACCGCCGGAGCCGTGGGCTGTGGCGGGCGGCGGGGCTGCTGTGAGCGGGGGCGTCCGATCCGCCTGTGAGCGAAGGAGCCTTGGGCACCTGTGAGCGAGGGCGCCCGCTCCACCGCCCGCCGGGCCGTTCACACGGGCGGGGCCACCGGGTCCGGACCGCCGTCCGCCTCCGCCGGGGTGAGCCGCGCGTACTCCCCCGGGTCCACCCGGCGCACCGCGCGGCGGAACTCCCGGGTCGATCCCGGCCACAGGGTCGTATTGCGCCCCTCGGCGTCCCGGTACCAGCTGTCGCATCCGCCGGTGTTCCACACGGTGCGCCCGAGCCGGGCGTCCAGCCGGGCGTTCCAGGACCGTACGGCGGCGGGACGCGGGGTGAGCGCGACGCTCCCCGCCGCCCCGTACTCCTCCAGCAGCCGCAGATAGTCCAGGAGATAGTCGAGCTGGGACTCGATCATCAGCACCAGCGAGGTGTTGCCGAGTCCGGTGTTCGGGCCCAACAGCATCAGCAGATTCGGGAACCCGGCGACCGAGGTCCCGCGCAGGGCCCGCATGCCGCCGTCCCGCCAGGTCTCGGCGAGGGTCAGCCCGTCGGAACCCGTCACCCGGTGGGCGATCGGCGGTTCCGTCGCACGGAAGCCGGTCGCGAAGACGATCACGTCGGCCTCGGTCGTGGTGCCGTCCCCGGCGATGAGCCGCCGTCCGCGCACCTCGGCCAGCGACGCGGCGATCGTCTCCACATGGGGCTGGACGAGCGCCGGGTAGTAGGCGCTGGAGAGCAGGATCCGTTTGCAGCCGATGCGGTAGTCCGGGGTCAGCCGCGAACGCAGCCCGGGGTCCCTGACCGCCCACCGCAGATGCGCCCGCGCCAGGGCCTCGTACCCGGCCAGGGCGTTCGGCAGCCGGGTGAACGCCCGGGTGACCAGCTCCCGTACGCCCCACAGCAGAGCCCGCCGCGCGGCGGCCGTGGCCGGGAGGCGTTCGTACAGCAGCCGTTCGGCGGCCGGTACGCGGCGGTCCGGGCGCGGCAGCACCCAGGGCGGGGTGCGCTGGAAGAGCCGCACCCCGGCGGCCGTCGCCGCCAGGGCCGGTACGAGCTGCACGGCGGACGCCCCGGTCCCGATCACCGCCACCCGCTTGCCGCGCAGCTCGGCCGTATGGTCCCAGCGCGCGGAGTGGAACACCGGCCCGGGGAAGGAGTCCAGGCCCGCGACCGGCGGGATGACGGGCTCCGACAGCGGTCCGGCGGCGCACACCGCCACATCCGCCGTCCACCTCTCGCGGGAGGTGGTGATCTCCCAGTGGAGCCGGGCGGAGTCCCATCGCATCTCCAGGACCTCACAGCCGAAGCGGAGATGGGGCCCGATCCCCTCGGCGTCGGCCACCGCCTCCAGATAGGCGCGGATGTCCCGCTGTCCGGAGAACGTCCTCGGCCAGCGGCCCGCGTGCGGCGCGAAGGAGTACGAGTAGAGCAGCGACGGCACATCGCAGGCGCAGCCCGGATAGGTGTTGTCCCGCCAGGTCCCGCCGACGCCCGGGGCCCGCTCCAGGACGACGAAGTCCCGCAGCCCCGCGCGACCGAGCCGGACGGCGGCCCCGAGCCCGCTGAACCCCGCGCCGACGACCGCCACCCGGACATGCCGCCCCGGGTCCCTCCCCGTACTCCGCACCGCTCCCCCGTTCCGGGCCGCCCCTCACCGATCGAAGCACTCAGGGTAGTCACATATGCGCGGTGGGTGCGCACACCGTGGTACGGGCCGGGGGGTATTCGCCTGGGGCTGCCCCCGGCGGGGGCCGTAAGTCCGTTGTTCTCGTGGGGGAAGTACGGGTAGGAAGGGCCCATGACTGCTCTCGGCGTGGTGTTCCGCCCCCAATTGCCCCCCGAGCGGCTCCGCGCGATGGCCCGTGCCGCCGACGCTTCGGGGCTCGAAGAGCTGTGGCTCTGGGAGGACTGCTTCCTGGAGAGCGGTATCGCGAGCGCCTCGGCCGCCCTCGCCTGGACCGAGCGGCTGCGGGTCGGCATCGGGCTGCTGCCGGTGCCGCTGCGGAACGCGGCGCTGACCGCCATGGAGGCCGCGACCCTGGAACGGCTCTTCCCGGGGCGGTTCGTGCTCGGGCTGGGCCATGGAGTGCAGGACTGGATGGGCCAGGTCGGGGCGCGCGCGGCCTCGCCGGTCACCCTGCTGCGCGAGCATCTGACGGCGGTGCGGGCGCTGCTGCGCGGGGAGCGGGTCACCATGGCGGGCCGCTGTGTGACGCTCGACGGCGTCGCCCTCGACTGGCCGCCCGCCACCGCGCCCGAGGTCCTCGCCGGGGCGATCGGCCCCCGCTCGCTCCGGCTCACCGGGGAGGCCGCCGACGGCACGATCCTGGACGCGCGGGCGACCCCCGACGATGTGCGCGCGGCCCGGCTGCTCATCGCGGAGGGCCGCGCGGAGGCGGGCCGCGCACCGGACGGCCCGCACCGGATGGTCGTCTACCTCCACACCGCGACCGGCCCCGACGCAGCCGCCCGCCTCAGCGCCGAACTCGGCCCCCGTGACCCGGCTTCCCCCCGTCCGGGCATCGCCGGCGACGCGAAAGCCGTCGCCCGGGCCGTCCAGCGGCTCACGGAGGCGGGAGCGGACACCGTGGTCCTCCAGCCCACGGCCGATGAACCCGACCCGGAGGGATTCATCCGCTTCGCGGCCGACGAGGTCCGACCGCTGATCCCTTGATCCCCTGATCCCCTGATCCCCTGATCCCCTGAGGCACTGTCCCTTACCGTCCCTGTGGACGGCGGGTGGTTCGGATCAGCGGCGCCCGAGAACTCGGACCATCCAGCCGGCATGGCGCCACTGGTCGGCGTTGAGGGTGCCGCGGGCGTCGATGACCTTGGGAGCGCGGGCGCGAGTGGCGAGGCATTCGGGGTCGATGCGGGTGAACTGGGGCCATTCGGTGAGGTGAATCAGAAGGTCGCAGTCCTCGACAGCGGCGATCGGGTCCTCGACATAGTCGAGTTCGGGGTGCAGTTTGCGGGCGTTGTCGAGGGCCTTGGGGTCGGTGACGGTGATGATCGCGCCGAGGTGGTGAAGGGTCTGGGCGACGGCCAGCGCGGGTGAGTCGCGGATATCGTCGGTCTCGGGCTTGAAGGCGGCGCCCCAGACGGTGATGCGCTTGCCCCGCAGGTCGGTGCCGAGTTCCTCGCGGGCGAGGTCGACGACGCGCTGGCGACGGCGGGTGTTGACGGTGCCGGCTTCGCGGAGGATGCCGACGGCGTCCCCGGCATCGAGCTCATCGGCGCGGGTGATGAAGCCGCGGAGGTCCTTGGGCAGGCAGCCGCCGCCGAACCCGAGGCCGGGCCGCATCCCGCGGCGGCCGATGCGGATGTCGTGGCCGAGGATGTCGGCGAGCTCGGCGACGTTCGCGCCGGACTTCTCGCAGACCTCGGCCATCGCGTTGATGAAGGAGATCTTGGCGGCGAGGAAGGAGTTCGCGGCGCCCTTGGCGAGCTCGGCGGTGGCCCAGTCGGTGACGATCGTCGGGGTCCCCGATTCGATGATCTTTCCGAACGCCTGCCGCAGCAGGGCCTCGGCCCAGGAGTGTTCCGTCTGGAAGCCGAGAACGAGCCGGTCGGGACGGAGGGTGTCCTCGATGGCGAACGACTCGCGGAGGAACTCGGGGTTCCAGGCGACCTCGACGAGGCTCCCCGCCGGGGCGATGCCGTGGAGGAGTTCGGCGACGCGGGGGGCGGTGCCGACGGGGACGGTCGATTTGACCGCGATCACGGCTGGGCGGTTCAGGCCGGGGGCCAGCTTGGTGACGGCGTCGAACAGGTGGCTGAGGTCATAGGCGTCGGTGCCGGGCTGCTGCGGGGTGCCGACTCCCATGAAGTGCAGGTCGGCGAAGTCGGCGGCCTCCTGGTAGGAGGCGGTGAACTTCAGCCGGCCCGACGCGGTGTGCTTGGCGAGGAGTCCGTCCAGGTCCCGCTCGAAGAACGGGGCCTTGCCGGTGTTCAGGGTGTGGACCTTGTCGATGTCCACGTCCATGCCGAGGACCTCGTGGCCGAGTTCGGCCATGCAGGCTGCATGGGTGGCACCGAGGTAGCCGCAACCGATGACGGTCATCTTCATGAGCGGGGTGTCCCTTCGGGTGGGGCCGCCGTCGGCGGCCCCACCCGTGCCCCGCCCGGCGAAGGGCGGGGTGATCAGGAGGGCCCGGCGGCCAGATGGCGGTCGATTCCGTGCCGGATGAACGGCGGGATCGTGAGAATGTCGAGGTGCTCGGGCGCGAAGAGCTGGAGCTTGATCACGACGGCTCCCCGGGCGGCGGACGGCCCCGGGCTTGCGGTGGTGTCGGGATGCGTTCCGACACGCTGGGAGGGGAGCTGAGGATCATGCGGCGACCCTGACCGCCTGGCCCGAAAGCCAGGCGGCTGCCATGAGGGCCTGCATGCGAGTGCGGTCGAACCGCCCGCCGCGGGCCAGACCCCCTTCGAGGAGGGGCCGGAAGGAGGCCGGGGCGTCGGCGAGGGCGGTATTGATCTGGGCATCCGTCCAGGCCGCGAGCCGGCCGTTGAGCCAGGCGGGGACCGGCGACGCGAAGCCGAGCTTGTCCCGGCCGGCCCAGATCTCCCGGGGCAGGCCGAGGGCCTTCGCGGCGTCCCGAAGGACCCGTTTGCCCTGAGCGGGGTCGGTGATCTTGTGCTCGACGGGGAGCCGGTAGGAGAACTCGACCAGATCCCGGGCGAGGTAGGGGGACCGGCGTTCGAGGGCGTAGGCGGAGGCGAGCTTGTCGCTCGTCATCACCAGCGGCCTCCAGGCCGTCGCCAGGTCCGCCAGCGTCAGACCACGGGCAAGGTCCCCGCCGGCCCTGGCCATCGCGTCGGCGACCAGGTCACGGACGCGGCCGTCGGGGTCGGGGCCGCGCAGGATCAGCCGGGTGACCGCCTCGGCAGGGTCAAGGGTCTCGCCTGCGGTGTGCAGGAGTTTGACGGCCAGCGGCCGGTAGGCCTCCAGCCCCGCGTTCAGGACGGCGTCGGGGCCGAAGAGGACCAGGGCCTGGCGGACGTATCCCATCAGGAACTCGTCCGGGCCGAGCCCACCGACCACAACGCGGAGACCGAGGTCGGAGATCTTCCGGTAGGCCATGTGCTCGGAGAACGTGGACGCGTTGCCCATGGGGTAGTCCAGGGCTCGCATCATGTGCGGCAGGGCCGTGGTGAAGTCGGCATGGTCCGGCTCGACCACGACCAGCTCGGACTTGATGTCCCTGGCGATCACAGCTGCGGTGGAGGACTCGTCCAGGCGATCCTGACCCCGGTAGCGGACGGTGACGCAGACCGGCGGGCGCATCAGGTAGGCCAGCACCGCCGAGTCCAGCCCGCCGGAGAGGAGGAGGGCGAAGTCGCAGGACGGCGCCCGAAGCGGGATCTGCTCGGCCAGGATCGTGGAGAACCCGGCGAGGGCTTCGGTGTAGGCGCCGGTGAACGGCGCCCGGTCCTCCAGGTGCCACCAGGTCATCTGGTCGATCGAGCCGGTGGTGACATCGAAGGACAGCAGGGTGGCCGGGGCCAGCAGCTGGATGCCCTGGAACGGGGTGTCCACCCCGGCCGGGGTCTCGATCGCGGTGACCTCCGGCCGCAGGACCAGCGGCGCGGACCCGTAGCCGGTCAGCGTGCTGACCTCGGAGGCGAACGCGAGCCGGCCGCCGTCCAGCCGCCAGTAGAGCGGCTTCTCCCCGAGCCGGTCCCGGGCGAGGAACAGTGTGGCGGCCCGCGGGTCATAGACGGCCAGGGCGAACATGCCGTCCAGCCCGTCCAGGCAGGACGGACCGATCCTGGCCCAGGCCCGCAGCACGAAGTGGGCGTCCGACTCCCGTTCGCCGATCTCGATGCCCCAGGCCCTCGCCTGGGACCGCCAGTTGTAGATCTCGCCGTTGAAGGCCAGCAGCAGCCCCGTGTCCCGGTCCAGGTAAGGGCCGGTCACGGCCTGCGGGTCGACGATCAGCAGGGTGTTCATGGCCAGCACCGCCCGCCCGTCCCGGCCGGTGATGTGCATGGTGCCGTCCGGGCCGCGGTAGTGCTGCGAGTCGCCCATCGCCGCGACGGTCTTCTGGTGCCGGACGGCGTCGCCTCCGGCCAGTCCTGCGATTCCGCACATCTGGTTCACCCCCGAGCGTGAAGTCGTGGAGCCTTGGCGGTGGCCACCGCCGGAGCCCATGGGCGTCCCGGCGACGGCCTGTGAGCCCATCAGACCGGCCGGCGCCCGGTGCCCGGGAGGGCTCGCAGGGGGGCTCACCACTCGCGAAACGGGTTCGCCGGGGCCTGCGGGGCAATACCCTCGGTGGCTGAAGACGCGGGGAGGCGTGCGGCTCTCCGTGCCCAGCCGGAACGCGGGCGGCTGAAAGCACCCAGCCGACGCGGACCGGCCCCGCGGCGGTTCCTCATCGGCGGCCCCCGGTTGCCGGCCTGGTGGAAGAGGGGGTTCGGATGGCGTCGACCAGTCGTCGGAAGCGTCCGCCCAACGCGGCCCTGGCCCGTCTCATCGAGGCCTGCGGAGCGAGCCACAAGTCTCTGGCCCTGCGGGTCAACCAGCTCGCCCAGCAGGCCGGGGTCGAAACGGACTACTCGCATACCTCCATCGCGAACTGGTGCCGGCGGGGCATGATTCCCAAATGGCCGGTGCCGACGTTCCTCGTGCAGGCGATCGGAGAACGGCTGGGACGGCCGTTGACGCTCGCCGACATCGGAATGGGCGACGCGCAGACACCGGACGCGGATGTGGGGTTGGATTTCCCGCGGGACCGTGGTGACGCGGTCCGAGTGGCCACTTCATTCTGGAGTTTCGTGAACCGCCGCGACTTCCTGACCGGATCCGGCTTCGCCGCATCCGCGTTCACCACCCCCGTGACCCGCTGGCTGGTCACCCCCGCCGACGAGGCCGCCGACCACCGGGGCGGCAAACAGGTCGGCCGGAGCGATCTGGACGAACTCCGCGACGCGGCCGACGACGCCCGCCGCTGGGACTCCAAATACGGCGGCGGGAGCTGGAAGGCCAACTCCGTCACCGTCTGTCTCCAGGAGAGGGCCGCCCCGCTGCTGCGGGGATCCTTCACCGACGCGGTCGGCCGTGACCTGTTCTCCGTGACCTCCGAGCTGTCGCGACTGGCGGGGTGGACCGCGTTCGACGTCGGCCAGCACGACGTCGCCCAACGGCACTTCATCCAGGCCCTCCGCCTCGCCCGGGCCGGCGGGGATGTCCAGCTGGGCTGCTATGTGCTGACCACGATGGCGATGCAGTCGCTCCTGCGGGGCTTCTCCTCCGAGGCCGTCGACATGGCCCAGGCCGCCTTCGAGCGGGCCAAGGGGCAGGCCGCCCCGAGAGTGCTGGCCTTCACCAAGCTGATCGAGGCCCGCGCGCACGCCCGTGAGCGGGACGCGAAGGCCGCCTCACGAGCCCTGGCCGCCTCCGAAGATCTCCTCGGCCAGGCCGACGCCGACAGCGGCCTGGAGCCCGCCTGGATCGACTTCTATCACCATGCCCGCCTGTCCGCGGACGCCGCCGAGGTCTTCCGGGATCTGAAGAAGCCCAAGGCAGCCCTGGCCTGGAACCAGCAGGCCGTCGCGATGCCCCCGGGGTTGTTCACCCGATCGGTCGGCATGCGGCTGGCGATCGTGGGAACCGCCCATCTCCAGGCCCGCGACCTCGACCAGGGCCTCGACTTCGGAAACCGGTCCGTCGACATCCTCGCCCGCGTCCAGTCCTCCCGGGCCAAGGACTACGTACGCGAGTTCAACGCCGCCCTGGTCCCCTGGCGACGTGAGCCGGCCGCCCGCGACTTCATCCACCGCACCCGCACCGAACTCGGCATCACCGCCTGACCGCGGTTCCGCATCATCGTCGCCGAGCCCGGCATGTCCGCGCGTACCCACAGCCACCGGGTCTGCGAGCTGCTCGCCGCCTCAGGATCCCTCAGGACACGATGTCCTTGCGGGCGAAGTTCCTGAAGGCGAGTGCGAAGAGCACCAGCGCATAGGTGACGGAGACCGCCGCGCCCTTGATCATGCCGCCCCACTCCAGCTGCGGCTGGAGCGCGTCGATCCAGGCGAACTGCCAGTGGGCGGGGAGCGCCTCGCGCCAGCCGCCGAGGGCGGTGACCGCGTCCAGCACATTGCCCACGATCGTCAGTCCGACCGCCCCGCCGACCGCGCCCAGCGGTGCGTCGGTCTTGGTGGAGAGCCAGAACGCCAGCCCCGCGGTGACCAGTTGGGAGACGAAGATGAAAGCCGCCGCCAGCGCCAGCCTCGCCAGCGTCCGGCCGGCGGCGAGGGAGCCGCCCGTGGGCAGCTCCAGCGGCCCCCAGCCGTAGGCGGCCGTGCCCACCGCCAGAGCGATCAGCGGCAGCAGCGCCATCGCCGCCGCGCTGAAGCCGAGCGCCACCGCCAGCTTGGACCAGAGCAGCCGGGCGCGCGGGACGGGCGCCGCCAGCAGATAGCGCAGCGAGGACCAGCTGGCCTCCGAGGCGACCGTGTCCCCGTGGAACAGGGCCACCGGGATCACCAGCAGAAAGCCCGCCGAGGCGAACAGACAGGTGGCGGCGAAGTTGACGCCCGAGGCAGTGGCCGTGTCCATCAGGGTGATGCGGTCGTCCGGCCCGTCGCCGCCGGGGGAGCCGCCGATGGCGAAGGCGACCAGCAGCACCAGGGGCAGCGCCGCCAGGATTCCGGCCATCACCATGGTCCGGCGGCGCTTCAGCTGCCGTACGGCCTCCACGCGCAGCGGCAGGGTGCGCCGGGCGCGGTAGCCGGGGGCCGAGTCGGTCAGCGTGCTCACGCGGACCCTCCGATCAGGGTGAGGAAGGCGTCTTCGAGGCGGCGGTGCGGTCCGGCCCCGGTCAGCGGCACGTCCAGCCGGACGAGTTCGCCGATCAGCTCGGTGGAGCTCGCCCCGTCGAGCCGTACCAGCAGCCCTTCCTCCGTCCGTACGGCCGATCCGATCCCCGGCAGTGCGGCGATCTTCTCCACCAGCGGATCGGAGAGCTCGGCGGCGGTGGTGACGAGCAGGGTGTCGCTCCCGCCGGTGATCTCCGCGACCGGGCCTGCCTGCACCAGCCGGCCCCGGTCCATGACCACCAGATGGGTGCAGGACTGCTCGACCTCGGAGAGGAGGTGGCTGGAGACGATGACGGTACGGCCGCCGGCCGCGTACCGGATCATCACGTCCCGCATCTCGCGGATCTGCGGCGGGTCGAGGCCGTTGGTCGGCTCATCGAGGATCAGCAGATCCGGCATGCCGAGCATGGCCTGGGCGATGGCGAGCCGCTGGCGCATGCCCTGCGAGTACGTGCGCACCGCGCGGGCGAGGGCGTCGCCGAGTCCGGCGATCTCCAGGGCCTCGTCGATATGGGCGTCGGCGGCGGGGCGTCCGGTGGCCCGCCAGTACAGCTCCAGATTGTCGCGGCCCGAGAGATGGGGCAGGAATCCGGCGCCCTCGACGAACGCGCCGACCCGGGAGAGCACGGGCGTGCCGGGGCGGATCGCATGGCCGAAGACGCGGATCTCGCCCTCGTCGGGCCGGATCAGGCCCATCAGCATCCGCAGGGTGGTGGTCTTGCCCGCGCCGTTGGGGCCGAGCAGTCCGAGGACCTGGCCCTTGTCGACGCGGAAGGAGAGCTGCTGGACGGCGTAGCGGTCGGCGGACCCGGCGTACCGCTTGGTGAGGCCGGTGATCTCCAGGGGGACGTCCGCGAGCGCCGGATCGGGGGCGGGGGCCTTGGTCCTTCTGCGGGCGGTCACCAGCAGCAGGGCGGCGACGGCCGCGCCCGCGACCGGGAGCGCCCAGGTCCACCAGGGCAGTCCGGCGGCCTGGGTCCGCACCCCGGGCGCGGTGGGCACGGTGAGCTCGCCGGAGCCGGTGACGGCGACGGTGTAGCGGGCGGGGGCGGCCGGTGAGGCGTAGCCGAGGTCGGTCGCGGAGAGCACCAGCCGCAGCCGGTGCCCGGCGACGACCTCGTAGTCCACGGCGGGCAGGGTGAGGGTGACCTCCTTGCCCTGGCGGGCGTCGTCGACCCGGATGGGGGCGACGAGCTGGGAGGGCAGCACCTGCCGGCGGCCGTCGGGGCCCACGTCGTACACCTTGCCGAAGAGGACCGCCGCTCCGGTGGTGGAGGCGACCTTGAGGCGGACGGTCGGCGAGCCGGTGATCCGCAACGGGCGTTCCAGCGGGCGGGATTCGAAGCGGGCGTGCTGGCCGGGGAAGTCGAGGGAGAGGCCGACGCCGAGGGAGGAGAACTGTCCGAGCCCGCCACTGAGGCCGGGGACGGCGGAGATGGCGGGCGGGGCGGCTCCGGCCGGGTTGGCGAAGCTCTGCTCGCCGACGGTGAGGGGGATGTTCCGGCTCTCGCCCCGCAGGCCCGGGTAGCGGCTGCCGTGGGCGCCGCGCAGGGTGGCCTGGCCGTCGGTGGAGTCGACTCCGCCGGTGCGGCTGACCCGGAAGGCGGGGCCGGTCTCCGCGCCCTCGTCCTGCTTGAGGTACCGGTCGAACCAGGCCGTGACCCGGCTCTCGACGCGGCCGGCCTCCAGGTCGCCGCCGTCGTGGCCGCCGGAGATCCAGTCGACGGCGACGGGCGCCCCGTTGGCGGCGATCCGCTCGGCCATGGCGTCGGCGTGCGAGAGCGGGAAGAGCGAGTCGGACTGGCCCTGGATGATCAGGGCGGGGACCTTGATGCGGTCGCCCACGGCGGAGGGGCTGCGGCTTTCGAGGAGGTCGCGGGCCGCGGCGTCGGGCCGCCCGGCGACGGCGACGCGTTCGTACATGGCGCAGAGCTCGGGCTGGAACCGTCCGCACCCCTGCGGGTTGGCGGGGCCCGCCGCGGCCCGGCCTTCGGCGCCACGGGACGGCGGGCCGTCCGGGCGGTTCTGGGCGGGGGCGTCGCGGGAGGGGGCGTCGCGGGAGGGGACGCTGCCGGGCGCGGTGGTCGCGCCGGTGGTGAAGAAGACGCCCGCCCACAGCTTTTTGAAGACGCCTTCGGGGAACAGGGCGTCGTCGAGGTTCCAGTAGGTGAGGGCGGGGGCGATGGCGTCCACGCGCTGGTCGTATCCGGCCGCCAGCAGGGAGACCGCGCCGCCGTAGGAGGATCCGGCGACGCCGACGCGGGGGTCGCCCGCGGAGTCGAGCTGGACCTCGGGGCGCTCGGCCAGCCAGTCGATCAGCCGGGAGACGTCCTTGACCTCGGCGTCGGGATCGTTGAGGCCGATCTGTCCGGTGGAGGCGCCGAAGCCGCGGGCGGACCAGGTCAGCACCGCGTAGCCGTCGCGGGCCAGCCGCTCGGCCTGGGCGCGTACATCGTCCTTGCTGCCGCCGAAGCCATGGCCGAGCAGGACCGCCGGCCGGCGGCGGTCCGCTTCGCCCGCGGTGAAGTACGACGTGTCGATCTCCGCCCCCGGCATGCTCCGCACCCGGTCCTCGCGGTGCACGGGCGGGGCGCTGTCATCGGCGACCGCGGTCCAGGTGCCCGCGCCGGCGAGGACCGCGAGGGCGGCGGCGCCGGCGAGCCATCGGCCGCGCCGGCGTGGCCGGGGGAGTCGGATCTGCATGCTGGAAACCTTAAACGGCGCGGCTGTGAGGATCGGCTGCCGTCAGGGGGAGATGGGGGCCTCCCTGAGGAGTAGACCGGGGCAGGGCCGTACGGCGAACGCGGTACGGCCCTGCCCCACGCCAACGCGGTACGCCAACGCGGTACGCCAACGCATGCGGGGGGCCTGCGCCTCAAGGGGTGCCGGGCGTGCGGGGGCCTGTTCCATGGCGCGGGCCCTGCGCCCGAGCGCGCCCGCCGGCCCGCCCAATCCGGCGAGGGAATCCCGCGACAAGGCTCTTGTGTCATGTCACATGACACGACAAGCTATCCCGGCACGTCCGCACCTCCAGGCACCCAGCACACCCGTACTTGCCCGTGATCCGGTCAACGAAAGGTCAGGTGCACGAGATGAGAACCACGGCCCTCCGGTTAGGCACACTGCTCCCCGCGGTAGTCCTCGCCGCCGGTCTCCAGTTCGCCGTATCGCCCAGCGCGCACAGCACCACCGCGCCCGGCGGCGATCTGCGTCTCGCCCCCACGGCAACCGCCCTACCCGACAGCTGGATCGTCGTCCTCAAGGACGGCTCGACGCGCGCCGCCGACCTGGGCGTCACGCCGAAGTACACCTACCGCAGCGCCCTCAAGGGCTTCTCCGCGAAGATGTCCGCCGCGAAGGCCGCGAAGCTCGCAGCCGACCCGCGCGTCTCCTACGTCGAGCAGGACTCCAGGGTCAGCCTCAGCGCCACCCAGACGAACGCGACCTGGGGCATCGACCGCATCGACCAGCGCGATCTGCCGCTGTCGACGACGTACACCTATAACGCGACCGGCGCGGGCGTGAACGCGTACATCATCGACACCGGCATCCGCACCGCCCACACCGACCTCGGCGGACGTGCGAGCGTCGGCACCGACACGGTGGGCGGCGGCCAGAACGGCCAGGACTGCAACGGCCACGGCACCCATGTCGCCGGCACGGTCGGCGGAACCACCTGGGGTGTGGCCAAGAACGTCAATCTGATCGCCGTACGGGTGCTGAACTGCCAGGGCTCCGGTACGAACGCGGGCGTGATCGCGGGCGTCGACTGGGTGACCGCCAACGCCCGCAAGCCCGCCGTGGCGAATATGAGCCTGGGCGGCGGCGCGAACGCCACCCTGGACAGCGCCGTGCAGCGCTCCATCGCCGCCGGTATCAGCTACGCCGTCGCCGCGGGCAACGGAGACATCTTCGGCACCCCGCAGAACGCCTGCAACTACTCCCCCGCCCGGGTCCCCCAGGCGATCACCGTGGGCGCGACGGACCGTACCGACCGCAGGGCCTCCTTCTCGAACTTCGGCACCTGCCTGGACCTCTTCGCCCCCGGGGTGAGCATCACCTCCGCCTGGGGCACCAACAACACCGCCACCAACACCATCTCGGGCACCTCGATGGCCGCCCCGCATGTGGCGGGCGTCGCCGCCCTCCATCTGGCGGCGAACCCGGCCGCGACCCCGGCCCAGATCCGGGACGCGATCGTGAACAACGCGACCAACAACAAGGTCACCGACCCGCGCACCGGTTCACCGAACAAGCTGCTCCACTCGATCTTCTGATCCGACTTCTGATCCGACTTCTGATCGGAAGTCCGAACCGACTTCCGATCGGGCTTCCGATCCGAACGGACGATCAGCCTCCGAATGCCCCCGGACGTGGCCGGCACCGCCGCGTCCGGGGGTCTTTCCCGTCTCCGCGAGGGTGTCCGCGGGGGTGTCCTCGGGGCTGTAGGGCCGCTCGTCGGGGAGCATCGCCGTGGCCCGTTCGATCTCGCCCTCCCGCACCAACGCGTGGATCCGGTGCGCCAGCGGCGTCACATCGGTGACCGAGACCGTCCACTCGTCCGCGTACCGCCGGGACGCCTCCCCCGCGAGCCCCAGCTGAAGCGAGCGATGGGGCAGCGGCAGCAGCCGGATATCGCGCTCGGGATCCCACTGCACCCGCGCGGGCGAGCGCCGCAGCTCGCGCTTCCAGGAGGCCCGGTCGCCGTGGAGCTCGCCGGAGTAGTGGGAGAGGCAGGAGTTGCGCAGCGCCCAGTCGAAGCCCTCGCGGCTGATCTCGACGGCCAGTACGGTCTCCTGATCCTGCTTCAGCCCCCAGCCGCAGCGGTACATCATCCACAGGAACGACGGCTTGATCCAGGTCATCCGGTCCCGCTTCCAGACCGCGGGAAACCGCCCGTCCCGCGCCGCCGGGACGCCGATCGCGGGGCTGTACGCCTGGTAGACGGTGATGGTCGTGTCGGTGTGGAGCGCACGGATACGGCGCAGGGGTTCGTCCATGCGCTCCAGGGTGCGCGCCGCCGGGGAGTCCGGGCCAATCGTTTTTCCGCCCGGCTCCCCGGCCGTGGCGTCCGGCCGGTCGTGATCGTCCCGTGCTCGGGCCCTGGCAGCAGTCGCCCCCGGGGCCCCGGGAGCTTCCGTTCTAGTGGTTGCGGGGGAAGCCCAGGTCCACGCCCGTGTGGGGCTCGGAGGGGTCCGGCCAGCGGGTGGTGACGACCTTGCCGCGGGTGTAGAAGTGCACCCCGTCGTTGCCGTAGACGTGGTGGTCGCCGAAGAGCGAGTCCTTCCAGCCGCCGAAGGAGTGGTAGCCGACCGGGACCGGGATCGGGACGTTCACCCCGACCATGCCCGCCTCGACCTCCAGCTGGAAGCGCCGCGCCGCGCCGCCGTCGCGGGTGAAGACGGCGGTGCCGTTGCCGAACGGCGAGGCGTTGATCAGCGCCAGGCCCTCCTCGTAGGTCGCCGCCCGCAGCACACAGAGCACCGGGCCGAAGATCTCGTCGCGGTAGGCGTCGGAGTCGGTGGACACCCGGTCGAGCAGCGAGAGGCCGATCCAGTGGCCTTCCTCGTACCCCTCGACCGTATAGCCGGTGCCGTCGAGCACCACCTGAGCGCCCTGGGCCGCCGCTCCCGTCACATAGGAGGCCACCTTGTCCCGGTGCGCCCTGGTGATCAGCGGGCCCATCTCGGAGGACGGGTCGTCGCCGGGGCCGATCCTGATCTTCTCGGCGCGCTCGCGGATCTTCGCCACCAGCTCGTCGGCGATGGAGTCCAGCGCCACGACCGCGGAGATCGCCATACAGCGCTCGCCCGCCGAGCCGTACGCGGCCGAGACCGCGGCGTCCGCCGCCGCGTCCAGGTCCGCGTCGGGGAGGACGAGCATATGGTTCTTGGCCCCGCCGAGCGCCTGGACCCGCTTGCCGTGGGCGGTGGCGGTGGTGTGGATATAGCGGGCGATGGGGGTCGAGCCGACGAAGGAGACCGCCGCCACGTCCGGGTGCGCCAGCAGCGCGTCCACCGCGACCTTGTCGCCGTGGACCACATTGAGCACACCGTCGGGCAGCCCCGCCTCGGCGGCCAGCTCGGCGAGGAGATTCGCCGCCGAGGGGTCCTTCTCGCTGGGCTTGAGGACGAAGGTGTTCCCACAGGCGATCGCCAGCGGGAACATCCACATCGGCACCAGCGCCGGGAAGTTGAACGGGGTGATGCCCGCGACCACCCCGAGCGGCTGGCGGATCGAGGCGACGTCGACCCGGCTGGAGACCTGGGTGGAGAGCTCGCCCTTGAGCTGGCTGGTGATCCCGCAGGCCAGCTCCACGATCTCCAGACCGCGCGCGACCTCGCCGAGCGCGTCGGAGTGCACCTTGCCGTGCTCGGCGGTGATCAGCGCCGCGATGTCGTCCCGGCGGGCGTCCAGCAGGGCGCGGTAGCGGAAGAGGACGGCGGTGCGCTGGGCCAGCGAGGACTGGCCCCAGGAGACGTACGCCTCCTTCGCGGCGGCGACGGCGGAGGCGACCTCGTCGGCCGAGGCCAGCGCGACCCGGGTGGTGACCGCACCGGTCGCGGGGTCGGTGACCGGGCCCCAGTTGCCGGACGCGCCCTCGGCGGTCTTTCCGCCGATCCAGTGGTTGACGGTCTTCGTCATGACGGAAGGCTCCTTCACAGATGCCATAGGCCCAGTGTGCTCACAGATGGCGGCGCCGGGCTGCGATGTGCCGCTCGTACTCCCGCCGGGCCCGGGCCGCGGACGCGCGGGTCGCGGTCTCGGCCACCGGAACATCCCACCACGCCTGTGCGGGGGGCGGGCCCGACACAGTGTCTGCCGTTTCGGTCTCCACATAGACACCTGTCGGGACCGTGGCCGCGCGCGCCTCGGCGAGGGCTTCCCGCAGGTCACCGATGGTCTTCGCGCGGATGACCCGCAGTCCGAGCGAGGCGGCGTTGGCGGCCAGGTCCACGGGCAGCGGATCGCCGGTGTAGGTGCCGTCCGGGGCGCGGTGACGGTAGGCCGTGCCGAACCGCTCCGAGCCGACCGACTCGGAGAGGCCGCCGATCGAGGCGTAGCCGTGGTTCTGGAGGATCACCACCTTCACGGGGATGTTCTCCTGGACGGCGGTGACGATCTCGGTGGGGTTCATCAGATAGGTGCCGTCGCCGACGAGCGCCCATACGGGGCGGTCCGGGGCCGCCATCCCGACGCCGATGGCCGCGGGGATCTCGTATCCCATACAGGAGTATCCGTACTCGACGTGGTACTGATCGGCCGAGCGGGCCCGCCAGAGCTTATGGAGGTCCCCGGGGAGGGAGCCCGCCGCGTTGATCAGGATGTCGTCGCCGGTGACCAGGGCGTCCAGAGCGCCGAGGACCTGGGTCTGGGTGGGGCGGGCGGAGGGGTCGTCCGCCGCGTAGGCGGCGGTCACCCGGCTCTCCCAGCGCTCCTTCGCCGCGCGGTACTCCGCCTGGTACGACGACTCCACACAAAAGCCCCCGGCCGGTCCGCCGGGGTCCCCGCCGAGCTCGCCGAGAGCCGCGCGGGCATCGGCGACCAGAGCGAGCCCGGCCATCTTGTGGGCGTCGAACGACGCGATGTTGACGTTCAGGAAGCGGACGGCCGGATTCTGGAAGAGCGTCGACGACGCCGTGGTGAAATCCGTCCAGCGGGTGCCCACGCCGAGCACCAGATCCGCGGTGCGGGCCAGTTCATCGGCGGTCGCGGTGCCCGTGTGACCGATCGCGCCCACATCGCAGGGGTGGTCATGGGGCAGCGAGCCCTTGCCCGCCTGGGTGGCGGCGACCGGGATACCGGTCGCGTCGGCGAAGGCGCGCAGCGCGTCCTCGGCCTCGCTGTGGTGGACGCCGCCGCCCGCCACGATCAGCGGACGGCACGCCGCCGCCAGCGCCCGCCGGGCCTCGGCGAGCGCGTCGGCGTCCGGCCGGGGGCGGGCCACCCGCCAGACCCGCTCGGCGAAGAACTCCTCCGGCCAGTCATACGCCTCGGCCTGCACGTCCTGCGGCAGCGCCAGGGTCACCGCGCCCGTCTCGGCGGGGTCGGAGAGCACCCGCATCGCCTGGAGCGCCGCCGGGATCAGCGCCTCGGGGCGGGTGATCCGGTCGAAGTAGCGGGAGACCGGCCGCAGGGCGTCGTTGACCGAGACGTCTCCCGCGCCGAACACTTCGAGCTGCTGGAGCACGGGATCGGCGGGCCGGGTGGCGAACACGTCCCCGGGCAGCAGCAGCACCGGCAGCCGGTTGACGGTGGCGAGCGCCGCGCCGGTGACCAGATTGGTCGCGCCGGGGCCGATGGAGGTGGTGACCGCGTGCGCGGAGAGCCTGCGGGACTGCCGGGCGTACCCCACGGCGGCGTGCACCATGGCCTGTTCGTTACGGCCCTGGTAGTACGGCATCGGGGCGTCGGGGCCGGTCCCGGACTCCAGCAGCGCCTGGCCGATCCCGGCCACATTGCCGTGGCCGAAGATGCCCCAGGTCGCGCCGATCAGCCGGTGCCGGCGGCCGTCGCGCTCGCTGTACTGGCGGCTGAGGAAGGTGACGAGGGCCTGGGCGACGGTGAGCCGGCGCGTGGTCCGCGTGGCCTGCGGAGTCGGCGTGGCCTGCGGAGTCGGCGGAGTCGGCGGAGTCGGCGTGGTCATCAGGCACCTTCCTCTGCCGCCGGGTACAGCGGCAGCCGCGGGTCGACGGGCTGGGCGGACCAGGTGTCACGGACCCAGCCGTGGTCCGGGTGATCGCAGATCAGCCACTCACGGTCCGGGCCCGGTCCCGCCATCACATTGAGGTAGTACATGGCGCGGCCGGGGGAGGCGATGGACGGGCCGTGCCAGCCGTCCGGGATGAGCACCGCGTCCCCGGTGCGCACCTCGGCGAGGACGTCGGTGCCGCCCGGGCGGGACGGGGAGACCCGGTGGTAGCCGAGGCCGCCCTGGTCGATCTCGAAGTAGTAGATCTCCTCCAGCTCGGATTCGACGCCCGGCCGGTGTTCGTCGTGTTTGTGCGGCGGATAGGAGGACCAGTTGCCGCCGGGGGTGAGCACTTCGACCGCGATCAGCCGGTCGCACTCGAAGACGCCGGCCGCGGCGAAGTTGTTGACCTGGCGCGAGCAGCCGCCCGCGCCGCGCAGCTCGACCGGTACCTCCGGCGCGGGGCCGTAGCGAGCGGGGAGTCGTCGCTCGCACTTCGCTCCTGCCAGGGCGAAGCGGCCTCCCGCGCCGGAGGTGATCTGGGCCCGGGCATCGCGCGGCAGATAGGCGAAGTCCGTGACCCCGCCGAATACACTCGCTCTGCCCAGGAGTTCGAAGGACGCGCCCTCCGTCGTCACGGTGCAGCCGCCGCTGAGCGGCAGCACGATCCACTCGCTCTCCCCGGTGTCCAGTGTGTGCGACTGGCCGGGCGTCAGTTCCAGTATCCGCAGGGCGGAGTGGGCCCAGCCGGCCCGCTCGGGGTCGATCCGGAGGGCGTACGGGCCCTGGGCCGCGCTGCCCGCCGGTACATACCGGTCGCGCCCGGCCGGTTCGCGCGCTTCGTCGGTGCTCATGACCTCTCCGTATACCCCGTGATACCCGTATACCCGTATTACCCGTGATACCCGCGGTGCTCCCTGGTACCGCTGTATCCGGCTGTATCCGTTCAACCGTGCTCGTCAGAGCAGCCCTACGGCCGTGTCGACCGCGCCCGCCACATCGCCGTCCACCGGGTAGAGCAGCGAGCGCCCCACCGCCAGGCCCTGCACGGTCGGCAGCCGCAGCGCGGTGCGCCACTTCTCGTACGCCCCGTCCTGGTCGCGGCCGATCTCACCGCCGAGGATGACCGCGGGGAGGGTGGAGGTCTCCATCACCGCCGCCATGTCGTCGGGGTTCTCGGTGACGGGGACCTTCAGCCAGGTGTACGCGGAGGTCCCGGCCAGTCCGGAGGCGATGGCGATCGACCGGGTGACCGCTTCGGCGCTGAGATCGGTGCGGAGGCGGCCGTCGGTCCGGTGGCAGATGAACGGCTCGATGAAGACGGGCAGCCGGCGTTCGGCCATCTCGTCCACCACGCGGGCGGTGGTGTGCAGGGTGTCCACGGAGCCGGGGTCCTGGTAGTCGATGCGGAGCAGCAGTTTGCCCGCGTCGAAGCCGAGCCGGTCCAGATCCTGGGCGCGGTGCCCGGTGAAGCGGTCGTCCAGCTCGAAGGAGGCGCCCGCGAGGCCGCCTCGGTTCATCGACCCCATGACGATCTTGTCGTCGAGCGCGCCGAGCAGCAGCAGGTCATCAAGGATGTCGGCGGTGGCGAGGACGCCGTCGACCCCGGGGCGGGAGAGCGCGAGGCAGAGCCGTTCCAGCAGGTCGAGCCGGTTGGCCATGGCGAGCGGGCTCTGACCGACGGAGAGCGCGCCACGGGCGGGGTGATCGGCGGCGACGATCATCAGCCGTCCGCTCTCGCCGACGAGCCGGGACCTTCTGCGGCGGCGGGCGGCGGCCTCGGCGACGGCCTCGGGGTGCCGGGTGCGGATGCCGACGAGCTCGGCGATGTCGACGCGGGTCACGACAGGCCCCCGGCGGCCTCGGGGGCGGGGGACACAGGAGGCGCGGGCGCGGGCGCGGGAGGCGCTGAGGCGGGGGACGCCGGGGCGGGG
>NZ_VCLA01000151.1:0-72194 GCF_009600885.1 Streptomyces jumonjinensis
CATGGCGGCGCGCGCTCACAAGCGGTACGGTCGCGTGGACATGACGAGAGTGTGATGGAAGTCCGGTGAGATTCCGGCACGGTCGCGCCACTGTGTACCCGTGGTCCCACGGGAAGTCAGACCCCGCGCTCTCGTCCGTAGTACCAGGCACCACGACCGGGACGCGTGTTCCCTCAGGAGGTTCTGCCATGGCTCAGGCCACTGTTCCCGCCACCGCCGCCACACCGGCGATCACCCCCATCTCCCTGAAGGCGATCGCGCCCTGGGCCGTCTTCTTCGGCGTTCTGATGCTGATCCTGCTCTATTTCGTCGGCGCGGAGCAGGGCGCCACCTCGCTCCTCTCCGGTGAGACCGTCCATGAGTGGGTGCACGACGGACGTCATCTGCTCGGCTTCCCCTGCCACTGAGAGCCGTGGAGAGCCACCGAGAGCCGTCCACAGGAATCAGCGGGAACCGCAGGGAACAGCAGGGATCAGCCATGAACTCCATATCCGTCCGCGCCCTGCTGGTGCGCGGCATGCTCGCGGGTCTGATCGCGGGGGCCGCAGCCCTCGTGGTCGCCTACTTCCTCGGCGAGGGTCCGGTGGACGCCGCCATCGCCTTCGAGGAGAGCCACAGCCATGAGCACGGCGGCGAGGAACTCGTCAGCCGCACCATGCAGTCGACCGGGGGGCTCGCCACCGGACTGCTCGTCTTCGGCGTCGCGGTCGGCGGCATCGCGGCGCTCGCCTACTGCGTCGCCCTGGGCCGCGTCGGCCGGTTCGGCGCGCGCGCCACGGCCGCGCTGGTGGCGCTCGGCGCGCTGCTGACCGTCTATGTGGTGCCGTATCTGAAGTATCCGCCGAACCCGCCGGCCGTCGGCGATCCGGACACCATCGGCGAGCGTACGGCGCTGTACTTCCTGATGATCGCGCTCAGTGTGCTGCTGGGGGTCGCGGCGGTGATCCTGGGGCAGCGGCTGGCTCCCCGGCTGGGCGACTGGAACGCGACGGTCGCCGCGGCGGCGGCCTTCGTGCTCGCGGTCGGGCCGGCGTTCGCGCTGCTGCCGTCGTTCGACGAGGTGCCGAAGGGATTCCCGGCCTCGGTGGTGTGGGAGTTCCGGCTCTCGACGCTGGCGATCCAGGCGACGCTGTGGACGGTGTTCGGGCTGGTCTTCGGCCATCTGGCGGAACGGCTGCTCACCCCGGGCGCCGCGCGGTCCGCGTCCCGGACGGCGGCCGGCCTCCACTGAACCGGCCGCGGTCCGGCCGCCGCTGAGCGGCCCCGTCCGGCCGCCGCGTCCGATTCGTTCAAGACCCGCCGTACGCCCCCGGCCTACGTTGAGTCCATGACTCCACGACTCGACGCCTTCAGCGTCATCGCCTCCGATCTCGCCGCATCCCTCGCCTTCTACCGCCGTCTCGGGCTGGACATCCCGGCCGGGGCCGAGAGCGCCCCGCATGTCGAGGCCGTCGGGCCCGGCGGGCTGCGGGTGCTCTGGGACACCGAGGACGTCATCCGCTCCTTCGACCCTCAGTGGCGGCGGCCCGAGGGCGGTGAGCGGCTCGGACTCGCCTTCCGCTGTGCGAGCCCGGCCGAGGTGGACTCGGTCTACGCGGAGCTGGTCGGGGCCGGGTACCGGGGGCATCTCGCGCCCTGGGACGCGGTGTGGGGGCAGCGTTACGCGGTCGTCCTGGACCCCGACGGCTGCGGGGTCTCGCTCTTCGCCGACGCCGCGTAGTCGCTGAGGGTGGTCCCGGCCAGCTCCCGGGTCTCCCGGGCCAGATGGGCCTGATCGGCGCAGCCCGCGGCGAGCGCGGCGGCGGCGTACGGCGTCCCCTGGCGGATCAGGGCCAGGGCCCGCTGGAGCCGGAGCACCCGGGCGAGGGTCTTGGGTCCGTACCCGAAGCCGGCGAGCGAGCGGCGGTGCAGCTGCCGGGCGCCGAGCCCCACGGCCCCGGCCGCCGCGGCGACGCTGGCGCCGGCCTCCAGCCGGCGTACGACCTCTCCCAGCAGGGGGTCGGGGGGCCAGGGCGCGGCGGCGGCCCTGCGCAGCGCCACGGCCTCCAGCTCGGCGGCGGCGTCGGCGGCCGTGTCGATGCGCTCGGCGAGTTCGCGGGCCTTTGCCGCGCCCCAGAGGTCGGCGAGGTCGACCCGCCGGTCGCGCAGTTCGTCGGCGCGGACGCCGAGGAGCGCGGGGGCGGTTCCGGGCGCGAAGCGCACCCCCGCGTGTCTGAGACCGCCCCCGGCCCGGTGGGCCCGGGTGTCGGGGCCCGCGACGAGCAGCCGGCCGGGGGTCCACAGCAGGTCCAGACAGCCGTCGGGGAGGACCGTCTGCCCGTCGCCGTCCGACTCCCAGACGACGGCGCCCGGGAGCGCCGAAGGCCGTTCCCGGTACATGGCTCAGGGCCCCGGCGGCCGGCGGTGCTTGCCCGTCGGCGGCTTGTGGTGGCCGGAGTGCAGCCGGGACCGCACATCGTCCACCGGCAGAAAGCGGGACCAGCGCTCGGGGAACTCCGAGGGCATGTCCCCCGATCCGCCGCCCGTGCCGTACTCGTCGCCCTCGGCGTCGTACTCGTCGTCGTCATCGTCATCGTCGTCGTACTCGCCGAAGATATGCGCCGCTCTCGCCCTGGCCAGCACCTCCACCGCCTGGGCCGCCCGGATCCGCTCATTGGCCGCGCGGGCCGCCGCGGTGGCCACCGAGGGCCAGACATGGTCGATCGCCGCGTTCACCGCGGCGCCGACCAGGACCGCGAAGGCGGAGATGCCGATCCACAGCAGTACCGCGATCGGCGCGGCCAGCGAGCCGTAGATGGTGGGGCCCTCGACGGTGCTGGTGAGATAGATCCGGAGCAGAAAGCTCCCCAGCACCCACATCCCGAGGGCCACCAGCGCCCCGGGGACGTCCTCGATCCACGGTGAGCGCACCGGCACCGAGACGTGGTAGAGCGTCGTCAGAAAGGCGACCGAGAGCAGGATCACCACGGGCCAGTACAGGACGGTGACGACCGTCGTGCCCCAGGGGATCAGCTCCACGACCCGGTCGGGGCCGACCACCGCGAGGGGCAGCACCACCGCGCCGATCAGCAGCGCGACCAGATAGAGCAGAAAGGCCAGCAGCCGGGTGGCGACGATGCCGCGCTGGCCGTCGAGCCCGTACATCACGGTGATGGTGTCGATGAAGACGTTCACCGCGCGCGAGCCCGACCAGAGGGCGATCGCGAACCCGATGGAGATGAGGTCCGGCCGCCCGCCGTGGGTGACGTCCTCCAGCAGGGGCCTCGCGATGTCGTTGACGCCGCGTTCGGAGAGCACGGTGCCGACCGCGTTGAGGATGTTGGTCTCGATCGACGCGACCGTGGTGGTGTTGGTCCAGTCGTCCATATAGCCGAGCAGGCCCAGCAGACCCAGCATCAGGGGCGGCAGCGAGAGCAGGGTGAAGAACGCCGCTTCGGCCGCCAGGCCGAGGATGCGGTACTCGATGCACGAGTTGACCGTGTCCTTCAGCAGCAGCCACGCCATCTTCCGCTTGGAGACATTGCGGTAGAGGACTCGGGCCCGGTGAAGTCGTCCCGATGGCCGCTCGGGTGTTTCATTTGCTGCCTGCACCTCCTTACCGTATCGGCATGGCAGCTACCACCCACACAGTGACCAACCAGGCTCCGCCGCTGGTGGAGTACGACGTCTTCACCTCGGACCGGGCGCTGGCAGAAGCGGTGGAACGGCATGTTCCGCCGGGCCTCGCCGACCAGGCGTGCCAAGAGCTGTCGGAGCTGGGCGTCGCGGCGGGTTCGGCCCGTGCGCAGGAGTGGGGGGCGCAGGCGAACGAGAACCCGCCGAGGCTCCGTACCCACGACCGCTACGGCAACCGGATCGACGAGGTCGACTTCCATCCGGCCTGGCACCGGCTGCTCGGGCACGCCGTCGCCTCGGGGCTGACGAACGCCTGGGGCAGGCCGTCCGGGCATGTCCGGCGCGCTGCGGGCTTCCTGGTCTGGACCCAGACGGAGGCGGGGCACGGCTGTCCGCTGTCGATGACGCATTCCGCCGTGCCCGCGCTCCGCGCCGACCCGGAGCTCGCGGCCGAGTGGGAGCCCCGGCTGACCGCGTCCGCCTACGACCCGGAGCTGCGCCCGCCCGCCGCGAAGGCGGGGAATCTTCTCGGCATGGGCATGACGGAGAAGCAGGGCGGCAGCGATGTCCGGGCGAACACCACGGCCGCCCGGCCGCTCGCCGCCGAAGGCGAGTACGTCCTCACCGGCCACAAGTGGTTCTGCTCCGCTCCCATGTCCGACGGATTCCTGGTGCTCGCCCAGGCGCCCGGGGGGCTGACCTGCTTCCTGGTCCCCCGGGTGCTCGCGGACGGCACCCGGAACGTCTTCCGGATCCAGCGGCTCAAGGACAAGCTGGGCAACCGGTCCAACGCGTCGGGCGAGATCGAGTTCGAGGACACCTGGGCGCACCGGGTCGGCGACGAGGGGCGCGGGGTGCGCACCATCATCGAGATGGTGTCGGCGACCCGGCTGGACTGTGTGATCGGGTCGGCCGCGCTGATGCGGCAGGCGGTCGCGCAGGCGATTCACCACAGCGCCCACCGGCACGCCTTCGGGGGGCCGCTCATCGACAAACCGCTGATGCGCAATGTGCTGGCGGATCTGGCGCTGGAGTCGGAGGCGGCGACGGTGCTCGGGCTGCGGCTGGCCGCCGCGTACGACGCCGGTACGGAGCAGGAGCGGGCCTTCGCGCGCCTCGCGGTGCCCGCGGCCAAGTACTGGGTGACCAAGCGGTGCACACCCCTGGCGGTCGAGGCGCTGGAGTGTCTGGGCGGCAACGGCTACGTCGAGGAGTCGGGGCTGCCCCGGCTGCTGCGCGAGTCGCCGCTCAACTCGATCTGGGAGGGCTCGGGCAATGTGCAGGCGCTGGATGTGCTGCGGGCGCTCCAGCGCGAGCCGGGGGCGCTGGACGCCTTTCTCGGCGAGGTCGGGCCGGCGCGCGGCGCGGATCACCGCCTCGACGGCGCGATCAAGGCGCTGCTGACCGAGCTGGCGGATCTGGACGGGATCGAGGCGCGGGCACGCCGGGTGGTGGAGCGGATGGCGCTGGTGCTCCAGGGTTCGCTGCTGGTGCGCTGGGCGCCGCCGGCGGTGGCGGACGCGTTCTGCGCCTCGCGGCTCGGCGGGGACTGGGGCGCCGCCTTCGGGACGCTGCCGCACACGCTGGATCTGGCGGGGGTGGTGGAGCGGGCCCGGCCGGTGGTGTGAGCGCCCTCCGTCGTAGATGATCATGCTTGGGGTGGTGCTGCGCCGACACGGCACCACCCCTCGCGTCGTTCACTTTCCGACATGCGCATGCCCATGCGCGAGGGTTGCAGGGGGTTGCAGCGGCTTGCCGCCTCCGCGCCGTGCCGGCCCCTCGCCACCGCACGACCCATACCGCGGCGACATCGGCGTCGCCGCGCAGGAGGACCCCGCGTGCAGACCCGATCGATCGACCTGGGCGCCCTCGCCGCCATGGACGCAAGCGACGCCGCCAGGCTGCTGAAGGGGGTGCGGGACGCCACGCTGAGCGGACGCCGCCCTCCGGTCGGGCCACGGGCGGAGATCGAGGAGTCCTGGCGCCGGCTGCTGGGCCAGGGGCTCGACCCCGACCGGGAGCAGCGGGCGGAGCCGCTGCCCCGGGAGGAGGTGGAGCGGCGCAGAAACGACTCTCCGCTGCGGGATGTGCTGGCGGTGCCGCGGGACTCGCTGGTCTCGATCGCGGAGGCCGCGCGGCATGTCATGGTCGTCGCCGACGCCGATGGGCGGCTGCTGTGGCGCGAGGGCAAGGCGAGCGTGCTGCGCAAGGCCGACGCCCATGGCTTCGTCCTGGGCGCGGCCCTCCATGAGGAGTCGGTCGGCACCAACGCGGTGGGCACCGCCCTGGCGATCCGCCGGCCCGTCCAGGTCCACGCGGCCGAGCACTTTCTCTCCGCGCACCAGAGCTGGACCTGCGCGGGCGCTCCGCTGACCGATCCGCGCGACGGGAGGCTGATCGGGGTGATCGCCGTCAGCGGGCCGCCGTCCACCATGCATCCGACGACGCTCGCCCTGGTCGCGTCGGTCACCCGGCTCGCCGAGGCGGAGCTGCGCACCGGGCACTTCCACGCCCTGGAGCGGCTGCGGGCGGTGGCCGCCCCGCTGCTGGGCCGGCTGACGGGGCGGGCGGTGGCCGTGGACGCCAACGGCTGGCCCGCCGCGGTAATCGGGATGCCCGCGCCGGGGCGGCTGCCGCTGCCCAAGTCGCCCGGGGAGGGGAGCCTGTGGCTGCCCTCGCTCGGGATGTGCGCGGTGGAGCCGCTGCCGGGCGGCTGGCTGGTGCGGGTCGAGGAGCGGGAGCACCGGCCCGGCCCGCCGGCCCGGGTGGTGCTCGATCTGAGCCGGCCGCGCGCCGCCTCGGTGACGGTGTGCTGCGAGGCGGGCAGTTGGACGCAGGAGCTGAGCCCGCGCCACGCCGAGCTGCTGTACGCGCTGGCGCTGCACCCGGGCGGGCTGAGCGCGGCGGGGCTGGCGCGGGAGCTCTTCGCGGACGCCACGCGTACGGTGACGGTGCGGGCGGAGATGTCCCGGCTCCGCCGCCATCTGGCATCGGTGCTGGCCAGCCGTCCGTACCGGTTCGCGGACGGGGTGGCGGTGGAGGTGGTGCCCCGGCTTTGGCCGGAGCGCTCGGGCGTGGTTCCCTGACCTGTATGAGCAACCCCGTGACCACGTGGTATCTGGAGCAGACCTCCCCCGCCGATCTCCGGCCCGCCGCCGAGCCCGCCGGGGATGTGCGGATCGTCCGTGCCGAGCTGCCCTCGCCCGAGTTCAGCCGTTTCCTCTATACGGCGGTAGGCGGGGACGTCCAGTGGCACGACCGGCTCGGGATGACCTACGCGGAGTGGGCGGAGGTGCTCGGCAGGCCGGGCGCCGAGACCTGGGTGGCGTACGACCGGGGCACTCCGGCCGGATACGCGGAGTTCGAGGCGGGGCCGGACGGTTCGGTGGAGATCGTCTACTTCGGGCTGATCCCGGCGTTCCGGGGGCGGCGGATCGGCGGTCATCTGCTGTCGTACGCGGTGGCCAGGGCGTGGGATCTGGCGGAGCGGCGGCCGGGGCTGGAGCCGACGAAGCGGGTCTGGCTGCACACCTGCTCCAAGGACGGGCCGCATGCGATGGACAACTATCTGCGGCGCGGGTTCGCGCTGTACGACACCCGGGTGACGGACGAGCCGGACGAGCCCACCCCGGGCCCCTGGCCCGGCGCCCACCCCTGACGATCCCGCGTCCCGGGCGCGGGACCCGGACGCGGGACCCGGACGCGGGACCCGGACCCGCCGGACGCACCCGTGCCCCGGGCGCACTGGGCGCGCGGCCCGGCTTCGTACCCCCGGGGCAGACGCTCCGGGCGGGCTGGTTCTGCCGGGATCGGTGGCGGCGGTTGGGGTCTCATGTGAGGGGGCCGCGCAGGGGTGGTGCCGGGACGTAAAACGTGATTTGTGGCGCGAAGGAGGCCCGCCATCAAACAAGGACTGGAAACGCGCCCGTAAATCATGAGTCCCGGCACCACCCCGGAGCGGACACCGGACCCCAGCACACCACACCCGACCTACCCCCGGAGCGCCCGCGCAAGACGCGGCCCCCGGACCCCAGCCCCGGACGCGCCCGAGCACCCCACGCCCCGCTCCCGCCCGGACGGGCCGCACCCACCCCAAGCAATTGGCCGAAACCCGGCCACCACCCGGCCATCACCCTGCGATCGGGCGGCCGATGCCCGCCATCCACACCACGACGGATGGGAGCGCACCCGCCCCGCCCGGCATATCACCGGCCCCTCGGCCGAACCACCGGTCAGCGCCCTGAACCACCGCCCCGCCCGGACAGGCCAAGATCAATCCATTTCTCGCGATCCGAGACACAGTTGTCCACCATACGGATGACGGTGGACTGTCGTCCGATCGCCGTGACACGCTTCCGTCATGTCTGAAGCTGGAATTGCCTTGGTGAGTCGACGGCACGTCGATCTCGGCCGCATGTCCAGCGCCATCTGTCCCACCCGCTGACAGCTCCAGCACAGCCGAGCATTTCACCGCGAATCGCCGCGAGCCCTCTCGCGCACCCCCTCAGTCAACGGATCTCCCGCAGCTTCCGATCTCCCCTGCGCCGCCCCGTCTGAGCCATCTCAGCAATCGCTGGATCACCGCACTGCGCACCGTCGCGCTTCAGCGCGCGTGTGCAGCTCAGAGCCGCCCTCCTGCAGTCTCGAAGGACATACCGCCATGGCCGCCACGCCGGAAAAGCCCGCCCCAGCCGCGCCCCGCCGCAGAGCCGGACGCCACCGCGGCGAGGGTCAGTGGGCCGTTGGCCATATGACCCCCCTCAACGCCAACGAGCAGACCAAGAAGGACGACGACGGTCTCAATGTGCGGACACGCATTGAGACGATCTACGCCCATCGGGGCTTCGACTCCATCGACGGCGCCGATCTGCGGGGCCGGATGCGCTGGTGGGGTCTCTACACCCAGCGCAAGCCCGGGATCGACGGCGGAAAGACCGCGATCCTGGAGCCGGAGGAGCTGGACGACAAGTACTTCATGCTCCGGGTCCGCATCGACGGCGGCCGGCTGACCACCCGCCAGCTGCGCGTCATCGGCGAGATCTCCCAGGAGTTCGCCCGCGGCACCGCCGACATCACCGACCGGCAGAACGTCCAGTACCACTGGATCCGCATCGAGGACGTGCCCGAGATCTGGCGCCGCCTCGAAGCCGTGGGCCTGTCCACGACCGAGGCGTGCGGCGACACCCCCCGGGTGGTCCTCGGCTCGCCCGTGGCGGGCATCGCCGAGGACGAGATCATCGACGGCACCCCGGCCATCGACGAGATCTACCGCCGGATCGTCGGCAACAAGGACTTCTCCAACCTGCCGCGCAAGTTCAAGTCCGCCATCTCCGGATCGCCGCTGCTCGATGTGGCCCACGAGATCAACGACATCGCGTTCGTCGGCGTCGAACACCCCGACCACGGCCCCGGTTTCGACCTCTGGGTGGGCGGCGGGCTCTCCACCAACCCCAAGATCGGCGTACGGCTGGGGGCCTGGGTCCCGCTGGACGACGTGCCCGATGTGTACGAGGGCGTCATCTCGGTCTTCCGCGACTACGGCTACCGGCGGCTGCGCACCCGCGCCCGGCTGAAGTTCCTGGTCGCCGACTGGGGACCGGAGAAGTTCCGGAAGGTCCTGGAGGACGAGTATCTGCTGCGCCGGCTCGCCGACGGGCCCGCGCCCGAGCAGCCCGTGGAGCGGTGGCGCGACCACATCGGGGTGCACCGCCAGAAGGACGGCCGGTTCTACGTCGGTTTCGCGCCGCGCGTCGGACGGGTCGACGGCACCATCCTCACCAAGATCGCCGAACTGGCCGAGGCCCATGGCTCGGGCCGGCTGCGCACCACCGCCGAGCAGAAGATGCTCGTCCTCGACATCGAGGAGTCCCAGGTCGAGTCGGTGGTGGCCGGTCTTGAGGCGCTGGATCTGCGGGTGAACCCGTCCCCGTTCCGGCGCGGCACGATGGCCTGCACCGGCATCGAGTTCTGCAAGCTGGCGATCGTGGAGACCAAGGCGCGCGGCGCCTCGCTCATCGACGAACTGGAGCGCCGTCTCCCGGAGTTCGACCAGCCGCTGACCATCAACGTCAACGGCTGCCCCAACGCCTGCGCCCGTATCCAGGTGGCGGACATCGGTCTCAAGGGGCAGCTGGTCCTGGACGACGACGGCAACCAGGTCGAGGGCTTCCAGGTGCATCTGGGCGGCGCGCTCGGACTGGAGCCCGGCTTCGGCCGCAAGGTCCGCGGACTCAAGGTCACCTCGGCCGAACTGCCCGACTACGTCGAGCGGGTGCTGCGCCGCTTCCAGGAGCAGCGCACGGACGGCGAACGCTTCGCCACCTGGGCGGCCCGCGCCGACGCGGAGTCCCTCTCATGAGCGGACGCGCCGCCCCCTTCTACTGCCCCTACTGCGGAGACGAGGATCTGCGCCCCAGCGAGCAGGGCCACGGCGCCTGGGAGTGCGCCGCCTGCAACCGGGCCTTTCAGCTGAAGTTCCTCGGGCTGCTGGCCCGGGGGCTGCGAAACGACGACGGCGGAGCCGAGGAGATATGACGGCCATACGCACCACCGATCTGCGCGAGCTGGCCGAACGGGCCGGACGGGAATTCGAGGACGCACCGGCCCTCGACATCCTCGGCTGGGCCGCAAAGACCTTCGGCCCCCGGTTCTGCGTCACCTCCTCCATGGAGGACGCGGTCGTCGCCCATCTGGCCTCCCGCGCCTTCCCCGGCGTAGACGTCGTCTTCCTCGACACCGGCTACCACTTCCCCGAGACCATCGGGACCCGGGACGCCGTCGAGGCCGTGATGGACGTCCGTCTCATCACCCTCACCCCCCGCCGTACGGTGGCCGAGCAGGACGCCGAGCACGGGCCGCGGCTCCATGACCGCGACCCCGATCTCTGCTGCGCCCTGCGGAAGGTCCAGCCGCTGGAGGAGGGCCTGACCGAGTACGACGCCTGGGCGACCGGGCTGCGCCGCGACGAGTCCCCCACCCGGGCGAACACCCCCGTCGTCGGCTGGGACGAGCGCCGGGGGAAGGTCAAGGTCTCCCCCATCGCCCGCTGGACGCAGGACGACGTCGACGCCTATGTCGCCGAGCACGGCGTGCTCACCAATCCGCTGCTGATGGACGGCTACGCCTCCGTGGGCTGCGCGCCCTGCACCCGCCGGGTGCGGGAGGGCGAGGATGTGCGCGCCGGCCGCTGGGCCGGCCGGGGCAAGACGGAATGCGGACTGCACGGATGACGGAACAGGGTCACAGAGTCCTATGGAAGACCTTCAGCGGCGGGAGAGCGAAGTGACTGGGGCCACCATCTGGCTCACCGGGCTGCCGAGCGCGGGCAAGACCACCATCGCCTACGCGCTGGCGGAGCGGCTGCGCGCCGAGGGCCATCGCACCGAGGTCCTCGACGGCGACGAGATCCGCGAGTTCCTCTCCGCGGGCCTCGGCTTCAGCCGCGAGGACCGGCACACCAACGTCCAGCGGATCGGCTTCGTCGCCGGACTGCTCGCGTCCCACGGTGTGAAGGTGCTCGTACCGGTCATCGCGCCGTACGCCGACAGCCGGGAGGCGGTGCGCAAGCGCCACGCCGCCGCGTCCACGCCGTATCTGGAGGTTCATGTGGCGACCCCGGTCGAGGTGTGCTCCGAGCGTGATGTGAAGGGGCTGTACGCCAAGCAGGCGGCCGGTGAGATCAGCGGGCTGACCGGGGTCGACGACCCCTATGAGGCGCCCGCCGCGCCGGATCTGCGGATCGAGTCCCAGCACCAGAGCGTCGACGAGTCCGCGACCGCGGTCCGGGCGCTGCTCGCCGAAAGGGGTGTTCTGTGAGCGAGGCACACGGTACGACGGCGGTCGCGGGCCTTCAGGACGAGGACAGTCCCTACGCCCTCTCCCATCTCGACGCGCTCGAATCCGAGGCGGTGCACATCTTCCGCGAGGTGGCGGGAGAGTTCGAGCGGCCGGTGATCCTCTTCTCCGGCGGCAAGGACTCCATCGTCATGCTGCATCTGGCGCTGAAGGCGTTCGCACCCGCCACGGTCCCCTTCTCGCTGCTCCATGTGGACACCGGGCACAACTTCCCCGAGGTCATCGAGTACCGCGACCGGGTGGTGGACCGGCATGGACTGCGGCTGCATGTGGCCTCCGTACAGGAGTACATCGACGCCGGGAAGCTGCGCGAGCGCCCCGACGGCACCCGCAATCCGCTCCAGACCGTGCCGCTGACCGAGGCGATCCAGCTCCACCGCTTCGACGCGGTCTTCGGCGGCGGGCGCCGGGACGAGGAGAAGGCCCGCGCCAAGGAGCGGGTGTTCTCGCTGCGCGACGAGTTCTCGCAGTGGAATCCGCGCCGGCAGCGCCCCGAGCTGTGGCAGCTCTACAACGGACGGCACGCGCCCGGCGAGCATGTGCGGGTCTTCCCGCTGTCCAACTGGACCGAGCTCGACGTCTGGCAGTACATCGAGCGGGAGCGGATCGAGCTGCCGGAGATCTACTTCGCCCATGAGCGCGAGGTGTTCCAGCGGTCGGGGATGTGGCTGACCGCGGGCGACTGGGGCGGCCCCAAGGACTCCGAGCAGGTCGAGACCCGGCTGATCCGCTACCGCACGGTCGGCGACATGTCCTGCACCGGCGCGGTGGACTCGGACGCCGCCACCCTGGACGCGGTGATCACCGAGATCGCGGCCTCCCGGCTCACCGAGCGCGGCGCCACCCGCGCCGACGACAAGCTCTCCGAGGCGGCGATGGAAGACCGCAAACGCGAAGGGTACTTCTAGCCATGACGACCGCCACCGATCATCTCTCCGCCACCACCCTGCTGCGTTTCGCGACCGCGGGCTCCGTCGACGACGGCAAGTCCACCCTGGTGGGGCGGCTGCTGCACGACTCCAAGTCGGTGCTGACCGACCAGCTGGAGGCGGTGGAGCACGCCTCCCGCTCCCGGGGCCAGGAAGCGCCCGATCTGGCGCTGCTCACCGACGGTCTGCGGGCCGAGCGGGAGCAGGGCATCACCATCGACGTGGCCTACCGCTACTTCGCCACCGCGCGGCGGCGGTTCATCCTCGCCGACACCCCCGGGCATGTGCAGTACACCCGGAACATGGTCACCGGGGCCTCCACGGCCGAGCTCGCGGTGGTCCTGGTCGACGCGCGGAACGGGGTCGTGGAGCAGACCCGCCGCCATGCCGCCGTCGCCGCCCTGCTGCGGGTGCCGCATGTGGTCCTCGCGGTCAACAAGATGGACCTGGTCGGCTATGCCGAGCCCGTCTTCGCGGAGATCGCCGAGGAGTTCACCACCTACGCCCTGGAGCTGGGCGTGCCCGAGATCACCGCCATCCCGATCTCCGCGCTCGCCGGGGACAATGTGGTGGAGCCCTCCGCCCATATGGACTGGTACGGCGGGCCGACGGTGCTGGAGCATCTGGAGACCGTGCCGGTCGCCCATGACCTCACCGGCTGCCACGCCCGGTTCCCGGTGCAGTACGTCATCCGCCCGCAGACCGCCGAGCACCCCGACTACCGGGGGTACGCGGGCCAGATCGCGGCGGGCACCTTCCGCACCGGCGAGGCGGTGACGGTGCTGCCGTCCGGCCGTACGTCGAAGATCGCCGGGATCGATCTGCTCGGCGAGGCGGTGGACATCGCCTGGACCCCGCAGTCGGTCACCCTGCTGCTGGAGGACGACATCGACGTCTCGCGCGGCGATCTGATCGTGCCGAGCACCGATGTCCCGGCGACCGCCCAGGACATCGAGGCCACGGTCTGCCATGTCGCCGACCAGCCGCTCACCGTGGGCCAGCGGGTGCTGCTGAAGCACACCACCCGGACCGTCAAGGCGATCGTCCGGGACATCCCCTCCCGGCTCACCCTCGACGACCTCTCCCAGCACCCGGCCCCCGGACTGCTGGTCGCCAATGACATCGGCCTGGTGACGCTGCGCACCGCCGAGCCGCTCGCCCTCGACTCGTACGCCGAGTCCCGGCGCACCGGCTCGTTCCTTCTGATCGACCCGGCCGACGGCACCACGCTGGCGGCCGGCATGGCGGGAGACTCGTTCGCGAGCACCGCCCGGGCCGCACAGCCGGCCGACGGCGACGACGACACAGCATGGGATTTCTGAGATGACCGATGTGTACGCGACCTTCGCGAAGGAGGGCGGCCGAGTGGGCAGCGGCACCCTCGGCGCGGGCTCGGGGGGTGTCGTGCGATGTGCGCGATAACGCCTCCCAGCCATCCGTATCAGAGACGAAGACAGAGATCCGCCGACATCCCGGCCGCGTCCGTCCGACGTGAGCGCCGGGGTTTACGAGAGGAACGCCCTCCGTGCCTGCCACCCGTACCATCCTGCGCCGCGGTATCGCAGCCGCCGCCGCTCTGCCGCTGCTGATCGGCGCGCTCGCCTCCTGCGGCTACGGCTCCGAGGCCGATGAGAGCGACAAGGCCGCACCGGCCGCCAAGGGCGAGAAGCTCTCCGCCGACACCGTGAAGCTGGGCTACTTCCCCAATCTGACCCATGCCACCGCCCTCGTCGGCGAGCAGGAGGGCATCCTCCAGAAGGAACTGGGCGGCACCCAGCTCAAGTCCACCACCTTCAACGCCGGGCCCTCCGAGATCGAGGCCCTCAACGCGGGCTCCATCGACATCGGCTTCATCGGCCCCTCGCCCGCGATCAACGGCTTCACCAAGTCCCAGGGGAAGAATCTGCGGATCGTCGCCGGTTCCGCCTCCGGCGGCGTCAAGCTGGTGGTGAACCCCAAGAAGATCAAGACGCTGGACGATCTCAAGGGCAAGAAGATCGCGACCCCGCAGCTGGGCAACACCCAGGACGTCTCGTTCCTCAACTGGATAGCCGAGAAGGGCTGGACGACCGACGCCCAGAGCGGCAAGGGCGACGTCTCCGTCGTCCGCTCCGACAACAAGATCACCCCGGACGCCTATAAGTCGGGCTCCATCGACGGCGCGTGGGTGCCGGAGCCGACCGCGTCCAAGCTGGTCGCACTGGGCGCCAAGGAGCTGCTCGACGAGTCGACGCTGTGGCCGGACGAGAAGTTCGTGATCACCCACATCATCGTGTCGCAGAAGTTCCTCAAGGAGCACCCGGACGTGGTGGAGGCCGTGGTCCGCGGCTCGGTGAAGACCAACGCCTGGATCAACGCCAACCCCGAGAAGGCGAAGGCGTCCGCCAACGCCAAGCTGAAGGCGCTCACCGGCAAGGAACTGCCCGCCGAGATCATCGACCCGGCGTGGCCCTCGATCGCGTTCACCGACGACCCGCTGGCCACCACCCTCCAGACGCAGGCCGGATACGCGGTGAAGGCCGGGCTGCTGGAGAAGCCCGACCTGAACGGCATCTACGACCTGAGCGCGCTGAACAAGGTCCTCAAGGCCGAGGGCGAGCCCGAGGTCTCCGACGCCGGTCTCGGCGTCAAGTAAATCCGCAGCCACGTTCCCCAGGAGGTGACGACCATGGCCACCCTCACCAAGGACCAGGCCGAGGACCGTACGACGACGACGGCCGGACCCGCCGCCCGTATCGAGCATGTCTCGAAGTCCTTCACGGGCCCCGCGGGCGGGCAGCTCGTCCTGGACGACATCAGCCTCGATGTCGCTCCGGGCGAGTTCGTCACCCTCCTGGGGGCCTCGGGCTGCGGAAAGTCCACTCTGCTCAATCTGGTGGCGGGCCTGGACCGGCCCTCCGCCGGCGCCATCACCACCCAGGGCCGCCCCGCGCTGATGTTCCAGGAGCACGCCCTGTTCCCCTGGCTGACGGCGGGCAAGAACATCGAGCTCGCGCTGCGGCTGCGCGGGGTCGCCAAAGCGGAGCGGCGGCCCGAGGCGGAGCGGCTGCTCGACCTGGTGCGCCTCAGCGGCGCCTACGGCAAGCGGGTGCACGAGCTCTCCGGCGGTATGCGCCAGCGGGTGGCGCTCGCCCGGGCGCTGGCCCAGGACAGCCAGCTGCTGCTGATGGACGAGCCGTTCGCCGCGCTGGACGCCATCACCCGCGATGTGCTCCATGACGAGCTGACCCGGATCTGGCGCGAGACCCGGCTGTCGGTGCTCTTCGTCACCCATAACGTCCGTGAGGCCGTGCGGCTGGCCGAGCGGGTGGTGCTGCTGTCCTCGCGCCCGGGGCGGATCGCCCGGGAGTGGACCGTCGGCATCGAACAGCCGCGCCGTATCGAGGACGCCGCCGTGGCGGAGCTGTCCATCGAGATCACCGAAGAACTGCGTGGGGAGATCCGCCGACATGGCCAGCACTGACACCGCCGCCAAGGGCGCTGAATCCGACGATCTGGCCGGTCTGGAAGCGGGGCTCGACGCGCTGGACACGGTGCAGTCCCATCGCACCCCGGTGAGCGAGGTCCTCCTCAAGAAGGTGCTGCCGCCGCTGGTCGCGGTCGCCCTGGTGGTCGCCGTATGGCAGTTCCTGGTCTGGGCGGAGGTCACCGACGAGGGCAGTCTGCCCGCACCGTCCGCGGTGTGGGACAGCGTGTCCGACCTGTGGTTGCAGGGCACCCTGCTGGAGGTCGTCTGGACCAGCGTCTCTCGCGGTCTGCTCGGCTTTCTGCTGGCGCTCGCCATCGGCACTCCGCTGGGGCTGCTGGTCGCCCGGGTGAAGTTCGTCCGGGCCGCGATCGGGCCCATCCTCTCCGGTCTCCAGTCGCTGCCCTCGGTGGCCTGGGTGCCGCCCGCGGTCATCTGGCTCGGGCTGAACAACCAGATGATGTACGCCGTGATCCTGCTGGGCGCGGTGCCCTCCATCGCCAACGGGCTGGTCTCCGGGGTCGACCAGGTGCCGCCGCTCTTTCTGCGGGCGGGCCGCACCCTGGGCGCCACGGGGCTGAAGGGCACCTGGCACATCGTGATGCCGGCGGCGCTCCCCGGCTATGTGGCGGGGCTCAAACAGGGCTGGGCGTTCTCCTGGCGGTCGCTGATGGCCGCCGAGATCATCGCGTCCTCGCCCGATCTGGGCCTGGGGCTCGGCCAGTTGCTGGAGAACGGGCGGAACAACTCCGATATGCCCGGGGTGTTCCTGGCCATCCTGCTGATCCTGACCGTCGGCATCGCCATCGATCTGCTGCTCTTCAGCCCGCTGGAGCGAGCGGTGCTGCGGGGCCGGGGACTGCTGGTCAAGAGCTGACCCCACCCTGGCCCCGCGGCCTCTGCCCCCTGGCCCCCGGCCCCCGGCCCCCGGAAACGACGCGAACAGAGCTGAGTGACGATCATGCGCAGTCCCGTCCTACTCGTCATCGCCCACGGCAGCCGTGATCCACGGCACGCGGCCACCGTGCACGCCCTGGTGCGCCGGGCCCGCTCGCTGCGGCCGGGGCTGCGGGTGGAGACGGCCTTTCTGGACTTCGACACCCCGTCCGTGCTCCAGGTCCTGGAGCGGCTCGCGGACGACGGCGGCGCAGACGACGTGATCGCGCTGCCGCTGCTGCTGACCCGGGCCTTCCACGCCAAGTCGGACATCCCCGCCGTACTGCGGGAGGCGGCGGCACGGCTGCCACGGCTGCGCATCCGGACGGCGGAGGTCCTCGGCCCCTCGCCCCTGCTGCTCGCCGCGCTGGAGCGGCGGCTGTGGGAGACGGGGCTGCGCCCGTCCGACCGAAGCTCGACGGGGCTGGTACTGGCCTCGGCGGGCTCCACCGACCCGGAGGCGATCGCGGTGATCGCAGATATAGCGCGGGAGCTGCGGCACACCGGTTGGTGCGCCGTGCGGCCCGCGTTCGCCTCCGCGGCTCTGCCGCGCACCGAGGACGCGGTGCGCTGTCTGCGGTCGGACGGCTGCGCCCGGGTGGCGGTGGCGCCTTATGTCATCGCCCCCGGCCGGCTGCCCGACCGCATCGCCGAGGGAGCGCGGGACGCCGATGTACTGGCGGACGTCCTCGGCCCGGCCCCCGAGCTGGCCCGGCTGCTCCTGGAACGGTACGACGGGGCCCGGGTACGGGAGCTCGCCGCGCTCGCCGGCTGAGCGCCGGGCCGTCCCGGCGGACGACCGGGGTCTTCAGGGGAGGGCGGGAGCGAGGCGTTTGACTTCGCGCAGCGTCGGGGCGGTCTCCATGCTCTGGATGCCCGGCAGGGCGCCGATGCGCTGGTCGATATAGCGGTACAGGTCGTCCGGGGTGCGGAAGACGCCGCTGGCGACGAGGTTGGATCTGCCGGTGGTGGCGGCGGCGAAGGCGATGTCGGGGTGGGTGGCGAGGGTCTCCCCGACGGTGCGCAGATGGGCGGGGGTCACATTCAGCCAGAGCTGGGTGGTCATGTGATAGCCGAGGAGCTGGGGGTCGAAGTCGACGGAGAGATCCAGGGCGCCTTCGGCCCGCAGACGTTCGAGGCGGCGCTGGACGCTGGACGGTGAGCGGCCGGTGGCCTTGCCCAGTTCGGGCAGGGTGGCGCGGCCGTCGCGGGCCAGCTCGGTGAAGAGGGTGCGGTCGGTGGCGTCCAGGGGCAGCGGGGCGAGCAGTGCGCCGGAATCCGCCCCAGGGAGTGCGGTCCGGAAGCGGGTGGCGTGCCAGGTGCCGGTGGCGCCCACGAAGATCCGCATCATGCAGTGGGCGCTGACCGACAGCACCTGGGGGGTGCGGGCGAGCTTGCGCAGCAGCAGGGCGTTGCGTTCGCCGGCGGTGCGGGTGCTGAGCGCGCAGTAGAGCTCGGTGCCGCCGGAGGCGAGGGTGACCCAGCTGGTGTCGGGGCGGCGGGCCAGGGAATCGGCGACGGCGCCGGCCGCATCGGGGGTGCAGGTGAGGCGCAGCAGCCAGCGGACCAGTCCGAACCGTGCGGGAACGGGCTGACCGACGATGCGCAGTCCGAGCATGCGCAGCCTGCGGTAGCGGCGGGCCACGGTGCGCTCGGAGGTCTCCAGCCGTCGCGCGACCCGGCTGAGGGGTGCGCGGCCGTCGAGCTGTAGGGCATGGAGCAGCCGCTGGTCCAGGTCGTCCAGGGTGCCGGAATCCACCGTGTCGCTCCGTCCGCCCGCCGGAATCTTGCGCTCTCCAGCGTACGGCTTGGGGGCGGAGCGAACCCGAGGGGACAGTGTGCTGGTCCGGTCCGCCGCGAGATCCGTCTCGCGCTTCCCGAGGAGAGGCCGATGCGCCATGACACCGGCGCGCAGCGTCATATCACCGTTCTGGACGGGTACGTTCCCGTCATCGATCTGTCCGCGGCCACCGGCGGCGGCCGTGCGTCGGTCGCCGCCGCCATCGGCCGCGCCTGTGCGTCCTCCGGGTTCTTCGTCGTCGTCGGGCACGGGGTACGCCAGCGTCTGATCGATCGGATGTACTCCGTCACCAGGGAGTTCTTCGAGCTGCCGGGAGCGGAGAAGGACAAGGTTCTGAGCGGACCGGGCACTTGCGGACTGAGCTACTCCGCGGGGAGTGCGGCGAAGAGCATGGGGGTGGACTCGCCCCCGGATCTCTGCGAGATCTTCAGCGCCAATCTGCCGGGGGACCGCGACGCGGAGCGGCGGCGCGGGTCCGGCGGTGACTGCGCGCCCTGGGACCGGGCCAATGTCTGGCCGGAGACACCGCTGGGCTTCCGGCCGGTCTGGCTGGCGTACATGCGGGCGATGGAGACCCTCAGCCAGGATCTGATGCGGCTGTTCGGCCTGGCCCTCGGCCTGGGCGAGGGCTTCTTCGCCGACCGGGCCGACGAACCCGTCTCGACCGTCGTCGCCAACTTCTACTACCCGCAGGCCGTCCCCCCGCTGCCCGGCCAGATGCGCAAGGGGCCGCACAGCGACTGGGGGGTCCTGACCGTCCTCCACCAGGACGACGCCGGTGGCCTTCAGGTGCGGCAGCAGGACGGCGGCTGGCGTGATGTCCCGTCCGTCCCCGGGAGTTTCGTCATCAACATCGGCGACATGATGGAGTTCTGGACGGGTGGCCACTGGGTGTCGACCCTGCACCGGGTGGTGAACCCGGTGGAAGGGCACACCGGCTCCCGGCTCTCCATCCCCTTCTTCCACATGCCCAATCACGACGCGCCGATCGACCCGGTCCCCGCGCTCGGCCGGACCGGCGGCGCCGGGGCACCGGACACACCCGGGGAGCGGATGACACCGGGACGCTGGTACGCGGAGAAGATGGCCGCCACCTACTCCTGAGCGCCGAAGCCCGGCCGCGGAGACGGCGGCGCTGTGAGGGGTGGGTCCCGTGGTGACACGGCTGTGGCTCTACGGTGACGGATACGGGGCGCGTCCGGCGCACCATCGAGGGAAGGAGGCCGTCATGCCGTTCCACTACCACAAGCGGATCACGCTGATCCCCAAGGTGCTTCATCTCCACATCGGCCGCCACGGCTGGTCCTGGACGCTCGGCGGTCGCCGCGCGCACATCACCGGGGACCGCCATGGGAGGCGTACCACCGCGGTCCGCCTCCCGGGCGGCTTCACCTGGCGCCGGCGCTCCCGGCGCTGAGTACGCGCGGCGGGGCGGCTCCACGCGGCCGGGTCGCGGTGCCGAAGACGGTGCCGGAGCGGCGACCTCGGGGGCGTGCTCCCCGAGGAGCGCTCAGGGGCGGGCCGGGGTCCGCGACCCCAGCTCCGACTCGATCAGGTCCGCCGCCGCCCGCGTACCCCCCTCCCCGGCCATCTCCGCTCGGATCTCCTGGAGCCGCCGCGCGACCTCCGGGTCGGACACCAGTCCCAGCACCGCCTCCCGCAGTTCGTCCGCCGTCGCCGTCCCGGAGTCCATCCGGCGTGCCACGCCCTGCTCGACCAGCATGTCCGCGTTGCCGAACTGGTCCACCGCCTGCGGGACCGCGACCATCGGGGTCCCGGTGGCCAGCCCTTCCTGACTGCCGCCCGCCCCCGCGTGGGTGATGAAGGCATCGGCCTGGCGGAGGACCGACAGCTGGGGGACCCAGGAGTGGACCTCGACGTTGGCGGGCAGCGGACCCAGCTCCGCTGCGGAGACATACCGGCCGATCTGGAGCACCATGTGCCAGCCAGGCAGCTCCCCGAACGCCTTGACGCACTCCCGGTAGAAGCCGGGCTGCTTGGTGAACGCCGAGCCCAGCGACACCAGCAGAACCTTCTCCGCGCCTGCGGGCCGCTGCCACTCCCCCTGGTCGGCGCGGTCCCCCTGGCATGCGCCCACGAAGGTGAAGACCGAGGAGTCCACCCGGTCCGCCTGGGGCTGGAGCGCCCGGGGAATCAGCACCAGGGCCTTGCGGGGACTGCTCACCAGACGGTCCGGGTGGACATGGGCGAGCCCGTGGTCCTCCAGCCAGCCCTGGAAGCGCGCGTAGTACGCCTTGCCGCGCTCGGACTGCTTGAGCTCGGCGAACATGGGTTCGGCGACCTCCTCCGCGTACCCCTCCCAGGGGACGAGATTGGGCCAGAGCGAGATCGCGGGCACCCCCCACCGGTGGGCGAGCACGGGTGCCGGATAGGAGGTGATGTCATGGAGGACCAGATCGGGCTCGTCCCCCGCGAAGGCCGCCGCCAGCTGCGGCAGCACATGGATCGCGTCCCGGAGGAACGGCTCGATGTTGTCGATCAGCTCGGTGCCCCATGCGTCCGGGTCCTCCTCCGTGGGGAGCACGGAGTCGTAGACGACCGGTGTCGCGCCGGTGGCGGCGACCCGCTCGGCGAACGCTCCGGGGATGGCATAGCTGACCCGGTGGCCGCGCGCCACGAGCTCGCGGATGACGTCGAGGCTCGGGTTCACATGCCCGGGGGCGGCGATGGAGAACATGGCGATATGAGCGGGCTGTGGTTCGGTCATAGCGGAGACGGTAAGCGAGACGGTACGTATCGTGCAATTTGATTAGTTCGGCGCCGGGCCTCAGCGCTGATAGCGGGAGAGCACCAGATTTCCGTCCTTCACCAGCCGTTTCTCCAGCTCCGCGCGGTCGATCGCACCGCTGTAGTACTCCTGGTACGCGGGGGTCGCCACCTTGTCCTTCCACTCCGGGTACCCCCGGACCGACTGAGCCGGAGCCGATCGCAGCTCACCGGCGAGGGCCGCGCCGGTCGCCCAGCCGTCCTTCTCCTCGCGCAGGGAGGGGTCCGCGAGCGCCCGGACGCCGGTCGGCAGCATCCAGTCGCCCTTCGCCAGCCGCACCATGTTCCGGGGGCTCAGCAGAAAGTCGATGAACCGCGCCGCCTCCTTCCGATGGGGGCTGTCCGCCGCGATGGAGAGCGTCTGCGGGCTCACCCCCTGCACCGGCCCCCCGGCCCCCGCGGGCGCGGGCAGCACCATCCACTCGAAGCCCTCGGGCGCCTGTTGCGCTATCTGCTGACGGTAGGAGAACCCCAGCGGCACCATCGCGTACTTGCCGCCGAAGAACCCGGGCAGCGCGTCCGAGCCCCCGGCCCCCAGGGTGGAGGGGGAGGCGGTGCGATCGAAGTTGACCTGGTCGTGGATGGTCTCGGGCACCACGGCGTCCCCTTCGGTGAACCGGATGGACACCTTTCCGTCGCCGCCCCGGTGGAAGAGCCGGCCCCCGGCCGAGAGCCCCAGATTCAGGGTGACGGAGACCGGTTCCCGCAGCGGCCAGGCCACCGCGTACTTCCCCTTGCCCATCGCCGCCGTCAGCTCCTTCGCCACCGCGCGGAACTCCTCCCAGCTCCAGGGCCGGGCGGGGGTGGGGATGCGCACCCCGGACGATTCGACGATCTTCCTGTTGGCGATCAGCACCCGGGGCTCCTGGAGAAAGGGCACCCCGTAGACGCCCTCGCCGAAGGTCGCCGTCCGCCAGCTGTGGGCGGGGATGTCGGAGGTGAGCCGCTCGGAGAGGAGTCCGCGCAGATCGGCGAGACGGCCGCCGTAGGCGAAGTCCGCGAGATCGTCGGCCGCGTCATGGATGACGTCGGGGGCCTCGCCGCCCTCGAACGAGGTCAGCAGCTGGTCGTGGACGCTGTCCCAGCTGCCCTGGACATAGTCGACCCGGATGCCGGGATTGCGTTCGTTCCACTCCCGTACCAGCTCCTTGTTGGCGTCGACGGACTCCTTCTGCCAGGCCAGCGACTGAAAACGGAGCCGGATCCCGCCGCCGGACCGCTCCCCGCCGTCGCCGTCGCCGTCACCGGAGCAGCCGGTGAGCAGCAGGGCCAGCACGGCCGTCACCGTCAGCAGACGTACGGATCTCCCGCCCATCACGCCTTCACCGCCCCGGCCGCCATGCCGCCCGTGATCCGTCTCTGGATGAGCGCGAAGACGACCAGCGAGGGGAGGGTCGCGAGGAAGGCCGCGGCGGCGAGCGGTCCGAGGTCTGCGACGCCCTCCGCGCCGAGGAAGTGGGTCAGCACCACCGGCAGGGTCTGTTTCTCCGGGGTCTTGAGCAGGACCAGCGCGAAGAAGAACTCGTTCCACGCGGTGATGAAGGCGAAGAGCGCCGTGGCCGCGATGCCGGGGGCGAGCAGCGGGGCGACGACCGACAGCAGGGTGCGGACCCTGCCCGCGCCGTCGACCGCCGCCGCCTCCTCCAGTTCGCCCGGCACGGCCCGTACGTACCCCGCCAGCATCCAGAGCGCGAAGGGCAGCGACCAGACCACGTACACCAGGACCAGACCGGAGAGGGAGTTGATCATCCGCAGATTTCTGAGCACCAGGAAGAGCGGAATGATCACGAGTACGAAGGGGAACGCCTGGCTGACCACCACCCAGCCGGTGGCGGCGGTGGTGAGCCTGGTGCGGTGGCGGGCCATGACGTACGCCATCGGGGTGGCGATCGCCACACAGATCAGCGCCGCGCCGGCCGCGGCGGCCAGGCTGTTGCCCGCGGCCTGGAGCAGGGGCTGCTCGTCGAACGCCTGGCGGAAGTTGGCGAGGGTGGGGTCCCGGGGAATCCAGGTGGGGTGGAGCGAGCCGAGCTCCCGGGCCGGTTTGAAGGCGGTGGAGATCAGCCACAGAAAGGGGAAGGCGAGGAAGACGAGATAGCCCAGAAGGGCGAGGTACTGTCCGGCGCGGCCGGCCCTGCTGGTGCGGATCACCGCTCATCGCCTCCTTTGAGCCGCCCCACGAGATAGAGCGCGAGCATGACGGAGATCACCGCGACCATCACACAGCTCATCGCGGCGGCGTAGCCGAACTGCCCGTAGCGGAACGCCTCCTCATAGGCGAAGAGCATCGGCAGCCGGGTGCGTCCGCCGGGTCCGCCGCCGGTGAGCACATAGACCAGGGCGAAGGAATTGACGTTCCAGATGAAATTGAGCGCGGTGATGGCGAGGACGACGGGCCTGATGGCGGGCCAGGTGACGGTGCGAAACCGCCGCCAGGGGCCCGCGCCGTCGAGGGCGGCGGCCTCATGGAGTTCGTGCGGGGTGTTCTGCAGGCCCGCGAGCAGGGCGACCGTGGTGGTGGGCAGTCCGGCCCAGATGCCCACGACGATCACGGCGGGCAGCGCGGTGGCGAGTCCGGTGAGCCAGTCGCGGCCCTCGCCGAGGCCGAGATCGCGCAGCGTCTCGTTGAGGATGCCCGCGTCGGGGTTGTAGACCAGCCGCCACATGATGCCGACGACCACCTCGGGCATGGCCCAGGGGATGATCGCCAGGGCGCGGGCGAGCCAGCGCAGCCGTAACTTCTGGTCGAGGAGGAGGGCGAGGCCGAGGGCGAGCGCGAACTGCGGGACGGTGACGCCCACGGCCCACACCAGACCGATGCCGAACGAGTCCCAGAAGAGGGTGTCCTGCGCCAGGTCGCGGAAGTTGAGGGCGCCGATCCACTGGGTGGGTTCGGTGCGGCCGGCCTGGGAGTCGGTGAAGGCCAGGGAGACGCCGTAGACCAGCGGTCCCACGCTGAGGATCAGAATGGGGATCAGCGCGGGGAGGACGAGAAACCAGGCGCCATGGTCCAGCGGCTTCCCGGGGGGTCCGCCGCGTCCTCTTCCCCGGCGGCGGGCCCGGCCTTCGCCCGGCGGCCTCTCCGGCTGGTTTCCGGAGGGTGGGGCCACGGTCGTCGATGTCATGATTCGACTCCTTTGGGCCGGTTCCTTCCGGTCTGGCCGCCCGAGCGGCCTCCGTCATCGTGCTGACGGGTCGTCGGCCCGTCAAGGAGGCCGTCATGGGGATGCGAGACTTTGGCCTGTTTGAACGGATGAGAGCGGGAGAGGGTCGGCGATGGACGAGGCACGGGCACGGGAGGTGCTGGCCGCGGCGGGCTTCACCGGCGCGGAGCTGCTGGCGCTCGGCGAGAACGCGGTCTTCGCGGCGGGCTCCACGGTGGTGAAGGTGGGCCGCTCCGCCGAGCTGCTGGCACGGGCCGAGCGGGAGGTGGCCGTCGGGGTGTGGCTGGCGGAGGCCGGAGTCCCGGCGGTCCGCCCGGCCGAGCGGGCGGCCCGGCTGGTCGACGGGCACCCGGTGACCGTATGGCACCGGCTGCCGGACGCGGTACGGCCCGCGCGCGCCGCCGATCTGGCGGAGCTGCTGCGGCTGGTGCACGCGCTGCCCGCGCCCGGGTTCGTGCTGCCCGGCAGGGAGCTGCTGGGCGGGGTGGAGCGATGGCTGCGGCTGGCGGGGGACGCGATCGACCCGGCGGACGCGGAGTATCTGCGGGCACGCCGCGACGGCTTCGCCGAGGCGGCGGCGGCGCTGACCCCGCACCTCACTCCGGGGCCGGTCCATGGGGACGCGCTGCCCCGGAACGTCCACATCGGGCCGGACGGTCCGGTGCTGGTGGATCTGGAGACCTTCTCGGCCGATCTGCGGGAGCACGATCTGGTGGTGCTGGCGCTCTCCCGGGACCGGTACGGGCTGGCGCCCGAGGAGTACGACTCCTTCACGGCCGTCTACGGGTGGGATGTGCGGGAGTGGGAGGGGTGCGCCGTGCTGCGGGGCGCGCGGGAGACCGCGAGCTGTGCGTGGGTGGCGCAGCACGCGCCGGCGAACCCCCGGGCGAGGGAGGAGTTCTCCCGCCGGGTGGCCTCGCTCCGGGAGAACCGTCCCGAGGTCCGCTGGCACCCGTTCTAGGGAGCGGAAGGCGGGAGGCCCTGGGGCCACGGGACGCACAGGAGCGCCTGAGGCACGGGAGGCCCTGAGTCACGGGCAGCACGGGCAGCCTTGAGGCACGGGAACCACGGAAAGCGGCAGGGAGCGGAGAGGTCCGGTGGGTACCGGGCGTCCGGGCTCCCTGCCGTCGCCGCGTACGGAACCCCGACACCATGGGGCGTCTGGCCTGAATCCGCTCCCACCGCAGAGGGATCGACTTTCTGCCCGTACTACCGGGGGTCGAGAATTCCATCACCGCTGCGGATGATTCGCCGAGCCGGTCGGGCGGCCAGGCTCAGCCTGCGACGAACAACGACCGGAAGGATCTCCGTGCACTTAAGACGACGCATGGCCCCCCTGCTCGCGATGAGCGTGATGGCGACGCTCGCCCCCGCTCTCGCCGCCGCCCCCGCTGCTGCCGCGGGCCCGCTGGACGGCTACACCCGGCAGAAGCCGGAGTGGCAGCGGTGCGCTCCCGACCAGCCCGCCTCCTTCCAGTGCGCGACGATCGAGGTCCCGCTGGACTACCGGCGGCCCGGCGGCACGAGCGTCGACATCGCGATATCCCGGATCAAGGCGACGGACGACGACAAGCGGCGCGGTGTGCTGCTCTTCAATCCGGGCGGTCCCGGTGTACCGGGTCTCGACATGCCGCTGTCGATGACACAGTCGCTGCCCCGGTCCGTGCGGAACAGGTACGACCTCATCGGGTTCGACCCCCGGGGCGTGGCCAAGAGCACCCCTGTCACCTGCGGCTCGACGCCCGAGGAACAGCAGTTGCCGCGCCCGTACAAGAAGGAGAGCTTCGCCGGGGACGTCGAGTGGGCCCGCACGGTCGCCGACAAGTGCCGGGCGAAGTACGGGGACTCGCTCCAGCACTTCACCACCCGTAACACCGCACGGGACATGGACGTCATCCGGGCCGTGCTGGGCGAGAAGAAGATCAATTACCTCGGGTACTCGTACGGCACCTATCTGGGGGCCGTGTACACCCAGCTGTTCCCCCGGCGTTCCGGCCGAATGGTGCTGGACAGCGCCGTGGACCCCGGGATCGTCTGGCGCGGGATGATCCAGTCATGGGCCCATGGAGCCGAGCCCGCGTTCAAGCGGTGGGCGAAGTGGGCCGCGGCACGCCATGAGACCTATGGGCTCGGCGACACCCCGGCCGAGGTCGGCAAGGCGTTCTACGACATCGTCGCCCAGGCCGACCGCGAGCCCGTCACCGTCGGCACGACCCCGCTCAACGGCGATCAGCTGCGGGAACGCATGCGCCCCCGGTTCTTCTCCCTCAAGGGCGCGAGCGACTGGGTCGTGCATCTGAAGAACGCCGCGGCCGGGAAGCCGACCCCCGAGCTCGAATGGTTCCAGGGCACCGACGCCGAACTCTCCGCGTTCCTGGCCATCGCCTGCGGTGATGCGAACTGGCCGAAGAACCCGGAGACGTACCGCAAGGACGCGATCCGCGACAAGGCCCGCTATCCGCTGTACGGGGACGCCGCGTCCAACATCATGCCCTGTGCCTTCTGGGACAGGAACGCCGAGCGCGCGACCGAGGTGGACAACCCGGTGGGCGCGCTGATCGTGCAGGCCGAGTGGGACTCGCAGACCCCGCTCACCGGCGGAGTCGCCATGCACCGGGCGATGAAGGGCTCCCGGATGATCACGGTCGACGAGGCGGAGACCCACGCCCTCTACGGGCGCGGGATCAGTGACTGCGCGGACAGGCTCATCACGTCGTATCTGGCGGCCGGCGGGCTCCCCGCGGGGAATACGACCTGCGCGGTGAACCCGGCCCCGACGACCCCGGAGCGCGCCGAATCGCCGGGGCTGCCCACACCGAAGGCGTTCTTCTCCGCCCCCGGCCGCTGACCCCCGGTCCATCCGGTCCGGACTCCGCCCCACCGAGACCCGGCCACCCGGTCCGGGACCGGGCTCTCCGGCCTCCGGCCACCTGGCCGGGCCCGGACCCGGGCCCCATGCCACCACCGGACCGGCCGTCCGGCGGCGGCCCCGCTCCGGGACGCCCCTCCGCCCACCCGGGCGGAGGGGCCTCTCAAGCCCCCACCGGAGCCGGTTCGCGCATCGGCCAGGAGGCGTCCACCACCGCTTCCGCATTGCCCTTCCGCCGCAGAAACGCCTGGAAGTCCGCGGCCCACTCCGCATACCAGCGCACCTGGCTCTCATGCAGCCGCGCGGGATCCAGCGCGGCGACCGAGGCATGGCGGCCGGCCACCGCCCGCGCCACCCGCACCGCCGCCAGGGCGTCCGCCGTCGCGTCATGCGCGCTCTCCAGCGCCACCCCGTACTCCGCGCAGACCGCCTCCAGGGTGCGCTTGCCCTTGCGGTAGCGGTCCACGGCCCGGTCTATCGTGTACGGATCGATCACGGGCCCTATCGGGCGGCCCGCCAGCCGGGCGCTCAGCGACGGCAGCCCATACCGCCGCAGCTCCGCCGAGAGCAGCGTCAGATCGAACGCCGCGTTGTACGCCACCACCGGGACGCCGTCCTCCCAGTGACCGGTCAGCGTCCGCGCGATCTCCTCGGCCACCTCCCGCGCCGGGCGGCCCTCGGCCGCCGCCCGCTCACTGCTGATGCCGTGGATCGCCGACGCCTGCGCGGGAATGCGGACCCCCGGGTCCGCGAGCCACACCCGCCGCTCCACCGGATCGTCCGCGCTCACCCGGACGACCGCGGCCGTCACGATCCGCGCCTCCAGCGGATCCGTCCCCGTCGTCTCCAGATCGAAACCGACCAGCGGCTCACCGTGCCACGCCATGGCGGACCCCTCCTTCGTGGTGCTCTCCCCATCGGCACTCACCCTCCCATGGGCCACTGACAATCCCCGCGAAGGGGCCGGGAGCCGCCCAGGCCCCCGGCGGTGAGCGCCCAGGAGACCGGCCGGGAGCCGCCCAGGCCCCCGGCGGTGAGCGCTCAGGAGACCGGCCGGGAGTCGGCCCACTCCGACTCGAACTCCTCGCGGTACGTCTGGAACAGCCCGTGCTCCCCCTCGCTGCCCGCGCGCACCACCGAACGGCCGCCGCCCCGCAGCACCAGCACCGGCGCCTCCATGCCCCGGGCCCTGCGCAGATAGGTCTGCACCACGGCGAGACCGTCCGGTCCGTCCCCGTCGACCAGATACGCCGTGAAGCGCGGCGTCTCGTCGAAGACATGGATCTCGAAGGCGCCGGGGTCCCGCAGCCGGGCCCGCACCCGGCGCATATGGAGGATGTTCATCTCCACCGTCCGGCTCAACTCGCCCTTTCTGATGCCCAGTTCGCGCTCGCGCCGCTTGACCGCGCTGCTGGCCGGGTTGAGGAAGAGCAGCCGCACCCGGCAGCCCGACTCGGCGAGCCTGACCAGCCGGCGCCCGGAGAAATTCTGCACCAGGAGATTCAGACCTATGCCGATCGCGTCGACCCGGCGTGCCCCGCCGAAGAGGTCCTCGGCGGGCAGCTGACGCTGGAGCCGCACCCGGTCGGGATGGACGGAGACCACATCGGCGTAGCGGTCGCCGACCAGGTCCTCGACCGCGTCGACCGGGAGCCGGTCGGCGGACGGCACCCCCGCGCCACTGCCCAGTATGTCCAGCAGCCGGGCCGAGGCGCGCTCCGCCTGGGCGAGCACCGCCTCGTTCAGGGCGCGGTTGCGGGAGACCACATTGCGGGTGACCTCCAGCTCGTCCAGCGCCAGCTCCACATCGCGCCGGTCGTCGAAGTACGGCTCGAAGCACGGCCAGTGCTGCACCATCAGCTCACGCAGCTGGGGCAGGGTGAGAAAGGAGAGGACGTTGTCGTCGGCGGGGTCCAGCAGATAGCCCTTGCGGCGCGAGACCTCCCGTACCGCGACCGCGCGCTGCACCCACTCCTGGCCGGCCGGGCCCGCCGCGGCGACCACCCAGTCGTCGCCGTGGACCGGCTCGTAGATCGGCCGCAGCACCGCGGCGACCACCGCGCGCAGCCGCTGCTCCACCAGATTCAGCCAGATGTAGGCACGCCCCGCGCGCTGCGCACGGGTGCGCACCTCGCTCCAGGCGTCCGCGTCCCAGTCCAGTTCCGCCCCGATCTCCATCGGCCTGGCGAGGGAGACCGCACCGGGCGGGACATCACCGGAGTCCCCGTCATGACCCGTGTCACCGGGGGGTAGCTCCAGCCCTCCCGAGCTCACCCGCGCACCGCCTTCCCGTCCCCCACCCAACGATCAAGGAAGACTACTCCGCCAGCGGGACGCGGTGCAGCCGGATGGACGGGGTCCTTTCCCAACTCCCTTTCCCTCCCGATACGTTCCCATGGGCCCCGTACGGCGGAGTGAGCTGATTCATAGCGGCGCCGGGGCCGCCGACGACCGGGAGGGACGGAACGAACGCGATGTTGACCGCGTCGTCCCCGGCCGCCGGAGGCGGGCCGCGATACCTTCGGAAGGATCCGGCCCTCGCGTCCCTCATGTCCCCCAGCACCCGGATCGGAACGGTGAGCGTGCTTTCATGCAGGTATGGCCGGGAGAGGCGTATCCCCTCGGCGCCGCCTTCGACGGCGCGGGAACCAATTTCGCGGTGTTCTCCGAGGCCGCGCGCCGTATCGAACTGTGTCTGCTGCACGACGACGGCTCGGAGACGGCGGTCGAGCTGCGCGAGACCGACGCCGCCGTCCGGCACGCTTATCTGCCGGGGGTGATGCCGGGCCAGCGGTACGGCATCAGAGTGCACGGCCCGTACGCGCCGGAGCGCGGGGCCCGCTGCAACTCCGCCAAGCTTCTCCTCGATCCCTACGCTCGTGCGATAAGCGGTACGGTCGACTGGGGTGAGTCGGTGTACGGCTATCACTTCGGCCGCCCGGACTCGCGCAATGACCTGGACTCCGCCCGGCACACCATGGCCTCGGTCGTGGTCGATCCGTACTTCGACTGGGGCGACGACCGCTCTCCCCGTACGGACTACCACCGCACGGTGATCTACGAGGCCCATGTGAAGGGCCTGACCATGCTCCATCCGGAGCTCCCCCCGGAGCTGCGCGGCAGCTACGCCGGGCTCGCGCACCCCGCGGTGATCGGGCATCTGACGGAGCTGGGCGTCACCACGCTGGAGTTAATGCCCGTGCACCAGTTCGTCCACGACCACCGGCTGGTGGACGCCGGACTGAGCAACTACTGGGGCTACAACACCATCGGCTTCTTCGCCCCGCACAACGCCTATGCCTCCTGGGGCGACCGCGGCGAACAGGTGCGGGAGTTCAAGCACGCGGTACGGGAGCTGCACCGGGCCGGCATCGAGGTCATCCTCGACGTCGTCTACAACCACACCGCCGAGGGGAACCATCTGGGACCGACCCTCTCCTTCCGGGGCCTGGACAACGCCGCCTACTACCGGCTCGCCGAGGACCGCCGCCACTACACGGACACCACGGGCACCGGGAACTCCCTGCTGATGCGGAGCCCCCAGGTGCTTCAGCTGATCATGGACTCGCTGCGGTACTGGGTGACCGAGATGCATGTCGACGGCTTCCGCTTCGATCTCGCGGCGACCCTCGCCCGGCAGTTCCACGAGGTGGACCGGCTCTCGTCGTTCTTCGATCTGGTGCAGCAGGACCCGGTGGTCAGCCAGGTGAAGCTGATCGCCGAGCCCTGGGATCTGGGCGAGGGCGGCTATCAGGTGGGCAATTTCCCGCCGCTGTGGACCGAGTGGAACGGCAAGTACCGCGACACCGTCAGGGATCTGTGGCGCGGTGAGCCGCGCACGCTCGCCGAGTTCGCCTCCCGGCTGACCGGATCGTCGGATCTCTACCAGGGCGAGGGGCGGCGGCCCCTCGCCTCCATCAACTTCGCCACCTGCCACGACGGCTTCACCCTGCGCGATCTGGTGTCGTACGACGACAAGCACAACGAAGCCAACGGCGAGGACAACCAGGACGGCGAGAGCCATAACCGGTCGTGGAACTGCGGGACCGAGGGCGAGAGCGACGACCCCGCGGTGCTGCGGCTGCGCGAGCGCCAGACGCGGAACCTCATCGCGACCCTGATGCTGTCGCAGGGGGTGCCGATGCTCAGCCACGGCGATGAGTTCGGACGTACCCAGGGCGGCAACAACAACGCGTACTGCCAGGACAACGAGATCTCCTGGGTGCGCTGGCCGGAGCCGGGATCGGACGCGGAGGGGACGCTGCTCGCGTTCACCCGGGCGATGGTGCGGCTCCGGCGCGACCATCCCGTCTTCCGCCGGCGGCGCTTCCTCCACGGCCGCCCGGTCGACGGCGCCCGGGACGGTCTGACCGATGTCGCCTGGTTCACTCCCCAGGGGAAAGAGATGACCCAGCGGGACTGGCAGGCGGCCCGCCCCGGGGCGCTGTCGGTCTTTCTCCACGGGCACGCCATCTCGGAGCCGGGGCCGAGGGGGGAGCGGATCAGCGACGACTCCTTCCTCCTGATGTTCAACGCGGGGGCCGCTGATCTGGACTTCACGGTTCCGGCGTGCCACGGCAGCCGGTGGCGGGTGGTGGTGGACACGGCCCTGGCGGCGGGCGTCCCGCCCGGCGCGGGCCCCTGGGCCACGGCCGGGGAGCGGGTGCCGCTGGTGGGGCGGAGTCTGGTGGTGCTGCGCCGGCCCTCCTGAAGCGGGCGCCGGCGGGTCCGGGCCCAAGGGGGCGGGGCTCCAGCCCGGCGGGTCCATGGCCCGGTGGCAGGGCTCCAGCCCGGGGGCTCCGGGGCCCAAAGGCGCGGCTTCAGACCCGGGGCGGAGACCCGATCGGCGGACACCGATGGGCGGCGCGATGACGCACCGCGGCCCAGGGCGGGTACGTACGCAGACATGAAGCCCACCGCCACCTACCGGATCCAGCTCCAGCCCGGCTTCCCCTTCGCGTCGGCCGCCGCCGCCGTGCCCTATCTCGCCGGGCTCGGCGTCTCCCATCTGCATCTGTCCCCCGTACTGGAGGCGGTGCCGGGGTCGGTGCACGGCTACGACGTCACCGACCCCACCCGGGTACGGGAGGAGCTGGGCGGCGAGCAGGGGCTGCGGGAGCTCGCCCGGACCGCGCGCGAGCACGGCATGGGGCTGGTCCTGGACATCGTGCCGAACCACATGGCCGCCGTGCCCCGCTACAACCGCGCCCTGTGGGAGGTGCTGCGCCAGGGCCCCGCGTCCCCGTACGCCCGCTGGTTCGACATCGACTGGGAGGCGGGCGGCGGCAGACTGCTGCTTCCGGTGCTCGCCGGCCGGATCGCGGACGAGATGGGCGCGATGCGGGTCGAGGGAGACGTACTGCGCTACGGGGAGGAGCGCTTCCCGCTGCGGGAGTCGACCGCCGCGCTGCCGCTGCCGGAGCTCCTCGACGCGCAGTGGTACCGGCTCGGCTGGTGGCGGCTCGCCCGGACCGAGCTCGCCTACCGGCGCTTCTTCACCGTCTCGGAGCTGATCGGGGTACGGGTGGAGCTCCCGGAGGTCTTCGACGCCACCCATGCCAAGATCCTCGAACTGGTCCGGGACGGGGTGGCCGAAGGAGTGCGCGTCGATCACCCGGACGGGCTCGCCGACCCGGAGGCGTATCTGCGGCGGCTGGACGGAGCGCTCGGCGGCGACTGCTGGACCGTCGTGGAGAAGGTCCTCACCGGCGACGAGCGGCTGCCGCCGGGATGGCCGGTGGCCGGGACGACCGGATACGACGCGCTCCACCGCATCGACGGCCTCTTCACCGACCCGGCCGGACACCGTGAACTCGTCCACCATTACCGCGAGTTCGCCGGGGCGCCCGGGGACCGGGGCGGCTACTGGGAAGCCACCGTCCGCCGGGCCGCCCACCACGTGGTCACCCATGATCTGGCCGCGGAGATCGCCGCGCTCACCCGGCTCGCCGAACGGGTGAGCGCCGGGGACCTCGCACTGCGCGACCACGCCCCCTGGGCGCTGCGGACGGCGATCCGGGAGCTGCTGGTGCGGGTGCCGGTGTACCGGCCGTACCGCATCGGGGGCGATGAGGTGCTCACCGTCCGGGCCGCCGCGGGCGCGAAGGCGGCGTTCACGGTCGCGGAGGAGGCCACGGCGGTCGACATGGTGCGCGATCTGGCGCTGGGCCGGCTCGGCGAGAGCCCGTCGCGCGACGCCTTCCGCGCCCGGTTCGCCCAGACGGCGTCCGCGCTGCGCGCCAAATCCGTCGAGGACCTGGCCTTCTACCGGTATACGCCGCTGATCAGCGCGAACGAGGTCGGCGGCGACCCGGGACGGCCTGCGGTCGACCCCGAGGAGTTCCATGCGTACGGCGAGCTGCGAGCCCGTGACTGGCCCACCGCGGGCACCGTGCTGACCACCCATGACACCAAGCGGAGCGCGGATGTCCGGGCCCGGATCGCGGTGCTCTCCGAATGCCCGGACCGGTGGGCGGATTTCCTGGCCCGGGTCAGCGGCGAGACGGCCCGGCTGGAGGGCGGCCGGGCGCCGGATCCGCAGCTCGCGTGGGTGGCGTGGCAGACCGCCGTGGGCTTCGGCTTCCCCTACGGCGACCGGCTGCGGGACGCGCTGCTCAAAGGGGTGCGCGAGGCGGGGCTGCACACCGCCTGGACGGAGCCGGACCAGTCGTACGAGAAGGCCGTCGCCGGCTTTGTGGCCGCGGGGCCCGCCGGGGCGGCGCTGCACTCGGTGGCGGCGTTCGCCAAGGAGCTGGCGCCCTACGCACGGGCCAACGCGCTGGGCGCGGCGCTGCTCCAGCTGACGATGCCGGGGGTGCCGGATCTCTACCAGGGTACGGAGCGGGAGTATCTCGCCCTGGTCGATCCGGACAACCGGCGGCCGTTCGAGCAGGGCCCGCCGGACGAGCGGACGGCGCTGACCCGGGCGGCGCTGCGACTGCGCCGGGAGCGGCCGGAGGTCTTCGGCGACTCGGGGACCTATGTGCCGCTGCGGGCGTCCGGCCCGGCGGCGGCGCACTGTGTGGCGTTCTGCCGTACGGGGGAGGTGGTGGCGGCCGTGACCCGGCTGTCGCTGGGGCTTGAGCGGGCCGGGGGGTGGCGGGAGACGGAGCTCTCGCTGCCCCCGGGCCGCTGGGCGGATCTCCTCGACGAGGGGGCCGAACCGGCGGGCGGCGGCCCGGTGCCGGTGGCGCGGCTGTTCGCGGCACGGCCGGTGGCGCTGCTGGGGCGGCTGTAGAGGTGCGCCAGCCGAGCGCTGTCATCGGTAGGCGTCGCGCAGCCTCAGGTCGAAGTCGCGGACGAAGGCGGGCGGGCTGGTGGACGCGTAGCCGCGCCGGAAGGCGCGGGCGCCTTCGATGACCCTCCCCGAGCCCAGCCGTAGACCGGTGTCGAGACAGGGGGTGGCGACGGCGTACGCGACGTCGAGCCGGCCTGCGGCCAGATGTCCTCTCGCCACGTCGAGTCCGAGCATGGCGCGCTGCTTCTCATGGGGGAAGGTGAGCACGGTCTGGGCGTCGTCGGGCGAGGAGAGCACCCGGTGGGGCCGGGCGAGCCGGGCTTCGCCGATGACCCGGGCGGCGGCGAGCTTCCGCTGGTCGAAGGTGAACACCCAGGGCCAGGGCGGCTCCTCCCCGGCCCGGACCCGGCCCGCGGCGGCCTCACTGGCGGCGAGGGCCCGTTCGGCGGCGCGCTGGTCGCCCGCGGTCGCGTGGGCGACCGCCTCCAGCGAGCGGAGCCAGGCGGCGGCGATGGCGGGCCGGCGGCCTTCGAGCAGCCGCCACGCGCCCTGGATCAGACCGAGCCCCTGGGCCGCGTTCCCCGCCTCGACCTCGAACTGCGCGAGGCTGCCCTGCTGGTAGGCGATCAGCAGTTCGTCGCCGGACCGGCGGGCCAGCCTGAGCGCTTCGCCGTACCAGGTGCGGGCCGATCCCGCATCCGCCATGTCCCAGCTCAGCCAGGCCGAGAAGCTCGCCACCTCGCTGGTCACGGAGGCGAGCCGCGCTCTGGCGGGCTGGTCGGCGCTCTGCGCGGCCACGCTCCGGACCAGCCGCAGATGGCCCTGCACCGCGTCCGCGAGCTGTCGCGCGGAGACACTGGCGTCCATCCGCCGGAACGCGCTGGTCGCCCCGCGCAGCACCTCCGCCTGCTCCTCCGGTCCCGGTGAGAGCCGGGAGGCCGTGACGGCGGCGGGGATCGTCGCCGCCGCGATGGCCCCGGCGAGAAAGCGCCGCCGGTGCAGCGGATCGGGCTTCTCCGCCCGGGCGGTCGGAGAAGCCCGGTCCGCCCGCGCGGGCGGGGCCGTGCGGGCGTCCGCCAGACCGACCAGGGCGAGCGGAATGCCCAGATGCCTCGCGGCCTTCGCCAGGGTCTTCATGTTGTAGTCGGCCACTCCGCGCTTCTCCAGCCGGGAGACGGTCGGCTGGGACAGTCCGCAGGCTTCCGCGAGCTGGCGCTGGGTCATCCTTGCGGCGTCGCGGGCCAGTTCGATGACCCGTCCGTAGTCACCGGCGCTCGCCGCCTCCGCGGCGGCTCCTTCCAACCAGTTCATCCGACCTCCTGTCACACGACCATAGAGGCGGGCCTTTCCCGGGGCACTGGATATGCCCCAGCCGTATACCCGTATACGAGCCGCGCATCGACATGTCCGTCCCGGGGCCGTTCGACGCGGTTCTCTCACTCCGGCCGTACGGTGCGGGGGACCGCTCGGCCGCCCCTGCTCAGCCGTGCTGGACTCGTGAACGAAACCGGACGGGGGACCAGGGACCGGCGGAGGCCCGCCCCGCCATCGGAGCCGGAGCGGCGGCGGCCCGCGGGTCTCAGGGAGCCGTCAGCCGGAAGCTCATCTGGCCGAAGCCGACCATGTCCCCGTCCCGCACCACGACCGAGCCGGCCACCCGGCGGCCGTTGACCGTGGTGCCGTTGGTGGAGCCGAGGTCGCGCAGGATCCAGACGCCCCGGGACCGGCTCAGCTCGGCGTGCGCCCGGGAGACCGTGTCATGGCTCAGGCGCAGCCCGTTGCCGGGGTCGCGGCCGATCCGCAGGGGGCCGGGGCCGGGCCCGGGCAGCAGCAGGGGCGGCAGCTTCTCGGTGTGCCAGGCCCTGCGCATCCTCACGAAGAACGCGGACGCCCCGCCGACCACGCCGATCAGCCGCTGGCCGAGACCGCTCTGCGGGCCGAAGACCAGATCGGCGGTGAGCTCCTGGAGCTCATCGGTGCGACGGGCGACCAGGGCCAGCTCCATCCGCCGCAGAAAGGTGTCGTGCGACAGCATGCCCTGGGCCGCGCCCTCGCGGAGCACCCCGACGACCCGGTCCCGCTCGGCGTCCGAGAGCCGGGCCGGAGCGGGGTGCGCGGGGAACTCGAACGACGACGTCACCTCCCGATTGTCGGTCCGAAGGGCTCACGGTGTCCAGAACACCGGCCATACGCTTCCCCGCCGAACACCGCTGACCTGCATGGAAGATGCGATTCCGGAAGGGGCGGGAAGGGGTGGGAAGGGCCGCCGGAAAACCGGGCGGAGGAATGATCGTCTCCCGTGTAGGGTGACGCCGACGCCTGAGAACCGACGGAGAGGAGGCGAGTGCCGTGTCCCTCACACCATCCCCGCGCTCCCGCCCCGTCCGCCCGGCGTTCACAGTCTGACCGGGAGCGCACCACCGCTTTCCTCCGGAGGACACTCCCATGACCGATCCGGTCATCCGCGCGCTCGACGAGAACGACGCGCATCTCTTCGACTCCCTGCCCGACCCGCTCGGCATCGGCCGCGCTCTCTCCGGGACCGTCCACCGGCCCGAGTGGAAGCGGGTCGCCCTGCGCGACGGCCAGGTGGTCGCCCGGGCCGCCTGGTGGGGCGGACCCGACGACGAACACCCCCTCAACGTCAACTGGTTCGACTTCGCGGAGGGCGAGGAGGAGGCCGCGGCCGAGCTGCTGCGCACCTCCCCGTACCGCGTCGAATACCAGCTGATCCTGCCCAGGGGCTGGCGCGAGGACCCCGTGCTGCGGGCCGCCGGCGAGGCGCGGCTGCGGGCCGCCGGCAAAGCCGGGATGAGTCTGCTGGTGGAGCGCTACCAGTACCGCTGGACACCGGAGTGCGGGCTGCCCGAGCGGCCCGGACGGCTGGTCTTCCGGCCCGAGCCCGATGACGATGTGATCTTCGATGTGCTGCGCCGGGTGCACTCGGCGACGCTCGACGCGCACGCTCTCCAGGACATCGCCGAGGGCGGTTTGGACCGCGCGGCACAGGCGGAGCTGGACTTCTTCCGCTGGTGCCCCTCGCCGCGCGAGTGGTGGCAGCTCGCCCACACCCCCGGCGGTGAGCTGGTCGGGCTGCACGTCCCGGCGCGCAACTCGTCGGGGCCGTGCATCGGCTTCATCGGGGTCGTGCCGGAGCAGCGTGGGCACGGCTATGCCTACGATCTGCTGGTGGAGTGCACCCGGGTACTGGCCGATGAGGGCGCGGAGTCCGTCCTGGGGGCGACGGACCAGACCAACGTCCCGATGGCCCGGCAGTTCGCCAGGGCCGGGCATCCGGTCATCGAGGAGCGGATCTATCTGACGCCCGGCCCGCGGGACTGACCGTACGCGAGGGCGCCCCCGCTGAAGCATGGCCCGGGGGCGCTCCCGCTCAGCTGAACCCGGGCCGCCCCGGGCCGCCCCCGGTCAGCCCCGCGGCGGCTCGGGCGCGGCCCCCGGCTCCCGTACGCCCGCGTTCTGTGACCCGGTCCGCTCCTCGGTGCGGTGCCCCCGCGCGATGTAGTCGCGTACGACCGCTTCGACGGCGTCCTGGGGCGAGCCCACACCGGCCAGCACCATCACTTCCACCACCAGTTCGGCATCGAGGCCGATATTGACCTTGGCCATGGGGCACCCCTCCGTGGATCTTCGCGGATCTCCGTTGACCGGGGACTCTAGCCGTTCGCGGACCCCCTGGCCCGCTGGGCGGCGATCGTCTCGCGGTACCAGGCGTAGGACGCCTTCGGGGTGCGCTCCAGCGTCTCGAAGTCGATGTGGACCAGCCCGAAGCGCTGCGCCGCGCCCTCCGCCCACTCGATGTTGTCGGTGAGCGACCAGGTGAAGTAGCCGCGTACATCGACGCCCTCCTCGACGGCCCGGTGCAGCGCGCGCAGATGGGAGTCGAGATAGGCGATCCGGCGCTGGTCGTCGAGTCCGCCGTACGAGCAGCCGTTCTCGGTGATGTGGAGCGGCGGCAGCCGGTCGCCGAAGCGGTCCTTCAGCCGGAGCAGCATCTCGCGCAGTCCGTCGGGGACCACCGGCCAGCCGAAGTCGGTGCGTTCCGCGCTGTCGATCCCGCGGAGCCCGAAGGGCAGCCCCTCGGGGAGTCCGACGCCCGCGAAGCCGCCGGGCTCCGCCGCCGTGGGCACGCCGACCAGCATGGGGTGGTAGTAGTTCACCCCGTACCAGTCCAGCGGCGCGGAGATCACGGCGAGATCCTCGGCGACCGGTCCCGGCATCAGGGCGGCGAGGTTCTCGTCCGGGTAGCCGCCGGTGAGCACCGGGTCGGCGAACAGCCAGTTGGTGAGGGTGTCGTACAGCTCGGCCGCGGTCCGGTCCGCCTCGCTGCCGCCCGCCGTCCACACCGGGGAGTGGGAGAGCGCGAGCCCGATGTTCCGCGCGCCCGCCGCACGCAGGGCCTGGACGCCGAGGCCATGGGCGAGGAGCTGATGGTGGGCGGCGGGCAGCGCGTCGAAGAGCAGCCGTCTGCCCGGGGCGTGCTCGCCGAGGGCATAGCCGAGGAGGGTGACCTCGGCGGGTTCGTTGACCGTGATCCACATGGGGACGCGGTCGCCGAGCCGCCCGGCGACCGCCGACGCGTAGTCGGCGAACCGGGCGGCGGTGTCCCGGTTGAGCCAGCCGCCGGTCTCCTCCAGGGCCAAGGGGGTGTCCCAGTGGTAGAGGGTGGGCGCGGGGGCGATGCCCCGGGCGCAGAGCTCGTCCACGAGCCGGTCGTAGAAGTCGAGTCCGGCGGCGTTGACCGGTCCGCCGCCGCCGGGGATCACCCGTGGCCAGCTGATGGAGAACCGGAAGGCGTCCGCGCCGAGCCCGGCGAGCAGGGCGACGTCGTCGCGGTAGCGCTCATGGAAGCCGGTGGCGCGCGCGGGGTCGGCGCCGTCCTTGATCCTTCCCTGGGCGGCGAAGGCGTCCCAGCCGGAGGGGCCTTTGCCGTCGGTGTCGGCGGCTCCTTCGGTCTGGAAGGCGGAGGCGGCGGCTCCCCAGAGGAAGCCGGGCGGGAAGAGGGGGAGCGGCCCGTTCGATCCGGAAGACGGAGGCATGGCCCGTGACCCTAATGCCGCAAGGTCGCCCCTTCCAGGGGCCGGAGTCGTCAGGATGGGCGGCGGGCCCGAAGACGGCGGGGCCCATGACGGACGAGGGGATGGCCAGTGCTGTTCGAAGTGTGGGCGCCGCGCGCCGAGGAGCGGGTGACGCTGCTGCTGGAGGGCTCGGAGCGGGAGATGGCCCGGGTGGCGGACCGGGCGGGCTGGTGGCGTGCCGAGGCCGGGGCGGACGAGGGCGCGCGGTACGGATTCGCCCTGGACGGCGGTCCGGTGCGGCCCGATCCCCGCTCGCGCCGCCAGCCGGACGGACCGGACGGTCTCAGCGCGGTGGTGCTCCCGGACTCCTACGTCTGGCGGCATGACTGGCCCGGCCGGACGCTGCGCGGCGCGGTGCTGTACGAGCTGCACATCGGCACCTTCACGGCCGAGGGGACCCTCGACGCGGCGGCTGCGCACCTCGGCGACCTGGCCGAGCTGGGGATCTCCCATATCGAGCTGATGCCGGTCTGCCCGTTTCCGGGGGTGCACGGCTGGGGGTACGAAGGGGTGTCGCTGTGGGCGGTGCACGAGCCGTACGGCGGTCCGGAGGCGCTCAGGCGTTTCGTGGACGCCGCGCACGGTCATGGGCTCGGGGTGGTGCTGGACGTGGTCCACAACCATCTGGGCCCCTCGGGGAACCATCTGCCCGCCTTCGGGCCGTATTTCACGGACGCCCACCACACCCCGTGGGGCGCGGCGGTCAATCTGGACGCCGCGGGCTCGGACGAGGTGCGCGCCTATCTGCTGGGCAGCGCGCTGGCCTGGCTGCGGGAGTACCGGCTGGACGGGCTGCGGCTCGACGCGGTGCACGCGCTCGTCGACACCCGGGCGCTGGCCTTCCCGGAGGAGCTGTCCCGGGCGGTGGACGCGCTCTCCGGGGAGCTGCGCCGGCCGCTGTTCCTGATCGCCGAATCGGACGCCTGCGATCCGCGTACCGTCACTCCGCGGGAGGCGGGCGGGCTCGGGCTGCACGCCCAGTGGAACGACGACTTCCATCACGCTCTGCACACCGCGCTGACCGGTGAGTCCCAGGGCTATTACGCGGACTTCGCCGAGGCTCCGCTGGCGGCCGTCGCCAAGACCGTCACCCGGGGGTTCTTCCACGACGGCGTCCCTTCGGGTTTCCGGGGGCGGGTGCACGGCCGTCCCGTGGATGTGACGACGACGCCCGCCCACCGTTTCCTCGGCTATGCCCAGACCCATGACCAGATCGGCAATCGCGCGCTGGGCGACCGGCTCTCGGGGGCCCTGGCCCCCGGTCTGCTGGCGTGCGCGGCGGTGCTGGTGCTCACCGGTCCGTTCACCCCGATGCTGTTCATGGGCGAGGAGTGGGGTGCGCGGACGCCCTGGCAGTTCTTCACCGACCACACCGATCCGGAGCTGGCGGCGGCGGTACGGGAGGGCAGACGGCGGGAGTTCGCCGCGCACGGCTGGGACGCGGCGGACATCCCGGACCCGCAGGACCCGGCCACCCGCCTCCGGTCCTGTCTGGACCGCTCGGAGCGCTCCCGTGAGCCGCACGCCCGGCTGCTGGCCTGGCACAAGGAGCTGATCGCGCTGCGGCGTGCCCACTCCGATCTGGCCGATCCCGATCTGGCGTCGGTGCGGGTGGCGTACGACGAGGACGCCCGCTGGCTGGCGCTGCGGCGGGGCGATCTGCGGATCGCGGTCAATCTGGGGGACGAGCCCGCTTCGATCCGGCTGGGCGGAGGCGGCCGGGTGCTGGCGGCCTGGGATCCGGTCCGGCCGCCGGGCGCGGACGGGGCGCTGCGGCTGGGGCCCCGGTCGTGCGCGGTGCTGACGGACTGAGGGGGGCGGGGGCAGGGGGGCGGGCTCGGGGCCAAGGGCAGGCGGGCTCGGGTGCCGCGCCCGTCCCGAAGCGGTGCGCGGGCCGGCCCCCGCCCGTCTCCGGGGCCGTTCGCGAGCCCACAGGCTCGCGCGGGCTCAGCCCCGCTCGCCGCCGAGCAGCCGCTCCAGCAGTTCCTGGAACTCCTCGCCGATCACGATGCGCAGCCCGTCCCCGTCCTCCTCCCGGTCGCTGAGCTGGGTGAGGCGGCCCTCCCGCCACCAGTAGACATAGGGGCTGATAGCCCCCGGCGTGTCCACATAACCGGACGCGGCGAACGACGCCATCGCGTTGAGCGCGGGCACGATTCCGGCGTCCCGGATGACATGGAAGGCGAGCTGATGCCGGAAGGGCAGCGCCACCAGCGCGCCGTCCTCGGTGAGCTGTTCCCCGGTGGTCTCCCGTACGACGCTCTCCAGCGTCAGGACCCGGCTCGCGGTGTAGAAGGAGTCGCCGAGGATCACCTCGAAGCGCATCCCGTCGTCGCCCTTGACGGTCTCATGCCCTTCGATGGGCAGCCCGCGCAGATTGTAGAGCGCCTGTTCGCGCAGATAGGGGAGGTCGCCGAGGGGGGCGAGGGCGTCGTCGGTGAGCATCATGACGCTCTCCGGGAGATCGAGGGCGATGATCTCGTGGAGTCCCGGGGCGGGGGTGCGGGCGTAGGCGAAGCTCGCCGGGTCGAAGCCCTCGGAGCCCAGCACCCGGGGGTAGAGCTGGGAGCGGATCTGCTCGGTCGACAGGGTGTCCAGCGCGGAGGGCGCGTCCATGGTCCGCAGCACCATGCCGACATGGCGGCGGACCTGATCGGGCCAGGCGCGCGGGCCCCGGTCGTCGTTGTGGAGGACGGCAGCGAGATTGGCGAGGCCGAACTGGCGGCCGGAGCTGTCGGAGACCACATCGGCGTAGACGCTCACTTCGAGGCCCTGCTCGGCGAACGCCTCCCGGACCAGGGAGCGGAAGCGGGCGCCCTCGTCGGCGGAGAAGTAGGGGAACTCGGGGTCGCGCGGCGCGTCCTGCCCGTCGCGCTTCGGCCTCCGCCGGAACAACCCCACGTCATCCGCCTCTCGTTCCATCCCGGGACCGGCCCGGGAGCCGCTCCGGCCGCGCCATGCGACACGCGCTGTGAGCGTACCCACCCATGGTTCTTCCACCCGGCGGGGGGATGCTCAGGGCATGGGCACGATGAGATCCGCGCGCGCTCTGCCGAGGGCGATCAGCCGGGCGTTGGCCTCGTCGGAGCCGTGTGCCCAGCGCTCGGCGTGGGCCCGCTCCTTGCCGAATCGGATATGCCGGTCGATGAGCCGGCGGAGGCGTGCCTCCCGCGCCGGGTCCAGATACCAGACCTCGTCGAGCAGCGGCCGGACCCGGGCCCAGGGGCCGTCGTCATGGAGGAGATAGTTCCCCTCGGTGATCACCAGGGGGGTCTCCGGAGTCACCGGGATGCTGCCCGCGACCGGCTCCTCCAGGGTGCGGTCGAAGGCCGGGGCGTAGACCGTGACGCCGGGGGCGGGGGCGCGCAGCCGGGTGAGCAGCGCGGCGTAGCCGTCGGCGTCGAAGGTGTCGGCCGCGCCCTTGCGGCCGGTCAGGCCGAGGCGTTCGAGGGTCGCCCCGGCGAGATGGAAGCCGTCCATGGGGACCAGCACGGCGAGCCCGGCCAGCGCGTCGGCCAGCTGTGCGGCGAGGGTGGACTTGCCCGCTCCGGGCGCTCCGGCGATGCCCAGGATGCGGCGCCGGCCGGGGGCGGCGAGGGCGCGGGCGCGGTCCAGGAGATCCGGCGGAAGTGTCGGCACGCCCCTCATTCTCCCACCCCTGGCCGTCCGCAGGACGGGAGCCGGGTGCCCGGGGGCCGGGCCGCGTCCGTCGCGCCGCCGCCCGGCGGACAGCTCCGGAGCGGCCCCGTACACCGGCTCCGGGCACCGGCCCCGTACACCGGCTCCGGGCACCGCCCGGCGGGCGCACGGGCCGACCCAGGACGGGCGCGCGGGCACGCCCGTCCGGCCGGGTGCCGTCGGGGCCTCAGCTCTCGTCGGGCGTCAGCCGCAGCGAGACGGAGTTGATGCAGTACCGCTGGTCGGTCGGGGTGGCATACCCCTCCCCCGCGAACACATGCCCGAGATGGGAGCCGCAGCGCGAGCAGCGGACCTCGGTGCGGAGCATCCCGTGCGAGCGGTCCTCGATCAGCTCGACCGCGTCGCTGTCCTTGGGGTCGTAGAACGAGGGCCAGCCGCAGTGCGAGTCGAATTTGGTGTCGGAGCGGAAGAGCTCCGCGCCGCACGCCCGGCAGGAGTACACCCCCGCCGTCCTGGTGTCCGTGTACTCACCGGTGTGAGCGGGCTCGGTCCCGGCCCGGCGGAGCACCTGGTACTCCGCTGGGCTCAGCTCCGCGCGCCACTGCTCGTCCGGCTTCTCGATGTCGTACGCCATGACAACCGCTTCCTCAGCTCGACAGGCGGGCCAGAATCTCCGGACCGAGGTCCGTGACGTCACCCGCGCCCATGGTGAGAACGAGATCACCCGGCCGGGCCATTCCCGCGACCGCCCCGGGCACGTCCGCCATGTCGTGGACGGCCGTGACATCCGCGCCCGAGGCGCGGGCGGCGGCGATGATCAGCTCGCTGGTGACCCCGTCGATGGGGTCCTCGCGCGCCGGGTAGATGTCCAGGACCAGGGAGGCGTCGGCCAGCGCCAGCGCCTGGCCCATCTCCTTGCCCAGCTCCTGGGTGCGGGAGAAGAGGTGCGGCTGGAAGACGACCAGCAGCCGGGAGCCGGCCGACGCGCCGCGCATGGCCGCCAGGTCGGCGGTCATCTCGGTCGGGTGGTGGGCGTAGGAGTCGATGACCTGGACCCCGGCGGCCTCGCCCTTGAGCTGGAGACGGCGCTTGACGCCGGTGTACTTGCCGAGCGCGGCGGCCAGATTGTGCGCCGGGACGCCCAGGGCGACGCCGGCGGCGAGCGCGGCCACCGCGTTGAGGGCGTAGTGGCTGCCGGGGACGGAGACCGTGAAGGTCAGGAACCGGCCGTCGACGACCACCGTGACCTCGCTGGTCAGACCGCGCGGGGTGATCTTGTGCACCCGTACGTCGGCGGAGTCGGACTCACCGTAGGTGACGATGTTCAGCCCGGAGCGGGTGCGCAGCCGGCCGGTCAGCTCGACCGCGCCCTGCTGGTCGGCGGAGATCACCAGGGTGCCGCCGGAGACGATCCGGTCGGCGAAGATCTCGAAGGACTCGTAGATCTCGTCCATCGACGCGTAGTTCGCGTGGTGGTCCAGCTCCACGTTGAGGACGATGGCGACCTCGGGGGCGTACTTGTGGAAGCTGCGGTCGCTTTCGTCCGCCTCGGCCACGAAGATCTCGCCGGCGCCGTGCCGGGCGTTGGTGCCCGGACCGGCCAGATCGCCGCCGATGGCGTACGAGGGGTCCAGGCCGAGCCCGCTCAGCGCCACCGCCAGCATGGAGGTGGTGGTGGTCTTGCCGTGGGTGCCCGCCACCGCGATCGAGCGCAGGCCGGTCATCAGGGACGCCAGGGCGTCCGAGCGGTGGACGGCGGGGATCCCCAGCTCGGCGGCGCGCGCCAGCTCGGGGTTGTCGGCCCGGATCGCGCTGGAGACGACGACGCAGCTGGCGTCCTCGGCCAGATGGTCCGCCGCGTGCCCGATACGGACGGTCGCGCCCAGCTCGCGCAGGGCGTCGGCGGTCGGGGACTCCTTGGCGTCGCTGCCCGCGACCCGCGCGCCGCGCCGGGCGAGGATCTTGGCGATGCCCGACATCCCGGCGCCGCCGATGCCGATGAAGTGCGGTCGTTCCATGGCGGTGGGGATGGCGGGTGCCATACGTGCGTCTCCCGGAGTGTCGACTGTCCGGCCCTCGCTCGTGGGCCGCAGGTGAGGGTCCACCCTATTCGCTGTGCGCGAAGAGCTTGAGCACCGGTACGCCGACCCGGTGGCGTGCCCTGGAGGCCCAGTCCCGGTGGAAGAACTCCTCCACGTAGTGCGGCGCGGTCAGCACGATCACCTCATCGGCCCCCTTCTCCTCGACCACGGCCTTGAGCCGGTCGAGCGGATGGTCCTCGACGACCTCCCCCTCCGCCGGGCTGCCCGCCGCGCGCAGGGCGGCCACGGAGTGCGCAAGACCCACTTCGGCGGGGGCCTTGGCGGCGCTGCCCTCGGGCTCCTCGCCCTCGTGGACGGCCTCCTTGAGCTCCCCGAGCGCCACGTCGTCGATGGCGCGCAGCAGCACATCGGCCTGATCGCCGCGGGGCTGGAGCAGCACGACGAAGGAGACGTTCTCGTCCCCGTGCAGGGTGGTGACGAAGTCCACGTCGTCGGGCGTCAGGGGCTTCTCGATCATCAGTACGCTTGTGAACACGTCAGGACCCTTCTGCGGAAACCATCCTTCCCCGTGCCCGCACGGGGTCTGCAGAGTAAGTGTGCCCAGCCGCAGCTAACCGGAACGATAAATTCCGCCGATTGTCGGATGCCCACGCGCCGTCTCCGCTATACGCGGGACCGCAGGTAGCGGGTGTAGAGGAAGCCGGCCTCCTCCAGCACGGAGGCCAGGGCGAACCGCTCGGGCACCGCGAGGGCGGGGCCGCCCGCGATCCGCTGGGAGTCCCCCGCCGCCATGGCGGGCGACAGGGTCAGACAGAGCTCGTCCAGCGAGCCGGACGCCGTGAACTGCCCCAGCAGCCTCGGCCCGCCCTCGGTGAGCAGCCGCCGCAGCCCGCGTTCCGCGAGGGCGCGCACCGCCCGGGCCGGATCCACCCCGGCGCCGTCCCCGGCGATCACCACCTGCACGCCCGCCCGCTCGGCGGCGCGGATCCGGTCCGGGGGCGCCGCCGCGCCCGTCAGCACCAGCGTCGGCGTCAGCGCGGCGGTGAAGAGCGGCAGCGAGAAGTCGAGCCCGAGCGAGGCGCTCACCACGGCGATCGCGGGCGCGGGCCCCTGCCCCGCGGCCCTTCTGCGCTCCGCGAACGCCTCCCGGGCGCGGGCGGGGCGGTACCCCTCCATCCGGACCGTCTCCGCGCCCACCACCACCGCGTCGGCCAGGGCCCGCAGGGTGCCGAAGATCCGCATATCGGTGTCGGACGACAGGGGCTGGGAGCGGCCGTCGTGCTGGGCCGCGCCGTCCAGCGAGGAGACCATGTTCGCCCGCAGCCAGGTTCCGGAACCCGGGGCGGGATCCGGATAGGCGTAGGCGTCGGCCAGTTCGTCCAGCGACCACTCACGGTCGTCGTCGGGTGTCTGGTCGGTCACAGGGAGCAGGCGTCGCATGGGGGGCAGTCTGACACGCCCTTTACAGTGGGGAACTGTGCCCACCCCTGCCCCCCGTGCCATGACCGAAGGCGTACCGCTCACGCTGTCCGCCCGTGAGCCGTACGTCCCCGCCGACCGGCTGGTCGCCGAGATGGTGCCGCCGCCCCGGTTCGACTCCGTACGCTTCGACACCTATGTCCCCGATGAGCGGCAGCCCAGCCAGCGGGCGGCGGTCACCGCGCTCAGCTCGTTCGCCGCGGGCCTGGGCGGCGCGGCGGCGGACCGGCCGACGGGGGTGCGCCGCTGGTTCGGCAGGAAGCAGGCCGCGCCCACCGGCCCCCGGGGCGTCTATCTCGACGGCGGCTACGGCGTCGGCAAGACCCATCTGCTCGCCTCCCTCTGGCACGCCGCCCCGGCCGAGCCGGAGCGCAAGGCCTTCGGGACCTTCGTGGAGCTGACGAACCTGGTCGGCGCGCTCGGTTTCCAGCAGACGGTCCGGACGCTCAGCGAGCACCGGCTGCTCTGCATCGACGAGTTCGAGCTCGACGACCCCGGTGACACCGTGCTGGTCTCGACGCTGCTCGGCAAGCTGGTGGACGCGGGCGTCGCGCTGGCCGCCACCTCCAACACCCTGCCCGGAAAGCTCGGCGAGGGCCGGTTCGCCGCCGCGGACTTCCTCCGGGAGATCCAGGGGCTCTCCGCGCACTTCATGCCGCTGCGCATCGACGGCGAGGACTACCGCCACCGGGGGCTGCCCGAGGCTCCCGCCCCGTTCTCCGACGAGGTGGTCGTCAAGGCCGCGTACGCCGCCGAAGGGGCGTCCCTGGACGAGTTCCCGGCGCTGCTGGCCCATCTCGCGAAGGTGCACCCGAGCCGGTACGGCGCGCTCACCGACGGCGTACGGGCGGTCTGTCTCACCGATGTGGGGCCGGTGCCCGACCAGTCCACGGCGCTGCGGCTGGTCGTCCTCGCCGACCGGCTGTACGACCGCGAGGTGCCGGTGCTCGCCTCCGGCCTCCCCTTCGACCGGCTGTTCAGTGAGGAGATGCTCAACGGGGGCTATCGGAAGAAGTACTTCCGGGCCATCTCGCGTCTCACCGCGCTGGCCCGTGACGCGAAGGGCCTGGCGGGGCAGTAGGTTCGGGGGTTGTAACCCACCTTTATCTTCAGAAGGGATCCACCATGGCCACCACGCGCACGGCGCACACGGTCTGGGAAGGCGAGCTCCTCAAGGGCTCGGGCACCGTCACCTTCGACTCCTCCGGCATCGGTTCGCAGCCGGTCTCCTGGCCGTCCCGCGCCGAGCAGGCCAATGGCAAGACCAGCCCGGAGGAGCTGATCGCGGCGGCGCACTCCAGCTGCTTCTCGATGGCCCTCTCGCACGGTCTCACCGGCGCGGGCAACCCGCCCACCCGCCTGGAGACCAAGGCCGATGTGACCTTCCAGCCGGGTGAGGGCATCACCGGCATCCACCTCTCCGTCCGCGGCGAGGTGCCCGGACTGGACGCGGAGGCGTTCGCCGAGGCCGCCGAGGGCGCCAAGAAGAACTGCCCGGTGAGCCAGGCGCTCACGGGCACGACGATCACGCTCACGGCCGAGCTCGTCTGACCCTGGGCAGCTGTGACCCGCACGGTTCCCGCACACCCCGGTGCGCGGTACACCTGTGCGGGTCACGTCTTTTTCCGCCGGTGGACGCCGCCTCGCTCCGTGCGAGCCGCCGTCAGATGTTCTTCCGTACCGGTGCGTTGACCGCGCTCATGGGCGCACCCTCCGGGTGCTTCGCGGCCCGCCGGTCTCCGCGCGCGATCACTCGGTCACCGATCACTCGATCACCCGGTCACCCGGTCACCCGGTCACTCGGTCACTCGATGACGAGCTCGACGGGGATGTTGCCGCGGGTGGCCTTGGAGTACGGGCAGAAAGCGTGGGTCTGCTCGACCAGCGCGCGGCCCGGCTCGCCCTGGAGGTGGTCGGGGAGCTCGACGCGCAGGACCACGGAGAGCCCGAAGCCGCCGTCGGTGTCCTTGCCGATGCCGACCTCGGCGGTCACCGAGACGTCCTTGACGTCGATCTTCCCCTGCCGCCCGACGGCGCTCATGGCGCTGGCGAAGCAGGCCGCGAAACCGGCGGCGAAGAGCTGCTCGGGGTTGGTGCCCTGGCCGTCGCCTCCGAGGGCCGGGGGCAGCGCGAGGGGGAGGTCGAGCGTGCCGTCCGAGCTGACGGCGCGGCCTTCACGGCCATTGGCGGTGGCTACGGCGGTGTAGAGCGCGTCCATGGGTACTGCACCTCTTCGTCGTCGTGTGCGGGGTGTTCCACAGGGGTTCCGCGGAGTTCCGCGAGGTTCCGCGGGGTGTTCCGTCGCACACCACTAGAGCACACGATTGAGTTGTGCACAACTGAATCGCGCAGAGGTGTCGCCTTGGGTATGCTGACGGCATGGTCGAGACGATGCCCGGCGATGCGCTCAGCGGTGGACCGGAGGACGACTTCCTCCGGCTGGACCAGCAGGTCTGCTTCTCGCTGCACGCCGCGTCCCGGGCGTTCAACGGCGTCTACCGCAGCGCGCTGAAGGATCTGGGGCTGACGTATCCGCAGTATCTGGCGATGCTGGTGCTCTGGGAGCACGGCGAGCTGCCGGTCAAACGGATCGGCGAGCATCTGCGGCTGGACTCCGGCACCCTGTCGCCGCTGCTGAAGCGGCTGGAGGCGGCGGGGCATGTGGAGCGCCGGCGCAGCAGCGAGGACGAGCGCTCGGTGACGGTGCGCCCCACGGAGGCCGGGGCCGCCCTGCGCGAGCGGGCGCGGGCGGTGCCGCGCAGGATCGCCGCGGCGACGGGTCTGCCGCTGGAGCGCGTCCGGGCGCTGCGCGAGGAGCTCAACGCCCTGACGGCGGCGCTGGACTCGGCGGACCCGGTGGCCGCGAGCCCCTGCACCGCCGAGTCCGACTGAGCGGAGCCGGGCCCGGGGCTGTCGGGCCTCAGGAGGGCAGTTGCCGCCGCAGCGGGCCGCCCCGGTCCGCCGGTGCGCCCCGCACCTCCGCCATGCCCGCGAGAACCCCCGCCCCCGGGGACCCCTGCATGCCTTCCACGCCCTTACCTCCCGCGCTCGGCGCCGATCGGGGCACGGTCGCAGATCCCGGCACATCACCCCGACACGGAGGCGATATGTCCATCTGATAATGAAATGATCGTATATTTTTCTTTCGTGATCATTTCTGTGCGAAGCCTCACGGCTCTGGCCGTCCTGAGCGCCGCGCTCGTCGGCTGCGGCAGCGGGCAGGGCACGGCCGAGAAGCCCTCCCCCGGTCCGGCGGGCCCCAGCGGAGTGGCCGCCGCGGGACCCCATGCCGAGAAGAAGCCCGCCCTGACCCCCGTCTTCACGCGCGCCGAGGTCCCCGAAGAGGCCGAAGACGCTGAGGACGCTGAGGAGACCGAAGACACCGAGAAGACCGTCGCCCTCACCTTCGACGCCGATATGACCGCCGATCAGGGACAGCGGGCGGTGCGCGGCGAACGCTTCGACAACCCCACACTCATCGAGACCCTCCGGGAGCTCAAGGTCCCCTCGACGGTCTTCATGACCGGCCGCTGGGCCGAGGAGTACCCCGAGCAGGCGAAGGAGATCGGCGCCGATCCGCTCTTCGAGATCGGCAACCACTCCTACAGCCACTACGGCTTCACCGGCGACTGCTACGGTCTGCCCGCGGTCAAGCGGGGCCGGATGCTGGCCGATGTGAAGCGGGCCTTCACCGCCTTCGAGCGGGCCGGGGCGCGCAATGTGGTCCCGTACTTCCGCTTCCCCGGCGGCTGTTACGACCAGGCCGCGCTACGGGCCATCGCCCCCGCCGGGGTGACGGCCGTGCAGTGGGACGTGGTCGGCGGCGACGCCTTCACCACCGACACCGACCGGGTCGTCGCGCAGGTGCTCGAAGGGGTGACACCGGGATCCGTGGTGGTGCTGCACTGCACCCGCAGCGCGGCCCCGGTCACCGAGGAGGCGATCCGCCAGATCGTGCCCGCGCTCCGCGAGGAGGGCTACCGCATGGTGAAGGTCTCCGAGCTGATGAAGAAACCCCACTGACCGCGGTCAGCCGGAACAGGCCGTCCGCTGCGCCTCCTGCCACTCGCAGACCGGGCAGAGCGTCACACCCTTCGCCGACTCCGGATACTCCGTCGGCTCACGGCAGAGCACACATTCGGCGAAGGGGGGCCCGCCGGTCACGCCGTGGGCGGGGCCCGGTGGATCGCAGTACGGCTCGTCCATGCGTACGAGCATACGGACGGGCCGTGCCGCCCGTCGTCCGCCGCGGCGGACCGCGAGCGGCCGGCGGCCCTCCGGCGTGCCGCCGGCGGCTGGCACACTTACCCGTGTGAGCAGCGATTCCACCAGCCCCGACAGCCCCTTCCGCCACAAGGACACGGACCGCGACAGCGCACCGCAGTCCGTCCTGCCGCTGGTGGTCCGGATCGAGAAGACCGACCCCCCGTCCCGTACCGACGCGCTGGAAACAGCGGCCCGCGCCGTGCTCACGATCCTGGCCGACGAGCGCTCGCAGGGCGAGGGCGAGTGGGCCCGGGCCATCCGGGACTGGCAGGACGCCCGGATCCGCAAGGTGGTGCGCCGGGCGCGCGGCGCGGAGTGGCGCAAGGCGTCCGCGCTGCCGGGGATCACCGTGACCGGCGCGACCGCCGAGGTACGGGTGTTCCCGCCGGTCCCGCTGGACGGCTGGCCCAAGGAGCTCGCCAAACTCCAGGTCTCGGGCACCGAGCTGGCCGACCCCGCCGCTCCTGCCGTCCCGCTCCCCGGCGCCCCGGTGCTCTGGCTCAGCCCGGAGGTGGAGATGTCCGCGGGCAAGGCCATGGCCCAGGCCGGTCACGGCGCCCAGCTGGCCTGGTGGGAGCTGTCCGACCGCGACCGCGACGCCTGGGCGGCGAACGGCTTCGGTCTCTCGGTCCGCGTCCCGGACCCCGGCGACTGGCGGGAGCTGACCCGCGGCGGACTGCCCGTCGTCAGGGACGCCGGCTTCACCGAGATCGCTCCGGGCTCCTGCACGGTGGTCGCCGACCACCCCGCGCTGCGCCGCTGAGCTCCGGGAGGACACGGGGACCGGCTCATCGACGGCGGGCGGCGCCGGTTCCTCCTGAACGACCGAGCGACCGAACCGCTGAGCCGCTGAACACCGCGCCCCCGCGTTACGTACCTCCCAGTACGGCCGAACCGGTTGAACCCCCGTCCGGCCGGCGGCTGATCTGCCGTGAACATCTCAACTCGGGAGGCACCTTGCTGCGACGCGTCAACGGGACGGTCCTCATCATCGCGGCGCTCATCGCCACCCTGGGGGCGCTGGCGTTCCCGATCTGGTCGTACGCGGACCGTTCCGGCACCGGTCAGGACCGTCTCGAAGCCTCCACCGTGGCCACCCGGTGGGGGCCGCTGTCCGCGACCGACCGGGACTTCCTGGTCCGGGTGCGGCTCGCCGGACTGTGGGAGCTGCCCGCCGGTCAGCAGGCGATCGAACGGGCCCCCAGCGAGGCGATCCGGGACGCGGGCGACCATCTCGTGGTGGGCCACGCCGATCTCGACCGACGCGCCCGCGAGGTGGCGGCCAAGCTGGGGGTACAGCTGCCCAACCAGCCCAACGACCAGCAGCAGGGCTGGCTGCGGGAGCTGTCGGCGGCCACCGGCGAGGCGTACGAACGCGCCTTCGCCAATCTGCTGCGCAACGCCCACGGCAAGGTCTTCTCCCTGGTCGCCCAGGTCAGGCACACCACCCGGAACACCCTCATACGCCAGCTGGCGAGCGACGCCAACCAGACCGTCCTCGACCACATCACCATGCTGGAGGCGACCGGGAAGGTCGACTTCGACGCCATCGCCGACGAGGCGGCGGGCGGGACCACCGCTAGCCCCAGCGGGCCGCCCGCGCCGGACGGCGGCACTCCGCCCGCGCCCGCCGCCGTGGAGCCCCCCGGGGACCTCTCCCCGACCTCGCGGCCGTCCCCGGGAGCGGGCACGCCCGGCTCGATCGACACCCGCCGGCCCGAGCCCGGCATCAGCCCCTGAACCCGCCGTGCAACCTCAAATCATCCTCTGAACGTCTACCCTTCAGGGTTCGCTCACATCTGACGGGGCCATGTCCTGTGCACGCACCGCCCGGTGGCGCGGTGGGCGAAGAAGGGGGACGGGGACATGGAACTCGGCATCGGCATCGGCTGGCGGCCGGAGATCGCGGACGCGGTCGAGGGGCTGGCGGATCTCGACTGGGTGGAGGTCGTGGCGGAGAACGTCTGCCCCGGCCATCTGCCCGACTCGCTGACCAGGCTGCGCTCACGCGGCGTCGGGATCGTGCCGCACGGGGTGTCGCTCGGGCTCGGCGGCGCGGACCGGCCCTCCGCGCAGCGGCTCGCCGCGCTGGCCGAGCGGGCGGAGGCGCTCGGCTCGCCACTGGTGACGGAGCACATCGCGTTCGTCCGCGCCGGAGGCGAGCTCACCGCGTCGCCCCAGCTGGAGGCGGGTCATCTGCTGCCCGTGCCGCGCACCTGGGACGCGCTCGCGGTGCTCTGCGAGAACGTCCGGATCGCCCAGGACTCGCTGCCGGTGCCGCTGGCGCTGGAGAACATCGCCGCGCTCTTCTCCTGGCCGGACGAGGAGCTGTCGGAGGGCCGGTTCCTGGCGGAGCTGGTGGAGCGCACCGGTGTCCGGCTGCTGATCGACGTGGCCAATCTGCACACCAACCACGTCAACCGGGGCGAGGACCCGGCGAAGGCTCTCGACGAGCTGCCGGTGGAGGCCATCGCCTATGTGCATGTGGCGGGCGGCGTCGAACGCGACGGCGTCTGGCACGACACCCACTCCCACCCGGTGACCGAGCCGGTCCTCGCCGTACTGCGGGAGCTGAGGTCGCGGGTCGATCCCCCGGGAGTGCTGCTGGAGCGCGACGACGACTTCCCGCCCGCCGCGGAACTCGCCGGGGAGCTGCGGGTGATACGCGAGACGGTACGGCTGGGGGCCGGCGCCCCGGTGACGGCGGCGGCCGGCCCGGCCCTGGCCCGTGCCGGCACGGTGGGCGGCGCCGTCAGGGCGAACGACCGCGCGACCGTAGCCGACCCCACGTCTGGACCAGATTCCGGTTCCGGGACCGGGGAGCCGGCCACCGCCGACCGCACGGCGGTACGGGAGCGGCTCGGCATCGCCCAGGCCGCCCTGCTCTCCTCCCTGGTCGCCGGAACCCCCGCCCCCGAGGGCTTCGACCGCCGGCGGCTGCGTACGCAGAGCCGGGCCCTCATCGCCAAACGGGCCTCCGTCGTCGCCAGGATCGCACCCGAGCTGCCCGGCATACTCGGGGACGGCTACCGGCGCGCGTTCGTCGCGTACGCCAAGAGCCGTCCCATGCGCTCCGGTTACCGCCGTGACGCCCTCGACTTCGCCGAGGGGCTGCTCATCGCCGGACAGCCCGCCGACGAAGGGGCACGGCGCAGACTGACCCGCTGGTGGGAGGAGCGGGTCGCCCCGCAGCCGCCCCGGCGGACCACCCGGATCGTGCGCGCCGCCCGCGCCGCTCTCGTACGGAGGTAGCCCATGGACAGGGCCGTTCTGCTCATCAATCTCATCGCCGGGGTCTCGTCCCTGGGACTGATCATCGGCTGGCGAGCCGTCCGGCCCCGGCGCCGCCCGCCGGTCACACCCGAGATACACGATGTGTACGAGGCCGCGTTCCTCGGCGGCGGCCCGGCCCGGGTCGTGGACGCCGCGCTCACCGGACTGCACAGCGGCGAACGGGTGCTGATCGGCGAACCCGGCATCGTCTCCGTCCAGAACCCGGTCGCGGCCGATCCGGTGGAACGGGCGGTCCTGGACCAGCTCGCCGTCGCCCCCAACGGTTCGCTCAACCAGCTGCGGCACACGGTGATGCGGGGGCCCGTCGTCCAGCGGATCGGCCATGGGCTCGCCGCCCAGGGGCTGATGGCGCCGCCGAGCCTCGGCCGGAGAGTGCTGCGGTTCTGGTCGGTGTCCCAGACCACCCTGTGCGTGCTGGCGCTCCTGGCCGCCATCGTCCTCACCGTGGTGGGCGCCGTGCTGGACTGGGAGCGGCCGGATCTGCCGTTCGCGGTGCTGGTGCTGCCCGGCCTGCTCTTCGCGATCATCACCGGGGCCGTCATCACCTCCTGCTGCGACGCCAGGATCACCCCGGCCGGAAAGGACGCGCTGGCGGTGTACCGCAAGCGGTACGCCGACGCCGAAGCGCCGAACGCGCTGGTCTCGCTGAAGGGCACAGGCGGAGTACCGGACCCGGGGCTCCGGACGGTGCTGGTCGCGGCGGCCCTCGCGCCCGTGGTGCTCGTCGCCACGGCGGGCGGCGCGGCGGCGGCCGGAGGCGAGTCCGCCGCCGTGTGGTGCGGCGGCTCGGGGCCGGGCTCGGGCTGCGGCGACTCGGCGGGCAGCGGAGGGGACAGCGGCAGCGGAGGAGACGGGGGCGGAGGAGACGGCGGAGGGTGCGGCGGCTGCGGAGGGTGCGGCTGCGGCTGACCCTCCTCCCGTACCGACACGGAACTCCGGCGCGCACGGGGGCGCGCGAACGCCCGGACGGCGCATCGGAGTCATTGAGCGCGACACCGTTCGGCGGTGCTTTACAAGCCCCTGAGTGCTGCGAAGGATCCCTGACCGTCGTCGGCACGAAGGGAACGCGATGAGAGCTGTGGCGAAGTACGGGGCGGTGACGGGGGCCTTGGCCCTGCTCGCCGGCGCGCTGGCCGTCACTCCGGCGGGCGGCGCCTCCGTCGGCGACGCGGAGGCCCGCGGCACCGCGCTGGCGGCCGGGCGTGCCGCGGCGAAGGGCATCGCCTTCGGCGACTGCCCCAGGGTCGAGTCACTGCCCGCGTCCGTCCGTTGCGGCACCGTCGAGGTCCCCCTCGACTACGCGGAGCCGGAGGGGAAGCGGATCACCCTGACGGTGAGCCGGGGCGAGGCGACCGGTGAGCCCGCCGAGCGTCAGGGCGCGCTGGTCTACAACCCCGGCGGGCCCGGGGCCTCCAGCATGTGGTTCCCGCTGGTCGCCCAGCTCACCGAGTGGGAACGGCTGGGCCGCGCGTACGACTTCGTGGGCTACGCCCCGCGCGGCGTCGGCCGCTCCGCGCCGCTGTCCTGCGTGGAGCCGGAGGATTTCCTCAAGGCCCCCACCCAGGCCCCGGTGCACCCCTCCCCCGCGTACAAGAGCGAGCGGATCGCGGAGGCGAAGGAGTACGCGGCGGGCTGTGCCCGGCGCAGCGGCCCGGCGCTGCGGCACTACACCTCGCTGAACAACGCGCGCGATCTCGATGTGCTGCGGGCGGCGCTCGGCGAGCCCCGGCTGACCTTCATGGGGGCGTCGTACGGCACCTACTTCGGCGCTCTGTACGCGACGCTCTTCCCGTCGCACGTCCGCCGGATGGTCTTCGACTCGGCGGTGAACCCGGCGCGCGAGAAGATCTGGTACCGCAGCAATCTGGACCAGTCACAGGCGTTCGAGCGCCGCTGGGCCGACTTCCGCGACTGGATGGCCCGGCACGACGCCGTCTTCGGTCTGGGGACGAGCCCCGAGGCGGTGGCGGACAGCTTCGAGGAGGCGCGCGCCCGGCTGGCGAGGCGGCCGGCGGGCGGCACGGTAGGCCCCGGGCAGCTCCAGGCGGCGTTTCTGGCGGCCGGTTACCAGGACGACTACTGGGCACCGCGCGCCACGGCGCTCTCGGAGTATCTGAAGGGCAATGAGAAGCCGCTGATCGAACAGGCCGCGCCCCGGCAGGAGAGCGCGAAGAGCGCGGAGAACTCCACCGCCGTGTACACCGCGATCGAGTGCAATGACGCGCCCTGGCCGACCGATTTCGCGGTGTGGGACCGCGACAACACCCTGCTGGCCCGGAGCGCGCCCTTCGAGACCTGGGACAACGCGTTCACGAATCTGCCGTGCGCCTACTGGACGGGGCCCCGGCAGCTGCCTCTTGAGGTGCGGACCACGTGGGGCGAGCTGCCGCCGCTGCTGATCCTGGCGGCCGAGCGGGACGCGGCGACCCCTTACGCGGGGGCGCGGGAGCTGGCGCGGCGGCTGAAGGGCGCGGTGCTGATCACCGAGGAGGACGCCGGGGCCCATGGCGTCGGCGGCGGCCCCAACGCGTGCGTGAACGCGTATCTGGAGGACTATCTGCTGCGGGGGAGGACGCCGGTGCGGCGCGCGTCATGCGCGCCGCACCCGGAGCCGGACCCGGTGTCGCTGGACCGGCGGGCGGATCAGCCGAAGCTGCCGCACACCGTCTGATCTTCCGGGTCGAAGAGGCCGGGGGCCGCTGGAATGCGGCCCCGGCCTTCCGTTTCGCGTGAGAGCTCCGCCGACCGTCTCGGCGACGGGGTCTCCACGAGTACCGCCACCGGCTCGGCGACGGATTCCCCACCGGTTCCACCGCCGGTGCGGCGGCGGAACCCTCAGGCGAGGCCGGTCACCAGTTCGGCGACGGACCGGCGCCTGCCCGTGTAGAAGGGGACTTCCTCACGGACGTGCATACGGGCCTCGGACGCGCGCAGATGACGCATCAGGTCGACGATACGGTGCAGCTCGTCGGCCTCGAAAGCCAGGATCCACTCGTAGTCGCCGAGCGAGAACGACGCCACCGTGTTGGCGCGCACGTCCGGGTAGCCGCGGGCCATCTTCCCGTGGTCCGCGAGCATCCGGCGGCGGTCCTCGTCAGGCAGCAGATACCAGTCGTAGGAGCGCACGAACGGGTAGACGCTGACATAGTCGCGCGCCGTCTCGTCGGCGAGGAACGCCGGGATGTGCGACTTGTTGAACTCGGCGGGGCGGTGCAGCGCCATGTTCGACCAGACCGGCTCCAGCGCCCGGCCCAGACGGGTGCGGCGGAAGAGGTTGTACGCCTCCTGGAGCTCGTCCGCGGTCTCGGCGTGCCACCAGATCATCAGATCGGCGTCGGCGCGCAGCCCGGAGAGATCGTAGGTGCCGCGCACCTTCACGTCCTTGGCGGCGAGCTGGTCGAACAGCTCCTGGACCTCCTCGGCGTAGCCGGAGCGGTCGTCGGGCAGCACATCGCGCAGCTTGAAGACGGACCACAGCGTGTACCGGATGACCTCGTTGAGGTCCTTGGCCTTCTTGCCTGCGTTCGGGATCTTTTCGGGCGCACTCATACGGCTATTGTCCCGTGCCCCGATCCGTGCCCCGCGCCAGGGTCGGCGTGGCGAGAATCTCGTCGGCGGCGCGGTGTCCGTCGGCGATGCAGGCGGGGATGCCGACGCCGTCGTAGGCCGCCCCGCAGACCCGCAGTCCGGGCAGTCCGGCGACCTCCGCACGGATCCGGGCGACGCGGGCGAGATGCCCCACGGGGTACTGCGGCAGCCCGCCGATCCAGCGGGTGACCTCGTGGGCCACGGGCTTCGCGGCGATCCCGACGGCCGCGCCGAGGTCGCGCAGGGAGACGGCGACGAGATCGGCGTCGTCGCGGTGCAGATGCTCCTCCTCGCCGTACCGGCCGATGGAGGTGCGGAGGACGAAGAGGTCGGACGAGCCCTCGGTCACCCACCGCCATTTCCGGCTGGAGAAGGTGGCGGCCTTGATGGTGCGGCCGTCGGCCGGCGGGACGAGGAAGCCGCTGCCGTCCGGCAGTCCGGTCACCTCGGAGCGCCGGAAGGCGAGGGTGACCAGAGCCATGGAGGCGTACTCGATCCGGCCGAGTTCGGCCGCGGCGGCGGGCGACTCGGCGGCGAGCAGATCGGCGGCGGCCCAGGCGGGGGCGGCGAGGACGACGGCGTCGGCGGTGAGGATGCGCCGGTCGGTGCGGATCTGCCACCCCAGCGCGGACCGGCTCAGCCCGAGCACGGCCGTGCCGGTGCGGATCTCGCCGCCGTGGGCGCGTACGGCGTCGGCGACCGCGTCCGGCAGGGTGCCGACGCCGCCCGCGACGCCCATGAAGACGGGCCCGTCCTGCTGCTGGGCTGCGGCCTGCCGCTGGACCTCGCGTACCGCGTCGAGAAGCGAGGGGCGGCTCCGCGCCGCCTCGAAGAGCCGGGGCACGGAGGCGCGCATGGAGATGCGGTAGGCGTCGCCCGCGTACACGCCGCCGAGCAGCGGCTCCACCAGCCGGTCGACGACCTCGCGGCCGAGGCGGTCGGCGACGTACGCGCCGATCGCGACGTCCTCGCCGAGTTCGGCGGGGGGCAGCTCGCGCTCCTGGGCGATGCGGGCGACGCCCTGCGGGGAGAGCAGCCCGGCGAGGGCCTCGGGGCTGCCGGGGACGCCCATCACATGGCCCTTGGGCAGCGGGCGCAGCGCGTCGCGGGTCCAGACGGCGGCGGTGCTGGTGGCGGGCGGCTGGAGGCGGTCGCCGAGGCCCGCGGCGCGGGCGAGCGCGATGCCCTCGGGGCGGCGGGCGAGCATGGACTCGGCGCCGAGGTCCACGGGCGTTCCGGCGATCTCCCCCGTCTGCAGCTTGCCGCCGAGGCGGCCGGTGGCCTCAAGGAGGGTCACCCGGGCTCCGGCGGTCGCGAGCCGGTGGGCGGCGGCGAGGCCGGAGATCCCGCCCCCGATGACGACGACATGGCAGGGACCGGGACCGGGACCGGTGGCGGGGTCCGTGCCGGTGCCGGTGTCCGTGCCGGTGCCGGTGCCGGTGTCCGTGCCGGTGCCGGTGCCGGTGTCCGTGCTGGTGGCGGTGTCCGCATGCTGGGAGGACTGCATGCCCCCACTCTCTCAAACGCCGTTCCGAGTCCTGACCGTGACCTGTTCGGAACCCGGAACAGGCAACGGCCCACCGGGGTCGCCCGTCGAAGTGGCGATGGATCACACTCACTCCAGGGGGCCGATATGCGTGCTCGACGCACGTTCACCGCACTGATGCTGATCTCCTCGCTCGCCGTCGCGGGCTGTAGCGCCGGCGGTTCGGACGCAAAGGACGAGAGCGGGGCGGCGGCGCAGGACACGAGCGTCTCCGGGGCGTACCAGGAGCGGAAGCCGGGTACCGGCCCCCGGGAGGCCGCCGCGGGCAAGGGCAGTGGGAAGCCCGCGCCGGATACGGCGTCGGCGCTGACCGGGGCCCATGTCATCCGCACGGCGGAGCTGTCGGTGCGGGTCGCGAGCGTGTCGAAGGCCCTGGTCGCGGTCCGCGGGACGGCGGTGGACGCGGGCGGGCATCTGGCCGATGAGCGCACCGAGCGCCTCGGCGGCGGCCGGATGACCTCGACGGTGGTGGTGCGCGTGCCGCAGGAGCGGTACGACGAGGTGCTCGCCGAACTCGCGGGCGCCGGGAAGCTGCTGGAGCGCGCGTCGGACGCCAAGGACGTCACGGATCAGGTCGTCGATGTGCGGAGCCGTATCTCCAGCCAGCGCGCGAGCGTGGCCCGGGTGCGGGAGCTGATGGACCGGGCGGAGAAGCTCTCCGACGTGGTCACGCTGGAGGGCGAGCTGAGCAGCCGGCAGTCGGAGCTGGAGGCGCTGCTCGCCCGGCAGGAGTCGCTGAAGGACCGTACGTCGCTGGCGACCATCACCGTCACCCTCTCCGAGCCCGCGCCGGAGAAGGCCGGGAAGTCCGACGACGACGGCCCGGGCTTTCTGGACGCGGTCGGCGGCGGCTGGCGGGCGCTGACGGCCACGGCCGGCTGGATCGCGGTGGCGATCGGCGCGGCGGCCCCGTTCGCCGCAGTGCTGGGGCTGGGCTATGTGCTGTGGCGCCGGCTGGTACGGCCCCGGCTGCGCTCACGTACGGCGGCGGCGCCCGCTCCGGCGCCCGCGCACGGCCCCACAGCCGGGCCCGAGGGGAGCTGAGGACACTCCCCGGGGCTCCGTGGATCACACGCCGTAGCGTGGCCCCATGACAGTGGAGCGACTGGTGGTCATCGGGGGCGACGCGGCGGGGATGTCCGCCGCGTCGCAGGCGCGCAGGCTCAAGGGCCCGGACGAGCTGGAGATCGTCGCGTTCGAGCGCGGCCACTTCAGCTCGTTCTCGGCGTGCGGCATTCCGTACTGGGTCGGCGGGCAGGTCCCGGAGCGGGACGCGCTGATCGCACGGACGCCCGGGGAGCACCGTGAGCGCGCGATCGATCTGCGGATGCGCACCGAGGTCACGGAGATCGACGTCGCGGGCGGGCGGGTGCGCTCCCGCGATCCGGAGACCGGCGGCGAGACCTGGACCGGCTACGACAAGCTGGTCGTCGCGACCGGCGCGCGGCCGGTGCGCCCGCCGCTGCCGGGCATCGACGCGGCGGGGGTCCATGGCGTCCAGACGCTGGACGACGGCCAGGCCCTGCTGACGGCCCTGACCGCCACGGCGGGCAGGCGGGCGGTGGTGATCGGCGCGGGCTATATCGGGGTGGAGATGGCGGAGGCGCTGCTCAACCGGGGTTTCGAGGTGACGGTGCTCAACCGCGGTGAGCAGCCGATGGCGACGCTCGATCCGGATATGGGCCGGCTGGTCCATACGGCGATGGACGGTCTGGGGATCACCACGGTGAACGGGGCCCGGGTCACCGCGATCCGCACGGACGCGGACGGCCGGGTCCGCGCGGTGGCGACGGGGGACGCCGAGTATCCGGCGGACGTGGTCGTCCTCGGGATGGGCGTGGAGCCGGAGACGGCGCTCGCCCGGGAGGCCGGGCTGCCGCTGGGGGTGTACGGGGGGCTGCTGACCGATCTGTCGATGCGGGTGCGCGGCCACGGGAACATCTGGGCGGGCGGGGACTGTGTGGAGGTGCTCGATCTGGTCTCGGGCCGTGAGCGCCATGTTCCGCTGGGCACGCACGCCAATAAGCACGGCCAGGTGATCGGCGCGAATGTGGGCGGCGGTTACGGCACCTTCCCCGGGGTGGTCGGCACGGCCGTCAGCAAGGTGTGCGACCTGGAGATCGCCCGTACCGGTCTGCGCGAGAAGGACGCGGCGGCGGTGGGGCTGCGGTACGTGACCGCCGTGATCGAGTCGACGAGCCGGGCGGGGTACTACCCCGAGCCGGGGGTGATGACGGTGAAGATGCTGGCGGAGCGGCGTTCGGGACGGCTGCTCGGGGTCCAGATCGTGGGCCGGGAGGGCGCGGCGAAGCGGGTGGACGTCGCGGCGGTGGCGCTGACGGCGGGGATGACGGTGGAGCAGATGACGGCGCTGGACCTCGGCTACGCCCCGCCGTTCTCGCCGGTGTGGGATCCGGTGCTGGTCGCGGCCCGCAAGGCGGTCGCGGCGGTGCGGGCGGCCGACTGACGAGTGGATCCCCGGGGCTGGGCCCCGGGGATCGCGGTACGACTCAGCGGGCCGTGTGCTCGTGGACGTACGCCACCAGGCGGGTCAGCGCGTCCGGGTCCGTCGTGGGCAGCACTCCATGGCCCAGGTTGAAGACATGGCCCTCCAGGTCCGCCGCAGCCGCCAGCACCTCGGCGGCCTTGGTCTCGACGGCCTCACGGCTGGAGAAGAGGACGGCCGGGTCCAGGTTGCCCTGGAGCGCCTTGCCCGGCCCCACCCGGCGCGCGGCCTCGTCCAGCGGGACCCGCCAGTCGACGCCGACGACGTCCGCGCCCGCCTCGCCCATCAGCCCGAGGAGCTCTCCGGTGCCCACGCCGAAGTGGATGCGCGGCACCCCGTAGGAGGCCACCGAGGAGAACACCTTCGCCGAGGCGGGCATCACCGAGCGGCGGTAGTCGGCGGGGGCGAGCGCCCCCACCCAGGAGTCGAAGAGCTGGACCGCGCTCGCCCCGGCCTCGATCTGCACCTTCAGGAAGGCGGAGGTGATCTCCGCGAGCCGGTCCAGCAGATCCGCCCAGAGCTGCGGGTCGCCGTACATCAGCGCCTTGGTGTGCTCATGGTTGCGGGAGGGGCCGCCCTCGACGAGATAGCTGGCCAGGGTGAAGGGAGCGCCCGCGAATCCGATCAGCGGGGTGGTCCCCAGCTCGTCGGTGAGCAGCCCCATCGCCTCGGTGACGTACCAGACGTCCTCGGGGGTGAGGTCGCGCAGCCGGTGCAGATCGGCGCGGGTGCGGATCGGCTCCGCGACGACCGGTCCGACGCCCGGCTTGATGTCGAGATCGATCCCGATGGCCTTGAGCGGCACCACGATGTCGCTGAAGAAGATCGCCGCGTCGACGCCGTGCCGCCGTACGGGCTGGAGCGTGATCTCCTTGACCAGCTCGGGCCGCATACAGGACTCCAGCATCGGAATGCCTTCGCGCACCTTGAGGTACTCGGGCAGCGAGCGGCCCGCCTGCCGCATGAACCAGACCGGTGTATGCGGTACCGGCTCACGCCTGCACGCCTTCAGGAAGGCGGATTCATACGGCTTCGGCTGCTGGCCCGAGGGGCGGCCCAGGGGGCGGTCGTTGGCGGTCACGCCCCAAATCTTCGCACGGACGCGAGAAGCCGCGGTCCGCCCCGGGTGTCCTTCCCTGCGCCCGGGCTCCGTTCCGCCTACTCTTCCCCGCATGGCTGCGGCTCAGGGACACTTTTCCGATCATCCTGATCATTCCGGCGGTGCTGACGACGAGGACGGTGCAGAGGGCGATACGGTCCCACGCGCGTTCCGGGTCGCGGTCGAAGCGCTGCGGTCCGCGCAGCTGCGTCCCGAGATCGAGATCGAGCCGTCGCGTCCGCCGCAGCGGCTCGCCCCGTACGCGTACGCCCTGGAGGCTGCGGTCGTCGACGGGGAGGAGGATCTCGCGGACGGGCGGCTGGTGCTGCTGCACGATCCGGCGGGGCACGAGGCATGGCAGGGCGGCTTCCGGCTGGTGACGCTGGTCCGCGCCGAGCTGGAGCCGGAGATGGCGGCGGATCCGCTGCTGCCGGAGGTGTGCTGGTCCTGGCTGACGGGCGCGCTGGAGGCACGGGGACTGTCGTACGGGGAGCCGAGCGGGACCGTCACCCGTGCGGGGTCTCACTATTTCGGTGGACTCGCCGAGCGGCGGCCGGCGACCCAGATCGAGATCCGGGCGTCCTGGACGCCGGAGGAGTCCGCGGGCGGGGCGCCGGACACGGGTGCGCATCTGATGGCCTGGTGCGATCTGCTCTCACAGGTCGCCGGGCTGCCGCCGGCGGGGTCCGGCGCGGGGGACGCCGCGCCGGGGGTGGTGTCGCTGCCGCAGCGGCGGGGGCCGCAGCACCGCTAGAGCGTGCGTGCCAGGGCACTCCGGGCGGACGGGGCTTCGGCGGCACAGTCCGGGGCGCGTCCGGTATATGGGGGTTCGGCTTACCCGAGGGGTCCGGTTACACGGAGGGGAGACCGGCGCGCGCCTCAAGCGCCGTGCCGGACGCCGCGCTCCCCCGGAGGGGCCCCGGCCGCCGTCTCATCGGTAACAGTCCGTCAGCTCGTTCGTAGGATGATCGATCATTCGTCCGAATTGCACCAATTATCACTCACTAAATCGTGATCTTTCTCTAAAGGCGATCACGTTTGGTGCCGAAGAGGTCAGTGACCCTAACTGATCGGTTCGCCCCCGGCTTCATCCCCGAGCCGGCCCGTCCCGCACCTTCCCCAGGAGGCCTGGTGTCCGTTCTTCTCGAGCAGCCCGCAAGCCTGGTCGCCTACCGCCCGAACAAGCCGACGGCCATGGTCGTCGTGGCCGACCCGCGCGTCCGCTCCACCGTGACCCGCCATCTGTGGGCACTGGGAGTGCGGGACGTCATCGAGGCGTCGTCCATCGCGGAGGCCCGTCCCCGCGTCGGCAACCCGCGCGACATCTGCGTTGCCGACGTCCACCTGCCCGACGGTTCCGGGCTGACCCTGCTCTCCGAAACCCGTGCCGCGGGCTGGCCCAACGGCCTCGCCCTGTCCGCGGCGGACGACATCGGCGCCGTGCGCAACGCGCTCGCGGGCGGCGTCAAGGGCTATGTCGTGACCGGTACGCGTACCAACATCGGGCACCCGACCCGTCCCGGCGCCCCCGTCGGCTCCGCGGCGGCTCGGCTCGGCCACCGCCGTCCCCCGGGCGCCCCGAGCCACCCGGGTGGCTACCGAGAGCTCTCCGGCCGTGAGGTCGAGGTGCTGCGACTGGTCGCGGAGGGCCAGTCGAACAAGGCCATCGGCGTCTCGATGGGCCTCTCGGCCCTCACCGTGAAAAGTCATCTCGCCCGGATCGCGCGCAAGCTCGGCACGGGCGACCGCGCCGGAATGGTCGCGGTGGCACTGCGTACCGGCATCATCCACTGACCGCTGCCGACCCCCCGCGCGCCTGTCGACGGAACGTTCCGTCGACAGGCGCGCTCCGTTCACCGATACCCTTGACACGTGACCGACGCCCAAGACACCGCAGCAGAGACCGCACTGCGAACCGCCGGGGGCGCTCCCCCGGACGCCGGCGTCGCAGCCGAAGAGGCTCCGATTCCGCTGCTGGAGCCGCGTGAGGGGGTTCCCCCGGTGGTCGCGGACGCCGACGGCCTCGCCGCGGTGATCGCCGCTTTCGCGGCGGGCAGCGGCCCGGTGGCCGTGGACGCCGAGAGGGCCTCCGGGTACCGCTACGGCCAGCGCGCCTACCTCGTCCAGCTGCGCCGCGAGGGCGCGGGCAGCGCCCTGATCGACCCTGTGGGCTGCCCCGATCTCTCCGGACTCGGCGAGGCCCTCTCGGGCGTCGAGTGGATTCTGCACGCCGCCACCCAGGACCTCCCGTGCCTGCGGGAAATAGGCATGATCCCCACCAGCCTCTTCGACACCGAGCTGGCCGGCCGGCTCGCCGGATTCCCCCGTGTCGGCCTCGGCGCGATGGTCGAGTCCGTCCTCGGGTACGCGCTGGAGAAGGGCCACTCCGCCGTGGACTGGTCCACCCGCCCGCTGCCGGAGCCCTGGCTGCGGTACGCCGCGCTCGATGTGGAGCTGCTGGTCGATCTGCGCGACGCGCTGGAGAAGGAGCTCGACCGGCAGGGGAAGCTGGAGTGGGCCCGGCAGGAGTTCGACGCGATCGTCGCCGCGCCGCCCGCTCCCCCGCGCAAAGACCCCTGGCGGCGCACGTCCGGGATGCACAAGGTGCGGCGGCGCCGGCAGATGGCGGTCGTCCGGGAGCTGTGGGAGGCCCGCGACCGGATCGCGCAGCGGCGTGACGTCTCGCCGGGGAAGGTGCTGAGCGACGGCGCGATCGTCGAGGCGGCGCTCGCGGTGCCCGCGCATGTGCAGGCGCTCTCCGCGCTCCCCGGGTTCGGCCACCGGATGGGGCGGCGGCAGCTGGAGCAGTGGCAGTCGGCGGTCGACCGGGCGAAGGCCCTGCCGGACGCGGAGCTGCCCCAGCCGGGCCAGCCGCTGAACGGTCCGCCGCCGCCGAGGGCCTGGGCGGACAAGGACCCGGCGGCAGCCGCCCGGCTGTCGGCGGCGCGGGCCGCGGTGTCGGAGCTGGCGGAGGAGCTCAATCTGCCGCAGGAGAATCTGATCACGCCGGACACGGTGCGGCGGGTGTGCTGGGAGCCGCCCGCGGAGCGCACGGTGGAGGCGGTGTCGTCGGCGCTGGCCGCCCTGGGGGCCCGCCCCTGGCAGATCTCCCTGGTGGCCCCCCTGCTGACCGCCGCCCTCGCGGCGAACGCCTGACGGGCCCGGTCTCCGCCCCCGCGCCAGCGCGTCCGGGGCGCCCTGCCGGCGCGAACCGGCTCGCGCCCGGGGTTCACTCCCCGGGCGCGAGCCGGTCGGTCGAACAGCCGGTCAGCCGGTCAGCCGCAGAAGGTCGCGAAGCGGACCGAAGCGTTCTCGTTGTAGGTGTTCACCAGGTTGCCGGAATTCATGTATCCGAAGGTGTCCGAGGGACCGCCGTAGTTGGAGTTGAAGTACACCGTCGCATTGCAGTGCGTCTTGTTGTGGGCCGATGCGGCGTTGTTCTTGACGGCCTGGCCCTGGCCCGCCCCGGAGCTCGTGAACCGGTACCCCGCGAGGTCGGGGACATCGCCGGGCGCCACGAAGTGGGAGCCACCGAGACCGGAGTTGTAGTAGAGGCAGAACTCGCTCGACGGGCAAGCGACCGCTTCCGCCGCGGTCGCCGTCACCGGAACGAGCAGCGCGGCGCCGAAGGCCGCAGCGACGAAGGAAGTGATACGCTTCTTCATTTTTCGCCATCCTTTACGTTGTTGTCGTAACATAAATAAGCACTGACCATCCGATACCGGCAGACTCGGACTTCCCGCCTCATTCACCGATCACCGGAGGCGGCGGCAGCCTTGGCGAGCTGACTCTTCTTCGCCTTGAGCGCCGAAGAGAAATCCGACTTCTTCTGCCTGATCAGTTCTTTCTGCACAGAAGTCTCGACGGTGAACCATACGCCGATGAGATTCGTCTGCCGCTTACAATCGACATCGGCGACCGCCGCCTTTCGCTCTGCCCGCGTGGACGACTTCCCCTGGAATCCGGAGTCGCTCATCGCGGTCAGCGGGTCGGGGTACGAGTGCCCTGCTTTTTCCATGCACTCCGACCACTCCTTGAACACCTCCGTGACACGCGGGTCGCGCTTGGAGATGTCGAAGGTCTGGAAATTGGCGCCCCGGGCCAGCTCACCCGGTCCGGGCTGGTCCTTCCCGGCGATCTCCCGGTCCGCCTCGCCGACACAGCCACCCGCCGGGACAGGCATCCCCTTGACCCTGAGCACCCGCCCGCCACCGGACTTCGCCCCGTCCGCACCCTGGAGAACCGCCAGGCGCTTCTTCTCCGCAGCGGTCTCGGCCTCGGGCGGCGAAGTGGCGGGCCGGCCGCGCGGATCATCACGGAGGTGATATCCGTACACCCTGGCCGCCGCCTCGTCCGTCAGCCCGTACCGGCGGTCCATCAGGCTACGAGGCCCGGGCGGCATCCCTGGGAGCTTGAAATCATCTCTCATTTCAAAACGCCGAAGGCATTTATTGATCAGCGCGGCCCTGCCTTCATCCAGCTGCATCCGCTCCGCGTCCGAGAAGAGATAATCCTCCAGCGGAAGCCTCAGATCCACGCTTTTCAGCAGAGTCGGCACGCGCGGCTTGGAAGCTGTCTCCGAGCTCGATCCGCCCGTCGAACAACCCGTCAGAACCAGAAAAGCAACACCGACTGACGCAATATATTTCCTCATGCCTCACCCCCCAACACCCGGAACTCATTTCAATCTAAGCATGCATACGGCACCTGCTCAAGCGAAATATCAGGCCCCCTGCGCGAACGGCTTTCATCGGCGTGGACGCATAAAGGAAAGGAGGTGCGGAACCCATGCAAGAGAGCGCCGAGGTTTTCGCAACAACATAATCACCGCGAAACAGAGCGAACAGTCCGCTCCTGCCTATTCCTGTCCAGTCCTGCCCAGTCCTGTCCACCCCTGCCCAGTCCTGTCCACCCCTGCCCAGACCGGCCGAAAGTCCCGGACCCCGGCCCCGCCCAGCCGCCCGGACACACCGCGAGCGAGGGTCCGGCACGCCGGGGCGGACGAGCACGACACATCCCAGCCGCCGAAATCCCGCCCCCGCGTGTGACCTTCACCGCTTGGCCGCACGGGACTGTGCACGATGGTTACCCGTAAGTAGCATGAGGGGCAGCAAGCGCGCGCTTAGGGCGTGTGCCCCGCAGCAGTGCAACCTCGCACCCTGGAGGAGAGCCATCGTGCCTCGTACCGTCAGGGATGTCGTCTTCGTCGACGGCGTCCGCACCCCGTTCGGCAAGGCGGGCCCGAAGGGCATCTACCACGAGACCCGGGCCGACGATCTCATCGTCAAGGCCGTCCGCGAGCTGCTGCGCCGCAACCCCGGACTCGACCCCGCCCTCATCGACGAGGTCGCCATCGCCGCCACCACCCAGATCGGCGACCAGGGTCTGACCCTCGGCCGCACGGCCGGCATCCTCGCCGGGCTGCCGCAGTCCGTCCCCGGCTACTCCATCGACCGCATGTGCGCGGGCGCGATGACCGCCGTCACCACCACCGCGGGCTCCATCGCCTTCGGCGCGTACGACGCCGTCGTGGCCGGCGGTGTGGAGCACATGGGCCGCCACCCCATGGGCGAGGGCGTCGATCCCAACCCCCGCTTCGTCAGCGAGAAGCTCGTGGACGAGTCGGCCCTGTTCATGGGCATGACCGCGGAGAACCTCCACGACCGCTACCCCGCCATCACCAAGGAGCGCGCCGACGAATACGCCGTCCGCTCCCAGGAGAAGGCGGCCAAGGCGTACGCCGACGGCAAGATCCAGCAGGATCTGGTCCCGGTCTCCGTCCGGCGCACCAGCCCCGAGGGCGGCGAGACCGGCTGGGGTCTGGCCACCCAGGACGAGCCGATGCGCCCCGGCACCACGCGGGAGAGCCTCGCGGGCCTGAAGACCCCCTTCCGTCCGCACGGCCGGGTCACCGCGGGCAACGCGGCGGGGCTCAACGACGGCGCCACCGCGTCCCTCATCGCCTCCGAGGACTTCGCCCGTGAGCACGGCCTCCCGGTCAGGATGCGGCTGGTGTCCTACGCGTACGCCGGCGTCGAGCCCGAGGTGATGGGGTACGGCCCCATCCCGGCCACCGAGAAGGCGCTCGCCAAGGCCGGTCTCTCCATCGGGGACATCGGCCTCTTCGAGATCAACGAGGCATTCGCCGTCCAGGTGCTGGCCTTCCTGGAGCACTACGGCATCGCCGACGACGACCCGCGCGTCAACCAGTACGGCGGGGCCATCGCGTACGGCCACCCGCTGGCCTCCTCCGGCGTACGGCTGATGACCCAGCTGGCCCGCCAGTTCGAGGAGCAGCCCGAGGTCCGCTACGGAGTGACCACCATGTGCGTCGGCTTCGGCATGGGCGCGACGGTCATCTGGGAGAACCCGCACTTCGACGGAGGCGACAAGTGAGCACCGCAGAACTCCTCAAGGACGCGGCCGGGCTGTTCCCCGACGAGGTCGTCACCAGCGCCCATGTGCGCCATCTCGACCTCCCCGCCGGGGCCGGCCGCTTCGCCCTGATCACGCTGGACAACGGCCTGGACCACACCAAGCCGACCACCTTCGGCCCCCAGTCGCTGGCCCGTCTGAACGCGGCGATCGACCAGGTGGAGAAGGAGGCGGCCGAGGGCTCGATCACCGGCGTCGGCCTCACCGGCAAGCCGTTCATCTTCGCCGTGGGCGCGGACCTCAAGGGTGTGGAGCTGCTGCGCACCCATGACCAGGCGCTGGCCATCGGCAAGGGCGGCCACGACGTCTTCAAGCGGCTGAGCGCGCTGGCGGTGCCGACCTTCGCGTACTACAACGGCGCGGCGATGGGCGGCGGCGTCGAGGTCGGCCTGCACTGCTCGTACCGTACGGTCTCCCGGGCCATCCCGGCCTTCTCGCTGCCCGAGGTCTTCCTCGGTCTGGTCCCCGGCTGGGGCGGCTGTGCGCTGCTGCCGAACCTGATCGGCGCGGACCGGGCCGTCACGGTCATCATCGAGAACTCGCTGAACCAGAACCGCCAGCTCAAGGGCGCGCAGGTGTTCGACCTCGGGATCGCCGACGCGATCTTCGACGGCGCGGACTTCCTGGAGCAGTCGCTGGCGTGGACCGCGGCCGTCCTCAATGGCACGACCCGCGTCGAGCGCGCGGAGATCGAGCGCGGTGACGCCTGGGCCGCGGCCGTGGCCCGGGGCAGGTTCATCGCCGACTCCAAGGTGCACGGCGCGGCCCCGGCCGCCTACCGGGCGCTGGACATCATCGCCGCCGCCGAGGACGGCGACGTCCAGGCCGGTTTCGACGCCGAGGACCGGGCGCTGGCCGATCTGATCATGGGCGGCGAGCTGCGCAGCGGCATCTACGCCTTCAATCTGGTGCAGAAGCGCGGCAAGCGCCCGGCGGGCGCACCGGACCGGAGCCTGGCCCGCCCGGTGACCAAGGTCGGTGTGGTGGGCGCGGGTCTGATGGCCTCCCAGCTGGCGCTGCTGTTCCTGCGCCGCCTCGAAGTGCCGGTGGTGCTGACCGACATCGACCAGGAGCGGATCGACAAGGGCGTGGGCTATGTCCACGCCGAGATCGACAAGCTCCTCGGCAAGGGCCGGATCAACCAGGACAAGGCCAATCGTCTGAAGGCCCTGGTCACCGGAGTGCTGGACAAGGCGGAGGGCTTCTTCGACGCCGACTTCGTCATCGAGGCCGTCTTCGAGGAGATCGGCGTCAAGCAGCAGGTGTTCGCCGAGGTGGAGGCCGTCGTCCCGGCGCACGCCGTCCTGGCCACCAACACCTCCTCGCTCTCGGTCACCGAGATGGCGTCGAAGCTGAAGAACCCCGAGCGGGTCGTCGGCTTCCACTTCTTCAACCCGGTGGCGATCCTGCCGCTGCTGGAGATCGTCCGGGGCGAGCGGACCGACGACGCCTCCCTGGCCACGGCCTTCGCGGTGGCGAAGAAGCTCAAGAAGACCGCCGTCCTGGTGAAGGACGCCCCGGCGTTCGTCGTCAACCGGATCCTGACCCGCTTCATGGGCGAGATCCAGAACGTCATCGACGAGGGCACCCCGGTGGACGTGGCCGAGCGGGCCGTCGAGCCGCTGGGTCTGCCGATGTCCCCGCTGGTGCTGCTGGAGCTGGTGGGCCCCGCCATCGGTCTGCATGTCTCCGAGACCCTCCACCGCGCCTTCCCGGACCGTTTCACGGTCTCGGAGAACCTGGCCGCGGTGGTGAAGGCGGGCAAGCGCGGCTTCTATGTGTACGACTCCGGCCGGCCGGAGCTGGACCCGGAGGTCGCCGCCCTCCTCAAGCAGGGCGACACGGTCCTCACCGAGGAGCAGACCCGGGCCCGGGTGCTGGACGCGGTGGCCGAGGAGATCGGGCTGATGCTGGCGGAGGGCGTCGTGGCGGAGGCCCAGGACGTCGACCTCTGTCTGATCACGGGCGCGGGCTGGCCCTTCCACCTCGGCGGCATCACCCCGTATCTGGACCGTGAGGGCGTCTCCGAGCGGGTGAACGGCAAGCCGTTCCTCGCCCCGGGAGTGGCGAGCGTCCCCGCGTAACACGGGCGCTCCCGCCCGACGGCGGGCACACCACAGGGGCCGTACGGGACACACTCCCGTACGGCCCCTTCCGCTCCGCGCCGATAGGCTCGGCGCCGATGAGCGCACAGAGCCCGGAAACCACCCTGCTGATCGTCGACGGCGCGAATGTCGTCGGCTCCGTGCCCGACGGCTGGTGGCGCGACCGGCGCGGGGCCGCCGAGCGGCTGCGGGACCGGCTGGCGCGGTACGCGGCCGACGGCGTCCGCGAGGCGCCGGGACCGCTGGAGATCGTGCTGGTGCTGGAGGGCGCGGCGCGCGGGGTCGCCGCCGTGCCCGGCGTACGGATCGCGGAGGCCCGGGGCAGCGGGGACGACCTCATCGCGGAGCTGGCGGCCGGGGCCGCGGGCCGGCCCTGCGCGGTGGTCACGGCCGACCGCGAGCTGCGCCGCAGGGTCGAGGCCGCGGGCGCGCGCACGGTCG
>NZ_VCLA01000151.1:72666-103297 GCF_009600885.1 Streptomyces jumonjinensis
CCGCACCCGGCTCCAGCCGGCTGTGGCTGCGGCCGTAGACGAAGTACACGACCACACCCAGCACCATCCACGCGCCGAAGCGCAGCCAGGTCTCGGTGGGCAGATTGAGCATCAGCCACACGGACGCGGCGACGGAGACGATCGGCAGCAGCGGCACCAGCGGGGTGCGGAAGGAGCGCGGCAGATCGGGGCGGGTGCGGCGCAGGATGACGACGCCGAGCGCGACGACGACGAAGGCGAAGAGGGTGCCGATGTTCACCAGCGCCGCGAGCTCCTCGATGTTGGTGAGGCCCGCGACGATCGCGATGACGACGCCGAGCAGCACGGTGGCCCGGTAGGGGGTGCGGTAGTGCGGGTGGGTCCGGGAGAAGAATCTCGGCAGCAGCCCGTCACGGCTCATCGCGAAGAACACCCGGGTCTGGCCGAGCAGCAGAATCATGCAGACCGAGGTGAGGCCGATCACCGCGCCGAAGCTGATGACGCCCGCGTACCAGGGGTGGCCGGTCGCCTTGAAGGCGTCGGCGAGGGGGGCGTCGACCGTGAGCTGGGTGTAGTGCTGCATGCCGGTGACGACGATGGAGACCGCGACGTACAGCAGGGTGCAGATGAACAGCGAGCCCAGGATGCCCCGGGGCATGTCCCGCTGCGGCAGCCTGGTCTCCTCCGCCGCCGTCGCCACCACGTCGAAGCCGATGAAGGCGAAGAAGACCACGGAGGCTGCGGTGAAGATGCCCATGACGCCGAAGGTGGTCGGCGCGTATCCGAACATCAGCTGGATCAGCGGCTGATGGAGCCCTGATCCGCCGGCCGGCTCGGTCGCCGGGGGGATGAAGGGGCTGTAGTTCGCGGCCTTGATGAAGAACGACCCGGCGACGATGACGAGCAGCACCACGGCCAGCTTGATGGCGACGACGACGGTGGTGACCCGGGCGGAGAGCTTCATGCCGAGGACGAGAATCACGGTGAGCAGCAGGACCAGCAGAAAGGCCAGCAGGTCGAAGCCGAAGCCGGTCTCGGAGTTGGTGCCGGAGATCCCGGCGGGCAGATGCCAGCCGATGTTGTCCATCAGCGAGCGGAGATAGCCGGACCAGCCGACGGCGACGACCGCCGTGCCGACGGCGAATTCGAGGACCAGGTCCCAGCCGATGATCCAGGCGGGCAGCTCGCCGAGGGAGGCGTAGGCGAAGGTGTACGCGGATCCGGCGACCGGGACCGTGGAGGCGAACTCCGCGTAGCAGAGGGCCGCGAGCCCGCAGACGAATCCGGCGACGACGAAGGCGAGCGCGGTCGCGGGGCCGGCGATCTCCTTGGCGACCGCGCCGGTGAGCACGAAGATGCCGGTGCCGATGATGACGCCGACGCCGAAGACCGTGAGGTCGAGCGCGGAGAGGGACCGTTTGAGCGCGTGCTCGGGCTCCTCGGTGTCGCGGATGGACTGCTCGACGCTCTTGGTCCTGAAGACGCCCGCCCGGCCTCGGGGGTCTGTGTCTGTGGTCACCGGTGCACCTCCACACGTGTCGTCCCCATGATCGGGACGGCGGGTGGTGCGGGCTGCCGTTACGAGTGGTTTTCACACGAATGGCCAGGAGGACCACCCGTCCAGGGTGATCCTCCCGGCCGACTCCGTGCTCGCCGGGCCCTTGCCGCTCGGGCGGGGTGCCTCAGGGGGCCGCGCCGCCGGGGCGGGCGGCGAGGGCCCGGCGGGCGGGCGTCAGTCGCGTACCGGCTCGATCGCCTCTTCGTCGGCGCTCTCGTACCGGCCGCCCAGCCTGGCCACCAGACCGGTCACCTGGCGGGCGATGTCCGGCGCGGTCAGCCCGATCTCGGCCATCACCTCCTGGCGGGAGGCGTGGTCGAGGAAGCGGGGCGGGATGCCGAAGTCGCGCAGCGGCACATCGACGCCCGCGTCGCGCAGCGCCTGGGCGATCGTGGAGCCCACTCCGCCGACCCTGCTGTTGTCCTCGACGGTGACGACGACCCGGTGCCGCTCGGCGAGCGGGGCGAGCGCCTCGTCCACCGGCTTGACCCAGCGCGGGTCGACCACGGTGGTGGAGATGCCCTGCCGGTCGAGGAGCCCGGCGATCTCCAGGCACATCGGGGCGAGCGCGCCCACGGAGACCAGCAGCACATCGGGCCGCTCGGCGTCCGGGTGGCGCAGCACGTCCATGCCGCCGACCCGGCCCACGGCCTTCACGGCGGGCCCGACCGCGCCCTTGGAGAAGCGCACCACGGTCGGCGCGTCGTCGACCACCACGGCCTCGCGCAGCTGGGCGCGGACCTGGTCGGCGTCGCGCGGGGCCGCGATCCGCAGCCCCGGGACGACCTGGAGGATCGACATGTCCCACATGCCGTTGTGGGAGGCGCCGTCGGTGCCGGTGACGCCCGCGCGGTCCAGGACGAAGGTCACTCCGCACTGGTGCAGGGCCACATCCATCAGCACCTGGTCGAAGGCGCGGTTGAGGAAGGTGGCGTAGACCGCGAAGACGGGGTGGACGCCGCCGGTGGCGAGGCCGGCGGCGGAGACCGCGCCGTGCTGCTCGGCGATGCCCACGTCGTAGACGCGGTCGGGGAACGCCTTGGCGAAGCGGTCGAGGCCCACGGGCTGGAGCATGGCCGCCGTGATCGCGACGATGTCCTCGCGCTCCTCGCCGAGCTTGACCATCTCCTCGCCGAAGACGGAGGTCCAGTCGAGGCCGGAGCTGGCGATCGGCAGACCGGTGTCGGGGTGGATCTTGCCGACGGCGTGGAAGCGGTCGGCCTCGTCCTGGAGGGCGGGCTGGTAGCCGCGGCCCTTCTCGGTGAGGCAGTGGACGATCACGGGCCCGCCGAACCGCTTGGCGCGGGCGAGCGCGGACTCCAGGGCCTCGATGTCATGGCCGTCGATGGGCCCGACGTACTTCAGCCCGAGGTCCTCGAACATGCCCTGGGGGGCGATGAAGTCCTTGAGGCCCTTCTTGGCGCCGTGGAGGGTCTCGTACAGCGGCTTCCCGACGACGGGGGTGCGGCCGAGGATGTCCTTGCCGCGGGCGAGGAAGCGCTCGTAGCCGTCGGTGGTGCGCAGGGTGGCGAGGTGGTTGGCGAGGCCGCCGATCGTCGGCGCGTAGGAGCGCTCGTTGTCGTTGACCACGATCACCAGCGGGCGGTCCTTGGCGGCGGCGATGTTGTTCAGCGCCTCCCAGGCCATACCGCCCGTGAGCGCGCCGTCACCGATGACCGCCACGACATGGTCGTCCTTCGCCAGGACCTGATTGGCCTTGGCGAGGCCGTCCGCCCAGCCGAGGACGGTGGAGGCGTGGGAGTTCTCGATGCAGTCGTGATCGGACTCGGCGCGCGCCGGGTAGCCGGAGAGGCCGCCCTTCATCTTGAGCCGGGAGAAGTCCTGGCGGCCGGTGAGCAGCTTGTGCACATAGCTCTGGTGGCCGGTGTCCCAGAGGACCCGGTCCTTCGGGGAGTCGAACACCCGGTGCAGGGCGATGGTCAGCTCGACCACACCGAGGTTGGGGCCGAGGTGACCTCCGGTCTTGGAGACGGCGTCGACGAGGAAGGTCCGGATCTCCGCGGCCAGCTGATCCAGCTGCTCCGGGCTGAGCCGGTCCAGATCGCGCGGTCCCCTGATACGGGTAAGCAGTGCCACCCGTGCCTCCTTGCGTATTGAGCTGGGTGTATTGAGCTGGTCGAGCGTGCCGATCTGGATGAGTCTAATGTTCCGTTCCGGACCATGGTCCTCGGGCTTTGCGAAGCCGTCCCCGCCAATGGCTGATATCCAACGAAAACACGCGCGATGCGCGACAATGCCCGGCACCCCTGGCGGGGGCGCCGGGCGCTCTCCCCCGTTTCCTAGGCGCGACCTGCGGTCTTCTGGGTTCTGCGGGTGATCGAGTCGATGACGACGGTGGCGAGCAGCACACCACCGGTGATCATGAACTGCACCGGGGACTTGATGCCCTCCAGCGCCAGTCCGTACTGGATGGAGACGATGACCATCACCCCGAGCAGGGCGTTCCAGGTCCGGCCGCGTCCGCCGAAGAGGCTGGTGCCGCCGATGACGGCCGCCGCGATCACATTCATCAGCAGTTCGCCGCTGCCCGCGCTCTGATTGGCCGCCGCGATCTTGGAGGCCATGAAGAGACCGCCGACGGCGGCGAAGCCGCCCGCGATCGCGAAGACCGAGATGCGGACCGCCGTGACGTCGATGCCGGCCCGGCGGGCGGCCTCGACGCTGCCGCCGAGGGCGACGACCTTGCGGCCGTACGCGGTGCGGCGGAGCACCAGATCGGTGATCACCAGGGCGGCGAGGAAGAGGACCAGCGCCAGCGGCAGTCCCTTGTACTGGTTGAACACATAGGCCGCGGCGAACGCGACCACCGCGAGTCCGGCCGTACGCAGCAGGGTGTCGGCGAACGGCCGGAAGGGGATGCCGGCGGCGGCTCGGCGGCGGCTGTCGAGCAGCCCACTGAGGAGGAAGGCGGCCACCGCGAGAGCGGCGAGACCGTAGGCGGCGGCGATATCGCTGAAGTAGTGGGTGTTCAGCTTGCCGACCAGTCCTTCGCTGTCCAGGTTGATGGTGCCGCTGGAGCCGAGGAGCTGGAGCATGAGGCCCTGCCAGAAGAGCAGCCCGGCCAGGGTGACGGCGAAGGCGGGGGCGCCGATCACGGCGAAGAAGAAACCGTGGAGCGCGCCGATGACCGCGCCGCCCGCGACGGCGGCGAGAACGGCGAGCCATTCGTCGACTCCGTGGGTGACGCTCAGGATCGCCACGATGGCGCCGGAGACCCCGCTCACCGCGCCGACCGAGAGATCGATCTCACCGAGGAGCAGCACGAAGATGATGCCGATGGCCATCATTCCGGTGCCGACCATGGCGACGGCGATGTTGCTGAGGTTCTCGGCGGAGAGGAAGTTGGAGTTCAGGCCCTGGAAGGCGGCGCAGATGACGATCAGGCCGACGACGACCGGGAGGGAGCCCAGCTCGCCGGCGGCCAGTCTGCGCCGGAATTCGGAGAGATAGCCGGCCAGTCCCCGCTCCCGCACCAGCAGCCGGGGATCGACGGCGGTGACGGCGGCGTCGGCGGCCTCCGGGTCCGCCAGGGGCGTGCCGTCGGCCGGGGCGTCCGCGCCAGCTGGCCGGCCGCCGGCTGCGGCCTTGCGGAGGTTCACGGCATTCTTGTTGACGTTGACACGCGGTTTCACTGCCGGCCCTCCGCGGTGCGCGCCGCCCGGCGGGTCACGGCATTGTCCGTGGCGCCGGTGATGGCGGAGATGATGTCTTCCTGCGAGGTGTCCCCGACGTCGAAGAATCCGTTGTTGCGGCCGAGGCGCAGTACCGCGACCCGGTCGGCGACCGCCTTGACGTCCGCCATGCTGTGGCTGATGAGAAGGACGGCGTGGCCGCGTTCGCGCAGCCGCTCGACCAGATCGAGGACCTGGGCGGTCTGTTCGACGCCGAGGGCGGCGGTGGGTTCGTCGAGGATGACGAGCCGGGGCTCGCCGAGCATGGAGCGGGCTATGGCGACCGTCTGGCGCTGGCCGCCGGAGAGCGAGGCGATCGGGATGCGGACGCTGGGGATGCGGATGGAGAGGGTGTCGAGGAGCTCGCGGGCGCGGCGTTCCATCTCCACCTCGTCGAGAATGCCGCGTCTGCGGAGCTCCCGGCCGAGGAAGAGATTGCCGACGACGTCGATGTTGTCGCAGAGGGCGAGGTCCTGGTAGACGGTCGCGATGCCCAGGTTCTGGGCGTCGTGGGGTCTGCTGACCGTGACGGGCAGGCCGTCCCACTCGATGACACCGTTGTCGATGGGGTGGACTCCGGCGATCGTCTTGACCAGGGTGGACTTCCCGGCGCCGTTGTCGCCGACGAGGGCGACCACCTCCGAGGCATGGATCTCCAGCTCGACATCGGTGAGCGCCTGGACGGCGCCGAACCGCTTGGAGACCCCTCGCAGCGCCAGCACGGGCGCAGCGGACATGTGAACCAACTCCTTCGCCGCCTGAACGGGCCGGGCGGGAGACGCCCGCGCCGGGGTGGGGCACGGGGCTGGACATTCGGCGGTGCGGACAGCGGGTGCGGTCCCGCCCGGTCCCGTACCGCCGGCGGGTCACGGCCCGCGCCCCGCCGGCGGTGCGGGACCGGGTGGGACCGGGGCTACTTCAGACCGAGCTTGTCGCAGGCCGCCCGGTACTTGGCCGTGCAGATCTCCTGGACGGTGTAGATCCCGTCCTTGACGACCGTGTCCGCGATGTTGTCCTTGGTCAGCGAGACCACCGGGACCAACACCGCCGGCACGCCCTTCGTCGTCGGGCTGTCCACCGTGTCCTCGGCCACCGAGGCGAGCTTCTCGCCCCGGGCGAGCGCGACCGCCATCTCGGCCGCCGCGTCGGCCTCGCCGGAGTAGGGCTTGTAGACGCTGGCGTACTGCTCCCCCGCCACGATGCGCTGTACGGCGGCGAGCTCGGCGTCCTGGCCGGTGACGGGCGGCAGTTTGCCGAGGCCCGCGGCCTTCAGAGCGGTGATGACGCCGCCCGCCATGCCGTCGTTGGCGGAGTAGACCCCGATGATCTCGTCCTTGCCGAGCGCCGCGATCGCCGCCTCCATGTTCGCGTTGGCGTTCTCCGGCTTCCACTCCTTGGTGTCGTACTCCTTGCCGATCTTCACCTTGCCGTCGAGCACGGAGTGCGAACCGCGCTTGTAGAGCGCGGCGTTGGGGTCGGTGATGGAGCCGTTCATCATCACGATCTGCCCGTCGCCGGCCTTCTCGCCGAGAGCGGTGAGCAGCGCCTCGCCCTGGACGCGGCCGACCTCCTCGTTGTCGAAGGAGGTGTATCCGTCGATCGGGCCCTCGGCGAGGCGGTCGAAGGCGACGACGGGGATCCCGGCGTCCTTGGCCTTCTTCACGGCGCTCGCGATGGCCTTGGAGTCGACCGCGTCGAGGATCAGCGCGTCGACCTTGTTGGTGATCATCGTTTCGACCTGCTGGGTCTGGAGCGTGGCGTCCTGCTTGGCGTTGACGTAGACGACCTCGCCCTTGCCGTCGGTGAGTTCGCTGATCTTCTTCTTGATGAGCGGCATGTCGAACTTCTCGTAGCGCGCGGTCTGGTTCTCCGGGAGCAGCAGACCGACCTTGATCTCATTCCCCTTGGCGGCGCCGTCCGTCTTCCTCGCCTTGTCGCCGGACTCCTTGGCGCTGCCGCAGGCCGCGAGCGAGACGGCCATCACGGTGGCGGCAGCGGCGGTGGCCGCCCGACGCAGATGTGCGTTCATCCGTGGAACCTCCCTGACGGGGCCGCGACGTCGCGGCCGAGGTGGCTGGCAGTCAACTCGGCCCCGGAGACGGGGTCAAGGAGTAGATCCTTAACGAGATGACAACGGTGCCATGCGTTCTCTAAGTGAAGGCGGCGGTCGCCTCCGGCCGGGGTCCGCGAGGGGACTCGTCGAGCGGGGCGGCTCTCCCGGACAGGGCGGCATCGGGCCGGGCGGCGCCGTCGGGCAAGGCCGCATCGGACCGGACGGCGCCGCCGGGCCGGGACACTCCGCCGGGCAAGGCCGCATCGGGCCGGGGCACTCCGCCGAGCAAGGCCCCATCGGGCCGGGGCACTCCGTCGAGCAGAGCGGCGTCGCCCATCTCGCTGAGCACCAGGGCCAGCGCGCCCAGGACCTCGGCGCGCGGTCCGAGCGAGCCTGCGGCCACCGAGACCCGGGCGGCGGCGCTGGGGATGGCGTACCGGGCCAGCGCGTCGCGGACGGGCGCGAGCACCAGCTCACCGGCGTCGGCGAGGTCTCCGCCGAGCAGCACCCGGCTGGGGTTGAGCAGATTGCAGAGCGAGGCGACCGCGCTGCCGATGTGGCGGCCCACATCGGCGATCACCCGGCGGCAGCCCGGATCCCCCTCGCGGGCGAGCCGGGTCATGCGCTCCATCGTGAGATCGGGGCCGTGGACCGTCCTCAGCAGCGGAAGAACGTAGCGGGCGGCGGCGAAGGTCTCCAGGCAGCCGCGGTTGCCGCAGCGGCAGACCGGCCCGGACTCGTCCAGCGTGATGTGCCCGATCTCGCCCGCCGTGCCGCCGGGTCCCCGGAAGACCCGGCCGCCGATCACCAGACCGGCGCCGACCCCCGCGGCGACCTTGATGTAGGCGAGATCGCGTACGCCCCGGCCGCCGCCCCAGACGAGTTCGCCCAGCGCACCGAGGTTGGCATCGTTGTCGACATGGACGGGGACGCCGAGCCGTCCGGCCATCTCCTCGCTGGGGTTGGTCCCGGTCCACCCCGGCAGCATCGAGGTGGCGCCGAGGACGCCGGACTCCGCGTCGATGGGTCCCGGGACGCCCAGTCCCACGCCGATCACCTTCTCCGGGCCGATGCCGCTCTGTGCGATCAGCCGGTTGACCAGCTTCTCGGCCCGGTCGAACCCCTCCCGCGCCGAGGCGTCCACATCGAGCGGCTCACAGTCCTCGGCCACCACCCGGTGGGCGAGGTCGGCGACCGCGACCCGCAGATGGGTGTGGCCGAAGTCGACTCCGACCACCATGCCCGCCGCCGCGCTCAGCGAGATGCTGCGGGCCCGGCGACCGCCCGCGGAGGTCGGGGTGACCTCGACGGTGCCGCTCTCCTTCAGCTCGCGGACGATGTTGGAGACGGTGGCCGCCGACAGTCCGGTGCCCCGCGCGATCTCGGCCTGGGTGAGCGAGCCGGCCATGCGCACGGCCCGGACGACCCGCTCCAGATTCGCCCGGTGCAGCGAGGTCTGCGATCCCGGAGTCTGCATCTGCCCATCCACTCCCGCCCCGGCGCCCGGCGCGACGGCCCGGCTCCGGCCGGGGAGCCCGACTGGTGGCCCCCGGCATTGCTCCAACATGTGAAGCCCAAGGTCACCGGCCGGGGGTTGTCCCGTCAAGAGCCCCCGTGCCCGGGCATGCCACGGCCTCCGGTGAAGAGCTCCACCGGAGGCCGTGTCGTCCGGGTGCGGGCATCCGCGCCGGGGGGCGCACCCCGCACGGGCATCCGCGCCGAGGAGCCGCGCTACTTGATCGCGCCCGCCGTCAGACCGGACTGCACCTGCCGCTGGAAGATCGCGTAGACCACCAGCACCGGGAGCATCGCGATCATCATGCCCGCCATCAGCGCTCCCCAGTCGTTCTCATAGCCCTGCTGGAGCGCGATCATCGCCAGGCCCTGGGTGAGTACGTACTTCTCCTCCTGCTGGTTGAGCACCATCGGCAGCAGATACTGATTCCACTGGCCCAGGAAGTTGAAGATGCCGATGCTGATCAGACCGGGCTTGGCCATCGGCAGCATCACCTGGAAGAACGTCCGGGTGTGCGAAGCCCCGTCGATCATCGCCGCCTCCGCCACGGAATTCGGCAGGGTGCGGAAGAACGAGGTCATGAAGAAGACGGTGAACGGCAGCGAGTAGGCGATATAGACCAGGATCAGCCCGTGGTACGTCGCCAGCAGCGGGCTGCCCGGGAAGTCCCGCAGGACGAAGAAGAGCGGGATCACCAGCATGAAGACGGGGAAGGACATGCCCGCCACGAACAGATAGTAGATAAACCTGTTCCCGGGGAAGGTGAAGCGGGCCAGCACATAGGCGGCCATGGAGCCCAGCACCATGGTGCCGATGACCGAACCGCCCACCACGATGACGGTGTTGATGAAGTACTGGCCCATGTTCGCGTCGTTCCACGCGTTGGCCCAGTTCTCCCAGCGCAGGCTGGTCGGCAGTCCCCAGGGGTCGGACAGAATGCCGTTGCTGTCCTTGAAGGCGCTCCACAGCACCCAGAGCAGGGGCACTCCGACCATCAGGGCCCAGAGGACGAGAATGCCGTGCGAGAAGACGTTCAGCACCCCGCCCTCCGTGCGGATCCGGGTCGTGGCCGGGCCGTTCGCACCGGTGGTCCCGGCGGGAGCAGCCGCCGCCTTCGCCACCGTGTCGATCTCTTCGGTCGTCATCCGCCGTACCCCTAGAACTCGATCCGCTCACGCCGCGCGAAGCGCATGGTGAGCAGTGCGAACGTCATCGTGACAATGAGCATCGCGATTCCCATCGCGGAGGCGTAGCCGAACTGGCTGTCCCGGAATGCCGTCTGATAGAGCCTCAGCGGCATCACATCGGTCGCGCCGTCCGGTCCGCCGTTGTTCACCGACATGATCTGGACCAGGGCGAAGGCGTCCAGGGCGATGATGCCCATGTACACCCAGCCGGTCTGCACCGTGTCCCACAGCAGCGGGAGGGTGATCTTGAAGAAGGTGTGGAACCGGTTGGCCCCGTCCAGCAGCGCCGCTTCGTAGATGTCCCGCGGTATGGAGGCCATGGCCGCGGAGAACAGCACCACATAGAAGCCGACATGGCCCCAGACCATGACCGCGCTGATGCACCAGAGCGCGAGACTCTTCTCGCCGAGCCAGGCGTTCTGGAGGCCGTCGAGACCGATCGCGCCGAGCAGCGAGTTGAGCATGCCGTCGGCCGGGTCGGGGTTGTAGATGTTGGACCAGATCACCGCGACGATGGCGATGGAGATGACCTGGGGGAAGAAGAAGACGAACTTGTAGAACTTCGACCCGGCCACGCCCGTGACCACTTCGTTCTTCCGGCGCTTGCCGCCGACGTTGAGCATGAAGGCGAAGAACAGCCCGAGCGCGAGGGTGACCACCGGGACGATCGCCAGCATATAGACGTTGTGGCGCAGGGCGTTCCAGAAGTCGTCGCTCTCCCAGAGCCGCTGGAAGTTGTCGAGCCCGATGAACTCGGCGGTGCCGACCAGCCCGGACCAGTCGGTCATCGAGATCTGGAAGGCCTGGACGAACGGCGATATGACGAAGATCGCGTAGATGATCAAAGGCAGGGCCAGGAAGCCCGCGATGAATCGGTATTTGCCGTGTTGCATATGCTTCCCGGCCTTCCCCTCTTCCTAGGATGGACTCCGCGCCGCTGTCAGCTGGTGCGCTGGAACTTGGTGACGGAGTCGTCCTTGGCGACCTTGTCCGCCTCGGCCTGGGCCTTCTTGATCCACTCGGCGGCCTTGAGCTCACCGGTGAGCAGCTGGCCGGTCAGACCGCCGAGCTTCTCGTCGGTGAGCGCGGGGTACCACTCCTGGAGCTGGAGGCTGAGGAGATTCTCGCCGGCTTCCTTGAAGACCTTGTTCGCGGAGGCGAGACCCGGGGAGAGGGTCATGCCCTCGGGCGCGTCCACCACACAGGTCAGCGACTTGACCTTGGTGGCGAAGTTCTGGGCGTGCTCCTTCGAGAGCATGATGCGGAGCAGCTCCATGCCGCCGCGCGGGTTCTTGCCCTTGCTGGCGACGATGTACGGCTCGCTGGGCTCGGCGCGCAGGGTGCCGTGCGGGTGCTTGTCGCCGCTGCCGTCGAAGAGGGCGCCGACGGCCATCCCGAAGTCCTTCGGGGTGGTGGGGGCGGCCTCGTTCTCCACCCAGGAGCCGTTGGGGATGAAGACGGCCTTCCGCTTGTTCCAGGCGGTCTGCGACTGGATGTGGGTCAGGCCCTGGCTGCCCTCCAGGAAGTACTTCTTGGCCGCGAGCTCCTCGTAGTGCTCGACGACCTCCTTGACCGCGTCGTTGCCGGTCCAGGCGTTGGGCTGCAGGTTGTCGATCGCCATCCAGGCGTCCATGCCGCCGATCTTGGCGATCTGCGCGAAGAGGTTGAAGTGGACGTAGTACGGGTACTTGCCCGCGTACGTCCAGGGCGCGATGCCCTCCTTCTTGATCTCGCCGCAGAGCGTGACCATCTCGTCGAGGGTCTTGGGGTAGGTCCAGCCCTTGTCGTCCAGCAGCTTCTGGGAGTACCAGGTGCCGTAGATGGTGAAGGCGTAGTACAGCACGTCGAAGACGTCGCCGTGCTTGCCCTTCTCCAGCGTGCTGGGGTGGATGATGTCCCGGACCTTCTTGGCCGGGTCGTCCAGCGAGGGGGCGTCGAGCAGCTCGGCGAGATCCTGCAACTGGCCCTGGCTGGACAGCTTGTTCATGTCCAGGTGACCGGCGCCGGAGTTGTCGATGACGTCCGGCGGGTTGCCGCCCGCGAAGCGCGGGGTGAGCTTCGGGCCGACCTCCTGGGTGCCGGTGTGCTTCACCTCGGCCTTGTAGGTCGCCTTGAAGTCGGCTTCCGCGTCCTTGGCGTACTGGTCGCCGAGGCCGCCCTTGAAGATGAACGCCTCCAGAGCCACGCCGTTCTTGACGCCGAGAGGGTTCTTCTCCGAGGTCTCGCCCTTGGGGGCGTCGGTCTTCTTGTCGTCGCCGCCGTCGCCGCCGGTGGCGCAAGCCGACAGAAAGCCCATGGTCGGGACGGCGATCAGACCGAGCGCCGCGGAGCGCTTGATCAGATTACGACGGCCGAGACCCTCATTGTCGTGGGCGGAGGTGGATCCCATGCTCAAGTCCTCGCCTTCATCAGGACTCAGGCGGTGAACCGGTCGCCCGTCAGTCTCGCCGTCGGCGAGGGGCCCCGTTACCGCGGTCAGTTGCTGTGTTTTCCCGAGGGAAAATCAGTGAAGCCTGGATCATGCACACTCTTCGGGTGAGAACAGGGCGCGGGCAGCGGTGAATACACACATCACCGGCCGTCTCCTTGTTCCCCCTGATCCGCCGCGCTGTGTGCAACAGCGGGGCGGGTGCCGACAGGTATAGTCCACTCGGCGTCAAGGGAGCAAGATCGAAAGCATGGTTGGGCGGCAGTCTTTCCCGAGTTGAGACCTCGCCGCTATTTCAGCACTGTGCGTACTCATTCGACCACGCCATTCTCGCCAGAACAGATGATTCCGGCCGTGACGTGCCATCAATGTCTTGACATCGCCTGGCCCTTGCCCACCTACTGGAGCCTGCTTATCGCAGTGACAACGTTGTCTGACACGGCTTCCCCCCGGGAGGACAGGACCGTGATGGCCGGACCCAGAGTTCAGCAGAGAACCGGAAGACCCCGGCGCAGCCCAACTCGGGCCGCTGCCCTGGCTGTTGCCGCCACACTGCTCGTGGTGACGGCGCCCTCGGCGGCCGTCGCCCTGACCCCGCCCGGCGCCGCCCCCGCCGCCCCGGCACAGCGGGAATTCGCCTCGTCCTTCGAGGCGGACGACGAACAGCCGGACTGGCGCAATACCGTTGATGTCGGAGCGGATGGCCGCAAACGGTCGTCCGGAGTCGATGGCGGCTTCTCCAGCGGAATACCGGGCAATATCACCGACAAGGTGATAGAGGTACGCGCCAGCGGCGAAAACACCGGTGCGGGCGAGGTCAAAGAGAACCTGATCGATCTCGATCCCCAGACCAAGTGGCTGGAATTCGCGGCCACCTCATGGATCGAGTTCGACACCGGCTCTCCGGTCAAGATCGCCTCCTATGCCCTGACATCGGCGAATGACGCCGATATCCGGGATCCAAAGGACTGGACCTTTAAAGGCTCCACGGACGGCAAGGAGTGGAAGGCCCTCGACACCCGCACCGACTTCGCCTTCGACAAGCGCTTCCAGACCAGGACCTTCGACATCGGCGACCCCGCGGCGGTGGCTCCGTACGCGCATTACCGGCTGGAAATCACCCGTAACAACGGAGCAGGGCTCACCCAGCTCGCCGATGTGCAGTTCTCCGACGGCAGCGCCGCGCCCCCCGCCCCCGAATCCATGCGCACCCTGGTCGACCGCGGCCCCGCCGGCTCCCCCACCGCCAAGGCCGGCGCCGGGTTCACCGGCGTCCGGGCGCTGCGCTACGCCGGCGCCCATAAGCCGGACGGCCGGGCCTACTCGTACAACAAGGTCTTCGACGTCGATGTCGACGTACGCCGGAACACCGAGCTGTCGTACCGGATCTTCCCCTCGCTCCCGGAGACCGATCTACGGTATCCGGCCACTCATGTATCGGTGGATCTCGTCTTCACCGACGGCTCGTCGCTCAGCGAGCTGGGGGCCGCCGACGCCCATGGCGGGCCGCTCACCCCCCAGGGGCAGGCCGACGCCAAGCGGCTCTACGTCAATCAGTGGAACCAGGTGGACTCCGCCGTGGGCTCGGTCGCCGCGGGCCGGACCGTCGACCGGATCGTGGTGGCGTACGACTCGGCCCGCGGCCCGGCGAAGTTCCAGGGGTGGATCGACGACATCGCGCTGCGGCCGAAGGCGCCCGAGCGGCGGTACGACGACCCCGCCGACTATGTCTCGACCACCCGGGGCACCAACTCCAGCGGCGCGTTCTCCCGGGGCAACACCTTCCCCGCGACCGCCGTTCCGCATGGCTTCAACTTCTGGACCCCGGTGACCAACGCGGCGTCCAAGAGCTGGATCTACGAGTACTCCCGGGGCAACGACGCGAACAATCTGCCGGCCGTGCAGGCGTTCGCGGCCAGCCATGAGCCGAGCCCCTGGATGGGCGACCGGCAGACCTTCCAGATCATGCCGTCGGCGGCGGACGTCCCCGAGACCGACCGGGTCAAGCGGGCCCTGCCCTTCCGGCACGAGCGGGAGACCGCCCGCCCGCACCATTACGCGGTCACCTTCGAGAACGGGCTGCGGGCCGAGCTGACCCCGACCGACCACGCGGCGATGATGCGGTTCCGCTACCCCGGCGACGCCGCCTCCGTGGTCTTCGACAACGTCACCAAGGAGGGCGGGCTCACCCTCGACCCCGCCACCCGCTCGTTCACCGGCTTCTCCGACGTCAAGAGCGGGCTGTCCACGGGCGCCACCCGGCTCTTCGTCCACGGCGTCTTCGACGCCCCCGTCACCGGCTCCGGCGCGGACGGGGTCAGCGGCCGTCTCCGCTTCGACGCCGGATCGGACCGTACGGTCACCCTGCGCATCGCGACCTCCCTCATCAGCGTCGAGCAGGCCAGGCGGAATCTCGCCCAGGAGATCCCCGAGGGCACCGGCTTCGACGAGGTGAAGGACCGGGCGCAGGACGCCTGGGAGGAGCTGCTGGGCCGGGTGGAGGTCGAGGGCGCCACCCATGACCAGCTGGTCACGCTCTACTCGAATCTCTACCGGCTCTATCTCTATCCCAACTCCGGCTTCGAGAACACCGGCACCGTCCGGCGGCCCGAGTACCGCTACGCCAGCCCCTTCTCCCCGATGACCGGACCCGACACCCCGACCGAGACCGGAGCGAAGATCGTCGACGGCCGGGTGTACGTCAACAACGGCTTCTGGGACACCTACCGCACCACGTGGCCCGCGTACTCCTTCCTCACCCCGCGGAAGGCGGGCGAGCTGGTCGACGGCTTCGTCCAGCAGTACAAGGACGGCGGCTGGATCTCCCGCTGGTCCTCGCCCGGCTACGCCGATCTGATGACCGGCACCAGCTCCGACGTCGCGTTCGCCGACGCCCATGTCAAGGGCGTCCGCTTCGACGCCGAGGCCGCCTACGACGCCGCGCTGAAGAACGCGACCGTCGTCCCGCCGTCCTCGGGGGTGGGCCGCAAGGGCATGGAGACCTCGCCCTTCACCGGCTATGCCTCCACCCGGACCCATGAGGGCCTCTCCTGGTCGCTGGAGGGGTATCTCAACGACTACGGACTGTCGGAGATGGGCCGGGCGCTGCACAAGAAGACCGGGAAGGAGCGCTACCGGGAGGAGTCGGAGTACTTCCGCAACCGGGCCCGGGGCTATGCCGCCCTCTTCGACTCCTGGGCAGGCTGCTTCGAGGGCCGCGACCCTCAGGGCCAGTGGCGCGTCCCCAGCGAGAAGTACGACCCGAGGGTGTGGGGCTACGACTACACCGAGACCAACGGCTGGGGGTACGCCTTCACCGCGCCGCAGGACAGCCGGGGGCTCGCCAACCTCTACGGCGGACGGTCCGGGCTCGGCGAGAAGCTCGACGCCTACTTCGCCACTCCCGAGACGGCCTCCCCCGAGTTCGCCGGCTCCTACGGCGGGGTCATCCATGAGATGACCGAGGCCCGGGATGTGCGGATGGGCATGTACGGCCACTCCAACCAGGTCGCCCATCACGTCACGTATATGTACAACGCGGCCTCCCGGCCCTGGAAGACCCAGGAGAAGGTGCGCGAGGTGCTCTCCCGGCTCTACACCGGCAGCGAGATCGGCCAGGGCTACCACGGCGACGAGGACAACGGCGAGCAGTCGGCCTGGTGGCTGTTCTCGGCGCTCGGCTTCTACCCGCTGGTGATGGGCAGCGGGGAGTACGCGGTGGGCTCACCGCTCTTCACCAAGGCGACGGTCCGGCTGGACAGCGGCCGGACCCTGGTGGTGAAGGCCCCGGAGAACAGCGCGGAGAACATCTACGTCCAGGGGCTGCGGGTGAACGGCAAGCCCTGGAACTCCACCGCGCTGCCGCACTCGGTGCTCGCGCGCGGCGGCGTCCTGGAGTTCGCGATGGGGCCGAGGCCCTCGGCCTGGGGCACGGGCGAGCGGGCGGCCCCGGTCTCCATCACCGAGGACGACCGGGTTCCCCGGCCGCGCCGGGACGTGATCGACGGCGAGGGCCCGCTGTTCGACGACACCTCCGCCACCTCCCAGCGGACCGGGGCGGCCGAGCTGCCGGTGCCGTCGCGGACCCGGGCGGTGCAGTACACCCTGACCTCGGCGGACCGCGCGCAGGCCCCGGACGGCTGGGTGCTCGAAGGCTCGGACGACGGCGGAGCCACCTGGCGGGAGCTGGACCGGCGCTCCGGGGAGGGTTTCGCCTGGGACCGGCAGACCCGGGTCTTCTCGGTGGCGAGCCCCGGCGCGTACGACCGCTACCGGCTCACCCCGGCGGGCACGGGGACGCTGGCGGAGATCGAACTGCTCTCCTGAGGGCAGAGGGAAGGGCCGCACCCTCCGCGCGAGCGGGGGGTGCGGCCCTTTTCCTGCCGTCCCTTACTTGCGGATGAGGCTCCGCAGGACGTACTGCATGATGCCGCCGTTGCGGTAGTAGTCCGCCTCACCGGGGGTGTCGATGCGGACGACCGCGTCGAACTCCACACCGGTGTCGGTGGTGACCTTGACCGTACGCGGCGTGGTGCCGTCGTTGAGCTCGGTGACACCGGAGACGGCGAAGGTCTCCTCGCCGGTCAGACCGAGGGCCTCGGCGGACGCGCCCTCCGGGAACTGGAGCGGCAGCACGCCCATGCCGATGAGGTTCGAGCGGTGGATGCGCTCGTACGACTCGGCGACGACAGCCTTGACGCCCAGCAGCGCGGTGCCCTTGGCGGCCCAGTCGCGGGACGAGCCGGAGCCGTACTCCTTGCCCGCGAGGATCACCAGCGGGATGCCCTGCTCGATGTAGTTGCGCGAGGCGTCGTAGATGAACGACACGGGGCCGTCCTGCTGCGTGAAGTCGCGCGTGAAGCCGCCCTCGGTGCCCGGCGCGATCTGGTTGCGCAGCCGGATGTTGGCGAAGGTGCCCCGGATCATGACCTCGTGGTTGCCACGGCGGGAGCCGTAGGAGTTGAAGTCACGGCGCTCGACGCCGTGCTCCGTGAGGTACTTGCCGGCCGGGGTGTCGGCCTTGATCGCACCGGCCGGGGAGATGTGGTCGGTGGTGACCGAGTCGCCCAGCTTGGCCAGCACCCGCGCGCCCGCGATGTCGGTGACCGGGGTGGTCTCCATCTGCATGCCCTCGAAGTAAGGGGGCTTGCGGCCATAGGTGGACTCGGCGTCCTACTCGAAGGTGTTGCCGGTCGGGATCGGCAGCGCCTGCCACTGGGCGTCGCCCGCGAAGACGTCCTGGTAGGACTTGTTGAACATGTCCTCGCCGATCGCGTTGGCGACGACGTCGTTCACCTCGGCCTCGGAGGGCCAGATGTCCTGGAGGTAGACCGGCTTGCCCTCGGTGTCGATGCCGAGCGCGTCGCGGGTGATGTCCACCTTCATGGAGCCCGCGAGGGCGTAGGCGACGACCAGCGGCGGGGAGGCCAGGTAGTTCATCTTGACGTCGGGGTTGATCCGGCCCTCGAAGTTACGGTTGCCGGAGAGCACCGAGGTCACGGCCAGGTCGTGCTCGTTGACGGCCTTGGAGACCTCCTCCGGCAGCGGGCCGGAGTTGCCGATGCAGGTGGTGCAGCCGTAGCCGACCAGGTTGAAGCCGACCTTGTCGAGGTAGGGGGTGAGCCCCGCCTTGTCGAAGTAGTCGGTGACGACCTTCGAGCCGGGCGACAGGGTCGTCTTCACCCACGGCTTGCGGGTCAGGCCCTTCTCGACCGCCTTCTTGGCCACCAGCGCGGCGGCGACCATGACATACGGGTTCGAGGTGTTGGTGCAGGAGGTGATCGCGGCGACGGTGACCGCGCCGTGGTCGATCTCGTACGTCGAGCCGTCGGGGGCGGTGACGGTGGTCGGACGCGACGGCACTCCATTGGCCGAGGCCGGGGCGTCGGAGGCCGGGAAGGACTCCTTGCCCGCCTCCTCGTCGTCCTCGACGTAGTTCCGCACGTCCTGCGCGAACTGCTCGGCGGCGTTGGCGAGGACGATACGGTCCTGCGGGCGCTTCGGGCCGGCGATGGAGGGGACGACGGTGGCGAGGTCCAGCTCCAGCTTCTCGGAGAAGTCGGGCTCGGCGGCCGGGTCGAGCCAGAGGCCCTGCTCCTTGGCGTACGCCTCGACCAGCGCGACCTGCTGCTCGGAGCGGCCGGTGAGCCGGAGGTACTTCAGCGTCTCGTCGTCGATCGGGAAGATCGCGGCGGTGGAGCCGAACTCGGGCGACATGTTGCCGATGGTGGCGCGGTTGGCGAGCGAGGTGGCGGCGACGCCCTCGCCGTAGAACTCCACGAACTTGCCGACGACGCCGTGCTTGCGCAGCATCTCGGTGATGGTGAGCACCAGGTCGGTGGCGGTGGTGCCGGGGGTCAGCTCACCGGTCAGCTTGAAGCCGACGACACGCGGGATGAGCATGGAGACCGGCTGGCCGAGCATGGCGGCCTCGGCCTCGATGCCGCCGACGCCCCAGCCGAGCACACCGAGGCCGTTGACCATGGTGGTGTGCGAGTCGGTGCCGACCAGGGTGTCCGGGTACGCCTGTCCGCCCCGGACCATGACGGTACGGGCCAGGTGCTCGATGTTCACCTGGTGGACGATGCCGGTGCCCGGCGGGACGACCTTGAACTCGTCGAAGGCGGTCTGGCCCCAGCGCAGGAACTGGTAGCGCTCCTTGTTGCGGCCGTACTCCAGCTCGACGTTCTGCGCGAAGGCGTCGTTGGTGCCGAACTTGTCGGCGATGACGGAGTGATCGATGACCAGCTCGGCCGGAGCCAGCGGGTTGATCTTCGCCGGATCGCCGCCCAGCTCCTTGACGGCCTCACGCATGGTGGCGAGGTCCACGACACAGGGAACACCGGTGAAGTCCTGCATGATCACGCGGGCCGGCGTGAACTGGATCTCCTGGCTGGGCTGCGCCTGGGAGTCCCAGCCGCCGAGCGCCCGGATGTGGTCGGCGGTGATGTTCGCGCCGTCCTCGGTGCGGAGCAGGTTCTCCAGCAGCACCTTCAGGCTGTACGGGAGGCGTGCGGAGCCCTCGACCTTGTCCAGCTTGAAGATCTCGTACGACTCGTCGCCCACGCGCAGCGTGCTGCGGGCGTCGAAGCTGTTCGCCGACACGACAGTCTCCTTCATCAATGTGCACGTACTCGTCCATGCTGCCGCCACGGCTTCTCAGCGATCCGCTAAGGTAGGGCTTAGTTAGGCAACCCTTACCGAGTGGCGGCTGCGGCACGTCTTCGGCAGATATCTCGATGTCGAGATAACTCTAGTACATCGGTGCGGCTCGGTCATGCCCGGGCGGGCCGGTTGACCTGTCGCAGCGAAGGCTGAGCACTGTCAGCGAAGGATAATGACCGCTAGGTTTTCTCATCGAAGGTTGAGTGATCATTTAAGGCTGACTGCCTGGGGAGACGGTGGGGGCATGACGCGTGAAGGTCTCGCCGCGATGCTCGGTGAGCAGACGACGGCATGTGGACCAGCACGCGATGCCCTGCTCAGCGGAGGCACCTTTGTGCTCTGGGACGGCTTGGTCCCCGCCGGCGAGGTCACGCGCATCTACCGGGCCAGGCTTCGAATCACCCAGAAGCGTGGTCAGCAGACACAAGCCCTTGCAGCCACCGTCAACATCCTCGACCAGGCGGAAGAGGCCCTTCTCCGGATCGGCCGCGTTGACGCCGCCGACGCGTCGTGGACGTTCATGCTCTTCCTCAACGCCACCACTACCGAAGTGCTGGCCTGCACCGGAGTGGCCCAAGCGAAGCCCACCACGAACCCGGCATCGAGTCGAAGCAGCATTGATCCCGCATCAGGCGATACGGGTGCGACAGGACCACTCAACCTTCGATGAGAACCACTCAGCCTTCGCTGCGACAGGTCACCGGCGTCCTGCCTCATGGATTCCCTGAGACAGAACAGCCGGTGTCCGCCGTCATCCCATCGAGGCGTTCACTCGGCGAACGCAGTCGTTCGACCTTCCGCCTCGGCGAACCCGGGCGTGCGGGTGATCGCACCGGGGGCGGCTGGACGACCGCACCGGGGTCACGGTTACTCTGAGTGCGCTCTCCACCCCAGCGAGGAATGGAGGGGCGCCCGAATCGGCAGCAGCGACAATGGAACCGTGCTGATCATGGATGCCGCCGTGGAGACCTATGATGTCGCGGACTTCGCTCTGTGGCCGACCGCCGCCCCGGGCGCGGACCGTCTTCTGGTCCTCTCCGGCCAGATGTCACCGCTGGAAGTCGGGACGGCGATGGCGGTCCTGACCAGCTGCGGCCAAGGCGACTCCGACGACCCGGCACCGGACACCGAGGCCGGCATCCGGCGCATCCAGAGCCTGCTGAGCGTCGATCTCGCCATAGCCCCGGGAGGCATCCTCCTGCTGGACACCGCGACCGGCGGGGTGATCGCCCCGGGGTGCTGCTTCGGCCTGGAGAGCTGGCGCGACTGGCTCAGTCTCATGAACGGCGAAGAACTCTGGCTCGGCCATGGCACCGTCGCGCACGTTGAACGCCAAAGGACGCTCGCCAGGGTGTGGCCTGACACGGACCCACCGGCAAAGGCACCCATCGAGCTTCCCCTGGCCGAGCTGCCAGACCTCCTCCAGACCGCGCACGACAAACTCAACGGTTTCCTCGCCCTCGCCGAACAATGGGCTTCCCGTTACGCGCCCGCGCTGGCTCCCGCTCTGATCACCAAGCTCGACGAGGACCTGAACATCGGCGCCCCGCTGGAGGACCACCGCCTTAGGAACCCCTCGTGAGCAGCGGGTCCGTCCACCCGGTGACTGCTCGACAGGCCGGTGATTCCTGAGCACGGACATAGAGTGAGCTCCTCGACGAGTCGGCGGGGGGCAAGCCGTGGAGATCACCGTCCAGTGGATACGTACATCGTGGACGAAGCAATCCCGAGGAGGGCAGGCCGCCTCGCGCAGGAACGCGGCCCCGATCGGCTTCGCTCTCCCTCAGACCGAGGCCGCCTCCGCACATGTGATTCGCATGCACGAGCGAGATGGCTTTGAGCCGCGTGACACCCAGGGAGACCGTCGCACAGTCGATGTCCAGCTCCGCGAAGCCGACGGACGGTTGCGGGTCCTTCCCCGAGTGGAGCCCTTGTTCGGCCTGCCGCCCCGGCCGCGACGGCCTCCGGCAGTGCGACTCGCCCCCGGCCAGTGGGTGCGCTGGCAGCTCAACTATCGCTTCAGCAGCATGGCAGGAATGCAGGACTGGTCATACTGGCTGGACACGTTCAACATCGCCTATGGACCGGTGAACGCCGATGTGTTCCTGTCCACACCCACCGTGTTCGTCGATGAGCAAGGGCCAGTTCGATAGCCTGTCCTCAACGTCGATCACGCACCATAGATCCGGGAAGAAGGCCCAGGTCCTGGGGGTACAGAGACCAGGGAGCACTCAAGGATCTCTGGGGCTGTTCATCACTTGTCCGGCTTGGTCAGTCCCTTGTATTTCCTCCCGCGCCTGGCGCGCGCCCGCTTTCTCGGATCGGAGGTTCGCGCTATCGCGAGGCAGTCGCCTGTCGGTCGCCCAGACGGCCAGCGCGCAGGCCGCGAATCCGGCCCCGAGGAGACTGGAGCCCACCCAGCCGTGGGCGGCGAGGACGGCGGTGGTCGCGGCTGCGCCGAGGGCGGAGCCGAGCGAGTAGAAGACCATGTAGCCGCCGATGGCGCTGCTGATGTGATCCGGATGCGCGGCGGTGAGCAGGTGCTGGTTGCTCACCTGCACGGCCTGGACCGCGAAGTCGAGAACCACGATTCCGACGATGAGAAGCCACAGGGACCACGGCAGCTGTGCGATCGCCGCCCACGAGAGGATGAGCAGGGTGAGCGCGAGACCGGTGACCGGGGCCGCCCGTCCCGCATCCGCCCACCGTCCCGCGCGTGCCGCGCCGAGCGCACCGGCGAGTCCGGCGATGCCGAACAGTCCGATCTGGCTCTCGCTCAGCTGCCACGGCGTGTCCGCCAGCGGCAGGGACAGTCCGCTCCACAGGGTTCCGAACGATGCGAACAAGAAGAACGCGATGAGCCCGCGCGTCAGGTTGACGCGCCGCCCGAACAGTCCGCCGAGTGAGACGACGGCCCGCCTGTACCCCCCAGGCCGGTTGGGGCGCTCCTCTGACGGCAGTACGACGAGGACGAGGGCCGCGAGCCCGAGTGACACCACCGCGAGCACGGCATAGACGCTCCGCCAGCCCCACACCTCGGCGAGTGCGCCGGCGACGATCCGCGCGCCCAGGATGCCGACCACGACGCCCGAGGTCACGACACCGATGTTCCGTCCGCGTTCAGCAGGCGGCGAGACCGACGCGGCGTAGGCCACCGTGGTCTGCACGACGACCGCGAACACCCCGGCCGCCGCGAGCCCCGCGAACGCCACCCATGCGGCTGACGCCGAGGCCGTCAGGACCATGCCCACTGCGGTGATCGCCAGGTGCACGGCGATGAGCCGGCGCCGGTCGACCACCACATCGCCGAGCGGCACCAGCAGCACCAGCCCCGCCAGATAGCCGAACTGGCCGGTCGCGACGATCCACCCGGTGAGTTCCGCCGACACACCGAGATCGCGTCCCATCGGCTCCAGAATCGGCTGCGCGGTATAGATGCTCGCCACAGCGACACCACACACCACCGCGAGCAGCAACCGCCGCCAGGCGTCCATCGCACCCCAACCCTCAATCAGTAGCAAATTGAAACCATATTGACCGTACGGCATAATAGTTTCAATCCGCAACTCATTGGGAGGCGTCATGTCGCGCACCACCCTGCGCGCCCCGAGCCCCGACTGGACCGACCCGGACTGCCCCGTCGCCCGCACGCTCGACCTCGTCGGCGACAGGTGGAGCCTTCTCGTCGTCCGCGACGCGATGGACGGGGCGCGATCGTTCACCGAGTTCCAGCGACGCACCGGCATCGCCCGCAACATCCTCACCGACCGCCTCCGCAAGCTCATCGCTCACGGGGTCCTCGCCCAGCGCACCGCACCATCGGGCCGCCGCCAGGAATACGTGCTCACCGATGTCGGCCGCGACCTCTTCCCGGTCATCCTCACCCTGCGGCAGTGGGGAGAACGCCACGCCTTCGCCCCCGGCGAGACCCACTCCACCCTGGTCGACCAGCACGGCGCCCCGGTGCCGGAAATCGCGCCGACCGGCGCGGACGGCGCCCTCCTCGACACCGACACCACTCACGTGCAGAAGACCCGGTAGAAGGCAGACCCTCTGCGCCTTCGGACCCGGGGATCGAGGCCGAGGCGTCGTGCGACCTCGGTCGGCAGCCGTGAGTGGTTTCGCCGGCACGGTGAGGCGAACAGGCGAGTGAGAACGACGGCTTCGCGATAGGCGGCCAGCTCGATCCGATTCCCGGAGGGCCCGCCGCCCGTTCCGCCTTCATGAATTTTCGATGAACTGCTTTCAGCCATCCGGAGCAGGGCGATGCCCGCCCCCGGTCTGCCGCCGCAGCGGAACAACCCGTTCCCCATCGACGTCACCCCCTCCCGAAAGGGCGGCCCGCCGGGCGTCACGGTCGAGAATCGGCCGATGATCATCAGCTTCTCACCAGGCACTTTACTTGGCCTTGACCCGATGGCAATCTGATCACCACTTCAGCCCCCCACGGCGATCCTCATCAACTCCCCTATCTCATAGGTGAGTTGGCGCTGGGCTGATACGTCACCTTCCGAGATTCCCGGAGATGGAGAGCGAATGAAGCGTCGTGTACGCAGTGCGGTCCTGGCGGTATCGGTGGCGACCGGGGTGGCCCTGGCCCTCTCGGGCGGCACCGCGCACGCCCAGGAGCAGGAGACCCGCTCGGGCGGCCTGATCAACATCACCGGTCCGCTGTTCGTCAACACCGGCGACATCGATCTGATCGAGGACGTGTTCGAGCACATCAGCATTCCGATCCTCGGCCAGGCCGTGCACCAGATGTACGACTGGGCCCGGTTCGACGGAGTGCTCACCAGGTGACCTCCGGACTGGCGGACCGACCCCGGCCCGCCGGTCCCCCCGCTCCCGGGATCCCGGGGTCCGGCGGGACCCCGGGACGGCCCGGATGGGGACCTCAACACCCGGATGGCCGCAGTCCGCTTGACCGGCGGGCCGTCCGGACGGATCGTCAGAGGGCGGCCCCGGTCGGCGGAGGAGCCTCGGAGGGATCTCACCCATACGCCACCCCCAACGCGCGGCTCATCTCATATCTGAGATAGCCTCAAGCGCATGGCAGACGACTACCTCGTACGTATCGGCAAGCTCATTCGTGACGCGCGGCAGCATCGTGGCTGGACACAGACGCAGCTGGCGGAGGCGCTCAGTACCAGCCAGAGCGCGGTCAATCGCATTGAACGCGGCAACCAGAACATCAGCCTTGAGATGATCGCGCGTATCGGTGAGGCGCTCGACAGCGAGATCGTCTCCCTGGGATACGCCGGACCCATGCATCTGCGCGTGGTCGGCGGACGCCGCCTCTCCGGCGCGATCGACGTCAAGACGAGCAAGAACGCCTGCGTGGCGCTGCTCTGCGGCTCGCTGCTCAACAAGGGCCGTACGGTGCTGCGCCGGGTGGCGCGGATCGAAGAGGTCTTCCGTCTGCTGGAGGTGCTCAACTCCATCGGGGTGCGCACCCGCTGGATCAACGAGGGCGTCGACCTGGAGATCGTGCCGCCCGCAGAGCTGAACATGGACGCGATCGACGCCGACGCCGCGCGCCGGACCCGGTCGATCATCATGTTCCTCGGCCCGCTGCTGCACCGGATGGAGTCCTTCAAACTGCCGTACGCGGGCGGCTGCGATCTGGGCACCCGCACCATCGAGCCCCATATGATCGCGCTCCGCCGCTTCGGGCTGGACATCACCGCGACGGAAGGGCTCTACCACGCGGAGGTGGAGCGGTCCACGGCCCCGGACCGGCCGATCGTCCTGACCGAGCGCGGCGACACCGTGACCGAGAACGCCCTGCTGGCGGCGGCCCGCCACGAGGGCGTGACGGTGATCCGCAACGCGTCGTCCAACTACATGGTCCAGGATCTGTGCTTCTTCCTGGAGGCGCTGGGCGTACGGGTGGAGGGCGTCGGCACGACCACGCTGACCGTGCACGGAGTGCCGACGATCGACGTGGACGTGGACTACTCCCCCTCCGAGGACCCGGTGGAGGCGATGAGCCTGCTGGCCGCCGCGGTGGTCACGGAGTCGGAGCTGACGATCCGCCGGGTGCCGATCGAGTTCCTGGAGATCGAGCTCGCGGTACTGGAGGAGATGGGCCTCGACCACGACCGCTCCGCGGAGTACACGGCGGACAACGGCCGCACCCGCCTGGTGGATCTGACGGTGCGCCCCTCCAAGCTGGAGGCCCCCATCGACAAGATCCACCCGATGCCGTTCCCCGGGCTGAACATCGACAACGTCCCGTTCTTCGCGGCGATCGCAGCCGTCGCCCAGGGCCAGACCCTGATCCACGACTGGGTCTACGACAACCGCGCCATCTACCTCACGGACCTCAACCGCCTCGGCGGCCGACTCCAGCTCCTGGACCCCCACCGCGTCCTGGTCGAGGGCCCCACCCGCTGGCGCGCCGCCGAGATGATGTGCCCGCCCGCACTACGCCCCGCCGTGGTGGTGCTCCTGGCGATGATGGCGGCGGAGGGGACCTCCGTGCTCCGCAATGTGTACGTCATCAACCGGGGTTACGAGGAGCTCGCGGAGCGGCTGAACTCGGTGGGGGCGCAGATCGAGATCTTCCGGGATATCTAGGCATCCCCTCTCCACTCCCGCCCATCGCTCAAGGGCGGCCCGATCGGGCCGCCCCGGGCCCTTGGCAGCCCTGCCTCTGACACTATGGAGATGTGGCGACGGCCTATGGTCAGGAAACGGCAAAGGCTCTCTAACGTCACAGCTCAGGAAGTGTGGTCCCCGCGCGAGCGGGGGTGTCCCGTGCCCGGGGAGGGGTTCACGATCACTGCCGACGTGGTCCCCGCGCGAGCGGGGGTGTCCCGGTGGCGGATGGTCTGGGTCGCAGCTTCACCGAGTGGTCCCCGCGCGAGCGGGGGTGTCCCGAGGATCAGTGTCCCGGTCGTTCCTTCAGGCCGGGGACGGCTCGGCATGGATCCGATGGTTAAGCCTGGGGTCGTTCAGCCAGTGCCGCGTCCACGGCCATCTGCCATGGGTACGGACGCCGCTCGCCCGGCTGATTCGGCTCGAACCCGCCGGGGCCGTAGAGCACTGTGACTCCTGCCGCACGAAGAGTCTGGACCGACCGGTCGATCTGCGGGTGGGCGGAGTAGGCCGCGTTGACGCAGGGCATCGCCACCGTGGGGATCCCCTTTCCGATGCCCTCCGCGACCACCCCGACGACGAAGTTCGCGGTGAGGCAGAGCGCCCACGCACTCAGACTGTTCGCGGTCACCGGGGCGAAGAGAATCACGTCAGCCTTCGGCCACACATCCGGCCGACCCGGACGCTTATACCGTGAGCGCACCGGGTACCCGGTCATCTCCTCCAGCACCGGGAGATCCTCACGCAGCCAGTCCGCCGCTGTCGGCGTCAACCCGAGGCATACGTCGACCCCGCGCGACTGAAGATCACGGATCACGGTATCGACCTCGAATACCGGCGGTGCCGCGCTTCCGAACAGATAGATCGTCGTCATGCGGCTTATCCGACCACATATGCAACCGCCCCTGGCTCAGCGGGAATCAGAGGCCATCACGAGGTCCGGCGGAACTCCCGTACGGCGGGCGGCATGAGCCGTTCGTGGCCGCGTTCGATCAGAGCAGCGACGACGGTGGGGTCGCAGAGCGCCCCTGGGGCAGCCCGACCTGTCTGCGACAGGGGGCGCGGGCAGGCCGGGGCGGTCTCGGGGGTCACTTCGTGACGCGTGCCGTCTCGGTTCGCAGGTGGACGAGTCTGCGCTGGTACACCTGGCCCGAGTAGTACGAGACCTCCGCCGGGGTGGCCGCGTTGGTCTCGATGATGTGCTGAGAGAACGCCTTCAGCGCGGCGGCCCAGGCGAGAGCGTGTTGCCGGCCGCCGCGCCCGCACTCCTGGGGCTCTCCGGAAAGACACAGCGGAAGCGGAGGGCCTACCTTGCTCGCGCGCCCTGCCGTACGTACCGGGCGAAGTTGGCGCGGGTGCGGGTGTGGGAGCCCCGGCGGGCGGTGACGGTGTCGTGTTCGGCGGCCTGGTCCGAGTAGTACGAGGTGGCGAGATCGACCCTGTGCTCGGTGAAGCAGGTCCAGAGGGAATCACTCACATGGGTGAGGTTGCTGTAGACCTCCACTCCGATGCGCCGGCCCCGGGCATGGGCGATCAGTTCCGCGAGATGGGGGTAGAGGCAGGGCTCCCCGCCGATGAACTGGATGCTCTCGGTGCCCAAGTCGGCGAGCTGGTCGATCGCGGACTTCCAGTCGCCAGAGGTCATGGTGCCGTGAGTGCCCTTGGGGCTGGAGTCGGCATAGCAGTGCGTGCATTCGAGGCTGCAGAACCCGGTGACCTCCAGCCAGGCGAACCCAAGCGTGGACGTGGGCGGTAAGACGGCAGCAATCATCAGAACTCCTTGCGGAAAGCTGGCTTTGGGGGCGGAACAGAGGTCAGTGAGACGACTCGTCGTCTGAGGCGGCGCGCTCAGCGGGCCCCGGGACGTCGGGGACCGTGACTGTGGTGACCTGCTCAAGCCGGTCGCGGAGGGCGAGCGCGGGACCGGTGAGACCGAGTAGCGCGAGCGCTGTGAGAGCGGCTCCGAGGGCGCGGTCGTAGGGGTCCATCGAGGTCTCCGGCAGGGGTCGTGTGGTTCAGCCCGTCCCGGTCGGGGTCGACCGGGACGGGCCGTTCCCGCCGGGCTGGGCGGGGGCCTGGGTGTGGCAGCCGTGTGTGCAGCGAAGCGTGAACACGGGCGGCTCGGCAGGGCTCTGGCCCTGGAGGCGTATCTCGCCGGGGCCCCGACATAGGTCGCATTCGTCCAGGCGGCACTCGGGCGACTTGTATGCCTGGGTCACCGGGGCCGTCGGAATTCCGTGTGCTCGGGGGTGAGCTGTTCGTGGCCGCGTTCGATCAACGCGGCCACCACACCGGGGTCGCATAGGCGGGCCGGGTATTCCATGGGGACGCACCAATGCAGAGGAGCGTGCTCGGTGAGGTCGGTGCGGGGCACGCCGAGCCAGGCTCCCCGGCTGAGGCAGCGGGCGAGACCGGAAGCCCACGTCTCAGAGGTCTGCGGGGGCACGAGCGCGTAGTACCAGCGCGCCGGGTCACAGATGACCGGACCGTCGAGGACGGCAGTCAGGTGTTCGGCGACGGTCGCGTGGATCGCGCTGTCAGCGGCGGCGTGCACCAGCTCGGCCGGGATACGGACCGCGTCCAGCCGGACCCCGGTGGGCAGCATCGTGTACGGGCCGCTACGCCAGTCCTCCCACACCGCCTGGGGTGCGTCGAGCGATTCAGCGAGCCACTGCCCGATCGCGCTGTCCGTAGTGGTCGTCATCGCGACTCCAAGGTGCCTGTGGAAGCGGCGGCGACCGAAGTTCCCGGCCACCGCCGCTCTTTCGATGGGCACGCTAGAGGCGCGCTGAGTCACCTTCCAGTGATGTGCTGTCATGCTTTGGTGATCAGGTGGGGCGTTGTGTCCTACTTCATCAGGCCGAGTCGGTCAGCGAGACCTAGCACCAACGCATCGCGACGCGGGGCCCGCTCCCGCAGGTCGGCGATCAAGCGGCGAGTCGTGGAGTGGTAGCGCATCCACTCAGGCGCGTCCTCCTCCGCCCGCAGGAGCGCACGCTCGGCCATGCGGTCCTTGCCGAGGTCGGTGTATGCGAGAGCGCGATCGACATGGAAACGGGCCCGCCATGTTGCCGGCAGCGCACCGAGGTTCGTCACGGCGCGGGCCGCTCGGACCGCTTCGGGCGACTTTTCCATCTCCACCAGGAAATTGACCTCAGCGATGCCCGTGTTCGTCGGACCGAAGGGGGTGGCGTAAATCGTGAGGTCCCGGCCCATGGCATGCGCCGCGCCCTTGGCCCTCCTGAGCAGATCCTGGACCGTGCCGTGTCTCTCCTGCCGGGCGGCAGCCGTCGCGGCACGGAGCAGAAGAATCCCCCAAAGGGCGAGGTCCTCGGGATCGGAGCGGAAACCGGGCTCGATCTGGTCGGCGCGTGCGAGAGCGATCCGTTCGGCGTCGTCAAGTCTCCCCTGCTTGGTAAACACCCAGGCCAGCGTCGACGCGGACAGAGTTTCGAGATTGGGGTCGTCGCTCAGCTGTATGGCAGCCATGGCCCGTTCCATGGCGGTGAACGCGGCGTCCTCTTTGCCGAGCGCGGTCAGCGTGGTGGCTGCGACCTGGTAAGCGACGGTGAGAACCGAGTGGGCCGCTGCCCTATCGCGACCGGTGTAAGCGTGAGCGGCGGCGCGCGCGTCCCGCACAAGCTGGGGCAGCAATACGCCGATTTCCCCCATACGTCCTTCACGGCGGATACGTTCCGTCGATCGCAAAGCGGCCTGTAGGTCTTGGATGCTGGGCGGATCTTCGGGGTCCGGCTCTCCTCCAAGCAACTCATCCACGGGGGACACGGCCTGACGCAGAGCCAACACCGAGGGCAGCCCGTTCGCTGTCTCACTGGATGTCTCAAAGGTGCTCGGCTGACCGACGAGGTAACTGGGCTCAGTGTCCAGCGCACGAGCCAAGGCGTTGATACTGGATAGGCGAGCGGTTTTGCGCCGACCCTGCTCCAGCTTGCGTACTACGTCCACGGACAGGTCCGCGCGTTCGGCGAGCTGTTCCTGGGTCATACCCCGTCGGTGGCGCAACTCTGCGAGTCGATCACCCAAACTGGATTCGAACGGGTTCACAGCCACCGCCAGAGGTCGAGTTCCAAGTACGCGCCGATGGATAAGTCCGGCGTACTGTGCTTACCCCGAATGCGTGAGAAGCCTTCCACCGAGGCAGAAGCAGACACGGTCCGGCACGCGGCCCAGACAACAGTCACTCGCAGGCGGGACTGCAACCTTCCCATTGCGGCAATCCACACGGTGGGTGCCAGGCCGTCATCTAGCAGCCGTGGACGCGCACTCGGCGTCGATCAGGCCGCGTAGCCGTACCACAATGGCGGTTGTGGAGCGGACTGATGACGCCCTGTGTATCACTCTGTAGTCGGCGTGGTGGGATGGATCCCGCTGAAAGGCTTTGAGCATGTCGGAGTGGAAGTCCCTGAGCGAGCGCACCGTGTACGAGAACCGGT
>NZ_VCLA01000151.1:103307-103404 GCF_009600885.1 Streptomyces jumonjinensis
AAGACCTCGATCCCGTCGATGGCGCGGTGGCGGGCATGGGCGATCAGTCCCGCGAGATGGGGGTAGAGGCAGGGCTCCCCGCCGATGAACTGGATGC
>NZ_VCLA01000152.1 GCF_009600885.1 Streptomyces jumonjinensis
GCCACCGCCCGTACCAGCGCGTCGAAGCGCTTCCCCGCGACCAGCCGGCCCACCCCGCCCACCACGAACGCGTCCGGCGCGATGCCCAGCCGGGCGCGGACGGCGGCACGCCGCTCCGGATCGAAGCGGAACCGGGCCGCGTCGATGCCGTTGGGGACGACATGAATCCGCTCCTGGGGCACCCCCCACGCCCGCAGCCGCCCCGCCACCGTGTGCGAGACCGCGACCGTCGCCGACCCCAGCCGTTCGGTGCCCAGATAGAGCGCCCGCGTCGGCCGGGTGAGCGGACGGCCCTCGATCTCCGCCTCGCCCAGCGAGTGCTCGGTGGCGACGGTGGCGCGGACCCCCGCGAGCCGGGCGGCGATCCGCCCGTACACACACGCCCGGTACAGATGGGTGTGGACCAGGTCGTACCGACCGCGCCGGATCAGCCGGGTCAGCCGGGGCAGCGCCCCGAGGTCCCGGTTGCCGCCCATCCGCAGATGGTGGACGCGTACCCCGTCCGCACGGAGTCCGTCCGCCACCGACCCCGGATTGGTCAGCGTCACCACCTCGCACTCCAGCGGCAGATGGCGCAGCAGCAGCCGCAGCTGCTGCTCGGCCCCGCCCACTCCGAGCCCGGTGATCACATGGAGCGCTTTCACGGTCCAGCTCACATCCCCAGCCGGTGGCGGAGCCGCTTCACCCGCAGCCGTACGCCCCGGTCGGCCTGGCTGACATGGGTACGGGGCAGCGCGTACGGTCCGGTCAGCCCGGCGGGCGGGCGGATCGCGCAGCCGTACGCGTATCCGGCGGCGCGCACCGCGTCCGCCGCCCGGCGGTCGACCGTGCCGTACGGATAGCAGAACCCGTCCGGCGCCCTGCCGGTCAGCTCGTGCAGCCAGGCGCGGCTGCGCCCGGTCTCCTGGCGCAGGGCGTCGTCGTCGACGGCCGTGAGATCCACGTGGTAGAGCCCGTGCGAGCCGATCTCGGTCCCGGCGAGGGCGGCGGCGCGGATGCCCCGCTCGTCGAGGAGGGGTTTACGCGGCCCCTCGGGATCCCAGTCGTTGCCGCCGCCGAGCCGTCCCGGCAGTACGAAGAGGGTGGCCGTGCAGCCGTGGTGCCGCAGCACCGGCAGCGCCGCCTCGGTGAAGTCGGCGTATCCGTCGTCGAAGGAGAGCCCGACCAGCCCCCGGGCCCGGCCCAGCGCGTGGGCCCGCAGCAGCGTGCCGACGCCGACGCCGGTGAGGCCGAGACGGCGCAGCGCGCACAGCTGGCGGCCGAGCCGGTCGGGGGCGACGGTGATGCCGTAGGGGTCGTCGGACGGATCGGCGACCGAGTGGTACATCAGGATCCACGGTGCGGCGGATGCGGTCGGCGCGGCGGTGGGCGTCGTCGCCGTGTCAGCGGACATGACGGATCCTCTGTCGGGTGAGGGCCAGCAGATGGACGACTTCCGGGGCTCGGACGGCGAGCCCGGTGAGGGTGAAGACGGCGGGCACGAGCAGTGCGCCGAGCACCAGACTGAGCAGCGCGTCGGCGATCAGCGGTGCGGCCAGCCGTCCGGCGAGCGCGGCGGCGGCAGCGGCCAGGCCGAGCCTGCCGAGCGCGCGGCCGATGGCGCGGACCTCGATGGGGACGATCCGGGAGCCGAGCCCGAACAGCAGCAGCAGGGCGGTGACGCAGATGCCGGCCGCGTTGGCGGCGGCGATCCCGTGCACCCCCCAGGGGCCCACGGCGGCGGATCCGGCGGCGACGGTGACGAGCAGCCCCACGGCCATCGCCGCGGGCGGGTACCAGGTGGGCCGCCCGGACGAGAAGAACGGCCTGCCCAGCGCGCCGACCAGGGTGTGTCCGATGAGCCCGGCGGCGTACACCCGCATCACGGAGGCGGTCGTCGCGGTGTCCTGGGGGTCGAACGCGCCGCGTTCGAAGAGGACTTCGACGATCTGGGGCGCGTATCCGAGGATCAGCGAGGTGCCGAGCAGGACGACCGTGCCCGCGAGGGCGAGGTCCTTCTCGACCCGGCGGCGGGCGCGTTCCCGGTCGCCCTCGGCGACGGCCTGGGCGACGGCGGGGACGGTGACGGTGCAGAACATCAGCGAGAGCACCATCGGCATCTGGGCGACCTTCTGCGCGTAGTTGAGATGGGAGATCGCGCCGCTGGAGAGCGATGAGGCGAGAAAGCGCTCGACGAGGACCTGCGACTGGCGGCTGACGGCGAAGAGGGCGATGGGGGCGAGCACCGCGAAGCCGACGAGGGGGGCGGCGATACGGCCGGCGGGCCGGGGGCGCAGGGGCGGCCAGTCCGCCTCGCGGACGAAGGCGGGCAGCTGGGCGAGGACCATCAGCAGCCCGCCGACGGCGGCTCCGGTGGCGGCGGCGCGCACGCCCCAGCAGGAGTCGAGCAGGAGGATGGTGCCGATGATGCCGATGTTGGAGGCGATGTAGACGGCGGCCGGGGGGAGGAAGCGGCCGTGGGCGCGGAGGGCGGCACTGAAGTATCCGGCGATGCCGTAGGTGAGGACGGTGAGGGCGGCGAGCCGGGTGCAGTCGACGGCGAGACCGGGGTCGGGGAAGCCGGGGGCGAGGGCGCCGACGAACTGGGGGGCGAAGAGGATCAGCAGCCCGGTGACGGCGGCGAGCACAGCGAAGAGCCGGGGGAAGGTGGCGGCGACGAGATCGCGCACGGGGTCGCGGACGGGGTCGCGGAGTGCGGTGGCACGCCCGGCCGCGCGCAGGGCGATGGCGTGGCTGAACGCGGGTACGAGGAGCAGGGCCATGGCGTCCTCGATGAGGAGCGTGGCGGCCATCTCGGGCACGGTCCAGGCGACGAGGAAGGCGTCGCTGTCGGTGCTCGCTCCATAGATCTTGGCGATGGCCTGGTCGCGGACGAGGCCGAGCAGGGCGCCCGCGACGGTGAGCGCGGCGGTGACGGCGGCGG
>NZ_VCLA01000153.1:0-4780 GCF_009600885.1 Streptomyces jumonjinensis
CTGCAGGGGGGACCCTGTGGGAGAGTAGGACGCCGCCGAACAAATTTTAAGTCTCGGTCCCCGAAAGTTTCTTTCGGGGACCGAGCGCAGGCCCCAATAGCTCAGTCGGTAGAGCGTCTCCATGGTAAGGAGAAGGTCTACGGTTCGATTCCGTATTGGGGCTCATAGAGAAGGCCCCCGCCATCTGGCGGGGGCCTTTTTTGTTTTCCCGGGAGTTCCGTTTCACCGGGGGCTTCACAGATGTCTTCGGGACCTTCGGGGCCTTGGAAAGGGCCGCCGCTGTCCCAGCCGACGGCCCTCTCAGGCTTTCTAGGAGACCTGGGGCTCCGGGACGCGCAGCGTCAGGATGGCCATGTCATCGGAGGCCGGCTCGGCGGCGAAGCGCTCCACCGCGCGCAGAACACGGGAAGCGACCGCGCCGGCCGTGAGGCCCGTACAGCCGGCGAGGACTTCGGCGAGACCGTCGTCGCCGAGCATGCGGGTGCCCTCGCGGCGCTCCGTCACCCCGTCCGTGACGCAGAGCAGCACATCGCCCGGGTCCAACGTCACCATCTGCTCGTACAGCTCCAGGTCGTCCATCACACCGAGCAGCGGCTGAGGATCGGCGGCGGGCTCCACCGTGCCGTCCTGGCGCAGGCGCAGCGGGAGCGGATGGCCCGCGCAGACGACCTTGAGGAGAGCGCTGCCGTCGCTCTGGGGACGGAGCTCGCCATAGAGCAGGGTGAGGAAGCGGCTGCGGGAACCCTCGTCCAGGATCGCCGCGTTGAGGCGTTCGAGGACGGCCGGGCCGCCGAAGCCCTCACGGGCCAGCAGCCGCAGGGCGTGCCGGGCGAGGCCGGTGACGGCCGCGGCCTCCGGGCCCGTACCGCAGACGTCGCCGATGGCGAATCCGTACGCGCCGTCGCGGATGGGGAAGACATCGTAGAAATCTCCGCCGACCTCGTTGCCCTCGCCCGCCGCGCGGTAGAACACCTCGACTTCGACGCCCGGGATCTCGGGCATCTCCGGCGGGAGCAGACTGCGCTGGAGGGACTGGCTGATGGCGACGCGCTCGGAGTAGAGGCGGGCGTTGTCGAGCGCGAGAGCGGCACGGCGGGAGAGGTCCTCGGCGAGTTCGAGGATCTCCTGGCGGAAGTGGTCGTCCGAGGGTTTGCCGAGAGTCAGCATGCCGATGACGCGGTTGCGCGCCACCAGCGGCAGGACGACCGTCTCGCCGCCGACCGCCGCGGCCGTCGCCAGAGTGGTGCCGATGCCTGCGGAGACCGGAGAGGCCGTGCCCCAGCCGAGTTCGCGCTGGGAGGCGAGCAGGGCCGCCCGCTGGGCGGCCTGGCCGGGCGCGGTCCAGATCCGGGCGCCGGGCGTTGGAACCGGGTCCGGCGGCGCGATCTTGGACAGCAGGGCCTTGAGGCCGTCGATGCGTTCCTCGTCCTCGTGCAGCACATAGCTGAGGTAGGGGTCGGACGCCTGGTCGGCGATGGTGTAGACGGCGCACCAGGTGGCCAGCGTCGGGACCGTCATCTGGGCCATCAGGGCCAGGGTCTGGTCGCGGTCGAGGGTTCCGGCGAGCAGATCGGACGCTTCGACGAGGAAGGAGAGCGAGCCCCGGCGCAGTCGTTCCAGTTCGCCCAGGCGGGCGGACTCGACGGCGAGCGCGATGCGGTCGGCGGCGAACTGGAGGCGCAGCGCCTCCTCGTTGGAGTAGCGGCCGGGGGCTTCGGCGGCGACGCCGAGCGAGCCGGTGAGACGCCCCTCGACCTTGAGGGGGACGGTGACGACGGAGCGCATCCCGGTGGAGCCGAGCAGTGGCACGGCTCCGGGAACGGAGGCGAGGTCCTCGTGGACGGCGGGCATCCGGGCGGAGCTGTACCGTCCGCTGCCCGCTTCGACGGGGACGCGGGCGAACCGCTGGCGGGCCGAGGGGAGCCCGGTGGTGGCCCGTACCTCCAGCTCGGTCTCGTCGTCGGTGGCCAGCAGCAGGAAGGCGGCGTCGCCGTCGAGCATGTCCCGGGCGCGTTCCACGGTCCGCTGGAGGAGGCCGTCGAGATCGTCGGGGGCCGGGGAGCCGATGAAGACCTCGAAGGGGTCGGCGGCGCTGTTCTCGGTGCGGGATTCGGTGACGGGGGCGCGCTGGGGCGTCTGGAGCACGGCGCGCTCGGTGTCGCGTACCAGTAGACAGACGGTGGAAGGCTCGCCCTGGGAGTCGCGTACCCGCAGATGGGAGGCGTAGACGGGGATGACTCTGCCGTCGGTGCCGCGGATGCCGTAGCTGCCTTCCCAGCGGGAGAGCTGGAGCGCCTCGGCGAGTCCGGTGCCGATGCCGGGGGTGTGCGGCCAGGCGGCGAGGTCGGCCAGCGGTTTGCCGATGACCTGCTCGGCCGCGTATCCGAAGACGATCTCCGCGTCCGGGTTCCAGACGGCGATGGCGCCGGCCGCGTCGATCTGGGCGACCGCGACGCGTACGCGTTCGTCGGCGACGGGGAGCAGTGCGGTCGGCAGGGCGGGGCTGGCGGAGCGGGTGCCGACCGGGCGCTGGGGGAGGTCGAGCTGGAACCAGACCTGTTTGTGGGTGGGGGTGTACTCGACGCCCCAGCGGGAGGCGAGGGCCGAACAGAGCAGCAGGCCGCGGCCGTTCTCGCTGTCGAGGCCGGCGAAGGAGTGGCCGGTGGCCTGGAGGGGGACCTCGCGCTCGGGGTAGCGGTCGCCGACTTCGATGCGGACGCTGTCCTCCGTGCGCAGACAGAGCACATCGGCGGAGGTGCCCGCGTGGATGATGGCGTTGGTGACCAGTTCGCTGGTGAGGACGACCGCGTCGTCGACGACGTCGGCGTACCCCCAGCCGTGGAGGGTGTCTCGGACGAAGGCGCGAGCGGTCGCGACGGACCGCCCGACGGGGTCGAAGGTGGCAGCCGCCCGGGCGGTGATCACAGAACTCCTTGTACGTGTTTCGACGCCCGGCTCCGCCATGATCGGCCTGCCCCTCCCGGTGCCCGGTGGTAGTTCTCTTGCCCACGACGTCCCGGCCGGGCGGACCGGGTCGGTTGGACAGCCGGATGCCAGGTTACTTACCTTCGCTGTCCGAGCGGATGCCGGTCGCCGCTGTTTCCGCCTTGTGGGACGGGGACGGTATGCGAAGCTGCCGAACTGTTATGGCCTGGTTCCGCATGGGTGAAACACTGGGCAGGCCGCCTGTTACAGCTCAGGCGGTACGGTCAACCCCTGCGGGAGGGTCACGGTGGAGTCTGGCGCGGCGGCGCGTGGCACGAGCACGCGTACGAAAGGCGGACGATCCCGGAGCAATGCGACGACCGAGGTCGATACAGCGGCTCTGAACAAGCTGCTGGGCGCTCTGGTGTCGATGCGCGACGGCAATTTCCGCAGGCGTCTGACCGTGTCGGGCGACGATGTGATGGCCGAGATCGCGGCCGTCTATAACGAGGTCGCGGACCGCAATATGCATCTCACGGGTGAGATGGCGCGGGTGCGCAGAGTGGTCGGGCGTGAGGGGAAGCTCACCGAGCGGCTGGAGACGGGCGCCTGTGAGGGCTCCTGGGCGGCGGCGATCGATGCCACCAACGCGCTGGTGGACGATCTGTCCCGGCCGGTGTCCGAGGTGGGCCGGGTGCTCTCCGCGGTCGCGGACGGCGATCTCGACCAGCGGATGGAGCTGCGTTCGCATGGTTCGGACGGGTCGGTGCGGTCGCTGCGCGGTGAGTTCCTGAAGGTCGCGCGGACCGTCAACAGCCTGGTGGATCAGCTGTCGGCGTTCACCGACGAGGTCACACGGGTGGCGCTGGAGGTCGGCACCGAGGGCAAGCTCGGCGGTCAGGCCCAGCTGCGCGGGGTCTCGGGGTCCTGGAAGGACCTCACGGACTCCGTGAACACCATGGCGCATCAGCTGACCGCGCAGGTGCGCGACATCGCGCTGGTGACGACGGCGGTCGCGCGGGGCGATCTCTCCCAGAAGGTCACCGTGCATGTGGCCGGGGAGATGCTGGAGTTGAAGAACACCGTCAACACGATGGTGGACCAGCTCCAGTCGTTCGGGTCCGAGGTGACCCGGGTCGCCCGTGAGGTCGGTACGGAGGGTGAGCTCGGCGGTCAGGCCGAGGTGCCCGGTGTGGCGGGTGTGTGGAAGGACCTCACGGACTCGGTCAACACCATGGCGGGCAATCTCACCTCGCAGGTGCGGGGGATCGCCGAGGTGACGACGGCGGTCGCCAACGGCGATCTGTCGCAGAAGGTGACCGTCAGCGCGCGCGGCGAGGTCGCACAGCTCGCCAAGACGATCAACCAGATGACCGCGACGCTGCGGACCTTCGCCGACGAGGTCACCCGGGTGGCGAGCGAGGTCGGCGCCGAGGGGCTGCTCGGCGGTCAGGCGCAGGTGCCGGGCGCGGCCGGGACCTGGAAGGATCTGACGGACTCGGTCAATACCGTCTTCCGCAATCTGACCACGCAGGTGCGGGACATCGCGCAGGTGACGACGGCGGTCGCGAACGGTGATCTGTCGCAGAAGGTCACGGTGGATGTGGCCGGGGAGATGCTGGAGCTGAAGAACACCGTCAACACGATGGTGGACCAGCTCCAGTCGTTCGGCTCCGAGGTCACCCGGGTCGCCCGGGAGGTCGGGGTCGAGGGCCGGCTGGGCGGGCAGGCGCATGTGCCCGGCGCGGCGAACACCTGGAAGGACCTCACCGATTCGGTGAACACGGCCTTCCGCAACCTCACCGGCCAGGTGCGGGACATCGCGCAGGTGACGACGGCGGTCGCGAACGGTGAT
>NZ_VCLA01000153.1:4790-5052 GCF_009600885.1 Streptomyces jumonjinensis
CATCAACACGATGGTGGACCAGCTCTCCTCGTTCGCCGCGCAGGTCACCCGGGTGGCCCGGGAGGTCGGCACGGACGGCCGGCTCGGCGGCCAGGCGCAGGTGCCGGGCGTCGCCGGGGTGTGGCGGGATCTGACCGACTCCGTCAACGGCATGGCGGGGAATCTGACCAATCAGGTGCGCAATATCGCGCAGGTCGCCACCGCCGTGGCACGCGGCGATCTCTCGCAGAAGATCGACGTGGACGCCCGGGGCGAGATCCTG
>NZ_VCLA01000153.1:5062-78254 GCF_009600885.1 Streptomyces jumonjinensis
CGCAGCTGTCCTCCTTCGCCGACCAGGTCACGCGGATGGCCCGGGACGTGGGCACGGAGGGCCGGCTCGGCGGTCAGGCGCGGGTCGACGGGGTCAGCGGCACCTGGAAGGAGCTGACCGACTCGGTCAACTTCATGGCGGGGAATCTGACGTCGCAGGTCCGCCAGATCGCTCAGGTGACGACGGCGGTCGCGCGGGGCGATCTCTCGCAGAAGATCGACGTGGACGCCCGGGGCGAGATCCTGGAGCTGAAGAACACGCTCAATACCATGGTGGACCAGCTCTCCAATTTCGCGGAGCAGGTCACCAGGGTCGCGCGCGAGGTGGGCACCGAGGGCATCCTCGGCGGTCAGGCGGAGGTGCAGGGCGTCTCCGGCACCTGGAAGGACCTCACCCAGTCCGTCAATTCGATGGCGAACAATCTGACCTCGCAGGTGCGCAATATCGCCGAGGTGACCACGGCGGTCGCCAAGGGCGACCTCTCCAAGAAGATCACGGTCGACGCCAAGGGCGAGATCCTCGAACTGGTGACGACCGTGAACACCATGGTCGACCAGCTGTCGGACTTCGCCGACGAGGTGACCCGGGTCGCGCGCGAGGTGGGCACGGAGGGCGTGCTGGGCGGTCAGGCCCGGGTGCGGGGCGTCACCGGCATCTGGAAGGACCTCAGCGACAACGTCAATCTGATGGCCAACAACCTCACCAGCCAGGTGCGTAACATCGCCCGGGTCTCGGCGGCGGTCGCGGGCGGCGATCTGACGAAGAAGGTGACCGTCGAAGCGCGCGGTGAGGTCGCCGAGCTGGCCGACACCGTGAACACGATGGTGACCACGCTGTCGTCCTTCGCGGACGAGGTGACGCGGGTCGCGCGGGAGGTGGGCACGGACGGCCGGCTGGGCGGCCAGGCCCGGGTGCCCGGCGTCTCCGGGACCTGGAAGGACCTCACCGAGTCGGTGAACTCGATGGCGTCCAATCTGACCGGCCAGGTGCGGCAGATCGCCACCGTCACGACCGCCATCGCCAAGGGCGATCTCACCAGGAAGATCGATATCGATGCCCGGGGCGAGATCCTGGAGCTGAAGACCACCATCAACACCATGGTCGACCAGCTGTCGTCGTTCGCCGGGGAGGTCACCCGGGTGGCCCGGGAAGTGGGCACGGACGGGCAGCTGGGCGGTCAGGCGCGGGTCCGCGATGTGGACGGCACCTGGCGCGATCTGACCGAGTCCGTGAACGAGATGGCCGGGAACCTCACCCGGCAGGTGCGGGCGATCGCCGCCGTGGCGACCGCCGTGACCCGGGGCGATCTCAATCTGAAGATCGACGGCGTGGACGCGGCCGGTGAGATCCAGGTCCTCCAGGACAACATCAACACGATGATCGCCAATCTCCGCGACACCACCCTCGCCAATGAGGAGCAGGACTGGCTGAAGGGCAATCTGGCCCGTATCTCCGGTCTGATGCAGGGGCGGCGGGATCTGGACGATGTGGCCTCGCTGATCATGAGCGAGCTCACCCCCGTCGTCTCCGCGCAGCACGGCGCGTTCTTCATGGCGATGCGGACCGGTGGCCAGGATCTCGTCGGCAGCGGTGGGGACGGCTCGTACGAGCTGGTCATGCGGGCCAGTTACGGCTACTCGGCGGGGCTGATGCCGACCTCGTTCCGGCCGGGCGAGACGCTGATCGGGACGGCGGCCGAGGAGAAGCGGACCATCCAGGTCAATGTGCCGCCGGGGTATCTGAAGATCTCCTCGGGGCTCGGGGAGGCGTCTCCGGCGCATGTGATCGTGCTGCCGGTGCTCTTCGAGGGGAAGGTGCTCGGAGTGATCGAGCTGGCGTCGTTCCAGCCGTTCACGCAGATCCAGCGGGACTTCCTCAACCAGATCGCCGAGATGATCGCGACCAGCGTCAACACGATCAGCGTGAACACCAAGACCGAGGTGCTGCTGCGGCAGTCGCAGGAGCTGACCGAGCAGCTGCGGGAGCGTTCCGCGGAGCTGGAGAACCGGCAGAAGGCGCTTCAGTCGTCCAATGCCGAACTGGAGGAGAAGGCCGAGCTGCTGGCCCAGCAGAACCGTGACATCGAGGTCAAGAACACCGAGATCGAAGAGGCCCGGCAGGTGCTGGAGGAGCGCGCCGAGCAACTCGCGGTGTCGATGCGGTACAAGAGCGAGTTCCTCGCGAACATGTCGCACGAGCTGCGCACCCCGCTCAACTCGCTGCTGATCCTCGCCAAGCTGCTGGCCGACAACGCGGAGGGCAATCTCTCGCCGAAGCAGGTGGAGTTCGCCGAGACGATCCACGGCGCCGGCTCCGATCTGCTCCAGCTGATCAACGACATTCTCGATCTGTCGAAGGTCGAGGCGGGCAAGATGGACGTCAGCCCCACCCGTATCGCGCTGGTGCAGCTGGTCGACTATGTGGAGGCGACCTTCCGGCCGCTGACCGCGGAGAAGGGCCTCGATTTCTCCGTACGGGTCTCTCCCGAGCTGCCCGGGACGCTGCACACCGATGAGCAGCGGCTGTTGCAGGTGCTGCGCAATCTGCTCTCGAACGCGGTGAAGTTCACCGATTCCGGAGCGGTGGAGCTGGTGATCCGTCCGGCGGGCTCCGATGTGCCGCCGTCGATCCGGGAGCAGTTGCTGGAGGTGGGCTCGCTGCGGGAGCCGGACGCGGATCTGATCGCCTTCTCGGTCACGGACACCGGGATCGGGATCGCGGCGAGCAAGATGCGGGTGATCTTCGAGGCGTTCAAGCAGGCGGACGGCACCACGAGCCGCAAGTACGGCGGTACGGGCCTCGGGCTGTCGATCAGCCGGGAGATCGCGCGGCTGCTCGGCGGAGAGATCCACGCGGCGAGCGAGCCGGGCCGGGGCTCGACGTTCACGCTCTATCTGCCGCTGCACCCCAGTCAGTTGCCGGTGAACGGCCAGGGGCCGGGCGGGGAGGCGCAGAGCGCGCAGGAGAGCGCCGTGCAGTTGGAGCGGGCGCTGCGGACGGAGGCGTACTCGGGTTCCGCGACGCTGTTCCGGCGGCGGCGCAAGGCCATCGGCGCCACGGAGGAACGGGCCGCGCTGCCCGCTTCCGGGACGGCCGCCCCGTCCTCGGCGGCTCAGGGGCAGTCGGCGGACGCGCCGGCCGCGGCCGAGCCGGCGGAGCCGCGGCGGGTGTTCGAGTTCGACAACGAGAAGGTGCTGATCGTCGACGACGACATCCGCAACGTCTTCGCGCTCACCTCCGTGCTGGAGCAGCACGGGCTGACGGTGCTGTACGCGGAGAACGGGCGGGAGGGCATCGAAGTGCTGGAGCAGCACGACGATGTGACGGTCGTTCTGATGGACATCATGATGCCGGAGATGGACGGCTACGCGACGACGACGGCGATCCGCCGGATGCCGCAGTTCGCCGGGCTGCCGATCGTCGCGCTCACCGCGAAGGCGATGAAGGGCGACCGGGAGAAGGCCATCGAGTCGGGGGCCTCGGACTATGTGACGAAGCCGGTGGACCCCGACCATCTGCTGTCCGTGATGGAGCAGTGGATGCGCGAGCGCGGCGGGCGGTGAGAGGGGCGCGGCGGCGGTGAGACGGGTGCGGCGGCGGTGCGTCGGAGACTTTCGTCACTCCGGCCTTCCGCCGCCGCCCTGCTGACTGACCGTGTCCACGAGCGTGTGGGACCGCGTCGTACGGGGAACCTTCTGGTCTTCCGTTACGTTTCTGCTATGTGCACAGTGACATCATGGTGACAGGGTGTGGCGATGGGCGGGGTGCGGCTACCATGACCGGCACAACATTGGGCGACGCAAGGGAGTCGTCCCCTGGGGTGGCGCGGGACGCGTCACCCGGCTCATGGAGCCGGGGAGACCCCAGGCCGGGGCGAGGAGGACGGGGCATGGTGCAGAAGGCCAAGATCCTCCTGGTCGATGACCGGCCGGAGAATCTGCTGGCGCTGGAGGCCATTCTCTCCGCGCTCGATCAGACACTGGTGCGGGCATCGTCAGGGGAGGAAGCGCTCAAGGCGCTGCTGACGGACGACTTCGCGGTCATTCTGCTGGACGTTCAGATGCCGGGCATGGACGGCTTCGAGACCGCCGCGCACATCAAGCGCCGGGAGCGGACCCGGGACATTCCGATCATCTTTCTCACCGCGATCAACCATGGCCCGCATCACACCTTCCGGGGGTATGCGGCCGGCGCGGTCGACTACATCTCCAAGCCGTTCGACCCGTGGGTGCTGCGGGCGAAGGTCTCGGTGTTCGTCGAGCTGTACATGAAGAACTGCAAACTGCGGGAACAGGCCGCGCTGCTCAGGCTTCAGCTCGAAGGCGGCGCGGGAGCGCAGCCCGGCGGCGGCGACAGCCGTGCGTCGGCTGGGCTGCTCGCCGAGCTCTCCGCACGGCTCGCGGCGGTCGAGGAGCAGGCGGAGGCGCTGTCCAAGCAGTTGGGCGACGAATCGGCGGACGGGGCAGCCGTCTCCACCGCCGCCCATCTCGAACGCAAACTGACGGAGCTGCGGCGGGCGCTGGACGCGCTGGAGCCCGATGCGGGGAACAGCCCCGTACTGCCGTCGCAGACCTGACCGCCGTGCCGGTGGGGGCTGAGCTTTCCCGGCGGCTGAAGGGCTGAGCTTCCTCGGCGGCCTTTCACCGGCTCCGGGGAACCGGCCCCCGGGAAACCGGCCCCCGGAGGGGCCGGAGCTCCGCGCGGAATCGGGTCCGCTGAGGAGCGTGCGCCGCAAGGCGGGGAGCGGCGGGGCCGGGCATGGAGCCGCCGTCCCCGCGCTCTTCCCGGCCGTACCGCGCCCTCTTCGGTCGTACCCCGCGCCCTCGCCCGCCGCGCCCGCCGGGTCTGCCGCGCCCGCCGTGTCTTCTTCGGACTGCCCGCTCGCGTGGGCGGCACCACCGGCCCCGGCCGCCTGAGGCCATGTCACTTCGCCGCCCCCTCAGGGCGACACGGACGGGTGAAGCCGTGGGCACACGTGTCCGCCGCCGTCGGCACCGGTAACCTCACCACCATGGCCTCTCGTACGTCCGGCAATGGTTCCCAGGGCACCGCGAAACAGCGCCCAGGCCGTACGAGCGGCGGCGCCGCCGCCGCGAAGAAGGCGGCCCCCGCGAAGAAACCCGCCAAGGGGCCCGCCGCCAAGAAGGCCGTGCCCGCCAAGAAGGCCCCGGCCAGGAAAGCGCCCGCGAACAAGACCGCGCCGAAGAAGAGCACGGCCGCGAAACCCGCGCCACGACCGGCCCCCTCGCCCACCGGCGGCGTCTACCGGCTGGCCCGCGCCCTCTGGCTCGCGGTCGCCCGTACCGTGGGCGCGCTCTTCCGCGGCATAGGGCGGGGCGCGAAAGGGCTCGACCCCGCCCACCGCAAAGACGGCCTCGCCCTGCTGCTCCTCGGCCTCGCCCTGATCATCGCCGCCGGCACCTGGTCCAATCTGCGCGGCCCGGTCGGCGATCTCGTCGAGATGCTGGTGACCACGGCGTTCGGCAGACTCGACCTCCTGGTGCCGATACTGCTGGGCGCGATCGCCGTACGGCTGATCCGCCATCCCGAGAAGCCCGAGGCCAACGGGCGGATCGTGATCGGCCTCTCCGCCCTCGTCATCGGGCTGCTCGGACAGGTCCACATCGCCTGCGGCGCCCCCGAGCGCACCGACACCGCCGCGATCCAGGACGCGGGCGGGCTGATCGGCTGGGGCGCGTCCGCGCCGCTGGCCTTCATGATGGGCACGGTCCTGGCGGTGCCGCTGCTGGCGCTGCTCACCTTCTTCGGGCTGCTCGTCGTCACCGCGACCCCCGTCAACGCCATTCCCCGCAGACTGCGCCAGCTCGGCGTCCGGCTGCATCTGATCGAGCCCGCGTACGAGCCGGAGGCGGACGACGACCTCTTCGACGACGACCGGCGCTATGACGACCAGTGGCGCGACACGGAGCCCGTCCGCACCCGCCGTCCCCCGGCCCGCCGGAGTGAGGCGCCGGAGGTCTACGACGCCGAAGAGGCCGAGGCGCAGGCGCTCTCCCGCCGCCGCAAGCCACGCCGGGGCGCCGGGCTCCCCGAGGACCGCCCGATGGACGCCGTGGACGTGGCCGCGGCAGCGGCGGCGGCGCTCGACGGGGCCGTCTACAACGGTCTGCCGCCCTCGCCGCTGATCGCCGATCTGACCAAGGACCTCACGGCCGACCGGGAGCGGGCCCGCTCCCCGCTGCCGAGCGCGCGGGGAGCGAAGGCCGCGTCCGGCGGCTCCGCATCTGATCGGGCCGGGACCGCGTCCGGCGGCGCCGTACCCGACCGGGCCGAGCCCGCGGCCGGAAGGTCCGCACCGGATCGGGTCGAGCCCGCGGCCGGGAGCCCCGTACCGGATCTGACGAAGCCCGTGCCCGAGCACTCCCAGCCGCTGCCCGCGCGCGCGGAGCAGCTGCGGCTCTCCGGCGACATCACCTACGCGCTGCCCTCGCTCGATCTGCTGGAGCGCGGCGGTCCGGGGAAGACGCGCAGCGCCGCCAATGACGCGATCGTCGCCTCGCTCACCAATGTGTTCATGGAGTTCAAGGTCGACGCCGCCGTCACCGGCTTCACCCGGGGACCCACGGTCACCCGTTACGAGGTGGAGCTCGGCCCGGCGGTGAAGGTCGAGCGGATCACGGCGCTGACCAAGAACATCGCGTACGCCGTCGCCAGTCCCGACGTACGGATCATCTCCCCGATCCCCGGGAAGTCCGCGGTCGGCATCGAGATCCCCAACACCGACCGCGAGATGGTCAACCTCGGCGATGTGCTGAGGCTCGCGGACGCGGCGGAGGACGACCATCCGATGCTGGTCGCGCTCGGCAAGGACGTGGAGGGCGGCTATGTGATGGCCAACCTCGCCAAGATGCCGCACATCCTGGTCGCCGGAGCCACCGGTTCCGGCAAGTCGTCCTGCATCAACTGCCTGATCACGTCGGTGATGATAAGGGCGACCCCGGAGGACGTACGGATGGTGCTGGTCGACCCCAAGAGGGTTGAGCTGACCGCCTACGAGGGCATTCCGCATCTGATCACGCCGATCATCACCAACCCCAAGCGGGCCGCCGAGGCGCTCCAGTGGGTGGTGCGCGAGATGGATCTGCGCTATGACGACCTCGCCGCCTTCGGCTACCGGCATATCGACGACTTCAACCGGGCCGTGCGCGCCGGCAAGGTCAAGCCGCCCGAGGGCAGCGGACGGGAGCTTCAGCCCTACCCGTATCTGCTGGTCATCGTGGACGAGCTGGCGGATCTGATGATGGTGGCCCCGCGCGATGTCGAGGACGCCATCGTCCGGATCACCCAGCTGGCGCGCGCGGCCGGCATCCATCTGGTGCTGGCGACACAGCGGCCGTCCGTCGATGTGGTCACCGGTCTCATCAAGGCGAATGTGCCCTCCCGGCTCGCCTTCGCCACCTCCTCGCTCGCCGACAGCCGGGTCATCCTCGACCAGCCGGGCGCGGAGAAGCTGATCGGCAAGGGCGACGGCCTCTTCCTGCCGATGGGCGCGAACAAGCCGACCCGTATGCAGGGAGCGTTCGTCACCGAGGACGAGGTCGCCGTCGTCGTCCGGCACTGCAAGGAGCAGATGACGCCCGTCTTCCGGGAGGACGTGGTCGTCGGCTCCCAGCAGAAGAAGGAGATCGACGAGGAGATCGGCGACGATCTCGATCTGCTCTGCCAGGCCGCCGAACTCGTGGTATCGACCCAGTTCGGGTCCACCTCCATGCTCCAGCGGAAGCTGCGCGTCGGCTTCGCCAAGGCCGGGCGGCTGATGGACCTGATGGAGTCACGCAATGTCGTCGGCCCCAGCGAGGGCTCCAAGGCCCGGGACGTCCTGGTGAAACCGGACGAACTGGATGGAGTGCTCGCCGTGATCCGGGGGGAGCCTCACCCGTAAGGGTTCGGCTCGGGCGGGGTTCGGCGGGCAACCGTTTCCCCCGCTCGTACGTCAAGTTGGAGGGAGGGACGGAACAGCGGACCGTCCGTCGCCGGGAAGGCCGCAGGCCATTCCGATGGCGTACAAACACCGGCCGTCCGGTTGCCCCACCCTTTCGTACCAGCCATACACTGAACCTCCAGCAGGTGGTTACACGCTCGAAAGGCGCCCCCGTGTCCATCGGCAACTCTCCCGAAGACGACCGGCCTTCCACCGATGAGAACCGGCCCTCCATCGATGAGAGCCGGCCCTCCATCGGCCGCGCCCTCCAGCAGGCCCGGATCGCCGCCGGTCTGACCGTCGACGAGGTCAGTGCCGGCACCCGGGTGCGCATCCCGATCATCCACGCGATCGAGGAGGACGACTTCACCCGCAGCGGCGGCGATGTATACGCGCGCGGGCACGTCCGCATGATCGCGCAGGCGGTCCGGCTCGACCCGGCGCCCCTGGTCGCGCAGTACGACTCCGAGCGCGGCGGCCGTCCCGTGCCCACCCCCGCCGCTCCCCTCTTCGAGGCCGAACGCATCAGGCCCGAGCCGCGCCGCCCCAACTGGACCGCCGCCATGGTCGCTGCGATCGTCGCCGTGATCGGCTTCGTCGGCTTCACTCTCTTCAGCGGCGACGACTCCGACCGGAACCGAACGTCGCAGGCCGCCGAGGGGCGGGCTCCCGCGAAGCCCTCGAAGACACCCAGCGCCAAGCCCGTCGACCCCAAGCCCGACCCCACCGACGGCGCCATCGCCGCCGCGCCCAAGGACAAGGTCACGGTGAAGCTCTCCGTGATCGACGCCAAGAGCTGGATCTCGGCCAAGTCCCACAACGGCAAGCTGCTCTTCGACGGCACCCTCGCCAAGGGCCAGTCCAAGACCTTCTCCGACGACGAACGCATCGATCTCATCCTCGGAAACGCCGGAGCGATCGAGCTCTACGTCAACGGCAAGAAGGTCGAGGACGAATTCCGGACCGGCCAGGTCGAACGCCTCTCGTACACCAAGGGCGACCCCGAGGCCGGCTGACATATCAGGCGTGGCCTGCGGGGGAGCCCTCGCGGCAGGGGCGTGGGTCAGGACAAAGTAGTCTTGAGCCCATGCCCGAACGCCGTACCGTCGCCCTTGTCACTCTTGGCTGCGCCCGTAACGAGGTGGACTCGGAGGAGCTCGCAGGCCGCTTGGCAGCGGACGGCTGGGAGCTTGTCGAGGAAGCCTCAGACGCGGATGTCGCCGTCGTCAACACCTGCGGTTTCGTCGAGGCCGCCAAGAAGGACTCAGTCGACGCGCTCCTCGAAGCCAATGATCTGAAGGATCACGGCAGAACCCAGGCCGTGGTCGCGGTCGGCTGTATGGCCGAGCGCTACGGCAAGGAGCTCGCCGACGCCCTGCCCGAAGCGGACGGCGTCCTCGGCTTCGACGACTACGCCGATATCTCCGACCGGCTCCAGACCATCCTCAGCGGTGGGGTCCATGCCTCGCACACCCCCCGTGACCGGCGCAAACTGCTGCCGCTGAGCCCCGTCGAGCGCCAGGCGGCGACCGATGTGGCGCTGCCGGGCCACGGGGAGCCCCTGGTCGAGCTCCCCGACCTCCCGGAGGGCGTCGCTCCGGTCTCCGGGCCGCGCGCGCCGCTCCGCCGCCGCCTCGGCAGCAGCCCGGTGGCCTCCGTGAAGCTCGCCTCCGGCTGCGACCGGCGCTGCTCCTTCTGCGCCATCCCGTCCTTCCGCGGCTCCTTCATCTCCCGGCGGCCCAGCGATGTCCTCGGTGAGACCCGCTGGCTGGCCGAGCAGGGCGTCAAGGAGGTCATGCTGGTCTCCGAGAACAACACGTCCTACGGCAAGGACCTCGGCGACATCCGCCTGCTGGAGACCCTGCTGCCGGAGCTGGCGGAGGTCGACGGCATCGAGCGGGTCCGGGTCAGCTACCTCCAGCCCGCCGAGATGCGGCCCGGACTGATCGATGTGCTGACCTCCACGCCCAAGATCGCGCCGTACTTCGATCTCTCCTTCCAGCACTCCGCGCCCGGTGTGCTGCGCTCGATGCGGCGCTTCGGGGACACCGAGCGGTTCCTGGAACTGCTGGAGACCATTCGCGGCAAGGCCCCGCAGGCGGGTGTGCGCTCCAACTTCATCGTCGGATTCCCCGGTGAGAGCCAGGCCGACTTCGAAGAGCTGGAAGGCTTCCTGACGCGCGCCCGTCTCGACGCCATCGGAGTGTTCGGATACTCCGACGAGGACGGTACGGAAGCGGCCGGTTACGACCACAAACTCGACGACGACGTCATCTCCGAGCGGCTGGCGCATCTGTCGCGTCTCGCCGAGGAGCTGACCGCGCAGCGCGCCGAGGAGCGGCTCGGGGAGACGCTTGAGGTGCTGGTCGAGTCCGTGGACGGCGAGGACGGCGCTGTGGGACGGGCCGCGCACCAGGCGCCCGAGACGGATGGGCAGATCGTCTTCACCACGCGCGACGGGCTGGTCCCCGGCCGTATGGTCGTGGCGAAGGCGGTCGCCGCGGAAGGCGTCGACCTGGTGGCGGAGTATGTGAGCGAGTACGGGGCCCGGCACGGCGAGGACGCCGAGGACGCCCAGGACGGCCGCCAGGTCGCTGGTGAGGAGGCGGGCAGATGACCGGAGTGCCGGCATCCGCGGGGGGCGGCACCGGTAGGCCCGCCCCCGGCGGCAAGCTGGGCGCTGCGGCCGTCAATCAGGCCAGCCTGTGGAACATCGCCAACATCCTCACCATGGTGCGGCTGGTCCTGGTGCCCGCCTTCGTGGTGCTGATGCTCCAGGACGGCGGGTACGACCCGGCCTGGCGTGCCTGGGCGTGGGCGGCCTTCGCCGTCGCGATGATCACCGATATCTTCGACGGTCATCTGGCCCGTACCTACAACCTGGTCACCGACTTCGGGAAGATCGCCGACCCGATCGCGGACAAGGCGATCATGGCCGCCGGGCTGATCTGTCTGTCGGCGCTGGGGGATCTCCCGTGGTGGGTGACGGCGGTCATCCTCTTCCGGGAGCTGGGGATCACGGTGATGCGGTTCTGGGTGATCCGTCACGGCGTGATTCCGGCCAGTCGCGGCGGCAAGCTGAAGACGCTCACCCAGGGCACGGCGGTCGGCATGTACGTACTGGCGCTGACCGGTCCGCTGGCCACCCTCCGCTTCTGGGTGATGGCCCTCGCCGTGGTGCTGACGGTGGTCTCCGGCCTCGATTACGTACGTCAGGCGATCGTCCTGCGACGGCGTGGACTCGCCAAGGAGCGCGGCACGGCGGGCGAGCCGAGGTGACTGGCGGGGGAACCGAGGCGGCTCTGGCCGCCCGGATTCTCGGGGTGCTCGCGGAGCGTGGTCAGACGGTGGCCGTCGCGGAGTCCCTCACGGGTGGTCTCGTGGCCGCGGAACTGACGGCCGTGCCGGGGGCTTCGACCGCCTTCCGCGGTTCGGTGACCGCGTACGCGACCGAGGTGCAGCACACGGTGCTGGGCGTCGGCGAAGCCCTCCTGGCGGAGCGCGGAGCGGTCGATTCCGAAGTCGCGCGGCAGATGGCGGCCGGTGTGCGCACGGCGCTGGGCGCCGACTGGGGCATTGCCACCACGGGGGTGGCGGGGCCCGAGCCGCAGGACGGCCGGCCGGTCGGAACGGTCCATATCGCTGTAGCCGGACTGAAGGGCACGGGGAAAGTCGCCGTATTGCGGTTGAACGGTACCCGGGCGGAAATCCGTAGAGAGAGTGTACGGAGCGTGCTCGGGCTGCTCCTGGATGAACTCCTGGGGAGCGTGCGGGCGAAGGATACGGAACAGAACGGGGGGAATTGATGTTTGCAGCCCTGAGTGAACACGACATCGCTCCCCGCACGGCCGCCGCGCAAGGCGGTACGGTGGGGCGTGAAGGATGCGGCTACGCGGTCCGAGGAGGGAGCCACCGATGATTCTGCTCCGTCGCCTGCTTGGTGACGTGCTGCGTCGGCAGCGCCAGCGCCAGGGCCGTACTCTGCGCGAAGTCTCCTCGTCCGCCCGAGTTTCGCTCGGCTATCTCTCCGAGGTGGAGCGGGGGCAGAAGGAGGCTTCCTCCGAGCTGCTCTCCGCGATCTGCGACGCGCTTGACGTACGGATGTCCGAGCTCATGCGTGAAGTGAGCGACGAACTGTCGCTGGCCGAACTGGCCGCGTCGGCGGCGGCCAGTGAGCCGGTGCCCGTGCCAGTTCGTACGATGCTGAATTCCGTCTCCGTGACATCGGTGGCGGGTGTGCCGACGGAGCGGGTGACGATCAAGGCGCCGGCGGAGGCTGTCGACGTCGTCGCCGCATAGGTCGTAGGGACGCCGGGCCGCAGGCCGTGGCGTCGTACGACAACGGGCGGTGCGGTGTTGAGCCGTATGACGCTCTGTGGTGTGGGATGCCGTGCGGAAACGATCCGTACGGCGTCCGTCGTACAGCGGAGCGGTGTTGTGCGGCGCTGCGCGGCACTGTGTAGCGCTGTGTGGCACCGTGTGGCGCTGGAACGAAGTGGTGCGAGCCGAGTCCCGGCCGCTGTCCCGATGGGGCGGCGGGCCGGGACTTCTGCGTTGTCGGGGCGGGGCGGGGCACCGGCTCTGGGGTGCCGGCGGTCCGAGGACGGGTGGGTACTCGGGGAAGTGCGGGGTAGGCGGAGGCTGAGAATCCGGTTCGGGGGGAGTGAGGTCCGTCCGAATGTCTGGTTCAGGGGCCTATGTCATGGTGGAAATCACCGACAACCGAGTGGAGGACACGCATGTCTGTCGTGAAGAGCCCGTTGTCAGAGGCCGACCTCAAGGCGGTCGGGGAGGCACTTCGGGGCGCGCTCGTGGATCTGGTGGATCTCGGACTCGTCGCCAAGCAGGTCCACTGGAATGTGGTGGGCCCCCGTTTCCGGTCCGTCCACCTTCAGCTAGACGAGGTGGTGGACACGGCCCGGCTGCACTCGGACACGGTGGCCGAGCGGTGCTCCGCCATCGGGGTCACCCCGGACGGACGAGCCGCGACCGTGGCGGCGCAGAGCGCGATCGCACCGGTGCCGGAGGGCTGGATCAAGGACGGGGACGCCGTACAGGTGCTTGTACGGGCCCTGGGCGCGGTGATCGTGCGGATGCGGGAGCGGATCGGGGTCACCGGCGACCCTGACCCGGTGAGCCAGGACATTCTGATCGGACTGACGGGCGATCTTGAAAAGCACGCCTGGATGTTCCAGGCGGAGAGCGGCTGAGCCGGCTGTCGGCCGTCCGCCGGGGTCCGGGGGTCCGGGGTCCGGCCTGGGGTCTGGGGTCCGGCCTGGGGTCTGGGGTCCGGCCTGGGGTCTGGGGCCCGGGGCGGGGCCGGGCGATGGGAGCTTTGGAGCTTCCCCATCGAGTTGCGGTGCCGGTGGGCCTCGGTTTTGATCGCTGGAGGCCCGCTGGAGGCTGTACGGATGGTCCGCCCGGGGTACGGGAAGCCTTCAGGATGGGCGGCCGACGGCCCCCGAGACGGTCCGGGCCCGGTCCGACAGGACCGTGCGGCGGTGTGTGCGCCGGGGCTGCCTCCGGTGCGCCCTCCCCGTGGATGATCGCGCCGGTCTAGCGTGGATCGGAGGGAGGCAGCCATGGCACGTCGCGGGGTCGCCCTCGGACTCCTGGCCGTGGTTCTGTCCGCGCTGGTGGCGGGCGGGCTGTGGTGGTGGGCCCTGCTGCGGCTGGTGCTGGCGCCGGAGCGGGCCGGTCTGGTCGAGGGGGCGGTGGCGGCGAGCGGCTGGGGACTGAGCCTGTTGCCGGTCCATGCCACGGCCCATCGAAGGCGTGCCCGGAGCGGCGGTGGAGACAGTGGTGGGGACAGCGGTGGAGCCGGGAGCGCGGGCGCGGGCCCCGGGCCGGTGCGGCCCGGAGGCGGTGGCGCGGTCGTGGGGAGGGCGGTCGCCGAGTTCAGGGGTGTGATGGGGGACATCGCGGCTGCGGTGGGCGGCGTCGGGGGTGCGATGAAAGACGCCGGAGGCTCCGGAGCCGCCATGGGTCCGGCGGGTCCGGTGTGTGGTGCCCGGGACTCGGTGAGCGGTCTCCGGGGCTCGGCGGCCGGCGCTCTGCGGGACTCGGTGAGCAGTGCTCTGCGGGGGCTGACGGTCGCGGTCGCGGCCGGGATCACCAGGGCATCGCCACGCCGCCGTTCGGGCGGATGACCTGGCCCGTGGTGAACGCGGACGCGTCCGAAGCCAGATGGAGAACCGTGTGCGCCACGTCTCCGGGCTCGCCGACACGGCGCAGCGGAGAGATCCGGGCCATGGCCTCCTCGGTCCGGTGCTGGAGCGCGGCGTCATGGCGCTCGGTCATCGGGGTGCGGATCCAGCCGGGGGCGATGGCGTTCACCCGGATGGCGTACGGGCCTAGCTCGGTCGCGAGGGTGCGGGTCAGCTGGACGACGGCCGCCTTGGCGACGCTGTAGCAGAGCAGCCCCGGCCGCGCGGCGTCCACCGCCCCCGATGACATAGTGATGATCGATCCGGGGGCGCCGGTCCTGATCATGGCACGGGCCGATTCCTGGCAGGCGTACAGCACGCCCTTGAAGTTGACCGCGAGAACGCGGTCCATGTCCTCGTCCTCGGTCTCCAGAACCATGCCGCTGTGCATGATGCCGGCGATGGCGGCGACTATGTCGAGCCGTCCCGCCGTGCTGATGACGTCGTCCACCGCGGCCCTGAGCCGGGTGCGGTCGGTGACGTCGAGGGGGTGGGTGCACGCTGAGCCGCCGGCGGCGGTGATCAGGGCCCTGGTCTCCTCAAGTCCCGCCGCGTCGGAGTCGGCGCAGTGGACCACGGCTCCCGCCTCGGCCAGCAGCGCGGCGGAGGCCCGCCCGATACCGCTCGCCGCGCCGGTGACCAACGCCGTCCTGCCGCTGAGGTCGTACGCCGTGAGGGGCATGGCGGGACCGTACGACTGGATCTGACGGAGCGTCAAGTATGCTCGGGGGCTGGGCCGGACTGGCAGCCGGGGCACCAGTAGGTGATGCGCTCGCCTTCGCCCCCGCTCGCTCCGCCGTCGCTCTGCCCGGCCTTGCGCACAGGAGCGCCGCAGCGGAGGCAGGGGTGGTTCTCACGCCCATAGACATACAGCCGGGCCCGCGCCGGGGCACCGGGGGCGGTGGTACGGCGGTCGAAGGTGTTCTTGTTCGCCTCCAGAAGTCTGTGGGCGGTGACGGTGATCCGCTCCAGCACGCCTTCGGGCAGCTCGCCCACCGGCAGCCAGGGCGTCACCCGGGCGAGAAACGCCAGCTCGGATCTGTAGACATTGCCGATCCCCGCGAGATTGCGCTGGTCGAGCAGGGCGTCGCCGAGCGGGCGGGAGGGATCGGCGAGCAGATGGGCCGCCGCGACCCCGGCGTCCCAGTCCGGGCCCAGCAGATCCGGCCCGAGACGGCCGACCGCCTTCTCCTCGTCGGCGGTGCGCAGCAGCTCCAGCACGGGGAGGCGGTAGCCGACCGCCGTGTACGCGCTATTGCCGAGGACGGCACGGATCTGATGGGCGGGCCCTCCGCGCCAGCGCTCCCCGGCCCTGAACACGCGCCACGCGCCATCCATCCGCAGATGGGAGTGGAGGGTGAACCCGCCCTCGATACGGGTGAGCAGATGTTTCCCGCGCGGGGTGACGTCCAGAACGGTCCGGCCGGTGAGATCGGCGGTGGCGAACCGGGGCACTCGGAGATCGAACCGGGTCAGCGACTGCCCGGCGAGGGCGGTGTGCAGTCGCCTCGCTGTCTGCCAGACGGTGTCTCCTTCGGGCATGGGTCCATGATGCGGGATGCGGGATGCGGGACGGGCCAGGGGTGGAGCCCGGGGCAGCGGGTTGGTTCCGGCGGGGCCGGTGCGGGGCTCCGGGCCGGAGGGCCTTCGGGAGGCGGGCCGCTCCCGGGAGGGGCTGGGGCCGGGAGGGGTGCGGTGCCAGGGAAGGGGCTGGGGGCCCGGGCCGGGGCTTGGCTCTGGCCCCGGCCCTCCAGGGCGTCCGGGGTTCAGGGGCGTATGCGCAGGCCCCTCGGGGTGGCATGGAAGCCCGCCGCCTCCAGCGGGCGGGCCAGGGGAGAGGTCAGCGCCGGGACGCCGTTCGCCCGCTCCACGGTGACCGTGCCGAGGGAGCCCGCGCGGGCCGCTCCCGTCAGAGCCTCCGCCGCCGCGTGGAGCGCCGGGGCGTCCGGATCCGTCACCCAGGCCAGCAGCGTCTTCCCGCCACGCTCCATGTACAGCGTCAGCTCCCCGTCGACCAGCACCACCAGGGAACCCGCTTTCCGGCCCGGCTTATGGCCCGCGCCGTCCGGCGTCTCGGGCCAGCTGAGGGCCGCGCCGTATGCGTTGGCCGGGTCCGCCGCGGCCAGCACCACAGCATGGGGTGCGGTGTCTCCGTCGGCGCGCTCCCGCGCGGTGGCCGCCGCGCGGAGGCGGTCCACCGCGCCGTCCATCGCGAACTGGGCGGCGCCCAGCCCCTCCACCACATAGCCGCGGCGTGCCTGACCGCTGTCCTCGAAGGCCGACAGCACCCGGTACACGGCCGAGAAACCGCCCTCCACCCCCTCGGCCGCCACGGCGCCCCGCGTCACCACGCCATGGCGGTCCAGCAGGGTGCGCGCCAGGGCGTGCGCCCGATGGGTCGGTTCGGGTTCAGCCGGCGGCAGCAGGGACCAGCGGCCGCTCACGGTCGGCGGACCGCTGCGGGAAGCGGTCCGCGCCGCCGCTGCCAGGCCGCCGAATCTGCCCCGGGGCACGGTCCGTCTGGCCCGGTGGGCCGTGGACCCCGCGGTACGTCCCGAACCGAGCAGGGAGCGCAGCGGCGCGAGCGTGTCAGTGGTGAGCCGGCCGGACCAGGCCAGCTCCCAGATGGCGTCGGCCAGCTGTGGATCGGTCGCGTCCGGGTGGGTGGTGGCCCGGACATGGTCGGCGATCTGGCGGAAGAACAGCCCGTACCCGGGGGCCAGCGCGGTGAGGACCGACTCCTGGAGCGCGGTCGGCTCCAGCGGGTGCGGACGTGGCAGCAGCAGCGGAGCGGCGTCCGCGAGATAGAGGGAGATCCAGCCGTCCTTACCGGGCAGGGCCCCCGCCCCGGCCCACACCACCTCGCCGGTCGTGGTCAGCTCGTCCAGCAGCGCCGGGCCGTAGTCGCGGACGCGGGACGGCAGGATCAGCTTCTCCAGCGCGGAAGCGGGCACGGCAGCCCCCTGGAGCTGCTCGACGGCCCTGGCCAGGCCGTCGATCCCGCGCAGACCGCTGTGGCCCAGATGCTGCCACTGGGGGAGGAAGGCGGCCAGCGCGGCTGGAGGCGCCGGCTCCAGCTCCTGACGCAGCGCCGCCAGCGAACGCCTCCGCAACCGGCGGAGCACGGTCGCGTCGCACCACTCCTGGCCGATGCCCGAAGGGTGGAACTCGCCCTGGACCACTCGCCCGCCCGCCGCCAGACGCTGGAGCGCCCCGTCGGTGACGGCCGCCCCCAGTCCGAAGCGGGCCGCCGCCCGGGTGGAGGTGAACGGGCCGTGGGTACGCGCGAACCGGGCGAGCAGATCGCCCAGCGGATCCTTGACCGGCTCGGTGAACGCCTCCGGCACACCCACCGGCAGCGCGGTGCCCAGCGCGTCCCGCAGGCGTCCCGCGTCCTCGATCGCCGCCCAGTGGTCACCGCCCGCGATCCGGACCCGGATCGCCCGCCGGGACGCGGCCAGTTCAGCCGCCCAACCGGGGTCGGCTCCACGCTCGGCCAGCTCGGCGTCGGTCAGCGGCCCCAGGACCCGCAGCAGATCGGCGACGCCCTCACCGTCCTTGACCCTTCTGTCCTCGGTGCGCCACTGCAACTCCCGCTCCAGCTCGGTGAGCACATCCGGGTCGAGCAGCTCGCGGAGCTCGGCCTGGCCGAGCAGCTCGGCCAGCAGCCTGGAATCCAGGGAGAGCGCGGCGGCCCGGCGCTCGGCGAGCGGTGAGTCGCCCTCGTACAGGAACTGGGCGACATAGCCGAAGAGCAGCGAGCGCGCGAAGGGCGAGGGCTCCGGTGTGGTCACCTCGACCATACGGACCCGGCGGGATTCGATGTCGCCCATCAGCTCGGTGAGCCCCGGAACGTCGAAGACGTCCTGGAGACATTCGCGCACCGCTTCCAGGACGATGGGGAACGATCCGAACTCGCTCGCCACCTGGAGCAGTTGGGCCGCGCGCTGGCGCTGCTGCCAGAGCGGGGTGCGCTTGCCGGGGCTGCGGCGGGGCAGCAGCAGCGCCCGGGCGGCACACTCGCGGAACCGGGACGCGAAGAGCGCCGACCCGCCCACCTGATCGGTGACGATCCCGCCGATCTCGCCCTTGTCGAAGACGGCGTCCGCCGCCCCGACCGGCGCCTGCTCGCTGTCGTACGCCGCTGTGTCCGGCTGGACCGGAGCCGGATCCTGGTCCAGCAGATCCAGGCCCATCAGGTCGGCGTCCGGCAACCGCAGCACAATGCCGTCGTCGGCGTGCATCACCTGCGCGTCGATGCCGTACCGCTCGGCGAGGCGGGCACCCAGCGCCAGCGCCCACGGAGCGTGCACCTGAGCGCCGAACGGGGAGTGGATCACCACCCGCCAGTCGCCCAGCTCGTCCCGGAACCTCTCCACGAGAATCGTGCGGTCGTCCGGAACATGGCCGCAGGCACGGCGCTGCTCATCGAGATACGCCAGAACATTGTCCGCCGCCCAGGCGTCCAGACCCGCCGCCAGCAGCCGCAGCCGGGCGTCCTCCTCGGACAGCCCGCCGACCTCCCGCAGAAACGCGCCCACCGCACGCCCCAGCTCCAGCGGCCGGCCGAGCTGGTCGCCCTTCCAGAACGGCAGTCTGCCCGGCACTCCGGGCGCGGGAGAGACCAGCACCCGGTCGCGGGTGATGTCCTCGATCCGCCAGGAGGTGGTGCCCAGGGTGAAGACATCGCCCACCCTGGACTCGTACACCATCTCCTCGTCCAGCTCCCCGACCCGGCCGCCGCCCTTCTTGGGGTCGGCGCCCGCGAGGAAGACGCCGAACAGCCCACGGTCCGGGATGGTGCCGCCCGAGGTGACGGCGAGACGCTGGGCGCCCGGCCGGCCCGTGACCGTACCCGCGACGCGGTCCAACACCACTCGCGGGCGCAGATCGGCGAAGGCGTCCGAGGGGTAGCGGCCGGCGAGCATGTCCAGAACGGAGGTGAAGGCCGACTCCGGGAGCGCGGCGAAAGGGGCCGCGCGGCGCGTCAGCGCCAGCAGGTCATCGGCCTGCCAGCTGTCCATGGCGACCATGGCGACCAGCTGCTGCGCCAGCACGTCCAGTGGATTGGAGGGGACGCGCAGCGCCTCGATGGAGCCGAGGCGCATCCGCTCGGTGACGACCGCCGCCTGGACCAGATCGCCCCGGTACTTGGGGAAGACGACCCCTGTGGAGACCGCGCCCACCTGGTGACCGGCGCGGCCGACCCGCTGGAGCCCGGAGGCGACCGACGGGGGCGACTCGACCTGGACGACCAGATCGACCGCGCCCATGTCGATGCCGAGCTCCAGACTGGACGTCGCCACCACGGCGGGCAGCCTGCCCGCCTTCAGATCCTCCTCCACCAGGGCGCGCTGTTCCTTGGAGACCGAGCCGTGGTGCGCGCGGGCGAGCAGGGGCGGTGCGCCCCAGGCGGCCCCGGACTGGGCCATGATCTCCGCGGGCGGGGCCTTCTCGGGCAGCGGTGCGCCCGCCGCCCGCTCATAGGCGATCTCATTGAGACGGTTGCACAGCCGCTCGGCCAGCCGGCGGGAGTTGGCGAAGACGATCGTGGAGCGATGGGCCTGGACCAGGTCGGCGATCCTCTCCTCGACATGGGGCCAGATCGACGGTCTGTCCCCGCCGCCCGGGGCGGGGAGCCCCGGGGAGGCATCGGAGGCCGGTGAGCCGCCCAGCTCCCCGAGGTCCTCCACCGGAACCACCACCGAGAGATCGAATTCCTTGCCCGACGGAGGCTGGACGATCTCGGCCTTCCGCTGTGGCGAGAGATAGCGGGCGACCTCGTCCACCGGGCGCACCGTCGCCGAGAGGCCGATTCGCCGGGCCGGACGGGGCAGGAGCTCGTCCAGACGCTCCAGCGAGAGGGCGAGATGTGCGCCCCGCTTGGTCCCGGCGACCGCGTGGACCTCGTCCAGAATCACCGTCTCGACGCCCGACAGCGCCTCCCGGGCCGAGGAGGTGAGCATCAGGAACAGGGATTCGGGTGTGGTGATCAGAATGTCCGGCGGTCTGGTCGCCAGCGATCTGCGCTCGGCGGCCGGGGTGTCCCCCGAGCGGATGCCGACCCGCACCTCCGGCTCGGGCAGCCCCAGCCGGACCGCCTCCTGGCGGATGCCGGTCAGCGGGCTGCGGAGATTGCGCTCCACATCGACGGCGAGAGCCTTCAGCGGGGAGACATAGAGCACCCGGCAGCGCTTCTTCGCGTCCGCGGGCGGGGGAGCGGAGGCCAGCCTGTCCAGCGCGGCGAGAAACGCGGCGAGCGTCTTCCCGGACCCGGTCGGGGCCACCACCAGGACGTCCGAGTCCTCGCCGATCGCCCGCCAGGCGCCTTCCTGCGCGGCGGTGGGCGCGTCGAAGGCTCCCGTGAACCAGCTCCGGGTCGCGGGAGAGAAGGAGTCGAGCGCGGTCCTTGCCATGTTCCCCATCGTGCACCCCGCCACTGACAATCGGTCCTCCCGGCTGTATCCGTGGCTGCCTTCCGCCAGTTCCGGAGGCGGCTCTTCCGACTGCGGCTCGTCCCCGGCCCGCCGCCCCTGGCCCCGCCGCGCGCACCACTCACTGCGTCCCGGCGCGTGGTGCGGGCGACCCGCGCTCCCATGCGAGCGACCCGCTGTTCCCGTGCGAGCGACCCGCGCCGATCCCACGCGGCTGAGGCCCGTCCCACCCCGGCTGTCCCGCCCGCGGCTGTCCCGGCCCCCGGTGCCCCCGCCCGGGCCGGCCCGCCCGCCCCCGCACGTCGCCCACCCGCGCGGGGCGGTGCCACCGCACTGCCGCACAATGGCTGTGTGGCGGAGCCGGCACCGCGTGAATGGGCGAGGCACTGGCAGTACGAGGGACTGCCCGGCCTCGATCTGCTGCGGGGCCACCACCTCCGGCACACCTTCCGCCCCCACAGTCACGAGGGCTTCACCCTGGGCGCCGTCAGCGGCGGCGCCCAGGCCGTGAGCCTGCCCAAGGGCGGCATCACCGCCCGGCCCGGCAGTGTCGTCATGATCAATCCCGAGGTGCCCCACTCCGCCCGCGCCGGAGCCCCCGAGGGCTGGGCCTACTCCGCTCTCTACCCCTCCGTCGAGCTGATCTCCGAGGTGGCGCACGAGGTCACCACCCTGCGCGGCACCCCCGGATTCCGCGAGACGATCATCGACGACCCGCGGACCGCCGAACTGATCCGCGGCGTACACCAGGCCGCCGAGGCGGGGAACGCCCTCGCCGCCGACAGCCTGCTCAGGGTCGCCCTCGCCCGCCTCCTCGCGCGCCATGGCGGCCGGCTGCCCACCCGCACTCCACAGGACCCCGGAGCCCGTACGGCCGCCATGGCCAGGGCCCTCCTGGAGGAGCACCTCACCGGTCCGCCGCCGCTGGAGGAGCTGGCCAGGGAAGTGGGCACCAGCCCCTTCGCGCTGCTGCGCGCCTTCAAGGCCGCCTATGGGATGCCCCCGCACACCTGGCTCACCGACGCCCGGGTACGCCGCGCCCGCCGCCTCCTGGACAGCGGCAGCACCGCCGCCGAGGCGGCCGTGGCCGTGGGATTCACCGACCAGTCGCATCTGAACCGGCATTTCACCCGGATCGTGGGTGTGCCGCCCGGCGCGTACCGCAGAGAGCGCGCCCCTCGTGCGCCGTCCGGGCGGCCCGTCGCGCGCAAGAACGTACAAGACCGCTGACGGAGTTCCCCGTAACGTCCACCGGGTGCCAGAACAGAGAACCCGCTCAGAGAGCCGCCCGCCGGCCCACCCGCGAATATCCGACGGGCCGCCGACCCCGGACGGCCCCGGATCCACCGCCGGCCCGGCCGCCGTGCCCCGGGGCGAATCCATGGCCGGGCAGGACTCGGCGGGGCAGGACTCGGCCGTGCTGCGCGACGCGCTCGGCGTCGGCGTGGCCGTGGGCCTCTCCGGATTCGCCTTCGGGGTGACCGCCGCCGGATCCGGGCTCAGCGTTCTCCAGATCTGCGCGCTCAGCCTGCTGGTCTTCACCGGCGCCTCACAGTTCGCGCTGGTCGGCGCGATCGCGGCGGGAGGCAATCCGCTCACCGCGGCGGCCGGGGCCTTCTTCCTCGGCGTACGCAACGCGTTCTACGGCCTGCGGCTGTCGCAGCTGCTCGCACTGCCCCGCGCGCTGCGCCCGCTCGCCGCTCACTGGGTGATCGACGAGACCACGGCGGTCGCCCTGGCCCAGCCGAACCGCAGGGCCGCACGCCTCGGCTTCACCGTGACCGGACTGACGCTGTACGTGCTGTGGAATCTGACCACCTTCCTGGGCGCGGCCGGCGCCGAGGCCATCGGGGACACCAGGGCCTGGGGACTGAACGCGGCCAGCCCCGCCGTCTTCCTGGCGCTGCTCGCGCCCATGCTCCGCTCCACGACCGAACGGGTGACCGCCGGGCTCGCGGTCGTCCTGGGACTCGGCTTTCTGCCGGTGCTGCCCGCCGGGGTCCCGGTGCTGGTGGCGGCGCTCGCCGCGCCCGCCGTGCTCTGGCTCAAGGGTCGCCGGATCGGTGACCGGGAACGTACGAAGGGTGAGGACCGTTGACCATCTGGATCGCCATCGCGGCCACCGCCGTCGGCTGCTATCTCGTCAAGCTGGCCGGACTCCTCGTACCGGCCGGAGCCCTGGAGCGCCCCCTCGTCCAGCGGCTGGCGGTGCTGCTGCCCGTCGCCCTGCTGGCGGCGCTCACCGCCCAGCAGACCTTCAGCGCGGGCCAGTCCCTCGTGCTGGACGCCCGGGGGGCGGGGCTGCTGGCGGCGGCCCTGGCGCTGGTGCTGCGCGCCCCGTTCCTGGTCGTGGTCGGTGCGGCCGTCGCGGTCACGGCAGGCGTGCGGGCGCTCGGCGGATGACTCCGGCGGGGGCCGCCCCTGCCGGCATCGGCACGCGTGGCCCCCGCCCCCCGTAGCCCCCGCCCCCGTCCCCTGCCGCCCGGTGGCGCCGCGCCGAGCCTCCGGCCCCTGCGCCGGACCCCGCTGCGCCGGACCTGAGCACCCCCTGCCCCGAATCCGGCCGGCGACGCCGGTCAGCCGATCGACCGCCCGTACGCGAGCAGCGTCCGCAGCGCCTCGATCGTCACGATGGGCCGCGCCTCCAGGGCCACCCCCGGAGTCCACTGCCGCCAGTTCACCGGCCAACCGCCGTCCTCCGCCTGCTCCCGCATCAGATGGTCCAGCGAGAGCTTCATCTCCTCGTCGGTGAACCACCGGCGGGCCAGGGAATCCGGCGTACGCGCATAGTCGTACGGAAAGTGGTACTCGCCCGGCGCATAGCCGTCGGCGAGCGGGTAAGCCGCCAGCCGGTCCGGATCGAGCACCGCCAGCCGGTGCTCGCGCACCTGCCTCCCCAGCCGGTCGGCCGCGGCCTCCGCCCGTGCCCGGTCGGGCACCCCGTCCAGAAACGCGACCGCCGCCTCGACCTCATACGGATGGGACCGGTCCAGCGCCTCCACGGCGGCCCAGCAGAAGTCCGTGGCCCTGAAGAGCCAGGCATGCCAGACCTGGTTGCGGTGGAGCAGACCGACCACCGGCCCCGTCGCCAGCAGATCACCGGGCGGATTGTCCATGATCGGGATGAAAGGAGCCGCCGGATAGCGGCGCTGTGAGGGGAGAATCGCGGGCAGCGCGCCCTCCCGCGTCGAGACCGAGGTGAAGAAACGGCACATCCGTTCCACCCGCAGCCCGCCGCAGTGACCGATGGAGTCCAGCACCCGCAGTGCGTGCCCCGCGTGCAGCGGTTGACTGACCGGACCGCGCAGATCCGGTTCGAGGGCGTGGCCATAGCCGCCGTCCGCGTTGAGATACGCGGACAGCGCCGACTCGACGGCGTCCGAGCCGCCGCCGAGAAAGTGATAGGCGAAACGCCGCTGTTCGAGCACTCGGGCGGTGAGCCAGACGAACCGCTCGGCGCGGGTGAGTGGTGACGAGGGAGAGGGCGAGGGCGGGGGGGCTGCTCCGGTTCCGGCCATGCCACCGACCGTAGAGGGAAAGTGCCTCCGGCATATGGAATGTGCGGTACCGCAACCCTGGGGCGGGATACTGATGCCATGCGGTTGACGAATTTCTGGGAGCGGATGGCGGACCACTTCGGACCGTCGTACGCCGAATCCTTCGCACGCGATCATGTGATGGCCGAACTCGGCGGACGGACGGTGCATGAGGCGCTGGACGCCGGGTGGGAGGCCAAGGCGGTATGGCGGGCGGTCTGCACGGCGGTCGACGTACCCTCCGACAAACACTGAGACGCCGACCCCGTTCCGCCGGAACGCATCCGTCCGCCCCAGGGCGTGCCGCTGCCGCGAGGCACGGGCCGGCCGGCTGACGCCCGGCTCGGGCCGGAGCGCCCCAGGGCGGCTGCCCGGCCCTGTACGCCGTAGGCGACACTGGCCCCGTGGCCCCGAAGAACGACAAGAGCGACCAGAGCAGCAAGAACCAGGCGGACCGGAGCGGAACCGGCGGGCCGGTAACCGGCCAAGACGACCGGAACCGGACCGGCGACGGCATACCCCGGCGGACCGTGACCGCCGACGCGCCGTCAAGGGACACCTCCGCCGAAGGCGTGCCGACCAGTGGTGCCCCTGCCGAAGACGCGCCGTCACGGGACGCCCCCGCCGAAGACGTGCCGTCACGGGACGCCCCCGCCGAAGACACGATCGGGCCGGATCGGCCCCCGTCCGGGCAGACCGGCGGATCCCCCGCCCGGATGCCCCGCTGGCTGCCCCGCGCCATGATGCTCGCGCTGGCCCTCTACGCCTGTTTCCAGCTCGGCAACTGGGCCTTCCACCAGCTCATCGGTCTGCTGATCAACATCCTGATCGCCTTCTTCCTGGCCCTGGCGATCGAGCCCGCCGTCGGCAGGATGGCGGCGCGCGGAATGCGCCGCGGACTCGCCACCTTCCTGGTCTTCTTCGGAGTGCTGATCGCGACGGTCGGTTTCGTCGTGCTTCTCGGCTCGATGCTCGCCGACCAGATCGTGACCATGGTCGGGGACTTCCCCAAATATCTCGACTCGGTGATCAGCTGGATCAACCAGACCTTCAACACCAGGTTGTCCCGGGTGGAGGTCCAGGACAGCGTGCTGCGCTCCGACTGGCTGCAGAAGTACGTCCAGGACAGCGCGAGCGGTGTGCTGGACGTCTCGGCCACGGTCCTCGGCGGGCTCGTCAGGCTGCTGACGATATTCCTCTTCTCGTTCTACTTCGCGGCCGACGGACCCCGGCTGCGCCGCGCGCTCTGCTCCGTGCTGCCGCCCGCCAAGCAGACCGAGGTGCTGCGCGCCTGGGAGATCGCCGTCGACAAGACGGGCGGCTACCTCTACTCGCGCGGTCTGATGGCGCTGATCTCCGGTATCGCGCACTACATCCTGCTGGAGATCCTGGGTGTGCCCTATGCCCCGGCGCTCGCCGTCTGGGTCGGTCTGGTCTCCCAGTTCATCCCGACGATCGGCACGTATCTGGCGGGGGCGCTGCCCATGCTGATCGCCTTCACCGTGAACCCCTGGTACGCGGTGTGGGTGCTCGGCTTCGTGGTGGTCTACCAGCAGTTCGAGAACTATGTGCTCCAGCCCAAGCTCACCGCCAGGACGGTCGACATCCACCCCGCGGTGGCCTTCGGCTCCGTCATCGCCGGCACGGCGCTGATGGGGGCGGTCGGCGCGCTGATCGCGATTCCGGCCGTCGCCACGCTCCAGGCGTTCCTGGGGGCGTATGTGAAGCGGTACGACGTGACCGACGATCCCCGGGTGCACGGCCACCGGCGGCGCGGTGGGGGCCTGCTGCTGCGCCGGATGCGTACCGCGCTCACCAGGGACCGCGACGCCCGGCAGCCGCTCGATCCCGCCTGATACGGCCACTCCGATCCCGCCTGGTCCGGGTGCGCGGCTGCTCTGACCCCGCCTGGTCCGGGTGCGCGGCTGCCCTGGTCCGGCCCGCGCGCCCATCCGGCTCTGAGCGGCGGGGCTCCCATGCCCCGCCGCTCGCCCGTCCGGGCGGCGCGCCGGAAGGGCGCTTGACACTAAAATCGAACATCCGTTCTGATGGAGGTTCTGGCCCCCGGCAGCCCCGGGTTTTCCACAGGTCAGCAGGGTGCCGGGGCCCATTGTCAGTGGCAGGGGTTAGCGTCTTTGACGTGAAGCGATCGACACAAGCAAATCGGGTGGAACCCATGGCAGGAACCGACCGCGAGAAGGCGCTCGACGCCGCGCTCGCACAGATTGAACGGCAATTCGGCAAGGGCGCGGTGATGCGCCTGGGCGAGCGGCCGAATGAGCCCATCGAGGTCATCCCCACCGGCTCGACCGCGCTCGACGTCGCGCTCGGCGTCGGCGGGCTGCCGCGCGGCCGCGTCGTGGAGGTGTACGGTCCGGAGTCCTCGGGCAAGACGACCCTCACCCTGCACGCCGTGGCCAACGCGCAGAAGGCGGGCGGCTCGGTGGCCTTCGTGGACGCCGAGCACGCCCTCGACCCCGAGTACGCGAAGAAGCTCGGCGTCGACATCGACTCCCTGATCCTCTCCCAGCCGGACAACGGGGAGCAGGCGCTGGAGATCGTCGACATGCTCGTCCGCTCCGGTGCGCTCGACCTGATCGTGATCGACTCCGTCGCCGCGCTGGTGCCGCGTGCGGAGATCGAGGGTGAGATGGGCGACTCGCACGTCGGTCTCCAGGCCCGGCTGATGAGCCAGGCGCTCCGGAAGATCACCAGCGCGCTGAACCAGTCGAAGACCACCGCGATCTTCATCAACCAGCTCCGCGAGAAGATCGGTGTGATGTTCGGCTCGCCGGAGACCACGACCGGTGGCCGCGCCCTCAAGTTCTACGCGTCGGTCCGGCTGGACATCCGTCGTATCGAGACCCTGAAGGACGGCACCGACGCGGTGGGCAACCGCACCCGGGTCAAGGTGGTCAAGAACAAGGTCGCGCCGCCCTTCAAGCAGGCCGAGTTCGACATCCTGTACGGGCAGGGGATCAGCCGCGAGGGCGGTCTGATCGACATGGGCGTGGAGCACGGCTTCGTCCGCAAGGCCGGTGCCTGGTACACCTACGAGGGCGACCAGCTCGGCCAGGGCAAGGAGAACGCCCGTAATTTCCTGAAGGACAATCCCGATCTCGCCGACGAGATCGAGAAGAAGATCAAGGACAAGCTGGGCGTCGGGGTCAGGCCGGAGGCGCCGGGTGCCGAGCCCGGAGCGGACGCGGCAGGCGGAGCGACTGCCGCCGACGAGCCGGCCAAGCCGGTGCCCGCCGCCAAGGCCAAGGCCACCAAGGCTGCGGCCGTCAAGAGTTAGCGCGGACCGTGCCTTTCTCATCGAAGGGGCGAACCGAAGGGCAGGGCGGCGGCCCCGACTCGTCGAGGGCCGAGAAGGAGCCGTCGTCCCAGGATCCGGTGGAGCGGGCGCGGGCGATCTGCCTGCGCCTGCTCACCGGGACCCCGCGGACCCGCGCCCAGCTCGCGGACGCGCTGCACAAGCGGGGGATTCCCGAGGAGGCGGCCGACGAGGTCCTCTCCCGCTTCCAGGACGTGGGGCTGATCAATGACGCGGCCTTCGCGGATGCGTGGGTGGAGTCCCGGCACCATGGCCGGGGCCTCGCCCGGCGGGCGCTGGCGCGGGAGTTGCGCACCAAGGGGGTGGAGTCCGCTCTGATCGACAGGGCGGTGGGGCAGCTCGACTCCGACCAGGAGGAGGAGACCGCCCGCGCGCTGGTCGCCCGCAGGCTCCGCTCGACGCGCGGCCTGGACCGCGACCGCAGGGTGCGCCGCCTCGCGGGAATGCTGGCCCGTAAGGGATACGGGGAGGGGATGGCGCTCCGGGTGGTGCGACGGGCGCTGGAGGAGGAGGGCGAGGATCTGGAGGGCCTGGGGGAGGACTTCTGACGCGATCGCCAGCCCCTCGGAGACCTCAGCACCTCCGGCACCGCGAGGCCCGGGGCCGCCGGCACCCCGGGCTCGGAGCCTTCAGCCCTCCACCGGCAGCCCCGCCCCCTTCCACGCCTGGAAGCCGCCGATCAGATCCGTGGCCCGGTACAGACCCAGCCGGCGGAGCGACTCCGCCGCGAGAGAGGAGGCATACCCCTCATTGCAGATCACCACGACCCTCAGATCATGGCTGACCGCCTCCGCGGCGCGGTGGCTGCCCAGGGGGTCGAGCCGCCACTCCAGTTCATTGCGCTCCACGACCAGCGCACCCGGAATCAGTCCGTCCCGATCGCGCAGAGCCGCATAGCGGATATCCACCAGCAGGGCCCCGGACGAAGCCTCCTCGAAGGCCCGCTCCGGACCGACCCGGTCCAGCCCCTCCCGGACCTTCTCCAGCAGATCGTCTATCCCGATCTGCTCACCGACGACGCCAGGGTCGCCCACACGGTTGTCGCCACTGCTCACTGCCAGTCCTCCGGACGCTCGACCTGCTCAAGACGGAGTACCGCGCCGTTCCGGCTGAATCGGCGGATCAACGGCAGCGGCGGATAGTACGCATGGACCGACACGGCATGCTCGGTGGCCGACTCGTTCAGCACCTCGTGCACATGGTGGGCGCCGAAGCCCCGGCCTCGCCCCTCCGTCAGCCTGCGCTCCCGGTCGACCCCCTCCTCCAGTTCCAGGGTCTTCCAGCCGCTCGCCGGGAGTCGCACGGCAAGGGAGTGCTCCTTCAGCTCGCCCCGGGCGGTCGCGAAGGCGCCCAGCGACTCGGCATGGTCGTGCCACCCGGTGCCCGAGCCCGGCGGCCAGCCGATCAACCAGGCCTCACTGCCCCCGGGACCGTCCAGACGGACCCAGGTGCGGCCCTCCGGATCGAGGGGAAGTGCGGCGATCAGCTCGGGATCGGCGGCGGCACGTCTGACGAAGTCGAGGAGTTCGGCGGAGTTCGGACCCACCGGGTGGCCCCGACCCGGTGGCCGCGGCCCGGTGGGAGCGAGAACAGGGGAGGCGTCCGGAGCGGAGACAGCAGACAGGGAAGGGGAGGCGGAGACAGCGGGAGACAGGGAAGGGGACATGGAGCACCGTCCTGGAAGTTCGCTGGAGCGCGCCGGCACCATGGCTCACGGCGCGGTGGGAGAAGGCGAATTCAGCAGGAGGGTCGACACACGCAGCCCGCATAGCGAACGAGGTCCATATGGACCCTCCGCCACAGGCGCACATCGGTGTCGGTCACAATTCGGAGTAGACCACGCAGACCTCCGACGGTCAATTGACGTCCGCCGTACGGTCGCTCGGCGTCGCGGCCGAAGTGCCGCCGCGGGCCGTGTCCGCCGCCTCGTACAGCTCCGCGGGCCATACCCCGGCGAAGGCGGCGACCAGGTGCCCATCCGGCCGCACCAGCAGCACGGCATGGGCCGGAGCCCCCGGATATGCCTCGGCAACCAGCAATTCCGCCCGTGCCGGGAGCGCGCTCACCGCTGCCGCCAGCCTCGGCATCACCCCGGCGCTCTGCCAGTGCCGCCGGTCCCACACACCGGTTCCCGGCGCGACCAGCATCACCAGCAGCCGCCCTTGCCCCAGCCGGTCCCGCAACAGCGCGCTCGTCCCGTCCGGCAGGGTCACCCGTACATCGGCGACCGGCGCGCCCACGGCCGTGCCGACGAGAGTCTGCGCAGTGGCGTATTCGGGTGTGAGAGGGGAGTGCGTGTACACGGGGGGTGCGCCGAGCGGGCCCTTCCCCAGATGGCCGTCGGTCAGCAGAGCGTCATGCCCCCGGGCCGCGCCGGGGAGGCGGTTGCGCAGGATATTGCCGCCGCGCAGCGAGGGCAGCGCCTGATCAGCGGCGCGCAGCCGGGCCGCGATGGAGGTCCGGCGCTCCGACTGATAGCTGTCCAGCAGTGCTTCGGACGGGCCGTTGTGCCAGACGTGGGCGAGCTTCCAGGCCAGGTTGTCCGCGTCCCGCAGCCCTTCGTCGAGTCCCTGGGTGCCGAGTGCGCCGAGGAGATGGGCCGCATCGCCCGCGAGGAACGCGCGATCCATCCGCCAGCGCCGGGCCAGTCGGTGGTGGACGGTGTAGACGCCGGTGTCGAGAAGGTCGTAGGGGGGCGTCTCGCCGCACCAGCCGGCCAGGGTGTCCCGGACACGGGCCACCAGGGTGTCGGGGGTGACCAGTTCACCGCTCGGCGGCAGCAGCCAGTCCAGCCGCCAGGTCTCGTCCGGCAGCGGCCGGGCGGTGATCTCCGCGCCGCCCGAGCGCCAGGGTGGCTGACGGTGCAGTACGGCCTCGCCCGGCCAGGGGAGTTCGGCGCGCAGGGTGGCGACCGCGTGCCGCTCCACCGCCGTACGGCCCGGGAAGCGGATGTCGAGGAGTTTGCGGACGGTCGAGCGGGCGCCGTCGCAGCCCACCACATGGCTGCCGCGCCACCAGGTGCCCTCCGGGCCGCGCGTATGCACGGCGACACCGTCCGCGTCCTGCTCCAGGGTGTCCACATGGCTCCCGGCGGCCAGGGTGATCAGGCGCTGGGCGGCGACGGCGGTGCGCAGACCGCGGGTCAGGGCGTGCTGCGGGATGTGCAGCGGCGAGGGGGCGGCGTCCTCCGCGGGGGAGCCGTCCATGACGCTTTCCGGCCGGTCCCGCAGGGGCAGCCGCCGTACGTCCTGTTTGCGGCGCATCGAACGCCATCCGGACCAGTGGGCTCCATCGTCACGGATCGTGGCGCAGCCCAGCCGTTCGGCCATGGCCGCTGTGTCCGGCCGCAGCACCACCGTCCGGGCCGGGCGCGGGTCCTCGTCGCCGGTGCTCTCGTCGAGCACCACGGAGGGCACTCCCTGCTGGGCGAGGGAGAGCGAGAGCGCCAGCCCGACCGGGCCCGCGCCCACCACGATCACCGGGTCCACAGTGTCGCCCCCCGGGCTCGGCGGACGGCTGGGGGCATTCCGGAAGGCGCGGCGGGAGCCCGGTGCGTGATCACAGAACGTATGCAACCGACTGGTGGTGCCTGCGTCAAGTGACGGATGGGCGACATGGCGTGCACTGATACACCCGATGGGGAAAGTGTCCCCTGGGGGACGGAGTGGGGGCGGTGGCCCATGTGCGCCACCGCCCCCACTCCACCCCCGACGCGCGGGTCGCGTGCTCCGGCCCGCCGACCCGCCGGTCCGGGGGACCGCCGAAGACCGCCGGTCAGACCTTGCTGCCGACCCCGGTGTCGATCTCCTCGATGGCGACGACGGTTCCGCTGCCCTTCTTGCCCTGCCGAACCCGCTGCTCCAGCCAGCTCGCGAGCCTGGTGAGAGCGGAGTTGAGCAGAATGTAGATCAGCGCGATCACGGTGAGCGTGGCGATGATGTTGGCACCGTAGTTGGCCGTGATCGTACGGGCCTGATACGCCAGTTCGCCGTATCCGAGGACCATACCGCCCAGGGCGGTGTCCTTGACGATGACGACCAGCTGGCTGACCAGTGCGGGCAGCATCGCCGTCACCGCCTGCGGCAGCAGCACATGGGTCATCGTCTGGCCCTTGCGCATGCCGATCGCCTTCGCGGCGTCCGTCTGGCCGTTCGGCAGGGAGAGGATGCCGGCCCGGACGATCTCGGCGATGACGGAGGCGTTGTAGAGGACCAGGCCCGTGATCACCGCGTACATCGGCCGGATCTCCGACTCGATGTCCGTGAACAGAGCGAAGGCTTGATTCGCGAACACCATCAGCAGCAGTACCGGAATGGCCCGGAAGAACTCGACCACGGCTCCGGCGGGCACCCGTACCCAGGCATGGTCGGAGAGCCGCCCGATGCCGAGTACCGCGCCGAGCGGCAGCGCGATCACGACGGCGAAGGCGGCCGCCTTCACGGTCTCCCAGAGCCCCGGCAGCAGGAAGGTGGTCCAGACCCTGGAGTCCGAGACGAACGGGCTCCACTTCTCCGCCGCCAGCTGGTCCTTGTCGGCCATGGCGCTCAGCACCCACCACGCCACCAGGGCGAAGGCCAGCAGGAAGACCACGGAGTAGACGATATTGCGCCGTTTGGCCTTGGGACCGGGGGCGTCGTACAGAACGGACGTCATCGCTTCACCGCCACACGCTTGGCCACCCAGCCGAGCAGCAGCCCGGTGGGCAGGGTGAGAACCATGAAGCCGAAGGCGACGACCGCGAAAATAGCGAAGAGCGCGTTGGCCTCGTTCTCGATCATTTCCTTCATCAGCAGGGAGGCTTCCGCCACGCCGATCGCCGAGGCCACCGTGGTGTTCTTGGTGAGGGCGATCAGCACATTCGCCAGCGGAGCCACCACCGAGCGGAAGGCCTGGGGGAGGATTATCAGGGTCAGCACCTGGAAGAAGCCGAGCCCCAGCGCACGCGCCGCCTCCGCCTGGCCCATGGGCACGGTGTTGATGCCGGAGCGCAGTGCCTCACAGACGAACGTCCCGGTGTAGGCGACCAGTCCGAGGACGGCCATCCGGAAGCCGATGTCCGCGGAGTCGCCGCCGCCGAACGTGATTTGCAGTGTCTGGTGGAGGCCCAGCGAACAGCCCACGACGACGATCGTCAGCGGGGTGTTACGGACCACATTCACGTAACCGGTACCGAACGCCCGCATCAGTGGGATGGGGCCGACTCGCATACCGGCCAGCAGGGTCCCCCATATCAGGGAGCCTATGGCCGAGTAGACGGTGAGCCTGACCGTCACCCAGAACGCGCCGAGCAGGTCGTACTGCCCGGAATCAAGAAAGTCGAACACGTTGACCCGCGATCTCTCCTGGTTGGATCGTGGCGCGTGCCACCGGCCGGGGCCGGTGGCACGTCACCGCTGGCCTCAGCTGGTCTCGGTGATCTCCGGCGCGGGCTCGTTCTTGTAGTTGGCCGAGCCGAAGTTGTCCTTGACGAACTTGTCCCAGGAGCCGTCCTTCTGCATCTTCTCCAGAGCCTTGTTGATCTTGCCCTGGAGCTCCTTGTCGCCCTTCTTCAGGCCGATGCCGTAGGGCTCGTTGCTCAGCTTCAGCCCGGTGAGCTTGAACTTGCCCTGGTGCTCCTTCTGCGCGGCGAAACCGGCCAGGATGGCGTCGTCGGTGGTCAGCGCGTCGACGGCACCGCTCTGCAGACCGTTGAGGCACTCCGAGTAGCCGCCGAACTCCTGGAGGTCCGCGTCGGGCGCGAGCTCCTTCTTGACGTTCTGCGCCGAGGTGGAGCCGGTGACCGAGCACAGCTTCTTGCTGTTGAGGTCCTCAGCCTTGGTGATCTTGGTCTCGTCGGTGCGGACCAGCAGATCCTGGTGGGCCAGGAAGTACGGACCGGCGAAGTCGACCTTGGCCTTGCGCTCGTCGTTGATCGTGTAACTGGCGACGACGAACTCGACGTCACCGTTGCGGATCAGGTTCTCGCGCTCGGCGCTGGGCGCCTGCTTCCACTCGATGTCCTTGGCGTCGTACCCGAGTTCCTTGGCGATGTAGGTGGCCACATCGACGTCGAAGCCGGTGTACTCGCCGTCCGGCGTCTTCAGGCCGACACCGGGCTGGTCGAACTTGATGCCGATGGTGATCTTGCCGTCACCGTCGCCGGAGTCGCTGCCGCCGCCGCAGGCGGTGAGCGCCAGGGAGAGGGTCAGACCCGTGGCGATCGTCAATGTCGCCTTGCGGAGCTTCATGGTGAACATCCCTTATGTCGTGGTTCGTGGGTCGTCAGTGATGCAGGATCTTCGACAGGAAGTCCTTGGCCCGGTCACTGCGTGGATTGCTGAAGAACTCCTCCGGTGCGGCCTCTTCGACGATCCTGCCGTCGGCCATGAAGACCACCCGGTTGGCGGCGGAGCGGGCGAAGCCCATCTCGTGGGTGACGACGACCATCGTCATTCCGTCCCGCGCCAGCTGCTGCATGACTTCGAGCACCTCGTTGATCATCTCCGGGTCGAGCGCCGAAGTGGGCTCGTCGAAGAGGATGACCTTGGGGTCCATCGCCAACGCCCGTGCGATCGCGACGCGTTGCTGCTGGCCTCCGGAGAGCTGTGCCGGGTACTTGTCGCACTGCGAGCCGACGCCCACCCGGTCGAGGAGGGCGCGCGCCTTCTCCTCGGCGGCCTTCTTCTCCGTCCGGCGGACCTTGAGCTGGCCCAGCATCACGTTCTCCAGCACCGTCTTGTGCGCGAAGAGGTTGAACGACTGGAAGACCATGCCGACATCGGCACGGAGCCTGGCCAGCTCCCGGCCTTCCTGGGGCAGCGGCTTCCCGTCGATCGAGATCGCGCCGGAGTCGATCGTCTCCAGGCGGTTGATGGTGCGGCACAGGGTGGACTTGCCGGACCCGGAGGGCCCGATGACGACCACGACCTCGCCACGGGCGATGGTCAGATCGATGTCCTGGAGCACATGTAGCGCGCCGAAGTGTTTGTTCACGCCGCTCAGCGCGACCAGGTCACCCGATACCGGGACATCGTCCCCGGGGCCCTTGGTCTTTGCTACTCCGCTCATCGGCTTCTCGCTCCATCCTCCTCGGTTGGGAGGACATTAGTGACGCGGTACGACCAGCGTCATTACATCTGAGCGGAAATTGAGCATAACGATATGGCTTCAAATAGACACCGTAGGTGAACAGGGTTACCTCCGGAGTACCGGGTGGATAACGGAAGGCCGCAGGCGGGCGAATGACTCTTGACTGATGGCGGGGGGATCGGCCTTGATGCCCTGGTGCGCGGCGCCGCCGACCACGCCGTACGCGGGACAGCGGACCACCCCTCACACTGGATCGCGGACCGCACACATCCGGCCGATCACGCCGGACCGCCGCCGGATCGCGAACCCGCATGATCCGGACGGCCCGACCGGACGGCCCGACCGGACGAACCGGACCGGACGAACCTGACCGAACCACTCCGATCGCACATCGACCGATGACCGATCGCACGACCCAAGGGGGGCTATGAGGCTGCTGCTCGTCGAGGACGACGACCACGTCGCCGCCGCCCTGTCCGCCGTACTCGCCCGGCACGGCTTCGACGTGGTGCACGCGCGCAACGGCGAAGAGGCTCTGCACGCCGTCCTGCCGGCCGCGCACCCCGGCAAGGCTCCCTTCGGCGTCGTCCTGCTGGACCTCGGCCTGCCCGATCAGGACGGGTACCAGGTCTGCGGAAAACTCCGCAAACTCACATCGACACCCGTGATCATGGTGACCGCGCGTTCCGACGTACGCTCCCGGATCCACGGCCTCAATCTCGGCGCCGACGACTATGTCGTCAAGCCGTACGACACCGGGGAACTGCTGGCGCGCATCCACGCCGTCAGCCGGCGTACCGTGACCGGCGACGAGGCCCCCGCGGCGGCGGACGACGCCCTGCGCCTCGGCCCGGTGACCATCGAACTGCCGACCCGCAGAGTCAGCGTCGACGGCGTCGAGGTACCGCTGACCCGCAAGGAGTTCGATCTGCTGGCGCTGCTCGCCCAGCGGCCGGGAGTCGTCTTCCGCCGGGAGCAGATCATCAGCGAGGTCTGGCGCACCAACTGGGAGGGGACCGGCCGCACCCTTGAGGTGCATGTGGCGTCCCTGCGCTCCAAGCTCCGGATGCCCGCGCTGATCGAGACCGTCCGGGGCGTCGGCTACCGGCTTGTCGTCCCCGTCGGCTGAACCCTCCTGTGCGTACCCGACTCCTCCCTCTGCTCATCGTCCTCATGGCGGGCGTGCTGCTCGCGCTCGGCTTCCCGCTCGCCGTCAGCCTCGCCGCCGCCCAGCAGCAGCGGGTCGTGGTGGACCGGATCGACGACACCGTACGGTTCGCGGCCCTCGCGCAGTTCGTCGCCGACGCGGACCGGCTGGACGAACGGCGCTCCACGCTGAAGGAGCAGCTCAACCGCTACTACGACACCTACGGCATCAAAGCGGGAGTGTTCAAGCGCGACGGCGACGCCATGGCGCACGCGCCCGACGGCTGGTCCGTGCCGGCACGGGGTGAGGGAGCCGAGGCGTTCAAGGAGGCGCTGTCGGGACGGCGCAGCCAGGATCCGCCGCAGGTATGGCCCTGGCAGCGGCACGGGCGACTGGTCGTCGCCTCGCCCGTCGTACGGGACGGGGACGTCGTCGCCGTGGTCTTCACCGATTCCCCCACCGGCCAGCTCCGTTCGCAAGTGCTGCGCGGCTGGCTGCTGATCGCCGCCGGGGAGGCCGCGGCGATGCTGGTCGCCGTCGGCGCGGCCTTCCGCCTCACGGGCTGGGTGCTGCGGCCGGTACGGATCCTGGACGCGGCCACCCACGACATCGCCACCGGGCAGCTGAACTCGCGGGTGGCCGCGGCCGGCGGGCCGCCCGAGCTGCGCCGGCTGGCCCGCTCCTTCAACGAGATGGCCGACAACGTCGAAGAGGTGCTGGAACAGCAGCGGGCCTTCGTCGCCGACGCCTCCCATCAGTTGCGCAACCCTCTCGCCGCGCTGCTGCTCCGTATCGAACTCCTCGCACTCGAACTGCCCGAGGGCAATGCGGAGATCGCCTCGGTCCGCACGGAGGGGAAGCGCCTCGCCCAGGTGCTCGACGATCTGCTCGACCTGGCGCTCGCCGAGCACGCCTCCGCCGCCCTCCAGCTCATCGACATCGGCGAACTGGCGTCCGAGCGCGTCGCCGCCTGGCGTCCGGTCGCCGAGGAGAAGGGCGTCCGGCTCACCGGGCGCACTGCGGCGATCACGGCCTGGGCCGACCCGATCGCACTCTCCAGCGCCCTGGACGCGGTTATCGACAACGCGCTGAAATTCACTCCGGGCGGTGCGGAGGTCACCGTGTCGGTCGCCGCCCGGGGCGGTGCCTGCACCATCGTGATCGCCGATGGCGGCCCGGGCCTGAGCGATGAGGAGCTCTCCCGCATCGGCGACCGCTTCTGGCGCAGCGGTCGCCATCAGAACGTCAAGGGCTCGGGTCTCGGGCTGTCCATCTCCCGCGCTCTTCTCTCGGCGGGCGGTGGACGTATCGCCTATGCCCACCATGAGCCCCATGGCCTGCGGGTGACGGTGACGGTTCCCCGTATCGAGCCCTGAGGGTCCGTCCCGGTCCTGAGGGTCCGCCCCTGCCCTGATCACCTGTCGCACCCCGAGGGCCCGGCGTCGCCGTCACGGCCCGGCACCCGCCGGTGCTACGGCTACGGCTACGGCTTCTCCGAGCGGTAGTAGCGCCTCGCCCCTTCGTGCAGCGGCAGCGGGTCCGTATAGAGCGCCGTCCGCAGGTCCACCAGCTGGGCCGGGTGGACCGTGTCGCCAATGCGGCCCCTGCTGTCGATCACCGTGCGGGTGAACCCCTCGACCATCGCCGGGTCCATGCGGTCCGTGGTGACCAGAAGATTCGCCACGGCCATCGTCGGCACCCCCAGCCCGCCCTGCGCCTCCGCATACGCGTCCGGCGGCATCACCGCCAAGCGGTAGTAACTCGTTGTGCTGCTGGTCGAGTGCACCTCCTCGATCAGCTCGGACTCCAGCGGCACCAGCTGTATCGGTATGCGCTTCGACAGTTTCTCGATCGCGGCGGTCGGCAGCCCGCCGGACCAGAAGAAGGCGTCCAGCTCGCCACGCTCCAGCAGCTCCGGAACGGTGTCTATGCCCGCCGGGACCGATCTGATGTCCTCGGCCGGGTCCACGCCCGCGGCCGTCAGCAGCCGGTCGGCGACCAGCCGGACCCCCGACCCCAGCTGCCCGACGCCCACCGCTCTGCCGCGCAGATCACCGATCTTCTTCACCGGGGAGCCCCGGGGCACGACCAGCTGCACATAGTCGTCGTACAGCCGTGCGCAGCCGCGCAGCCGGTCGGCGCCCGGCTTGCCGTCCTCGCGGTACTTGGCGACGGCGTCGGCGGTGGCGATCGTGAAGTCCGCCTCTCCCATGGCGACCCTCGCGAGATTCTCCTGCGAGCCCTCGCTGTTCCGCAGCTCTATGTCCACCTGCGGCAGATCCCGGTGGAGCGCGTCCCTCAGCAGCACGCCGTACCGCTGATACACCCCGTTCGGAAGGCCCGTGCTGAAGGTGATCGGGCCGCGAGGCTGGGCATCGTCCGTGGGAGAAAGCCACCAGACCAGCAGCCCGAGCAGCACCAGCAGGGCCGTCGACACCTGAAGGGCGCGGCGGCGGCCGAATCGGGACAGGGACGGGAACATAATCGCGATCCTGCCAGGTGACCGCCGGTGATAGCCAGGCATGGTCCGGTGGACGCCAGAAGCGGAATCGGCACCTTCCGGGAAATGTGCATGGTGCATGGCGTATCGATAATCTATGCGCATGACGCATATCCGGAACGCGGATCTCAATCTCCTGGAGGCGCTCGCGATCCTGCTGGAGGAGCGCCATGCATCCCGTGCCGCCGACCGCTTCCACCCCGGGTCATCCGTCTGAGAGCCGACGGATCCGGTCCGCCGGTCCGGCGGGTGATCGGCCCTGTGGGAACGAGGTTTCCGGTCATCATGCGTTCAGCGCATATATGAGAAGCGGCACATGTGTCGTACGCATCTCCTCGCCGTGGCCCGGGCAGGGCCCCGCTCCGGGGCGGGAGCTGTCTCAGGCAGCGCCTACCCTTGTCACATGACCAGCAGCGACCGGAGCCAGGCAGTGGACGTTCAGCGCAGTTACGAGATCCGCACCTATGGGTGCCAGATGAACGTCCACGACTCCGAACGGCTCTCCGGACTGCTGGAGGACGCGGGCTACGTCCGCGCCCCCGAAGGCGCCGACGGCGACGCCGATGTCGTCGTCTTCAACACCTGCGCCGTCCGGGAGAACGCGGACAACAAGCTGTACGGCAACCTCGGCCGTCTCGCCCCCATGAAGACCCGGCGTCCCGGCATGCAGATCGCCGTCGGCGGCTGTCTGGCGCAGAAGGACCGCGACACCATCGTCACCAGGGCCCCCTGGGTCGACGTCGTCTTCGGTACGCACAACATCGGCAAGCTCCCCGTCCTCCTGGAGCGGGCCCGGGTCCAGGAAGAGGCCCAGGTCGAGATCGCCGAGTCGCTGGAGGCATTCCCCTCCACGCTGCCGACCCGGCGTGAGTCCGCGTACGCCGCGTGGGTCTCCATCTCGGTCGGCTGCAACAACACCTGCACCTTCTGCATCGTCCCGGCACTGCGCGGGAAGGAGAAGGACCGCCGGCCCGGCGACATCCTGGCCGAGATCGAGACCCTGGTCTCCGAGGGCGTCTCCGAGATCACCCTGCTCGGCCAGAACGTCAACGCGTACGGCTCCGACATCGGCGACCGGGAGGCCTTCAGCAAGCTGCTGCGGGCCTGCGGAAAGATCGAGGGCCTGGAGCGCGTCCGCTTCACCTCGCCGCATCCGCGCGACTTCACCGACGATGTGATCGCCGCGATGGCCGAGACGCCGAATGTGATGCCGCAGCTGCACATGCCTCTCCAGTCCGGTTCGGACACGTTGCTCAAGGCGATGCGCCGGTCCTACCGGCAGGAGCGCTTCCTCGGCATCATCGACAAAGTGCGCGCCGCGATTCCGCACGCCGCGATCTCCACCGACATCATCGTGGGCTTCCCCGGCGAGACCGAGGAGGACTTCGAGCAGACGATGCACACGGTCCGCGAGGCGCGCTTCGCCAACGCCTTCACCTTCCAGTACTCCAAGCGCCCCGGCACCCCGGCCGCGACCATGGACGGCCAGATTCCCAAGCAGGTCGTCCAGGCGCGGTATGAGCGGCTGGTCGCCCTCCAGGAGGAGATCTCCTGGGACGAGAACAAGAAGCAGGTCGGCCGGACCCTGGAGGTCATGGTCGCCGAGGGCGAGGGACGCAAGGACGGCGCGACCCACCGCCTCTCGGGCCGCGCGCCCGACAATCGCCTGGTCCACTTCAGCAAGCCGGACGAGGAGGTGCGACCCGGCGATGTGGTGACCGTGGAGATCACCTACGCCGCGCCGCACCATCTGCTCGCCGAGGGCCCGGTGGCCTCGGTGCGGCGCACCCGCGCCGGGGACGCCTGGCAGAAGCGCCAGGAGGCGCGGACCGGCCGGCCTGCCGGGGTGATGCTCGGGCTGCCGAAGATCGGCGTCCCGGAGCCCCTTCCGGCCGCCGCCGCGCCCGCCTGCGGTCTGGGCTGACCCTCCGGGGGCCGCGCAGCGCCCGGGCACCGGCTGCGGCGGCGGTGCGCCCGTGCGGTGAGCCGTCGCGCGCCTCTTCTGGCGAATCGGGTGAGCCCGGCGGGTTCGGTGAGCCCGGCAGGTCCGGTGAGCCCGGCGAGCGGCTGCGCCGAGGCGGCGGAGGAGCCGCACGCATTAGGCTGCCGATCATGCTTGTCGCCGCCGCCGTGTGCCCCTGTCCGCCTCTTCTCGTGCCCGAGGTCGCCGCGGGAGCGGCGCCCGAACTGGACAGGGCGCGCGCCGCCTGCGCCGATGCCGTCGGCGTGCTCGCGGCCTCCCGGCCTGGGCTGCTCGTGGTGATCGGGCCCGCCGAGGAGCCGGGCCGGGGCGTCCACCACGCCGGAGCGGTCGGCTCCTTCCAGGGCTTCGGGGTGGCCGCCGAGGTACGTCTCGGCACGGGCCGCGCCCAGGACCGGCCGCTGCCGCCCTCCCTGGCCGTGGCCGCCTGGCTGCTGGAGCGCGCCCAGTGGGCCGCGTGCCCCGTGGAGGGCCTCGGAGTCGGCGAAGAACTGGCGCCCGAAGCCGCCCTGGCCGCCGGCCGGGAGCTGGGCGACCGCGCCGGACGGGTGGCCCTGCTGGTGATGGGCGACGGCAGCGCCTGCCGCACCGTGAAGGCTCCCGGCTATCTGGACGAACGGGCCGCCGGTTTCGACGCGCTCGCCGCCGCTGCCCTGGGGAACGCGGATACCGCCGCTCTGACGGCGCTGGACGCGTCACTGGCGTACGAACTCAAGGCCGCGGGCCGGGCACCCTGGCAGGTGCTCGCGGGCGCGGCCGAGGGCGCGGGGCTGGCGGGGCGGCTGCTCTACGAGGACGCCCCCTACGGTGTGGGCTACTTCGCCGCCGCTTGGTCCTGAGCGGTGCCGCGAGGAGAGATCCTGGGCTCCGAGTGGCAGGCCCGCCGCACCTGCGCCGGGGCCGAGCAGCACCGTGAACCCGTACGACAAGCTCCTGAGCGGTGCCGCTGACCCCATAGGGCGGCTTAGGGCGGCTTCTGAGCGGCCCAGCCCGTAGCCAGTCGGCTCCTGAGCGGTGAGCACCGGGCTCCGAGCGGCCCGCCGAGCCCGCTGGGCGCAGGAACCGGTCGTCCGAGTGGCCCGCCCGCCGGGAGCGTGACGTGCGGCGAAAGACGGCGGACGGCCGCGGAGCGAGATGCTCCGCGGCCGTCCGGCTGTCACCTCCGCGGGGCAGCGGCCCCGCGGAAAGCGATTCAGGAAGCGGTGGGCGGCGGCGGAGGAGGCGTGCCGCCGTCGTCCTTGTGCGCGATGCGCTCCAGCGCCTCCTTGGCCTTGCCCGTACCCGTCTCGATCTTGTCGCTGTACTTGCCCTTGGTGCGGGCGTCGACCGCGTGCGCGGCCTTCTCCAGGCCCTGCTCGATCTTGTCCCCGTGCTGCTGTGCCAGATCGGAGACCTTCTCCTTGGCCGGGGCGAGCTTGGCCTTCAGTGTGTCCATGAGGCCCATGGGGCACCTTTCGTCGGTAGGGCTACTTACGGGCGCCCTCGCCGGCTTCGCGGTCCGCGGCCTCCCCGGACGATTGCTGCCGGGGGATCTCCACGCCCTCGGTGGCCGTGGCCGTGGCCTCCGCCCCCTCCGCCTGCTCGGCTTCGGTGGCCTTGGCCGCCGTGCTCTCCGCCGGCGCGTCCTTCGGCGCCTCGGTCTCGCTTGCGCTTCCGGCTTCGGGCTCCACCGCCAGCGTATCGGCGGTCTTCTCCTCTGCCGAGGGGCTCTCGGCGCCCTTGGAGCCCTTGGCGTCCTTGGACTTACGAAGGAACCGTGCAAAAACACCCATATTTTCTCCATAGCGTACTCGTGTGAGGGGGGTTCCGCGCCGTCCGGAGCGCCTTGTCGGCCCCATACCGGAGGCGCCGGTCGGTAAACCGGCGTTCGGAACCTCGCAACAGGAAACGAGGCCCCCGCCGTGACGTCACTTCGCTCGTTCGGGGACATCGCCGGGATTTGCGAGACTGGGACGGTGAGAAGCACCGCTCCCGCACCGCGGGTCATCGCCGTCGTCGGCCCCACCGCCGCCGGAAAGTCCGATCTGGGCGTCTTCCTCGCCCAGCAGCTGGGCGGCGAAGTCGTCAACGCCGACTCCATGCAGCTGTACCGGGGGATGGACATCGGTACCGCCAAACTGACGGTCGAGGAGCGCGGCGGCGTCCCCCACCACCTTCTCGACGTCTGGGACGTCACCCGGGCCGCGAATGTCGCCGAGTACCAGCGGCTCGCCAGGGCGGAGATCGACCGGCTGCTCGCCGAGGGGCGTACGCCGGTTCTCGTGGGCGGCTCCGGACTCTATGTACGCGGCGCCGTCGACGCCCTCGAATTCCCCGGCACCGATCCCGCGATCCGCGCCCGGCTGGAGGCGGAGCTCGACGACGCGGGCCCCGGCGCGCTGCACGCCCGGCTCGCCGCCGCCGACCCCGAGGCGGCGCGGGCCATCCTCCCGGGCAACGGCCGCCGGATCGTCCGGGCCCTTGAGGTGATCGAAATCACGGGCAAGCCCTTCACCGCCAATCTCCCCGGTCACGACAGCGTCTACGACACCGTCCAGATCGGGGTGGACGTCGCCAGGCCCGAGCTGGACGAGCGCATCGCGCTCCGTGTCGACCGGATGTGGGAGGCCGGTTTCGTCGATGAGGTGAGAGCCCTGGAAGCACAGGGGTTGCGTGAGGGGCTCACGGCGTCGCGCGCCCTCGGCTACCAGCAGATCCTCAACGCGCTGGCGGGCGCGTGCACCGAGGAGGAGGCGCGTGCCGAGACCACGCGTGCCACCAAACGCTTCGCGCGCCGTCAGGATTCATGGTTCAGAAGAGATCCGCGGGTGCATTGGCTCAGTGGTGCCGTCGCCGACCGCGGGGAACTTCCGCGACAGGCGCTGGCGTTGATCGAACGAGCGGTTACAGCCTGATCACGTGATGGCATCGGGACGCCCTGCCCGTCATGTCGGCGCCCCGGGCCGTGCCATCATCGAGCATCGATCGACTCTGGAGTCCGAGTGGGGAGGGCGTGTGGCGATGGAGGCCGGCCCTCACGACACGGACCAGCAGCAACGGGCGGCGGACGGCGCTTCCGGCCTCAGCCCGGACGGGCCCGACGATCAGGACGTGCTCGCCGAACAGGTCGAGGTCGAGCTGCGCCCGGCGCGCAGACTGCGGATCTGGCAGCTCGCGCCCATCGTGGCACTCGCGGCCGTGGGCTCCCTGATGTTCGGCTTCCCGCTGGCCTTCGGGACCGGCGGCACCGGCGGCGCGGGCGCTGTGGTGGCCATGCTCGGCCTGCTGATCAGCTGCTGTGCCGCGGGCTGGGGTGTGATGGCGGCCCGCCGCGTGGGTCACACCTGGCCGGGACTGCCGCCGCGCGGCTCGGGGGAGCGCCCCGACTGGCGTGTGATCGCGCTGTACGCGGGGATGGGCGCGCTCCTGGTGGCGCTCGCCGTCTGGCGTGTGGCCCGACTGCGCTGACCTGCGCGGACACGGTCTCCGGCCCGCCCCGCTCCGCTCGGGACGCCGACTGTCCGACCCTCCTCGTAGGATGGGCGCTGTGAGCACCGCACCGACCTCGCCCGCTGCGCGGGTCCCCTTCCTCAAGGGCCACGGCACAGAGAACGACTTCGTGATCGTCCCCGACCCGGACCATCGCATAGAGCTGTCCGCCTCCGCCGTGGCACGGCTGTGCGACCGGCGAGCCGGTATCGGCGGCGACGGCCTGCTCCATGTCGTGCGCTCCGCCGCGCACCCCGAGGCCCGCGCCATGGCGGCCGACGCCGAGTGGTTCATGGACTACCGCAATGCGGACGGATCGATCGCCGAGATGTGCGGCAACGGCGTCCGGGTCTTCGCCCGTTATCTCCAGCGCGCCGGGCACGTCGAGGCGGGCGATCTGGCGGTCGCCACCCGGGGCGGTGTCAAGAAGGTGCATATCGCGAAGGGCGCCGATGGGCCCGTGACGAGTGCGACGGCGCGTCAAGACGGCGACATCACCGTCTCCATGGGCCGCGCCGCCCTCCCCCGGGAGACCGTCACCGTCACCGTCGGCGGGCGATCCTGGCCCACCCTGAATGTGAACATGGGCAATCCGCACGCCGTCGCCTTCGTCGACGACCTGGACCATGCGGGCAATCTGTTCACCGAGCCGCCCTACACGCCGTCAGCCGTCTACCCGGACGGGGTGAATGTGGAGTTCGTCGTCGATCGCGGCGAGCGCCATGTGGCCATGCGCGTTCATGAGCGGGGCTCCGGCGAGACCCGTTCCTGTGGCACCGGCGCATGCGCCGTCGCCGTCGCGGCGGCCCGCAGGGACGGGGTGGACCCGCTGGTCACCGGAGTGCCCGTCACCTACACCGTGGACCTCCCGGGCGGACGGCTGGTGATCACCGAGCGCCCGGACGGCGAGATCGAGATGGCTGGGCCCGCGGTGATCGTCGCGGAGGGCCATATCGCTCCCGATCTGCTCGTACCATCCGAAACCGCAGCCATATAGAGCTTCGCTCGAATGGGTGATCCGTTTCACGCTCGTCGAGAGCCGGACTGCTCCACGTGGTGGGCTCGGTAGCATCAAGCACCGGCCCGGAGGGCACACCCGCTCTTTCTCTCGCCGGTCGACCGCCGCCGGAGGTGCCCCCATGAGTGCAGAGGCCGCCAGCCCAGGTGCCCACAGCCGCAGGCGCGGCCGTCCCCGGATCGAGCTCCGCAGGCTCGGCCGCGCCGCACTGCTCGGCCCGGCCGGCCGCGACCGGCTGCCCGACGCCATCGGGCATGTCGCCGAAGTGCACCGCGCCCACCACCCGGACGCCGATCTGGCGATCCTTCACCAGGCATATGTCCTCGCGGAGTCGTCGCACCGGGGACAGTTCCGCAAGAGCGGCGAGCCGTACATCACCCACCCGCTCGCCGTCACCCTGATCCTCGCCGAACTGGGCGCGGAGACCACGACCCTGACGGCGTCCCTGCTCCACGACACCGTCGAGGACACCGATGTGACCCTCGATCAGGTGACGGCGGAGTTCGGCGCGGAAGTCGCGTATCTGGTCGACGGGGTCACCAAACTGGAGAAGGTCGAGTACGGCGCGGCGGCCGAGTCGGAGACCTTCCGCAAGATGCTCGTCGCCACCGGCAACGACGTCCGGGTGATGTCGATCAAACTCGCCGACCGGCTGCACAACATGCGCACCCTCGGGGTGATGCGGCCCGAGAAACAGGCGCGTATCGCCAAGGTCACCCGGGACGTGCTCATCCCCCTCGCCGAACGGCTCGGCGTACAGGCCCTCAAGACCGAGCTGGAGGACCTCGTCTTCGCGATCCTCCACCCGGAGGAGTACGAACACACCCGCGCCCTCATCGCGGAGAACACCGACGCCGGGGCGGCGCTCGACACCATGGCGGACCGGTTCCGGGCCGTGCTGCGGGACGCCGGAATCACCGCCGACGTCCTGATCAGGCCCCGGCACTTCGTCTCCGTCCACCGGGTGAGCCTCAAACGCGGCCGGCTGCGCGGCACCGACTTCGGCAGACTCCTCGTCCTGGTCGGCGAGGACGCCGACTGCTATGGAGTCCTCGGCGAGCTGCACACCTGTTTCACCCCGGTGATCTCCGAGTTCAAGGACTTCATCGCCGCCCCCAAGTTCAATCTCTATCAATCGCTCCACACCGCCGTCGCGGGCACCGGCGGAGAGGTCGCCGAAATCCTCATCCGCACCCACCAGATGCACAAGGTCGCCGAGGCCGGAGTGATCGCGCTCGGCAATCCGTACATCCCCCAGGAGGGCGCGGAGCCGGCCGACGGCGAGCGCGCGGACCCCACCCGGCCCGGCTGGCTCTCCCGGCTGCTGGAGTGGCAGCAGTCCACCCCGGACTCCGACACCTTCTGGACGTCCCTGCGCGCCGATCTGGCGCAGGACCGCGAGATCACCGTCTTCCGCGCCGACGGCGGCACCCTGGGCCTGCCCGCGGGCGCGAGCTGCGTCGACGCCGCCTACGCGCAGTACGGCGAGCAGGCCCACGCCTGCATCGGGGCCAGTGTCAACGGCCGTCTGGCGACCTTGAGCACGGTGCTGAGCGACGGCGACACCGTACAGCTGCTGTTCGCGCATGACGCGCACCGAGCGGCGCCCGGCGCCCAGGAGACGGCGCCCGACGCCCAAGAAACGGTCCCCGACGCCCAGGAGTCGGTCTCCGGGCCCTCTCCCGACTGGCTCGAACACGCCCGCACCCCCGCCGCGCGGATCGCCATCACCGCATGGCTCCAGGCCCATCCGGACGGGACGGCCGCCCCGGCCGCCGTCCCCCGCAGATCCGCGCCCCCCGCCCCCGACGCCGGCCCGCCCGCCGTCGCCAACGCCGTGGTGGACCTGCCGGGCACCACCGTACGACTGGCCGGCTGCTGTACGCCCGTGCCGCCGGACACGGTCACCGGCTTCGCGGTACGCGGCGCGGTGGTGACCGTCCACCGCGAACGGTGCCCGGCCGTCTCGCGGATGACGTCCCTGGGGAGGGAGCCGATTCCGGTGCGCTGGGGGGACGCCGTCGGATGCCTGGTCACCCTGGTCGCCGAGTCCTTCGGACGCCCCAGACTGCTCGCCGATCTCACCGAGGTCATCGCCATCGAGGGCGCGGCCATCGTCTCGGCGACCGTGGAGCCGCCCAGCGAACAGCGCGTGCGGCACACCTACACCCTGCAACTGCCCGAAGCGGCCGGACTGCCCGCCCTGATCCGCGCCATGCGGGATGTGCCGGGGGTCTACGACGTCCGCCGCAGCCAGCATCCGGCGGCCACCGGCTGATCTCGTTCGGGTGGTCCGGCGCGCGTTGCCGCGATCATGATCCCGCGCACTGGTAGCCGTAATGCATGCTGCCCGACTCCCCGCCCCCCGCCGCCCGGCCGCGGTCCCGGTCCCGGCGCAGGCTGCGCGCCGTTCTGCTGGCCGCCGCGTCGGCCGCCCTCGTGGCCGCCGCCCTGCCTCCGCCCGCTCCGGTGCCGCTCGGCATCGGCGACCCCCTCTTCCCCTCGCTCGGAAACCCCGGGTACGACGTGGTCGCGTACGACATCGCCTTCACCTACCGGGGCGACAACACCGTTCCGCTGGACGCCGTCACCGCGATCGAGGCCCGGGTCACCGAACGGCTGGAGCGGATCAACCTCGACTTCAGCCACGGCACGGTCAGCGCGGTCGTGGTCAACGGACTGCCCGCCGAGTTCGCCTCGGCCGGGGAAGACCTCGTGGTGCAACCCCTCCTGCCGCTTGAGAAGGGATCCCAGGCGCGGATCACCGTGGAGCACACCAGCGATCCCCGGGGCGACGAAGACGGCTGGGTCACCACCGAGGACGGCCTGGTCATGGCGAACCAGGCCGACGCGGGCCATCGTGTCTTCCCCTCCAACGACCACCCCGCCGACAAGGCGTACTTCACCTTCCGCATCACCGCGCCGAGCGAACTGACCGCGGTCGCCAACGGCGTACGGACGGCGAAGCTACCCGACGGCGCCACCACCACATGGGCCTATCGCACCCGCCACCCCATGGCCACCGAGCTGGCCCAGGTCGCGATCGGGGACTTCACCGTCCCCACCCGCGAGGGCCCCGGCGGGCTCCCCGTGCGCGACGTCGTCCCCGCAGCGGACGCCGCCGCGCTGGAACCCTGGCTGAAGAAGACCCCCGGGCAGCTGGAATGGATGGAGTCGAAGGTCGGGCCGTACCCCTTCGAGAACTACGGAGTGCTGATCGCCGACGCGGAGACCGGCTATGAGCTGGAGACCCAGACGCTCTCGCTGTTCGAGCGCCGGATCTTCGTCAACGGCACCCTCCCGGAGTGGTACGTCGACTCGGTCATGGTGCATGAGCTGGCGCATCAGTGGTTCGGCGACAGCGTCACCCCCCGCACCTGGTCCGATCTCTGGCTGAACGAGGGCCACGCCACCTGGTACGAGGCGCTCTACGCCGAGGAGAAGTCCGGGCGCCTCATGGAGACACGGCTGCGCGAGGCGTATCGCCGCTCCGACCAGTGGCGTGCCGACGGGGGCCCGCCCGCGGCGCCCAAGCCGCCGAAACCCGACAGCAAGATCAGTCTCTTCCGGCCGGTGATGTACGACGGCAGCGCGCTGGTGCTCTACGCGCTGCGGCAGACGATCGGGGGCGACGCCTTCGACCGGCTGGAGCGGGCTTGGGTGAGCGAGTACCGCGACGCCAACGCGTCGACCGCGGACTTCACCCGGCTCGCCGCCCGGATCGCGGAGCGCGATCTCACCGCGTTCTTCCAGAGCTGGCTGTACGAGGAGCGCACACCGCCGATGCCCGGGCACCCGGACTGGAAGAGCACCGCACCGGCCGTCCGGCCGGTGAGCCAGGCCCGCTGACAGCCCGCTGAGCCAGGCCCGCCGGCCAGCTGACAGCGCCTACGGGCCCGGGAAACCCGGGTGACGGTCCCGGGGGCGGCGTGCGACCATCAACAGGTCGGCGCCGCCGCCGAGGCCGGGCCTCCCGCTCGTCATCCGAACGGGAATCATCCGGGCCCGTCACGCGTTGTCACCGATGAGGGCCGTACCGGACAGCGTCCGGCATGACCATGGAATTTCCCATCGACGTAAGGATCCAATGACCTCCTCTTCATCCCCTTCCCAGGACGAGCAGAGCTTCGCGGAGACGCGCACCGAGAGCCTTCGGGCCGATGCCCTGATGGAAGAGGACGTCGCCTGGAGCCACGAGATCGACGGAGACCGGGACGGCGAGCAGCTCGACCGCGCCGAGCGGGCCGCGCTGCGGCGTGTGGCGGGCCTCTCCACCGAGCTTGAGGACGTCACCGAGGTCGAGTACCGGCAGCTGCGCCTGGAGCGCGTGGTGCTGGTCGGCGTCTGGACCTCGGGGACGGCGACCGACGCGGAGAACTCGCTCGCGGAGCTCGCGGCGCTCGCGGAGACCGCGGGCGCGCTGGTGCTCGACGGCGTCATCCAGCGCCGCGACAAGCCCGACCCGGCCACCTACATCGGCTCGGGCAAGGCGCAGGAGCTGCGGGACATCGTGCTCGAATCCGGCGCCGACACGGTCGTCTGCGACGGTGAGCTGAGCCCCGGCCAGCTCATCCACCTTGAGGACGTCGTCAAGGTCAAGGTGGTCGACCGGACCGCCCTGATCCTCGACATCTTCGCCCAGCACGCCAAGTCGCGCGAGGGCAAGGCCCAGGTCGCGCTGGCGCAGATGCAGTACATGCTGCCGAGGCTGCGCGGCTGGGGACAGTCGCTCTCCCGGCAGATGGGCGGCGGCGGCGGTGGCGGCATGGCCACCCGAGGCCCCGGTGAGACCAAGATCGAGACTGACCGGCGGCGGATCCGCGAGAAGATGGCGAAGATGCGCCGGGAGATCGCGGAGATGAAGACCGGCCGTGAGATCAAGCGACAGGAGCGCCGCCGTAACAAGGTCCCCTCGGTCGCGATCGCCGGTTACACCAACGCCGGAAAGTCCTCGCTGCTCAACCGGCTCACGGGCGCCGGCGTCCTGGTGGAGAACTCTCTGTTCGCCACCCTGGACCCGACGGTCCGCCGGGCCGAGACGCCGAGCGGCCGGCTCTATACGCTCGCGGACACCGTCGGGTTCGTCCGGCATCTGCCGCACCACCTCGTCGAGGCGTTCCGCTCCACCATGGAGGAGGTCGGGGACTCCGATCTGATCCTGCATGTGGTGGACGGATCGCACCCCGCGCCGGAGGAGCAGCTGGCCGCCGTGCGTGAGGTGATCCGCGATGTGGGTGCGATCGATGTGCCCGAGATCGTGGTGATCAACAAGGCGGACGCGGCTGATCCGCTGGTGTTGCAGCGTCTGCTGCGCATCGAGCGGCACGCGATCGCGGTCTCGGCCCGTACCGGCTTGGGCATCGAGGAGCTGCTCGCGCTCGTCGACGCCGAGCTGCCCAGGCCGGCGGTCGAGATCGAGGCCCTGCTGCCGTACACCCAGGGCGGTCTGGTGGCCAGGGTGCATGCCGATGGCGAGGTCCTCTCCGAGGAGCACACCATCGAGGGCACCTTGCTCAAGGCGAGGGTCCATGAGGAGCTGGCCGCGCTGCTCGCACCGTATGTGCCGGCGGCTCACTGACCGTGCTCGGCTCGGACAGAGCGTGAGGGCCCGCACCCCGGCAGGGGTGCGGGCCCTCACGCTGTCCGCGGTGCGACCGTCATGCCGTCCGCGCGGGGACCTCTCACGCGTCCGCGGTGGTGCTACTCCCCGGCGAATTTCCGACTGACAGCGTCGTAGACGGCCTTGGCCTCGACGCCGAGGCGGGGGCCGGCCAGCCACCCGGCCGAGACCGGGCCGATCGAGGTGTTGGAGATCAGGGCGGGCTCGCCGTCCGGGCCCTCGGCCACCCAGCCGCCGCCGGATGAACCGCCGGTCATGGTGCAGCCGATGCGGTACATCGTCGGTTCGTCGGACTGCACGGAGGCCGTCCGGGCCGGTCCGCGCACCCGAACATCCGCTCGCCGTCGAACGGCGCCCCGGCGGGGTAGCCGGTCGCCGTCAGCTGTGCGATCTGCGGCGCGGCGGGTGCGTCGAAGTCGACCGGAAGGGCCGAACCGACCGTCTCCTCCAGCGACTTCTCCGTACCGCCCTTCTCCGGGGTGACATGGATCACCGCGAAGTCGTAAGGAGCGCCCTGGCCGCCGGTCTTGGCGCCCTGGCCGATCCATTGCTCGGAGGTCTTCACCCAGTCGCCCCACCACACACCGTGCGGAGCGACCTCTGCCTTCGGCGCGCTCTCCAGCTCGGCGGTGGGCCGTGCGCTGTCGTTGTACGAGGGGACGAAGGCGATATTGCGGTACCAGCCGCCCTTCTTGCCCGCGTGGACGCAGTGGCCCGCGGTCCACACCATGTTGGACTTGCCCGGGTTGGCCGGGTCCTCGACCACGGTGGCGGAGCAGACCATGGACCCCTCGGGGCCGTCGAAGAACACCTTTCCGGCCTCGGGCGCGTTCGCGCGGTAGGGGGCCCGCACGGCTTCTGCGTCGACCGGGGCGGGGGCGGGGTCGGTGACGCCTTCGTCGCCGGATATGCCCCGGTCGACGGGCTGGGCCGGGGGCGTCTCCGCCTCGCGCATCCGGTCCGGGTCCCAGAGGTCCTCGATGATCGGGTTGACGAAGTCCTGGGCCTCACGGAGCCACTTCTCCCCGTCCCAGTCCTTCCATGCGCCGTTCCGCCACTTGTCCACGTCGATCCCGTGTTCCTTGAGCCGGTCCTTCAGCTCCTGCGGGATGGCGATCCTCCGCTCCGTGCCCTGCTCGGCCGAGGCATTCGCCTTGTCGCCCCCGTTCTCCTCGCTCTGACCGCAGGCGGTGGCAGCCAGCGCGAGCACGGCGGCGATGGAGGCCGCTGCCATAGCCGGGCGAATGGGTCGCATGTCGTGATCCCCCTGGGACTTCGGTATTTCCGTGCTGGTGAACCGTGGAGCCGATGCCCGGCGCCGGACGCCTCACGCATCAGACCGTTCGAACGCTGAACATGTGAGCGACGGACAATCCGGCCGTCGAGCCGTCGAGCCGTCGAGCCGTCGAGCCGTTGAACCGGGAACTTTCGGAACCGCCGGGAACCCTACAAGGCGTCCCCCTCACCGGAAACCGGCCCCCGCCCGCCACCGGTGCCGATGGGGACGGCACACGGAGGCTTCATGGTTCCGCCACCGCAAGGATCTCCGGACTGCCCGTGATCCCCGGCCCATGGCGTCGTTGGTACACACGGGGATACGGGCTGAACGCCGCGAGCGTTCAGCCCGATCGGGCAGCGGCCGGATCCTGTACCGATACGAGACGCGCCCGTGACCGCACCTGAGCGACGCCGGAGGACCGACAGCCGTGGCCATGACCCAACCCGCCCCCGCGCCATCGGCCGTGCACGAGGGGATCCTGCGTCGCCAGTCGCTGCGCGAGTCCTCGGCTCGTACCTACGCCCGCTCCCTGCCCATCGTCCCGGTACGGGCGCGGGGACTCACCATCGAGGGCGCTGACGGCCGCCGCTATCTGGACTGCCTCTCCGGAGCGGGCACGCTGGCGCTCGGACACAACCACCCGGTCGTCCTCGAAGCGATCAAGAAGGTCATCGACTCGGGAGCCCCCCTCCATGTCCTCGATCTCGCCACCCCGGTCAAGGACGCGTTCATCACCGAGCTCTATGCCACGCTCCCCGAGGAGTTCGCCCGGGACGCACGCATCCAGTTCTGCGGGCCCGCGGGCACCGACGCCGTCGAGGCGGCCATCAAACTCGTCCGCACCGCGACCGGACGGAGCGGACTGCTCGCCTTCACCGGCGCTTACCACGGTATGACGGCCGGGGCCCTCGACGCTTCCGGCGGAGCGACCGAAGTCCGGGTGACCCGGCTGCCGTTCCCACGGAGCTACCGCTGTCCTTTCGGCGTCGGCGGCGAGCGCGGCGCCGAACTGGGCGCGCGCTGGACCGAGAGCCTCCTCGACGATCCCAAGAGCGGAGTCGCCGCCCCGGCCGCCATGATGCTCGAACCCGTCCAGGGGGAGGGCGGTGTGATCCCGGCGCCCGACTCATGGATGCGCAGAATGCGGGAGATCACGGCGGCCCGCTCGATCCCCCTGATCGCCGACGAGGTCCAGACGGGCGTCGGGCGGACCGGGGCCTTCTGGGCGGTGGAGCACAGCGGGATCGTGCCCGATGTGATGGTCCTCTCCAAGGCGATCGGCGGCTCCCTTCCCCTGGCTGTGATCGTCTACCGCTCCGGACTCGACGCCTGGCAGCCCGGCGCGCACGCCGGGACCTTCCGCGGCAATCAGCTCGCCATGGCCGCCGGAGCGGCCACTCTCGCCTTCGTCCGCGAGAACCGCCTCGCCGAGCGGGCGAGGACCCTCGGCGCCCGGATGCTGGCCGGTCTGCGGGCACTGGCCCGCGCGCACCCCTGCGTCGGAGACGTACGGGGCCGGGGCCTGATGATCGGCGTCGAACTCGTCGCGCCCGACGCCGCCACCGGCGACACCGCGCCCCCCGCACCCGAACTCGCCGCCGCGGTCCGGCAGGAGTGCCTCAACCGCGGACTCATCATCGAACTCGGCGGCCGTCACTCCGCCGTCGTACGGCTCCTCCCTCCTCTCACACTCACCGATGAGCAGGCCGTGGCCGTCCTCGACCGCTTCGCCGACGCCATGGTGGCGGCCGAACGCTCCGCCCGGCGGGGAGGCGTCGGCGTACAGCCCCACTGACCGGACCGACCCGAGGACCCTCCCCGTGAACCCCGTCCCCGCAACCGGTGCCCCCGAGGTCGCCGACAGCCCCGCCGCCCACCCCCGAGCCACAACGCCCGCTCCGCCCGCGGGCACGCCGGAATCTCCCGCATCTCCCGCATCGCCTCACCAGCCTTCGGGCGGCGGTGGCGCCCCGCGTCAGCGGGCCCACGCCTCAGCGCGGCCCCCGGCGGCCGACCCGCTCGACCACCCCGACCCCCACCGTGCGGCGGACGCGGCGGCCGTCGAGAATCTGCTGCGCTGCTGGGTACGGGAGAGGGGGATCGGGCGGCCCGCAGGCCCGGCGCTGCGCATCCCCCTCCCCGCCAGCGGAACCGCCCTCCTGGCGCCGGTCCGCTACTGGTCACCCAGCGGATGGCACCGCTTCGCCCCACCCGTCCTGGAAGGACACCACGACGCCCCCACCGCCGACGCCGTGAACGTCGCGGCCCTCCTCGGCCGGGAAACGGGCGCCACCCCCGGCACCGACCTGGTGGGCCGGGTCGCCGATTCGGTACGCCGCACGGCCGGCTATCTCGCCGAACGCCGGGCCCGCCCCGGTGCCGCCCCTGGAGCGGACCTCTTCCTCACCGCCGAGCAGGCCCTCGTACTCGGGCATCCGCTGCACCCGACGCCCAAGAGCCGCGAAGGGCTCTCCGAAAGCGAGAACCGGCTCTACTCGCCGGAGCTCCACGGCTCCTTCCCCCTGCACTGGATGGCCGTCGACCGGTCCGTCATCGCCACGGACTCCGCATGGACCGAACACCACCGCCCGCTGCCCGCCGAGCGCCTCACCGCCCGGCTCTGCGGGGATCTGCCGCTACCCGATCACACCGTCGCCCTCCCCCTGCATCCCTGGCAGGCCCGCGAACTCCGTCACCGCCCCGCTGTCGCCTCTCTCATCGAAGCCGGTCTGCTGCACGACCTCGGCCCGCACGGGGAGGTCTGGCACCCCACCTCGTCGGTGCGGACCGTCTACCGTCCCGGCGCCCCGGTCATGCTCAAACTCTCCCTCGGCCTGCACATCACCAACTCCCGCCGTGAGAACCTCCGCAAGGAACTGCACCGGGGCGTCGAAGTCCACCGACTGCTCCGCTCCGGCCTCGCCGGGCAATGGCACGCGGCCCATCCCAGCTTCGACATCGTGCGCGACCCCGCCTGGCTCGCCGTCGACACCACGGCCGGCGACACGGCCCACGGCGAACCGGTGCCCGGACTCGACGTCCTGTTGCGTCACAACCCCTTCCGTCCCGAGGACGACGTGGTCTGCGTCGCCTCGCTCACCGCGCTCCGGCCGCACCCCGGAGGCCCCGGTATGCGCTCCCGCCTCGCTGGAATCGTGGCCCAGCTGGTCGCGCGAACCGGCCGGCCGACCGGAGCCGTCGCGACCGAGTGGTTTCTGCGCTATCTCACCCAGGTGATCCGGCCCGTGCTCTGGCTGGACGCGACCGCGGGCATCGCCCTGGAAGCGCATCAGCAGAACACCCTGGTCGTCCTCGACGCCCATGGCTGGCCCGTCGGCGGCCGCTACCGCGACAACCAGGGCTACTACTTCCGCGAGTCCCACCGCGCCGGACTCAGGAACCGCCTTCCCGGCATCGGCTCACTCAGCGACACCTTCGTCCCCGACGCCGTCGCCGACGAGCGCTTCGCCTACTACCTCGGGATCAACAACGTCATCGGCCTGATCGGAGCCTTCGGCTCACAGCGCCTGGCGGACGAGCGCGTACTCCTCGCCGCCTTCCGGCGATTCCTCACCTCCACCGTCTCTCTGGGCTCACCGCTGCCCGTACAGCTCCTGGAGTCCCCCACCCTGCGGGCCAAGGCCAATCTGCTCACCCGGCTGCGCGGGCTCGACGAGCTCATCGGCCCGGTGGAGACCCAGTCCGTCTATGTCACCGTCGCCAACCCCCTGCACCGCTGAGCCGCCCGGTCCCCCCCTCCTGGCCGGGATCCCGGTCCCTCCGCCGCCACCACCCCTCCATGAGCCCCCGACCGAATGAGAGAGGAGAGCGCCACCGTGCCTCCCACCGACGCGAGCGCTGGAGCCGGTCCCGCCGACCGGCTCACGGGGAGCACCGACACCCCCCGGGACGAAGCCGTCGGAGGCACCGAAGCCGCCGGAAGCGCCGAAGGCACCGAGGACACCCTGGAGCTCGGACTCCCGGACGACCTCCTCACTCTGTTCCGGGAGCCGGACCGGCCCGACCACCCCCCGGCCCCCGATGCGCTCGCCCGGGGCCAGCTCCTGGACGACCTCGCCGCATGGGGCCCCACCAGCACCACGGAAGGCTCCTTCCGACTCGTTCCCACCCGGATCGACCGCGATCTGGCGCTGATCAGCCACTGGATGAACGACCCCGCCGTAACCCCCTTCTGGAAACTGGGCGGCCCCGCGTCCGTCACCGCCGCCCATCTGCGCGCCCAGGCCGACGGCGACGGCCGCAGCATTCCCTGCCTCGGCGTGCTCGGCTCCGTCCCCATGAGCTACTTCGAGATCTACCGGGCCGATCTCGACCCGCTCGCACGCCACTACCCCGCTCGCCCTCACGACACAGGCGTTCACGTACTGATCGGCACGGTCGCCGACCGCGGCCGGGGCATCGGCTCCACCCTGCTCAGAGCCGTCGCCGATCTGGTGCTCGACAACCGCCCCCGCTGCTCGCGCGTGATCGCGGAACCCGATCTGCGCAACACCCCGTCCGTCTCCGCTTTCCTCAGCGGAGGCTTCCGCTTCTCCTCCGAAGCGGAACTTCCCGGTAAGCGCGCCGCCCTCATGATCCGTGACCGCGCTCTTCGGAACGTACTGTGAATGACCCGTCCCCCTGCATACGCTTCAGCGCCGGGGTGGGTTCCGCGCCGGCGGCCCCCGGCCCCGAATTCACCCGATCGGGTGTAGGGCCTGGGCTGCCGCCATCCTCGCCCGAGCGGATTCTGGCGCGATCGGATCGGATTGTCAGCGGTGAGCCGTAGGGTGGTCGGCCTATGACGAAACCATCCCTCCCCGAACTCCTCCATGCCGCAGTCTCCGCCGTCGGCGGTATGGAAAGGCCTGGTCAGACTGCCATGGCCGAAGCCGTCGCCGAGGCTGTCGACGACGGGTCGCATCTGCTCGTCCAGGCCGGCACCGGTACCGGAAAGTCCCTCGGCTATCTGGTGCCGTCGGTGGCCCACGGGGAGACGGTGGTGATCGCCACGGCGACGCTCGCCCTCCAGCGCCAGCTGGTGGAGCGGGATCTGCCGCGCACGGTCGACGCGCTGCATCCACTGCTCCGCCGCCGTCCGGAGTTCGCCATGCTCAAGGGGCGGTCGAACTATCTCTGCCTTCACCGGCTGCACGAGGGGGCGCCGCAGGACGAGGAGGAGGGCCTCTTCGATCCCTTCGAGTCCGCGACCCCCACCAGCAAACTGGGCCAGGATCTGCTGCGGATGCGCGACTGGGCCGATGAGACGGAGACGGGAGACCGGGACGCGCTGACCCCGGGCGTCTCCGATCGGGCCTGGGCCCAGGTCTCCGTCTCGTCCCGGGAATGTCTGGGGGCGAGCAAGTGCGCGTACGGGGCGGAGTGCTTCGCCGAGATGGCCAGGGAGCGCGCCAAGCTCTCCGATGTCGTCGTGACCAATCACGCCCTGCTCGCGATCGACGCGATCGAGGGCGCCCCGGTGCTTCCGCCGCATGAGGTCTTGATCATCGACGAGGCCCATGAGCTGGTCTCCAGGGTCACCGGCGCTGCCACGGGCGAACTCACCCCCGGCCAGGTCAACCGGGCCGTACGCCGTGCGGCCAAGTTCGTCGACGAGAAGGTGGGGGACTCGCTCCAGACCGCCGCCGAGGGGTTCGAGCGGCTGATGGAGCTGGCCCTTCCCGGCCGGCTGGAGGAAGTCCCCGAGGATCTCGGCTACGCCCTCATCGCTCTGCGTGACGCGGCGCGCACGGTGATCTCCGCCCTGGGCTCCGCCCGTGACAGATCCGTCCAGGACGAGGACGCCGTACGCAAGCAGGCCCTGGCCTCTGTGGAGAATGTGCACGACGTCGCGGAGCGGATCACCCAGGGGTCCGAGTACGACGTGGTCTGGTACGAGCGCCATGACCGCTTCGGCGCCTCACTGCGGGTCGCGCCGATGACCGTCTCCGGGCTGCTGCGCGAGAAGCTCTTCACCGACCGCTCGGTCGTGCTGACCTCCGCCACCCTCAAGCTCGGCGGTGACTTCAACGGGGTCGGCGCTTCCCTGGGCCTCTCTCCCGAGGGGACCGGCGGCGATGACGTACCGCAGTGGAAGGGCCTCGACGTCGGCTCGCCGTTCGACTACCCCAAGCAGGACATCCTCTATGTGGCCCGCCATCTGGCGACCCCGGGCCGAGAGGGCTCGCGAGGGGACATGATGGACGAACTCGCCGAGCTGGTGGAGGCCTCCGGCGGTCGTACGCTCGGATTGTTCTCTTCGATGAGGGCCGCCCAGGCGGCGGCGGAGGAGCTGCGCGGCAGGCTGGACAAGCCGATTCTGCTCCAGGGCGAGGAGACGCTCGGCGAGCTGATCAAGTCGTTCGCGGCGGATGCGGAGACCTGTCTCTTCGGCACGCTCTCCCTGTGGCAGGGAGTGGATGTGCCGGGCCCCAGCTGTCAGCTGGTGGTGATGGACCGCATTCCCTTCCCCAGGCCGGACGATCCGCTGATGAGCGCCCGCCAGAAGGCCGTGGAGGAGGCGGGCGGCAATGGCTTCATGGCGGTGGCGGCCACGCATGCGGCGCTGCTGATGGCCCAGGGCGCGGGTCGTCTGGTGCGGGCCACCGGTGACCGGGGTGTGGTGGCGGTGCTGGATCCCCGGCTGGCCAATGCGCGGTACGGCAGTTTTCTGCGGGCGTCGCTGCCGGACTTCTGGTACACGACCGACCGTAATCAGGTGCGTCGCTCCCTGGCGGCGATCGACGCGGCGGCGAAGGCGGACGGCCGGTAGGCGATCCGGCTCGTGTGCCTTGAGCTACTCGTGTTTCCTTGAGCTATGAGTGTCGCTTGAGAGCGAGGTGGTAGCTGTCCGGGGCAGCGGGGCGGTAGCTGTCCGGGGCGCTGCCGAGGTGGTACGGCAGGGCCCCGGGACCGGCGCAGTGGGTCCCGGGGCCGGTCTGGGGCGGCGGGGTGTCTCACACCCGCCGCAGTACCGCCACCACCTTGCCGAGGATGGTCGCGTCGTCGCCGGGGATCGGCTGATACGACGCATTGTGCGGGAGGAGCCAGACATGGCCGTTCTCCCGCTTGAAGCGCTTCACGGTGGCTTCGCCGTCCAGCATCGCCGCCACGATGTCTCCGTTCTCCGCGACGGGCTGGCGGCGCACGGTCACCCAGTCGCCGTCGCAGATCGCCGCTTCGATCATGGAGTCGCCGACGACCTTGAGCACGAACAGCTCGCCGTCGCCGACCAGCTGGCGGGGGAGGGGGAAGACGTCCTCGACGGATTCCTCGGCGAGGATGGGGCCGCCGGCCGCGATGCGCCCGACCAGCGGGACATAGGAGGCGGCGGGCTTGCCGGTGGTGTCCGTGGGCTGGCTGCTGGCCTGGTCGGAGGCGCGTACCTCATAGGCCCGGGGGCGGTGGGGGTCGCGGCGCAGGAAACCCTTGCGTTCGAGTGCCATCAGCTGGTGGGCGACGGAGGAGGTGCTCGACAACCCGACGGCCTGGCCGATCTCCCGCATCGACGGCGGGTAGCCCCGGCGCTGTACGGAGTCGCGGATCACCTCGATGACGCGCCGCTGCCGATCCGTGAGCCCGGAACTGTCCGCCCTGATTCCCGGAGGTCGCCCGGGCAGGGAACGCCCGGCCCTGGAGGGATCTGTGCCCTCCGGGTTCGCGACTGCGTCAGTCATGGCATGCACCGGTTCGAATCGGTTCTGGGAGCGGTCCTGGGCAGTGATGGTGGCACTGTCAGTGGTGGTGGTCACGTCGGCCCCTCTCGAATGGTCTCCCTAGCTGGACAACGGTAGTTGGTTTCGAAAGGTTGCGCCAAACACACGTTCGAGTGAAAAATTGGAGATTGCCTTACGTGAACGCGTGATTGGGTGTATGCGCGGATGCTCGTATCTCCGGGCAATTGCCGGACGGCCCGCCGGGTAATGCCGCCGGGGCGGCGCCGACCCGTAACCGTAAGACCATTCCACTAATCACGGTAGCCCTCCCCGCTCTTTCCGGGTGGGGCGGGGTCGCCCTCAGTTTCGCATTCGGTGAGCCGGAATGCCGGGAGCGCGGACCCGGAATGCCCCGAGCCGTCGACTTCCCGTACTCTCATGGCCGGTCCCCGGCGCTCCGGCGGCGCGCGCTCGCGAGCCGGCGGAGCGGTCGCGCGGACGGGGCGGCGGCCCGGTCGCGGTGCCGTGGCGTCACCGCCCGTACGCCCTGTGCGATCGTCCCTCGTCACACGACACGCTCTAGGGGTCGAAACGCGGTCCAACCCCAGATGTAGTGGTTGGATTGGGCGTGCCACCCAGAAGTTGTGGTCCCTGGTCTTTGAGGGGCATGGCCATCGCCTATGCTGGGGGCTGCTTCGAAGGGCCTGACAGGCCCGCCGAGGTGATTCAGTCGTGCCATGTAAGGAGGGTTGGGATCCATGCACTGCCCCTTCTGCAGGCACCCCGACAGCCGGGTCGTCGACAGCCGCACCACCGACGACGGAACGTCGATCCGACGCCGCCGTCAGTGCCCCGACTGCTCTCGCCGGTTCACGACGGTGGAAACCGCCTCGCTGATGGTGATCAAGCGCAGCGGCGTGACCGAACCCTTCAGCCGCATCAAGGTCATTTCCGGGGTGCGTAAGGCGTGTCAGGGGCGGCCGGTCACCGAGGACGCTCTCGCTCAGCTCGGCCAGCGGGTCGAGGAAGCGGTGCGCGCCACCGGCAGCGCTGAGCTGACCACCCACGATGTGGGTCTGGCCATACTCGGCCCTTTGCAGGAGCTCGACCTCGTCGCCTACCTGCGCTTCGCGTCCGTGTACCGGGCGTTCGACTCGCTTGAGGACTTCGAGGCGGCCATCGCGGAGCTCCGCGAGCCACGGCCGCCCACGCAGGGGGGCGGGGCCGTCGAGGTCCCCGTTCCCGTCACCGCCGCCGACTGAGCGCCGCCGAGCCGAGCGGCTCGGGCCCGCGCGACCGGTCAACCGGTTCGCAGTAGGGCGGCAACAAGATCCGTCACGGGCGCTGAGGGGCGTCTGCGGCATCACACGAAACCTGTGCCCTGGGAAGATCTGGGCACTTCAGGGCGTTTTTGCCCGTATATGGGAGGCGGCATGACAGAGACGACGAGCGGCCCGGCACGAGGGTCCCGCACCAAGGGACCCAAGGCCACCAAGGGCTTGCGTATCGAGCGCATCCACACCACCCCCGGCGTGCACCCGTACGACGAGGTGGTCTGGGAGCGCCGTGACGTCGTCATGACCAATTGGCGCGACGGCTCGATCAACTTCGAGCAGCGTGGCGTCGAGTTTCCCGACTTCTGGTCGGTGAACGCGGTCAACATCGTCACCAGCAAGTACTTCCGCGGGGCTGTCGGCACCCCCCAGCGTGAAACCGGTCTCAAGCAGCTGATCGACCGGATCGTGAAGACGTACCGGAAGGCCGGTGAGGAGTACAAGTACTTCGCCTCGCCCGCCGACGCCGAGATCTTCGAGCATGAGCTGGCCTATGCGCTCCTGCACCAGATCTTCAGCTTCAACTCGCCGGTGTGGTTCAACGTCGGCACGCCCCAGCCGCAGCAGGTCTCCGCCTGCTTCATCCTGTCCGTCGACGACTCCATGGAGTCGATCCTCGACTGGTACAAGGAAGAGGGCATGATCTTCAAGGGCGGCTCGGGCGCGGGACTGAACCTCTCCCGGATCCGCTCCTCCAAGGAACTGCTCTCCTCCGGCGGCAACGCCTCCGGTCCGGTCTCCTTTATGCGTGGAGCCGACGCCTCCGCCGGAACCATCAAGTCCGGCGGCGCCACCCGCCGGGCCGCCAAGATGGTCATCCTCGACGTCGACCACCCCGACATCGAGAGCTTCATCGAGACCAAGGTGAAGGAGGAGGAGAAGATCCGCGCCCTGCGGGACGCGGGCTTCGACATGGATCTGGGCGGCGACGACATCACGTCCGTCCAGTACCAGAACGCCAACAACTCGGTCCGGGTCAACGACGAGTTCATGAAGGCCGTCGAGTCCGGCTCGACGTTCGGCCTGCGGTCCCGGATGACCGGCGAGGTCATCGAGGAGGTCGACGCCAAGTCGCTCTTCCGCAAGATGGCCGAGGCCGCGGGGGCCTGCGCCGACCCCGGGATCCAGTACGACGACACCATCAACCACTGGCACACCTGCCCCGAGTCCGGCCGGATCAACGGCTCGAACCCGTGCAGCGAGTACATGCACCTGGACAACACGTCCTGCAACCTCGCCTCGCTGAACCTGATGAAGTTCCTGAAGGACGACGGCGAGGGCAACCAGTCCTTCGAGGTCGAGCGCTTCGCCAAGGTCGTCGAGCTGGTCATCACCGCGATGGACATCTCGATCTGCTTCGCCGACTTCCCCACCCAGAAGATCGGTGAGAACACCCGCGCCTTCCGCCAGCTGGGCATCGGCTACGCCAACCTGGGCGCCCTGCTGATGGCCACGGGCCACGCGTACGACAGCGACGGCGGCCGTGCCCTCGCCGGTGCCATCAGCTCCCTGATGACCGGTACGTCCTACAAGCGCTCCGCCGAGCTGGCCGCGGTCGTCGGCCCGTACGACGGTTACGCCCGCAACGCCGCTCCCCACAACGGCGTCATGCGGCAGCACGCCGACGCCAACGCCAAGGCCGTCCGCGTCGACGACCTGGACACCCGGATCTGGGCCGCCGCCACGGAGGCCTGGCAGGACGTGGTGCACCTCGGCGAGAAGAACGGCTTCCGCAACGCGCAGGCGTCCGTCATCGCCCCCACCGGCACCATCGGTCTCGCGATGTCCTGTGACACCACCGGCCTGGAGCCCGACCTCGCCCTGGTCAAGTTCAAGAAGCTGGTCGGCGGCGGCTCGATGCAGATCGTCAACGGCACGGTTCCGCAGGCGCTGCGCCGCCTCGGCTACCAGCCCGAGCAGATCGAGGCGATCGTCGCCCACATCGCCGACCACGGCAATGTGATCGACGCCCCCGGTCTGAAGACCGAGCACTACGAGGTCTTCGACTGCGCCATGGGTGAGCGCTCCATCTCCGCGATGGGCCATGTCCGCATGATGGCGGCCATCCAGCCGTGGATCTCCGGCGCGCTCTCCAAGACGGTCAACATGCCGGAGTCGGCGACCGTCGAAGAGGTCGAGGAGATCTACTTCGAGGCGTGGAAGATGGGCGTCAAGGCGCTCGCGATCTACCGCGACAACTGCAAGGTGGGCCAGCCCCTCTCCGCGAAGACGAAGGAGAAGGAGAAGGCCGAGATCACCGAGAAGACCGAGGGCGCCATCCGGGCCGCGGTCGAGAAGGTCGTCGAGTACCGGCCGGTCCGCAAGCGTCTGCCCAAGGGCCGTCCCGGCATCACCACCTCCTTCACCGTCGGCGGCGCCGAGGGTTATATGACCGCCAACTCCTACCCCGACGACGGTCTCGGCGAGGTCTTCCTGAAGATGTCCAAGCAGGGTTCCACCCTCGCGGGCATGATGGACGCGTTCTCGATCGCCGTCTCGGTCGGTCTGCAGTACGGCGTTCCGCTGGAGACCTACGTCTCGAAGTTCACGAATATGCGCTTCGAGCCGGCCGGTATGACGGACGACCCCGATGTACGGATGGCGCAGTCGATCGTCGACTACATCTTCCGTCGTCTGGCGCTCGACTTCTTGCCCTTCGAGACCCGCTCGGCGCTCGGCATCCACTCGGCCGAGGAGCGTCAGCGGCACCTGGACACCGGTTCCTATGAGCCGGCCGACGACGAGCTGGACGTCGAGGGTCTCGCCCAGTCCGCTCCGCGCCAGCAGGAGCTGACCACGGTCGCCACCGCGCAGGCGGCCGACCCGGAGCCGAAGCAGGCGCACACCTCCGCGGAACTGGTGGAGATGCAGCTCGGCATCAGCGCCGACGCTCCGCTCTGCTTCTCGTGCGGCACCAAGATGCAGCGGGCCGGGTCCTGCTACATCTGCGAAGGCTGCGGGTCCACCAGCGGTTGCAGCTGATCCCGGGCACCTTCCCGGGTGCCCTCTCAGGCACCTTCCCGGGCATCTTCCGGGGCTGAACCACAGCGCGTGAGCGCGCTGGGAGCCAAGGGGCGCCGGCCATCTGGTCGGCGCCCTTCTCCCGTTCCGGCGAACCATGGCGGTCTTCCGTGCCGCCGCCTTCCGTGCCGCCGCGATGTCCGCCGGGCCCTGTCCGCCGGATCAGTCACCTCTCATCGGTGAGACCCATCAGCGAGACAAAGGGCTGCGGATCGGTCTCGAAGCCGCGGATGGTCTCCCGGTACTCCCAGACCCCTCTTTCGTTGCGGACGAACTCCGCGACGACGGCGGCTGTGGCCCCGGCGACCGGGGAGAAGTCGCTCCTCCACAGCTCGGTGTGGCCTTCGACGACGGTGACCAGCGTCTTCGCCACCTCGCCGAACACCCGGCGGCCGTCGCGCTGCTGGATGGCGACGCCCACCACGACCCGCCCGTACACCGCCGCGAGCCGATCCAGCTCCAGGGTCATGATCTCGTCGGAGCCGAAGCCCTGGCCGGTCCTGCTGTCCCGGGTCAGCGTGATCGTGCCGTCGGGGGACCGGCTGTCGAAGTGGACGACATACGCCGGATCGCCACCGGGCGAGGCCGCCGGATAGGTCGCCGCGACTATGTCGAGATCATGGGGCACCGCGCCCATAGGGCTCGGATCCCATCGGAGGTTCACCGCGACCTTGCTGACGCCCTTGTTAAGGCTGCTCACCATCTATCCCTTCCCCGTAACCGCCTGTAGTTCTCCGTCGATTGACCGTATCGGCTCGACGCGGGTCACGGCGAGCGATTGGCAGCTGTACGCCGCTCCCGGCGCCGGAGGTTCCGCTACCGATCCGTTTACCGCTTCGTTCGGGCACGGCTGAAGCGGACGGAGCGCGCTCGCCGGGAGCGCGGTCCCGGACGGTGAAGCGGGCCGTACGATGGCGCGGTGCTGGTCAAGTGGATTCGCTGCACCGTGGTGGACCGTCGTGGGTTCGAGCGGGGACAGCGGAAGTGGGCGGGGCTGCTGGGTGAGCCGGGATTCCGGGGGCAGGGTGGAGGGTGGAGCAGGGGACGCCCCGAGATCGCCCATGTCTTCGCCTTCTGGGAGAGCCGCGCGTTCTACGACTCGTTCATGGCGCGCTCCCACGACCGGCTGGCGGCCGGACAGTCGGGAACCTACCGCGATCCGCGCGTCAAGCTGTTCGACCACCGCTTCGATGTGAAAACGGGCTTCGAGCCGAGGTTCACCGGTGTCGATGTGGTGCGGGTGGCGCACTGCAAGGTCCGGGAGGACCGGGTGGAGCACTACGCGCTGATGCAGGAGAAGGTGTGGAACCCGGCGATGGCCGGATCTCCCGGGATGGTGCGCGGACTCTTCGGCGAGGCCTCGGAGAACGAGTTTCTGGTGATGTCGATGTGGCGGTCCGAGGCGGAGCACGGCAAATACCGCCGGGAGCGGGTGGAACGGCTGCTGCTGCGCGCCCAGACGGAGGCGGATGTCGCGGCGCTCTCCGGAGACGTGGTCCAGCTGGAACCATCGTGGACCGTGTGAGGGCCGTGCGCTGTGTGGGGGTCGACTCGCTCGCCCCGGGCCGCCGGGCCGTATGCCGTACGTCACCGTCCGGATACGCCGGATGGACTCGGCCCGACTGCCCGGGCGGGCGGGCGCGGATCTAGGGTCGGAGCATGGCACGACCGCGACGTATCGTCCTCGTCCGACACGGCGAGTCGGAGGGGAACGCCGATGACACGGTGTACGAACGCGAGCCCGACCATGCGCTGCGGCTGACCGCCGCCGGGCTGGCACAGGCCGAGGAGGCCGGGGCGCGGCTGCGTGAGCTTTTCGGACACGAGAGCGTCAGCGTCTATGTCTCGCCCTACCGGCGCACCCATGAGACCTTCCGGGCGTTGGGGCTCGACCCCGGGCAGGTACGGGTGAGGGAGGAGCCGCGGCTGCGCGAGCAGGACTGGGGGAACTGGCAGGACCGCGACGACGTACGGCTTCAGAAGGCATACCGGGACGCCTATGGGCATTTCTTCTATCGGTTCGCCCAGGGGGAGTCGGGCGCGGATGTGTACGACCGGGTCGGCGCGTTCCTGGAGAGTCTGCACCGCAGTTTCGAGTCGTCCGATCACCCGGTCAATGTGCTGCTGGTGACCCATGGGCTGACCATGCGGCTGTTCTGTATGCGCTGGTTCCACTGGACTGTCGCGGAATTCGAGTCGCTCTCCAATCCGGGCAACGGTGAGACGCGGGTGCTGGAGCTCGGCGCGGACGGGCGGTACGTCCTCGACCGGCCCTTCGAGCGATGGCGGACCCCCGAACCGTACGGCGTCACCGGATAGAGTGGCAGGAAGATGATCGCTGACTCCTCAGACGGCCGGCGCGGTGCACGCGCCCTGGACAGCCTGCGCGGACTGTCCGTGGGAGACGCCCTGGGCTCCCAGTTCTTCGTACCGTCGAATCACCCTCTTCTGAAGCGGCGTGAGCTGCCGCCGGGCGCATGGCAGTGGACCGATGACACCGAGATGGCCTGCTCGGTGCTGGCCGTGCTCCTGGACCACGGCCGGGTGGACCAGGACGCGCTCGCCCGCTCCTTCGCCGACCACCACGACTTCGATCGCGGCTACGGTCCCGCGGTCAACCGTATGCTCCGGCTGATCCGTGAGGGCGGTGACTGGCGTGAACTCGCCGCCGCTCTGTTCAACGGCCAGGGTTCGTGGGGTAATGGATCCGCCATGCGCATCGCCCCCCTCGGCGCGTGGTACGCCGATGACCCGGAGCAGGCCACCCACCAGGCCGAGATCTCCTCGTACACCACACATCAGCATCGTGAGGCCGTCGTCGGTGCGATGGCGGTGGCCGCAGCCGCGGCGATCGCGGCCCGTCCCGCCGGGCCGCCGAGCCCCACAGAGCTTCTCGACGGCGTGATCGCACTGGTGCCGCGCAGCGCGGTGGCGGCCGGTCTGCGCCGTGCCCGGGACATGCTCGACTACGACGACGCGCAGACGGTGGCCGCCGTCCTCGGCAGCGGACGGCGCACCAGCGCGCATGACACGGTGCCGTTCGCACTGTGGTCGGCGGCCCGCTCGCTCGGTGACTTCGAGCGTGCCTTCTGGACGACCGCGCAGGTGGGCGGCGACGTGGACACCACCTGCGCGATCGTCTGCGGGGTGGTCGCCGCGGGGGGCGCCGGACAGCCGCCGGCCCTCTGGACCGAGCGCACCGAGGACCTGCCGGGATGGATCCCGGGGTCCGGAGACTGAGGCATCGCGGCCGGGGAAGCCGTTCCAGGGGCATCGGACCGGGGCCGCTTCCGATACCCCGGTAGGCCGCGTGTTCGCTGCTTTCCGCATGCGATGTTCAGTTTCTGCATGCGATGTCCAGCTCGTTCTGCATGCGATGTCCGGCTCGCGCGTCCAGCTCATGAACGAGCCGGGCCGCAAGGCACCGTCGGGGTCGGCTAGGACCGGGTGCCCATCAGGCTCCCCTTCTGGCGACGGGGCGACGGCGGACGGGAGGGGTGGGGCTTCCGGTGCGGGCGTTCCTTGCGCAGGCGTTCGCTGCGCGGGCGGGCTGCCCGCCTACCCCTCCGGGGTGTGCGAAAGCGAATGGGCGAGCGATTGCCGCAGAGGTGATCGATCAAGGAACGGGCTGGCGGCAGGGGGCCGGACAGCGTCGTGCGGACTCTCCTCAGGGTCTTGCCGACGCCCGGCGCCGGACCCTGGAGGCGGACGGTCGCGGCTGCCCGGACGGTGGGGCATGAGGGGGCGCGGGGGCATGCCGCGAGAAGGGACGGGAATCCGGTTGCCGTCTGTGGGGTACGGCGGCGTACGCTTGCTGACGCCATGCCGTACGAACCACCCACCCACACAGTCGAGCGCTCGATCCGGGCCACCACCGGCGCCAAGATCATCGCCGGAGTCGACGAGGTCGGACGCGGGGCGTGGGCCGGTCCCGTCACGGTGTGCGCCGCGATCACCGGACTGCGCAGACCACCCGTCGGTCTCACCGACTCCAAACTGCTCAGTCCCAAGCGCCGAGAGGAGCTGGCCGTAGAGCTGGAGAAGTGGGTCACGGCACACGCTCTCGGGCACGCCTCGCCCGAGGAGATCGATCAGCTCGGGATGACCGCGGCTCTGCGCCTCGCCGCCGTCCGCGCGCTGGAGGCCCTCCCGGTGCGCCCGGAGGCCGTCATCCTCGACGGCAAGCACGACTACCTCGGCGCCCCCTGGCGGGTCCGTACGGTCATCAAGGGGGACCGGGCCTGTGTCGCGGTCGCCGCCGCCTCGGTGATCGCCAAGGTGCGCCGGGACGCGATGATGGCCGAACTTCCGGGGGAGTACGCCGACTTCGCCTTCGCCGCCAACGCCGGCTACCCCTCGCCCGTGCACAAGGCCGTCCTGGCGGAACGGGGCCCCACGCCCTACCACCGGCTCTCCTGGGCCTATCTCGACGCGCTGCCCCGGTGGCGGCACCTCAAGAAGGTTCGGATCCCCGCCGATGCGGCAGAACTGGAGAGTGGGGGCCAGCTCGGCTTCGATTTCTGAACCGGCCCTGCTGACAGGGCAGTCGCACTCAGGTGCCCACCCGCCTATGCCGTTCGAACCGGCATTTGATAGACATCCACCCATGCCTCTCATTCCCGAGGAGCCTCAGATTCACGAGAGTGCCCAGGGTCCCCGCGTCACTCCGGCCACCGGCCGTACCGCGCCGACCCCTCGTCCCGTACCCGGTCCGCGTTCCGCGGCCGCACCGCGTCCCGGCAGCCCGGGGCCCGTCGCCGCCCGGCCCGCGCCCCCGGCGCAGCGTACGAACCTCTCTGCGGGGCAGCCGTCGGCCGCCCCGGAGAAGAATCGTTCCCAGCCGCAGATTCAGGTGATTCCCGCCCCTGCCGGAGGCGCGCTCGACGCCGCCGACGAGGCGGTGGATCTGCTGCTCGACACCGGCCGTGCGCCCGGCGATGTCCTGGTTCTCACCATCGGTGAGCAGCATCCGTGGGCGGCGCATGAGCTGTCCTTCGGCGAAGCCGCCTACTGGGCGCTGCACGACGCCGGTGACGACGTCTTCTACGCGGACGCCGCAGCGGCGGACCGGGCTTCGTCCCGGCCCGTGGTCGTCGTCGCCCTCGACGGCGGCACCGATGACGACGCCGCCCGTGCTCTGCCCCTGGCGCGTGCGAAGGCGGCGGCGCTGTTGATCGTGTGCGGCGATCCCAAGCGGATCAACACCGCGCTCGGCGTCAGCGTCTGAGCCGTACGGCTGCGCACCGGTCCGGGCCCCGGTCCGGGCCCCGGGCCGGCAGTGCTCCGGCCGCCCGTACGGCGGGCGGTCGGAGACATGGCACAGCGGGCACCGCGTCCTGCGCGCGAATCCGGGTGACAGCTCGATGGAGCACCTGCGGCGGGGCCGTCCCTCTTCGACGGGGCGCCGCCGCGGAGGGATCCGGCACCGGAGGAGACGCCGGCGGCCCCTGTGGAGGAAGCGTCGACCGGGAGCCCCGCCGGGGGGATCTGCCAGGCCAGTGAGTCCGGGGGACGTCAGCGGGCCGCTGTGCGGCGCAGGGCCTCCGGGGCGCCGCTGGCCGTACGGAGCTCCAGCGGTTCGGCCCCGGCGGTCGCCTCGGCGAGATCGCCGGGGGACGACAGCAGATTGGGCTGCCGGCCGCCTCGTCCCTCGCCCAGTACCTGCCAGCCGCCGCGGGTGAGCGTGATGTACGCGCCGCAGCGCAGCCCGTGGAGCGTGCACGCGTCCCGCAGCCCCCACATCCAGGCGCCGTCTTCCTCGGTCCACCGTTCGTCGCCCTCGCGGCAGTAGAGCAGCACGGCCGTACGCACCGGAGTGCGGCGACGGAGATCGTGCGGGATCACCCGGCGCAGATGTGCGAGCAGCGCGTTGCGGAACTCCCAGCCGTCGGCGGGAGCGGAGCGCCGGGCGAACGAGGCGCTGGCCGCGAGGCGTTCCTCGGGGTCGAGCACCGCGACGACCGCCGTCGTCGGGGTGGGCCGGTGACGGGAGTGCAGCCCGCTGACGACCTCTCGGGGGTTGCGCAGCAGGGGGATTCCCGCTGCGGCCCACTCGGCAGGCTCCAGCATCCTGGCGAGGCGGCTGGCGGCGTTCGCCGCGTTGTTGATCGAGGTGGCTGCGGACGACGCGAATCCGAAGGTCACAGTCCTCCCTTCGCATACGCGCCCACAGTGCGGGCAGGGTCGGGTGAGGGCGCGCCGCGACACAGCCCTTGCGGACCGCGAACGGGCCGTGCGGGGAGCGTTCCAATTCTTGCTGCCCTGTCGGCATGCGGCAACGAGCAATTTGACGTCACCGGCGGGAATCGGTGGGTATGACTCGGATATCCCTTCCCTCAGAGCCCTCGGCACGCCCTCCCGTCACAGCCCGGCCATCACCCCTGAACCGCGAGAACCAGCGGGAACACCCCCTGAGCGCCGGCTCTGCGCAGCAGCCGCGCCGCGACCGCCAGCGTCCATCCGCTGTCCGAAAGATCATCGACCAGCAGGACCGGTCCGCCCGCCGTCGCCAGAGCCTCGGCCAACGGGGCCGGAACCGTCAGCGTCTCGTGCAGAGCGCGTACCCGCTGGGCGCTGTTGGTCCGCGAGATCCGGGCCTCCAGGGCGTCGGGCGGGTACTCCACCGAGCCCAGCAGCGGCATCCTGCCGACCTCGGCGATCCGGGCTCCCAGCGATCCGACCAGCAGCGGCCGGCTCCGTGAGGCGACGGTGACGACACCGACCGGGCGGGCGGGAGCCTCCGGCGCTCCGGAGGCCCAGCCGCCGGGCCCCCTGGCCCAGTCGGCGAGCACGGACACCACCGCGTCCGTCACATCGTCCGGCACGGGGCCGTCTGTGGCCTGCGCCGCCAGCATCGGCCGCAGCCGGTTGCCCCAGCCGATGTCGGACAGCCGGCCGAGCGCCCGGCCCGTGAACGCCTGCTCACCCTCCGGGATACGGCCCTTGAGGCTGATGCCCACCGCCGCGAGACCGGTCGGCCACATCTTGCGCGGCTCCACCTCCACACCCGGCCGGCTCAGCTCCCCACGCGCCGCGTCCAGGGCGGAGTCGGAGACCTTCTCGCTGAACCTGCCGCCCGCGCAGTTGTCACACCGGCCGCAGGGGGCGGCCTCCCCGTCGTCCAGCTGCCGTCGCAGGAACTCCATCCGGCAGCCGGTGGTCCGGGCGTACTCCCGCATCGCCCGCTGCTCCGCCTCCCGCTGCCGGGCGACCCACGCATACCGCTCCGCGTCGTACGACCAGGCTTGACCCGTGGCCGTCCAGCCGCCCTTCACCCGGCGCACCGCGCCGTCCACATCGAGCACCTTGAGCATGGTCTCCAGACGGGTGCGCCGCAGCTCCACCAGCGGTTCGAGCGCGGGCAGCGAGAGCGGACGCTCCGCATGCGCCAGCACATCGAGAGTCCGCCGCACCATCTCCTCGGGAGGGAAGGCCACCGAGGCGAAGTACTGCCAGATCGCTTCGTCCTCCCGGCCCGGCAGCAGCAGCACCTCCGCGTGCTCCACACCACGCCCGGCCCGGCCCACCTGCTGGTAGTAGGCGATGGGGGAGGAGGGAGAGCCGAGGTGGACGACGAAGCCGAGGTCGGGCTTGTCGAATCCCATGCCCAGCGCGGAGGTGGCGACCAATGCCTTGACGCGGTTGCCGAGGAGATCCTCCTCCGCCTGCTGACGGTCCGCGTTCTCCGTGCGGCCGGTGTAGGACGCGACCGCGTGACCGCACTGCCGCAGATACGCCGTCACCTCCTCGGCCGCCGCGACCGTGAGGGTGTAGACGATGCCGGAGCCGGGCAGCTCGCCGAGATGGTCGGCGAGCCAGGCCAGCCGGGTGGCCGCGTCGGGCAGCTGGAGCACTCCGAGGCTCAGGCTCTCCCGGTCGAGCGGACCGCGCAGCACCAGCGCGTCGGTGCCCGCGCCCGTGCCCAGCTGTTCGGCGACGTCCGCTGTCACCCGGGCATTGGCCGTCGCGGTGGTCGCCAGCACCGGGACGTCGGGGGGCAGCTCGGCCAGCATGGTGCGCAGCCGGCGGTAGTCGGGGCGGAAGTCATGGCCCCAGTCGGAGATGCAGTGCGCCTCGTCCACCACCAGCAGGCCGGTGGCAGCCGCCAGCTCGGGCAGCACCTGATCGCGGAAGTCCGGGTTGTTCAGCCGCTCGGGGCTGACCAGCAGCACGTCCACTTCGCCCGCGGCCACCTCGGCGCGGATCGTGTCCCACTCCTCCATGTTGGAGGAATTGATGGTCCGGGCATGGATCCCGGCCCGGGCCGCCGCCTCCACCTGATTGCGCATGAGCGCGAGCAGTGGAGAGACGATCACAGTGGGGCCACCGCCGCCGCGGCGCAGCAGCGCGGTCGCGACGAAGTACACGGCGGATTTACCCCAGCCGGTCCGCTGCACGACCAGCGCTCGGCGCTTGTCGGCCACCAGGGCCTCGATCGCCCGCCACTGGTCTTCGCGCAGCCGCGCTCTGCCGCTGCTGTCCGACACCAGACGGGCCAGGACGGCGTCAGCCGCTGCTCTGAGGTCCGAAGGGGCCGCTGGATCCGTGAGATCTGCGTTGGTCATGCCCCCATGCAACCCGATGGCGCCGACAAAGCGCGAACGGACCGGTGCACCTGTGGATAACTCTCGGAGAGGGAGTTATCCACAGGGGTCGCGGAGTCGGAGAGATCGCGAGACCGTCAATGCCATGAACAAGCACCACGAACCCACCGGACACACCGAAGACCACCAGGTCACCCTGCGCGGCCCTGCCGAACTGGCTGACGCCCTGCCGTACATGCTGGGCTACCACCCCACGGATTCCGTGGTGATGGTCGCGCTGCACGGCAGCCGAGGCAGGTTCGGCGGACGGGTCAGGCTCGGTATCCCCCACTCGCCCAATGAGTGGCCGCCCGTCGCCCGGCAACTCGCTCAGTGCCTGATCGAGGGCGGCGGGCGGCGGAGCAAGCGGCCCGACGGCATCGTTCTCTTCCTCTGCCAGGACCCCGCGGACGGCGAGAGCCCTCGCCGCGTGATGGAGCGGCTGCGCCCTTTCGCGCAACGACTGCGCGCCGAGTGCGGCGCGCTCGATGTGCCCGTGTACGAGGCGCTGTGCATCTCCGGCGGCCGTTTCTGGTCCTACTGCTGTCCCGACGAACGGTGCTGTCCGGCGGAGGGGAACGCGCTGGCCGTTTCCGGCACCTCGGTGATGGCCGCGGCTGCCGCGTACGCCGGAGTCCAGGTGCGGGGGTCGCTGCGGGACATGGAAGCCCGTTTCGAGCCGCTGACGTCACCGGCGGCGGGGGATCAGAGAAAGGCGTTGGACCGGGTAGCCGCGGCCGTGGTGCCCAGGATCCTGGACCGGGAGGGACGGCGGCGGGTCGCGGAGGAGACCATCGCGTTGGCCCATGCCCTGATGGCGCGGTTCGCCGGAGCGCCGAGCGGACCGGACCGGTTAGCGGCGGACCGGGCTGACGACCTGCTCATCACCCATGACGAGGCCGCCGCCGTGATTCTCGGACTGCAGGACCGGCAGACCAGGGACCGGGGCGCGGAATGGATGGAAGGCCCCGAGGCGGAGACCGCGCTGCGGCTCTGGCGGGCGCTGTCGCGCCGCTGCGTCGGTCCCTACGCGGAGCATGCCGCGGCCCCGCTCACCCTGGCGG
>NZ_VCLA01000154.1 GCF_009600885.1 Streptomyces jumonjinensis
CGGCCCCGGGTCAGCAGCCGTCGTACCCGGCGGTGGGCATCGAGAGCCTGCGGTGCACATCGGCCTTCATCGCCGCGTCGTACACGGGTTCGTCCATCCCCGCGGTCTCCAGCGCCACCCCCCGCCGCTCGCACTCCGCGACGAACTCCCCCACCGAGGTCAGCGCCCGCGCCAGCACCCGCTCGCTGGCGGCGACGAACAGCTCCACCTGACCGTCGTCCACATCCGCCCAGAGCCCGCGGTGATCCGGGCGCAGCCCGTAGAACAGCAACTGCCTGGTGACCGTGTGCCCGTGCTCCGCCGCCCAGCGCGCGCACATGGCCTGCTGGCCTCGCGTGTCGACCAGGAAGGGCTCCCGGTCGAGTTCCTCAAGGGGGGTCAGACTGGCGATGGTCGCCACGCGTAAGCCGTTCATGGTCGTTCACCCTGCTCTCTCGTCGCCGCAGACCCTACTCCCGATGAGGCCATAGGCTCGTACGGGTAACGATCGGCGAGAAGGAGGGGGTCGCGTGCCGGTGGAGGTCACCTGGTGGGGTCATGCCACGTGCACGGTCGAGGACTCCGGGGTCCGGGTGCTGACCGACCCGCTCTTCGCGCGCCGGCTCGCGCATCTGCGCCGACGGCGCGGTGAGCTGCCGCCGCCCGAGGCCGCGGTCGCCGACGCCGTGCTCATCTCGCATCTGCACAACGACCATCTGCATCTGCCGTCGCTGGCCCGGCTCTCCGCGGGCACCCGGCTGATCGTGCCGCGCGGCGCGACCCGTGCCGTGCCGGGGCTGGCCCGGCTGGGGCTGCGGGTGACCGAGGTCGCTCCCGGCGATGAGACGGCAGTCGGACCGCTGACGGTACGGGCGGTCCCGGCGCTGCACGACGGGCGGCGGCTGCCGGTCGGCCCCCGCCGCTCCCCCGCGCTCGGCTATGTGATCACCGGGGAGTCGCGAACCTACTTCGCCGGGGACACCGGGCTCTTCGACGCGATGGCCGACGTGGTCGGGCAGGTGGATGTGGCGCTGCTGCCGGTCGGCGGCTGGGGCCCTTATCTCGGGCCCGGTCATCTGGACGCGGGCCGGGCGGCGCAGGCGCTCGCCGCACTCGCACCACATCGGGCGATTCCGGTGCATTACGGAACGTACTGGCCGATCGGCATGGATGGCGTCCGGCCGCATGAGTTCTACTCGCCGGGCGATGAGTTCGTCCGTCAGGCGGCCCGGCTCGCTCCCGGGGTCTCGGTGCACCGGCTGGGCCATGGCGAGCGGCTCGGGCCGGAGGCCGCCCGGTGAGTCCGCTCTCCTCGGATGTGCTCGGGCGGCTCTCCGACGTCATGGCCGGGCTGCCCCCGGAGTCCACCCAGCAGGCGGTGGGGTATCCCTCGCTCTTTCTGCTGGTGGCCCTGGGCGCGCTGGTGCCGGTGGTGCCGACGGGCGCGCTGGTGAGCTCGGCGGCGGTGGTCGCCCTGCACCAGACCGCTCCGCCGTCGCTGCTCTATGTCTTCCTGGTGGCGGCGTCGGCCGCCTTCGCCGGGGATGTGACGCTGTACTGGCTCGGTCAGCGCGGGGTGCGTTCGAAGAACGGCTCGCGCTGGCTGGAGGAGCTGCGCAGCCGTGCCGCGCCGGACCGGCTCCAGCAGGCGCGGGAGAAGCTGGACGACCACGGCGTCACGGTCCTGGTGCTCTCCCGGCTGGTTCCGGCCGGGCGGATCCCGGTGATGCTGGCCTGTCTGCTCGCCCGGATGCCGCTGCGCACCTTCGTCCGGGGGGACATTCCGGCGTGTCTGGCGTGGGCCGCGACCTATCAGCTCATCGGGATTCTGGGCGGGTCGCTCTTCGACGAGCCCTGGCAGGGCGTGGCGGTGGCGGTGGCGCTGACGGTGGTGATCAGCGGTGCTCCGGCGGTGTGGCGGAGGCTGCGCCGGGGGCGGCCGGACTCCCCGGACGGCCGCCCGGCCTGAGCCGCTCCGGGACCGGACGCTCCCGGACCGGCCGCCCTGGTAGGTCGCCTTATATCGCCTTACGTCGCTGTCGTCACGCAACCGCCGCCCTGGCGCACGCCCTGACCCGTCCCCGTCCCCGCGTCAGCGCAGTTCGGCGAAGGCGGCTCCCAGGTCGCTCAGCGCTGCCGCCACATAGGGCAGCTCCACCGGCTCCGGCGCCGCGAGGGAGGCCGCCCGCTGCTCAGCGGTCGCCCCCAGCAGGGGCGCCGTGGCCAGCCGCACCCGCAGTGCGCCCAGTTCGTCGCCGAACCGGTGTCCGCCGGGGACGGGCGTTCCGAGGCGGTCGGTCAGATACTCCTCCAGCTCCATGGAGTCGCCCACCCCCCGTGCGGCGAGGCCCGCGCGCAGCGGTCCGAGGTCGGCGTAGAGATGCCGCCCGGCGCGCGGCGGGCGGGCGAAGGCCCCGGAGGCGAGGACCGCGCGGTGGGCGGCGGCGGCGACCCGGGCGTACAGGGCGACCGCCCGTTCCCGGCGGGCGGCGACGGCCGCCGGCTCGTCGAGGGCGTGGGCGGCGGCTGCGGCGACCGGCTCGGCGACGATCGCGCCGAGCGCGGTGAGGACGTCGAGGGTGCCGGCCCGCAGGGCGGCCCCCCGCTCGGTGGC
>NZ_VCLA01000155.1 GCF_009600885.1 Streptomyces jumonjinensis
ACCGGCGTACGGTCCGTGGGTCCGGGCACCGTGGTCTCCGCGGGCTGGAACGGCGCGTACGGCAACGAGGTCGTCGTCCAGCACAGCGACGGAAAGTACTCGCAGTACGCCCATCTCTCCTCCCTCTCCGTCTCCGCGGGCCAGAGCGTGAGCGGCGGGCAGCAGATCGGACTCTCCGGTTCCACCGGCAATTCCACCGGCCCGCATCTGCACTTCGAGATCCGCACCAGCCCGTCCTACGGCTCGGACGTCGACCCGGTGGAGTATCTGCGCCAGTACGGCGTCTCCCTCTGAGTCGAGCGTCATGATCACCCGGACCCCTTCGTCCCGCGAGGGGGTCCGGGCGTATTCCCTGGTGAGCGATATCGGCCGGTGGTAAAGATCACCCCGCGTCAACCCCTCCCTACGGTCGCGTAGGTCACATCCATGAGGACAAGATGAGTTCTTGTGGCAGACGATTCGAGAACAGAAGCAATGGGCGGAATCGGGTCGTACGCGGCGATCGGTGACAGCTTCACCGAGGGCGTCGGCGACCCGGGCCCGGGCGGAACCTTCGTCGGCTGGGCGGACCGGTTCGCGGCACTGCTCGCCGACCGGAGACCGGAGCACACCTTCCGGTACGCCAACCTCGCGGTACGCGGCCGGCTGCTCGACCAGATCGTCGAGGAGCAGGTCCCGAGGGCGAAGGAACTCGCCCCGGACCTGGTCACGTTCTGCGCCGGGGGCAATGACATCATCCGGCCGGGCAGCGACCCCGACGATGTGGCCGAGCGCTTCGAGCGCGCCGTCGCCGATCTCACCAACGCGGTCGGCACGGTGATGGTGACCACGGGATTCGACACCCGCGGCGTGCCGGTGCTCCGCCATCTGCGCGGCAAGGTCGCCATGTACACCGCACACGTACGGTCCATCGCCGACCGCTACGGCTGTCCGGTGCTCGACCTGTGGTCCCTGAGATCGGTTCAGGACCGACGGGCCTGGGACACCGACCGGCTCCATCTGTCCCCCGAGGGACACACCCGGGTCGCGCTGCGCGCCGCACAGGTGCTGGGTCTGGAGATCCCGGCCGACCCCGATCAGCCGTGGCCGCCGCTGCCGCCGCGCGGCACGCTGGAAGTGCGGCGCGACGACATCACCTGGGCGCGTGAGCATCTGGGGCCCTGGATCGGCCGCCGGCTGCGCGGTGAGAGCTCCGGAGACCATGTCGAGGCGAAGCGGCCGGATCTGCTTCCGCTCTGACCCGGGCCGGGGCGCCTCCCGGGGGACGGAGACCGGCCGGGCGGGAACCCGGACGACCGGGGTCCCCGTTCGGCCGGGGGAGCCGTCAAAGGGGGCGGGTCAGCGGAGGGCGGAGGTGAGGGCGTCGCGGTCGAGCCCGAGCTCGCGGGCGAGCGCCTCATCGGTCCACGCCAGCATCGCCGTGCGGGAGAGCGACCCCGCGTACGACGTCATCTGCACGGCGAGCCCGTCGAGGAACGCGGTCAGCCGCCAGGCGGCCGACGCCGGATCGTCGCACGAGAACTCGCCGTTGGCCGCGCCCTCGGCTATGACCTCGGTGAGCGCCGCTTTCCACTGCCGGTCGAGATCGCGGGCGACCTCCCGCAGCGCGGGCTCGCGCAGCGCCACCGCCCAGCCCTCGATCCAGAGCCGCCACCCCTTGGCCGTGCCGGTCGGGGCGTACCAGCGCACCGCCGCCCGCAGCCTGCGCAGCGCCGAGGTGCGCCGGCCCAGCAGCTTGCGCAGATGGGCCAGATCCCCGTCCGCGGCATGGTTGAAGGCCGCCGCGACGAGCTTCTCCTTCGTCGAGAAGTGGTACAGCACCAGGGCGTTGCTCACGCCGAGGGCCGCCGCCACATCGGCTATCCGCAGGGCCGCGACACCGCGCTTCTCGATCTGCTCGACGGCGGCGCCGAGGAGTTCCTCACGCCGCTGCGCCACGGTCAACCGGACTCTTGCCACGGGCTCACCCTACACAGCTGATCTTGGCGCGGGACACACCACAGCGCCCGGCTCTTTCCCCGGGAACGGGCCGGGAGCGCCGGCCGCGGATTCCGCTTGTGGCCGTGCGGCGTCGGGGCGGACCGGTGCCGGCGGGCGTCAGCCGTACCAGCCGAAGCGTTCGACGATCACCGGTAGGCGCTCGGCGACGATGGCGTGGGCCGCCGCCCTGGGCGTGGTGCCATCGGCCTCGGCCCGTGCCAGCACCCTGCCGACCAGCTCACGCATCGACCGGCGGGTGTGGGCGAAGGCGTCGTCGGCGTTGGCCGTGATGTCCCCGAAGAGGGTCCACCACCACCAGGCGTTGGTGGCGGAGTTGACGACCACATCGGGCAGCACGGTCACTCCCCGGCGTGCGAGCAGCTCCTCCGCTTCCCGTAGCACCGGCATGTTCGCCGCCTCCACGATCCAACGCGCCCGCACCAGGGACTGGTTGTCGGTGTCGATGGTGTACGAGACGGCCGCCGGCACCAGCACCTCGGCGTCGGCCGACAGCCATGCGTCGCCCGGCAGTTCCCGGTCCCCTGGACCGAGCGCCGCGCGGTCGACCGTGCCGTACGCGTCCCGCGCGGACAGCAGCGCCTCGACGTCCAGGCCCGAGGGGTTGGCGATGGTGCCCTTGACATCGGCGACGGCGACGATCCGCAGACCCGCCCGGGAGAGGAACCGGGCGGTCGCCCCGCCCATCGTCCCCAGCCCCTGGAGGGAGACCCGGGTGCCGGCGTAGGGGACCTGGGCCCGGTCCAGGGCGACGAGCACCGATTCCGCGACGCCGCAGCCGCCGGCCAGCTCATCGAGTCCGATGCCGTCGACCTCGACGGCGAAGGCGTCCGCGAGCCGCCGCCGGGCCGCGCTCTCGTCGTCCAGCAGCCGGTAGACGGCCTGGACGGACGAGACCAGTCCGGCTTCGGCCATGGCCCGGTCGACCGTGTCCTGGGTGAGGCCGAGGTCCTCCCCGGTGGTCCATATCGTCTCGATGTACGGGCGCATCGCGCGTAGATAGCGGACGAGAACCCCATAGGCGCGCGGGTCCCGCGGATCGCAGTCGATGCCTCCCTTCGCACCGCCGAGCGGGATGTACTTCCCGTCCGGGGCGTAGTGCAGGGCCTCTTTCATGGTCATGCCGCGGGCGAGCCCCGTCACCTCGTCCAGGGTGCAGCCCGCGCGCATCCGCAGACCTCCGCTGGAGACCCCGCGGACGAGCCGGTCGACGACCAGATGGCCCTGGCAGCCGGTGACATGGTCGGTCCAGGTCAGGGAGAGCAGCGGAGCGCTCCCATCCGGTGCGGGAGCCACCGGCCGGGAGCCGTCCGGCCGGGCCGGGACAGGGGCTCCGGCCTCGCACGGGGTCGGCTCGGCAGAGAGCTCGGGCATGCTGCCTCCAGTTGCGGCGCAGAGGGAGTAACTGAACCGTCGGTCAGTATTCGGAGAGGTCGACTCCATTGTCAACATGATCGTCAGCAATGGTGGCCCGATGCAGGCCGGAGCCCGCCGGCGCACCCCGGCCGGACCCGGTCCCGGCCGTGCCCCGCCGTGATCCGCGCCGCCAGGAACACCGGGGCGGGGGTGCGCGTTGCCCTCATCGTGGGAACCCGGCGGGATCGGAGCGGACCGCGACGGGCCTCCGGTGGCGGCGCCCGTCACCGGATGCGCGTCACCGGATGCCCGTCACCGGGCGGCCGGATCTCCCACACGGCCGGTTCTCCCATGCGGCGGAATTCCAGCCTCCAACCGTGGCGGCCGTACACATAATGAGAAGACCCGACACCTGGAGGTGCCGTGACCGGCGCTGGCTTCCCCCACCCGCTGAGATCCCGGCTGCGCTCGCTGAGACCCCCGGCGTTCGGCGCCGACCCCGCCGGCGCCCGGCTCCAGCGGATCAGGAGCTCGCCGAATTTCGTGAACGGGACCTTCCAGAACCCGGTGGGGGCCAGGACCAGACCGTCCGGAGCGTCCATGCTGGAGTTCGCCAGGATCTACTTCCGCAAGGAGGCCAGGGCCCGGCGCACGCCCATGGGACGGGTGCCGCTCCATCCCGGCACCCTCACCGATCTGGCCCAGCCCCCCGCATCGGGCCTCCGCCTCACCTGGATGGGCCACTCCAGCGTGCTCGCCGAGATCGACGGGCGGCGCATCCTGTTCGACCCGGTCTGGGGCGAGCGGTGCTCCCCCTTCTCCTTCGCCGGCCCCCGACGACTCCACCCCGTACCGGCGCCGCTCGCCGCTCTCGGCCCCGTCGACGTCGTGGTGATCTCCCACGACCATTACGATCACCTCGATCTGCCCACCGTCAGAGCGCTCGCCGCCACCGGCACGGTCTTCGCGGTCCCGCTCGGCGTCGGCGCGCATCTCGAACGCTGGGGCGTCTCCCCCGCCCGGCTGCGCGAACTCGACTGGAACGAGACGACGGAGGTCTCCGGCCTCACGCTCACCGCCACCCCCGCCCGGCACTTCTGCGGACGCGGCCTGCGCAACCAGCAGCACGCCCTGTGGGCCTCCTGGGCGGTCGCGGGCCCCGTGCACCGGATCTATCACAGCGGGGACACCGGATACTTCCCCGGCTTCCGGGACATCGGCGCACAGCACGGCCCCTTCGACGCCACCATGATCCAGATCGGTGCCTACAGCGAGTACTGGCCCGATATCCATATGACGCCCGCCGAGGGCATGCGCGCCCATCTCGACCTCCAGGGCCCGGAGCCCTCCGGGGTGATGCTGCCCATCCACTGGGGGACCTTCAACCTCGCGCCGCACCCCTGGTCCGAGCCCGCCGAGGGCACGGTCACGGCCGCGGCCGACACGGGCGCGCGGATCGCGCTGCCCAGGCCCGGCGAGCCCTTCGAGCCGACCTCGGCGACCCTCCCGGCCGAGCCCTGGTGGCGTGCGGTCGCCGCCCCCGGCCGGCGCACCGGGGACGACGACCGCGCGGACGCGCTCACCCGGTCCCCGGGCGCCGGCGTGCCCTCCGCCGGAGGCGGCGGCAAGGGGGAGAGCACCGGCAGCCCCGAGGTGGCGCCCACCGCCTGATCCCGTCCCCCCCCGTGTCCACCGTGCGGCCCCCGCCCATCCGGCGGGGGCCGCGTCGCGTCCCGGGCGGACCCGCGTCCCGGGCGGACCCGCGTCCCGAGCGAACCCGCGTCCCGAGCGAACCCCCGTCCCGGGCCGAGATCAACTCGGGTTTTTTCGTACCGGAGTACGGGTCCTCATACCAGAGCGGGATGAATAGCGGGGAACTTTGTCAACTACTCATCACTCACCCTCGTTGGACGACTACCGTGTGTGGCCAGTGATCAACGGTGGGCTCATCTCGCCCGAGCCGGAACACCGTTGTCCCCGCCGGACCCTCGCACTCAGCAACGCCGCATCCCCCGCAGTACCCCGAACCCCGGGACCCCCCACGCACCAAGGACGCCGATGTCTCCATTACGCGCACCCGCCACGCGGCCGGACCACCGTGGAGGCGGGCGCCACGGCCGGTCAGGCACCCACCCCGCCCCGGTGGGCAGACCGCGTCCCCCGCTCCCCTCACCGGAAAGCCGCATCCGCCCACGTCTGCTCCGCACAGCGGTGCTGCCCACCCTCGTCGCCGCCCTGAGCGGCGCGACCGCCGTCACCTTCACCGTCCACAGCACAGCGCCCCAGCCGACCGCCGCCCTGTGGACCGTGCTCACCGCCACCGCGGCGCTCGCCATGGCCGCCGTCGCCGCCGCGGCCCTCGGCGCGGACCGGATGGCAGCGTCCCTGCTGCACCGCTGCACCGCGCTGCGCCGGTCCACCGAACGCCGTCAGTCCGATCTGCTCACCGTGGTCGACCAGCTGCGGCGCGGCGAGGGGCCGTCCCCCGCCGCCGCCCACCGGCCCGCGCCCCCGGACGGGGACGAACTGGACCAGCTGGCCGAGGACCTCGGCCGGGCGCACGAGACCGCGGTGGCCGCCGTGGTCCAGGCGTCCCAGCTCTCCAGCAGCGTCGGCAACGAACAGAAGCTGGAGGTCTTCGTCAATCTGGCCCGGCGGCTCCAGTCACTGGTCCAGCGCGAGATCCAGCTGCTGGACGAGCTGGAGAACGAGGTCGAGGACCCGGAGCTGCTCAAACGCCTCTTCCACGTCGACCATCTCGCCACCCGGATCCGCCGCCACGCGGAGAATCTCGCCGTCCTCGGCGGCGCCATCTCCCGCCGCCAGTGGTCCAACCCGGTCACCATGACCGAGGTGCTCCGCTCCGCCATCGCCGAGGTCGAGCAGTACCCCAGGGTCAAACTGGTGCCGCCCATCGACGGCACCCTGCGCGGTCACGCCGTCGCCGATGTGATCCATCTGCTGGCCGAACTGGTGGAGAACGCCACCGTGTTCTCCGCACCCCACACCCAGGTGCTGCTCCGGGCCCAGCACGTCACGGCCGGAATCGCCGTCGAGGTCGAGGACCGCGGGCTCGGCATGCACCTGGACGAGAGAACCGTATGAACGCCCTGCTCGCCGACCCCGACCAGGTCAATGTCGCACGGCTGCTCCAGGACGGGCGGATCGGCCTCTTCGTGGTCTCCGCGCTGGCCCGCAGACACGGCATCGCGGTACGTCTCCAGTCGAACATCTACGGCGGCGTCCAGGCCGTGCTGGTCCTGCCGCAGTGCCTTCTCGGCGCCGGTTCGGGAGGGCTCCAGCACGCCGGCCCCGCCCCCGTCGCCGGGATGGTACGCCGTCTCGACCAGCCCGCCGTGCCCGTCGTGCCCGCACCGGCCGCCGGGATCCCCCGGCAGTCGCCCGCCGTACCGCCCCCGCAGCACTCCCGCCCGCTCCCGCCCCCGCCGGACCGGCGCTCCTCCCCGGCGCACAGCACCCCCCGGAGCCTCGCCCCGCTGCCCGTACGCGCCGAGCACGTCGACCGTCCCAACCCGGCCGACGCCCGCCCCGGCGCGGGCCACCGCGCCCGGACGCGGAACCCGGCGGCGCCCGAGCGCCCCAGCCTGCCCGTGGTCCCCATCGGGCTGGTGCGCCCCGACGCCGGCGCGGACCGCCCGCAACTCCCCAGACGGCGCAGCCAGGAACACATAGTCCCGCAGCTGAGGAGGGGCCCCGCGCCCCGCAGGGACGATGACCACGCCGTCCACGACCCGGGTCTGATGGCCGCGTTCCGGCGGGGCATCCAGCTCGCCGAGGCGCCGGCGCACTCCTCCCCGGCGGTCGCCGCCGCCCCCCACCCCCGACCGCAGCGCCACGACAACCCTTCCAAGGAGTAGATGCACCATGGCGAGCGACGCGCCGAACGGCCGACTCCCGGACCTCGACTGGCTGCTCAGCGGTCTGGTCCAGCGAGTGCCGTACACCCGCAGTGCGGTACTGCTCTCCTCCGACGGCCTGGTGAAATCCCTCCACGGGATGGAACCCGACAGCGCCGACCATATGGCCGCGCTCGCCTCCGGCCTCTACTCCCTGGGCCGCAGCGCCGGAGCCCGGTTCGGCGACGGGGGAGAGGTACGCCAGGTGGTGGTGGAACTCGACTCCACCCTGCTCTTCGTCTCGACCGCGGGCTCCGGCACCTGCCTGGCCGTGCTCGCGGGCGGCGAGGCGGACGCCGCCGTCCTCGGCTATGAGATGGCGATGCTGGTCAAAAGCGTACGGCCCTATCTCACCACCCCGGCCAGAGCACAGACCGGGACGCCGAGCGTTGCGGGTCACTGACGGTGCCGGCCCCCCAGGACGGGCCGCTGCTCGACGACGCGGCGGGCCGGCTCGTCCGGCCGTACACGGTGAGCGGCGGCCGTACCCGCCCCACCGCCGCACTGGATCTGCTCTCCCTGGTGATGGCCACCGGGACCGCGCCCGAGGAGACCCTCGGACCCGAGCACGCACTCGCTCTGAGCCTCTGCGGCGGCCCGATCTCGGTCGCCGAGATCGCGGCTCATCTGGGACTCCCCGCGGCCGTCGCCAAAGTGCTGCTCTCCGACCTCGTGGACTGCGGGGCGATCACCACCCGGGCGCCCCGCGGCCATGACACACCGACCGACCGTTCTTTGCTGGAGGCAGTGCTCGATGGCCTACGACGACGGCTCTGAAGTCGACAGCTCTGACGTCGGCCGCTCCCAGGCCGACCACGCCCGTTCCCCCGCCGGCCGTTCGGAGGCGCCCTCCCCGGACGGCCGCCGCCCCGCGGCCGACCGTTCCCACGACGCCGCGGCGTCCGGCGGCGCCGACGCGGGCGACGGTTTCCCCACCGCCCTGAAGATCCTGGTCGCGGGAGGCTTCGGGGTGGGCAAGACCACCTTCGTGGGCGCGGTCAGCGAGATCGAGCCGCTGAGCACGGAGGAGCTGCTGACCCAGGTCAGCATGGCCACGGACCATCTGGACGGAGTCGAGTCCAAGACCACGACCACCGTCGCCATGGACTTCGGCCGGATCACCCTCGACGAGCGCCATGTGCTCTATCTCTTCGGGACCCCCGGCCAGGAGCGCTTCTGGTTCATGTGGGACGAGCTGTCCCGGGGCGCGCTCGGCGCGATCGTCCTCGCCGACACCCGCCGCCTCCAGGACTCGTTCTCCGCCGTCGACTTCTTCGAGGGCCGCGACATGGGATTCGTCGTGGCCGTCAACGAATTCGACGGCGCCTACCGCTACACACCGGACGAGGTGCGGGCCGCGCTCGACCTCACACCCCATGTGCCGGTGGTGATGTGCGACGCGCGGATCGCCAGTTCGAGCATCGGGACGCTGGTCACGCTGGTCCAGCATCTGCTGAACACCGCCGCGGCGCCGTCCCCGGCACCGAGCTACGGAGCACCGACATGATGTACGACCCGACCGGCCATCTGCTGCTGACGCCCATCGACCCGGAGGCTCCGGCTCGTGTCCGCAGGCTGAGTGAGCTCGGCTTCGGGGACCGCCCGGACCCCGACTTCGACCGATTCGCCGACCATCTCGCGGCGGTCACCGGTGCGCCGTACTCCATGGTCAACTTCATCGACGAGAACCGGCAGTACTTCGCCGGACTGCACACCCCCTCCGGTGCGCACAAGGGCTGCGATCTGACGGCGGCTGCCGCGTCCAGCGGCGCCGTGAGCCGTTTCATGGCCCGTGACCACGGCTACTGCCCGCATGTGGTGGTGCGGCGCAAAGCACTGGTGCTGGAGGACGTCTGCGACTATCCGCGATTCGCGGGGAATCCGGTGGTGGACGAGATCGGCATCCGGTCCTATCTCGGCGCGCCGCTGATCGATCGCACCGGTATCGCCCTGGGCACGATCTGTGTCGTCGACACCGAGCCGAGGCCCTGGGGACGGGCGGGGCTGGAGACCATCAAGACGCTCGCCGCCGAACTGGTCGGGCAGATCCACCGGCGCGAGGACCGCGGGATCTGAGCACGGTCCGGCAGGTGGCTCCCGGGCTTCCGCCCCGCTCTCCCCGGGGAGCCACCGCCGGGCCGGCGTCGGCCCAGCCGCTTCAGCCGGGTCGGCGGAAGCGGCCGAACGGCCGGATCTGCTGAAGCGGCCGGGATCGGTCATGACGTCCGGGGCGGGCTGTCGAGCGTCTCAGGCTCGGACCGCGTCTCAGGCTCGGACCGCGCGCCCCCTCAGACGGCCGCCTCCAGCCGGACCGCTTCGGACAGCCGTTGCGACCACTGTCCCTTCGCCGTGCCGAGCGCCACCTCGGCGAGGCGCAGCAGCTGGATGTCGGAGGTGCCGGCCGGTGCGAACATATGGAGCGCGTCGCGCAGATAGCGCTCGATGGGCCGGTCGGTGAAGAGACCGGCCGCCGCGTGTATCTCCATCGCGTTCCGCGCCGAGTCGATCGCCGACTCGACATTGATCAGTTTGGCGTTCATCAGCTCCGCGTCGCACGGCAGCCCCTGATCGAGCAGATACACCGCGTGATACGCGGCGAGCCTGGCCGTCATCAGCCGTGACTGGAGCTTGCCCAGCTTGAGTTTGATGGACGGCAGATCGTGCAGCGGCTTGCCATAGCGGTACCGCTGTGCGCAGAACGCCGTGGTCTCGTCCAGGATCGCCTGATGGATGCCGAGCGATACGGCGGTGAGATTCGCCCTCCCGTAGAGCACGCTGGAGGAGTACGCCACGCTCAGCCCGTCGCCCTCCTCGCCGAGGCGGTTGCGCACCGGGACGCGGCAGTCACGGAAGTACAGCTCCCCGAAGCTGAAACCGTGGAGTCCCAGCGAGGGGAGCTGCTCTCCGGTGCTGAACCCAGGGCGATCGGACTCGACCAGAAACGCCGTCAGCCCTCCCGACCCGGGTCCGGTTCTGACCACCACCCCATGCAGATCGCCCACATGGCTGTTGCCGACATACACCTTTCGGCCATTGAGGATGTACTCATCGCCGTCCCGGACGGCGGTGGCGCTCATGCCCAGCACATGGCCGCCGGACTCCGGCTCGGTCACGGCGATCGTCGGCAGGCATTCCCCCGCCGCGATGAGCGGCAGCCATGCCTTCTTCTGTTCCTCGCTGCCGAAATGAAGGATCTTGGCGACGCCCAGCTGGGATGCCTGGACCATCGCGCCCATCGCCCCGCTCACCCGGGACAGCTCCTCGATGATGATCGTCTTGGCGAGGTGTCCCGCCCCCATTCCCCCGTGATCGCGGCTGATCGTGGCCCCGAGCCAGCCCTGTCGGGCTATCAGTCGGGAGAGCTCCAGATGCGCGGAGCGCGAAGCCTCCATGGCGGGGATCCGCGGGCGCACCTCCCTCTCGGCGAAGTCCCGGACGTTGCCGCGTAGCTGATGGTGAAGCCGACTGGTGAAGTACCCGTCCATCGCGAGCCTTCCTCTGTGAAACGCCTGCTCGGGCAATTGTTCGAGCAGGTGGTACGTCGGCAGAGATCCCCGTGCCGAGGGCCGACCACCTCGGTTACTGCCGTGTACGGCATTCCCTCCGTGGTTCTGTGTGCCACATGCCAGGAGCGATGGATTCTCGGCGCATAGGCACCGAGCGACGGCAAGACGTCTCAGGCGTGCACAGATACGACATCCGGCACCATCTGAAGAACCGATACGGCATAGACCTGGACGGAAGTGGACGCATCTGAGCAGGGCGATTGGAGTGCAGAACCAGCCGTACCGGCGCGTGGGGGCTTTCAGCAGCATGTAAGACAAGAGTGGTTGCGAACAGCGCACAAAAGGGCGCACTTTGAACCGCGCGCCCCGTTGTCGACGGTGAGGGGCGTCATGACTTCGCCCTGATATGCGGGTAATGCCGGGGAAAGCCGGGGGTCCTCCCGTCATGTTCCGGGGCGCGCGAACCGCTGAACGCGAGCTGATTTCACACCTGCTGCTCCAAAACGTTCGCCGAAAGCTTCCGCACCACCGTCCGGTTCGCCTCTGCGCCGAGCTCCGGAGTGTCGGGAACCCATGCCTTGCCCCGTCCCGCCACACAGCTCCGGCCCGCCCTCGCGACGCCCTTGGCCGGAAGAGGCTGTCGGGAGGCGGAGGCCGGGCGGCCGACGACACTCCCCGGCACCCTCGGTCAGCCGGGGCCCGCCGAAACTTCGGGCCGGCCTATTGACCGTGTGCACAGGCAGTCATTAGCGTGGCGACGCTCCGTCGGAAAGCGCTTTCTGCCGGTGTTCTCCCGTCCTCTCCGAATGCCGCACCGTTCAGCGGACCGCACCGTCCAACAGGTCGGACCTCCACCGGACCGCACTGTCCAACAGGCCGGACCGTCCCCCGTCGTCTCGCACGGGCGGTGTGATCCGGGACCGCGCGGACGGCCCGGCGATCACATGACGCCCGCTGGGACGCGGAGGCCCGCGGCCGATGCCCTGACCACTCCGGAGACCGGAGGAGTTGACCGTGAGTCAGAGCGCCACCGACGCCCCGCCCGGCAGGGCGGCGGCCGGAGCCGTCCGGCGGAAGGGGCCGCTCACCAGAGCCGCCGAGCGGAGCTGGCGTCCCGCCGCCCTGCTGCTGGCCTGTTCCGGCGTCTGGTGGGCGGTCGCCGCCGCCGAACTGGTCGAGCCCTATCTCATTCCCTCACCCGCGGCGACCTTCGACGTACTGACGGGGAAGGCGGACTATCTCTGGCAGCACACCTGGGTCACGACCTACGAGACCCTGATCGGCTTCGCGCTCGCCGCCGCCGTCGGAGTGCTCACCGCCGTGATCATGGTGTATTCGTCCACCGTGGAGCGGACCCTCTACCCGATTCTGCTGATCGCCCAGGTCGTCCCCAAGATCGCCATCGCGCCCCTGTTCGTGGTCTGGCTCGGCTTCGGTGTCGCGCCCAAGATCCTCATCGCCGTGCTCATCGCCTTCTTCCCCGTGGTCATCTCCATGGTGACCGGGCTCAAGGCGGTCGACCCGGAGATGCTCCAGCTCTCCGCCACCATGGGCGCGAGCCCCTGGCAGACCTTCGTCAAGATCCGCTTCCCGGCCTCGCTGCCGTATCTCTTCTCCGGGCTCAAGGTCGCCGTCACACTCGCCGTGACCGGCGCCGTCGTCGGCGAGTTCGTCGGTGCGAACGAAGGGCTCGGCTACGTCATCCTCCAGGCCAACGGAAACCTCGACACCCCGATGCTCTTCGCGGGGCTGCTCGTGATGTCGCTCATCGGCGTGATCCTCTTCGCGCTGGTCGAGGCGGCCGAGAAACTGCTGCTCCCCTGGCATGCAAGCCGCCGGGACACAAGCGTCACCGCCGCCTACTGACGAGCCGCCGACCGGCTGTGCGGCCGGGGGCGGGCCCACGCCGACGAGAAGGATCAGCCATGACCGCGCGCAGACTCCTGACCGGCCTCGTTCCGCTGCTCCTGGTCACCGCAACGGCCTGCGGCGGGGACGGCCCGGACCGGACCGTCACCGCATCGGGCAAGGAACTCGACCGGGTCACACTGACCCTCAACTGGTACCCCTACGGCGAACACGCGCCCTTCTACTACGGCAAACAGCGGAAGATCTTCGAGAAGCACGGCATCGATCTCACCATCCGCGCGGGTCAGGGCTCCCAGAAGACGGTGCAGGCGACCGGCGCGGGCCAGAGCGACTTCGGCTGGGCCGACACCCCCGCCCTTCTCTCCGGCGTCGACTCCGGCGTCAAGGCCAGAAGCCTCGGCGTCTTCCTCCAGACCACTCCGTCGTCCGTGCAGTTCTTCGCCTCCGAGAACATCACCTCGCCCGCCGACCTCACGGGCAGGACCATCGCGGGCACCGCGGGCGACGCCCTGTCCAGGACGTTCCCGGTCTTTCTGCGGAAGAACGGCCTCAGCCCGTCCGATGTCACGGTCCAGAACACCGACCCGGCGGGCAAGATCGCCGCGGTGGTCTCCGGCCGGACGGACGCACTGCTCGGCTACGCCAGCGACCAGGGCCCCATCATGGCGAACAAGGCCGGGAAGAAGGTCGGCTATCTGCGCTTCTCCGAGCACGGGCTCAACTTCTACTCCAACGGCCTGATCGTCGGCGAGCGCTATCTCGCCGCCGAGAAGGGGGTGGCCACCCGGATGACGGCGGCGGTCAGCGAGGCGTTCGCCGCCGCCGAGAGAGCACCGGGACCCGCCGTCGCCGCGATGGCGGGAGCGAGCGAGCAGCTCCCACCGGAGAAGGTCCTCTCCGAGCAGCTCGCGACCACGCTCACCCTGCTCCACACCCCGGCGACCCGGGGCAGGCCCCCCGGCGTCAACACCGAGGCCGACTGGCGGCGGACCATCGACGTCTTCGCCGAGGCGGGTCTGGTCAAGAACCCCGGGCCCGTGGCGGACTACTGGGAGAGCGCCGCCGCTCCGAAGGGATGACGATGGAGAGAAGGACCACGGCGAGCGAACCCGCCCCCACCGCAGGTCAGGCCCCGGGCGGGCGAGTCGCCCCGGCGGTACGCCTCGACGGCGTCCGCGTCCGGTTCCACACGAAGACCCGCGATGTCACCGCGCTCAGCGAGGTCGGCCTCGATGTCGCGGCGGGGGAGTTCATCGCCATCGTCGGCCCCTCGGGCTGTGGAAAGTCCACCCTGCTGAAGCTGGTCGCCGGACTGCTGGCCCCCACGGCGGGCGAGGTACGGCTGAACGGCGAACGGGTGCGCGGACCCCGCCATGACATCGGATACGTCTTCCAGCGCGCCGCCCTCCTGGAGTGGCGCTCGGCACGGCGCAACATCCTGCTCCAGGCGGAGATGCGCGGGCTGCCGCCCGCTGCCGCCCGCCGCCGCGCGGACGAGCTGATCACCATGACCGGCCTCGACGGCTTCGCGGACGCCTATCCGCACGAGCTGTCGGGGGGCATGCAGCAGCGCGTGGCGCTCTGCCGGGCGCTGCTCCACAAGCCTCCGGTGCTGCTGATGGACGAGCCGTTCGGCGCGCTCGACGCGCTGACCCGCGAGCAGATGAACACCGAGCTGAACCGCGTCCGGCGGGAGACCGGCCCCACCGTACTGCTGGTCACCCACTCCATCCCGGAGGCGTGCTACCTCGCGGACCGGGTGGTGGTGATGAGCCCCCGGCCGGGCACCGTCACCGAGATCATCGAGGTGGGGCTGCCGGCCGAGCGCGACTATACGGAGACCATGGAGCGCCCCGAGTTCCGCGAGGCCGCCGGACGCATCCGCACCCTGCTCGGCTCGGTCTCGGCCCACCACTGAAGGAGCCCTGGGCCCCACGGGGCAGCTGATCCGCGACGGAGGGTCCCGTCCGCTACCGAGTGATGACCTACGGCTACTCATGGTGCTCGCGATGCTGACGGGGCCGGCCGTAGCCGGGTGGGCCGCCGGGAGAGCGAAAGCGTTCCCTGCCCATGCCGCCCAGCACGCGCCCGCCCACCCCGGGCAACGCCCCGCGGCCGGGCCGGGCTCCCCGCCCCGGGGCCCGGCCCACCCGGTCGCGCGATCCGGCCGTCCGGTCGCCCGCGGCCCGGCCCCGCGAAGCGGTTCGTGACCACGGCTCGGAGTGCGGTATTGTTCTCATGCGCGTTCAGCCAGGGGAAACCCCAGGTCAGACGGGCATCGGGACGTGGCGCAGCTTGGTAGCGCACTTGACTGGGGGTCAAGGGGTCGCAGGTTCAAATCCTGTCGTCCCGACCAGCGTTTTCGCAGGTCGTAGGCGGTATCGGAGAAATCCGGTACCGCCTTTCGGTATTTCTTGGGGACCATTGAGCCCAGCGGCGTCTGCCGGGGAGTGCTGGGGGCAAGGGCAGGCTGGCCGGGGTGCGGACGGGGTTGAGGTAGGTGGTGAGGGCGGTGCCTGCTTCGGTGATCTTGCGCATGTCGGGGTGAAGGTAGCGCTGGGTGGTGAGCAGGGAGCCGTGTCCGGCGATCTTGCGGAGGACGTGGGCGGGGACGCCGGCTCGGTGAGCCAGGTGAGCCCGGTGTGGCGGAGGTCGTGGGTCTTGAGTTCCAAGGCGCGCAGGGCGGACGGATTGATCCGAAGAAGCGCGGCGAGTTCCTCGGTCGTAACGGGCTATCCGCGGCTATCTCGACCGGCTGGAGCCCGTCCTGGCGGGCTGGGCGCCGCGGATCGCCTCGCCGCGGCAGGTCATGCCCGAGGATGTACGTGCCGCGGCCTGGGCCGAACCGGCCCGGACCCGGGCCGTGCTGGTCGCTCTGCGCTCCCAGCACCGCACGCTCAAACGCGAGCGGGCGGTGCTGACAGCGACTGTGGGAGGTGTGGCCTCCGTATCGTCTGCACGACCCGGACAACAGAGTGGAAGCCGTCAGCGGCACTTCGGGCTCATGATTCGGGGGACCACGGGACGGGGCGTGCCACCGGCGGTGCCTTCAACAGCGGTGCGTACCGGTCGGCTCCGTCGGCGATCCGCGGCTCGGCGAGCGTCACCTGGCCGCCGTCCCCCCCCAGGATCCCGGCGACCGGATCGGGCAGCCCTGACCTGCTGCTGAATGGAATGGGCGCCGACGGACCGCAAGAGGTCCCGGTCCTGGGCGGATGGTGCGCTGTCGTGCCATTTCCTGAGCACGGAGAGACAAGTCGGTCGGTCGGGGCGGTCGTAACTTCGGGGTGTGCCGAGCCGCGGGAATGCGGCAGGCGCGGTACCGACCGTTCCGAGAGGACCCTTATGTTCGACATCACCAAGGTGCAGGCTGCCCCGAGCGGGGATCTGCTCACGCCCGACAACGCGGTCATGCTCTTCGTGGACCACCAGCCGCAGATGTTCTTCGGCACCGGGAGCGGCGATCGCGCCGCGATCATCAACAGCACCGTGGGTCTCGCCAAGGCGGCTCGGGCGTTCGAGGTGCCCACCGTCCTGACCACGGTGGCCGCCGAGTCGTTCTCCGGGCCCCTGCTGCCGCAGCTCGCCGAGGTGTTCCCCGAGCACGAGGTCATCGACCGCACGACGATGAACGCCTGGGAGGACGAGGCGCTCGTGGCGGCGGTCAGGGCGACCGGACGCAAGAAGATCATCCTCTCCGGCCTGTGGACCGAGGTCTGCCTGGTGCTGCCCGCGCTCTCCGCGCTGGAGCAGGGGTACGAGGTGTACGTGGTCTCCGACGCCTCCGGCGGCGTCAGCCCGGCCGCCCACGAGCACGCGCTGCAGCGGATGATCGCCGTCGGCGTGGTGCCGGTGACCTGGGTGCAGGTGCTCCTTGAGCTGCAGCGCGACTGGGCGCGCCAGGAGACGTACGGCGCGGTCATGGAGATCGTCAAGGCCCACGCGGGCGCCTACGGCCTGGGTGTCGTGTACGCGCAGAGCGTCATCGGCGCCCACGCGGCCGGCTGACCTCCTTGGACACCGGCATTCTGATCCTGCGTCTGCTGGTGGGCCTGCTCATCGCCGGCCATGGCGTGCAGAAGATCAGCTCGCACCTGGGCGGCAGGGGACTCGAAGGCGGCACTGAGGAGTTCCGCGCCGACGGCTTCCGCGGCGGAGCCCTCACCGCACTGGCGGCGGGCGGTGGCCAGATCGGATCGGGTCTGCTGCTCGCCGCCGGCTTCCTGACCCCGCTTGCCGCCACCGGGGCCATCGGTGTCATGACCGTCGCCCTCACCGTGAAATGGCAGAACGGCCTCTGGGTGCAGAACGACGGCTACGAGTACCCGCTCGTCCTCATCGGCACCGCCGCCGCTCTCGCCGCCACCGGACCCGGCGCCTGGTCCCTCGACACGGCCCTCGGCCTCACGCCGTATCCGCTGTGGTGGACGGCCCTCGTGCTCGCGGCGGGCGTCGGCAGCGGGTTGCTCACCCGGCTCGCACTGCACCGGCAGGCGCCGGCGGCGGCGCGGACCGCCGCCCGCGGCGAGCGCTGACCGCGAGCCACGCAGACCGGGTCCGGCCGCTCCGCGCCCCCGACCGGACGGCCGGGCCCTCCCACCTTCCAGGAGAACTCCATGGACACCACAACCATCACATCCCCGCACGGCGGCGGCCAGCCGCTGCTGCACCAGAAGGGCGCCGAGACCCAGAAGTTCGGCACGCTCAAGCAGCTGCCGATCGGCCTCGGTCACGACACCCGCATGTACGCCTGCCAGCGGCTGAACCGCGTACTCGCCGACACGCAGATCCTGTACTCCCTCTACAAGAAGCACCACTGGCTCATGCGCGGGGCGACCTTCTACTCGCTCCACCTCATGCTGGACAAGCACGCGGAGGCCCAACTGGCCATCGTGGACGCATTGGCCGAGCGGATCCAGAGCCTCGGCGGCGTCGCGGTCGGAGACCCGCGCCATGTCTCGGAGCTGACCGCCATTCCCCGGCCGCCGACCGGCGTGGAGCCGGTACCCGTCATGCTGTCGAGGCTCCTCGACGCGCACGAGCGGATCCTGATCGACGCGCGGGACGCCGCCGCCCGGATCTCGGCAGAGGGCGACGAGGGCAGCACCGACCTGCTCGTCTCCGACGTCGTCCGCACCGGCGAGGCGCAGGTGTGGTTCCTGGCCGAGCACCTCGTGGACACCCCCCTGGTGCGCGGCTGATGGAGGACACGTACGACGTCGTCGTGGTCGGCGGCGGACCGGGCGGCGAGGTCGCTGCCGACCGGGTCGTCCGGTCGGGGCTGACCGCCGTCGTCGTCGAGGCCGAGGCGGTCGGCGGCGAGTGTTCCTACCGGGCATGCGTGCCGAGCAAGGCCCTGTTGCGTCCCGGTGCGGCCAGGGAGGCCGCATGGTCGGTCGACGGGGCACGGCAGGCGGTGACCGGGGCGCTCGACCCGGCGCAGGTCCTGGCCCGCCGCGACCGTTTCACCGGCCGTGGCGACGACACCGGTCAGGCCGACTGGCTGAACAGCGCCGGCATACCCCTCGTACGAGGGCACGGCCGGCTCGCCGGAGAGCGCCGCGTGGAGGTGACCGGGGCCGACGGCACGGTCCGCACCCTGCGGGCCCGGCTCGCGGTCGTCCTCGGCCCCGGTACGGAACCCGCGCTGCCGCCGGTCGAAGGGCTCGACCGGATCGGTGTGTGGACCAATCGGCAGGCCACCACGGCCGATGCGGTGCCCGAGCGGCTCGTCGTCATCGGCGGGGGAGTGGTGGCCTGCGAGATGGCCACCGCGTGGCGCTCACTCGGCGCCTCTGTCACCCTGCTCGTCCGCGACCAGGCCCTGCTGACCGGCTGGGAGCCGTGTGCCGGCGAAGAGGTCACCCGCGGTCTGACCGGTCTGGGCGTCACGATCCGCTTCGGGGTCTCGGCGACCCGGGTCGCCCGTGACGGGACCACCCGCACCGTGACCGTGGAGACCGACGACGGCGCCACCCTCGTCTGCGACGAGGTGCTTGCCGCGGTCGGCCGTCGCCCGCGTACCGCGGACCTCGGCCTGGAGACCGTCGGACTGCCGGCCGGTGGCTGGCTCCCGGTCGACGACACCTGCCGCGTCACCGCCCTCGACGGGGACTGGCTCTACGCCGTCGGCGACGTGAACCACCGTGCGCCGCTGACCCACATGGCCAAGTACCAGGCCCGCGCCTGCGCCGCGGCGATCGCCGAGCGCGCCGCGGGCCGCCCCGCCGACACCGGCCGCCGGCAGGCATGGAGCGCGGAGGCCGACCACATCGCCGTCCCCCAGGCAGTCTTCACGTACCCCGAGGTCGCGAGCGTGGGTCTCACCGAACGCGCGGCACGCGAAGCGGGAGTCGAGGTACGCGCGGTGGAGTACCGCATCGGCGGCGTCGCCGGAGCCGCGCTGTACGCGGACGACTACCGCGGCCACGCCAAGCTCGTCGTCGACGAGAGCCGTGGCGTCGTCGTCGGCTGCACCCTCACCGGCCCCATGGCGACCGAGCTCATCCACACGGCCACCGTCGCCATCGTGGGGGAGATCCCGCTCGAACATCTGTGGCACGCCGTCCCCGCCTTCCCGACGGTCAGCGAAGTCTGGCTGCGGTTGCTGGAGGCGTACGGCCTCTGAGGCCACCTCCGCCCGTCCATCCGAAACGCAGCGACGCAACGACGCAGCGACACACCGACCCAAGGAGCACACCATGCCGTTCATCAAGGCCGCCGAAGGCGGCTCCGCACCCATCAACCTGTACTACGAGGACCACGGCACCGGACAGCCCGTCGTGCTGATCCACGGCTGGCCGCTCAACGGGGCCTCCTGGGAGAAGCAGACCGCCGCACTCCTCGCCGCCGGCCACCGGGTCGTCACGTACGACCGGCGCGGCTTCGGTCGCTCCGATCAGCCGGCCGACGGCTACGACTACGACACCTTCGCCTCCGACCTGAACGAGGTGCTCACCGCCCTCGACCTGCGCGACGCCGTCCTGGTCGGCTTCTCCATGGGCAGCGGCGAGGTGACCCGCTACCTCGGCATGTACGGCTCCGACCGCGTTGCCAAGGCCGTCATGATCGGCGTCGTCCCGCCCTTCCTGCTGAAGACGGACGACAACCCGGGCGGGGTGGACGCGAGCGTCTTCAAGGGCATCGAAGAGGCCATCGTCGCCGACCGGTTCGCGTTCATGACGGCCTTCCTCGCCGACTTCTACAACGTCGACGTGCTCGGCGGCGAGCGCATCAGCGAGCAGGCGGTCCAGGCCAGTTGGAACGTCGCCGTCAGCGCCTCCGCCAAGGGCACCCTGGACTGCGTCCAGGCCTGGCTCACGGACTTCCGCGCGGACCTGCCGCGCATCGACGTCCCCACCCTCATCATTCACGGCGACGCCGACCGCACCCTGCCCGTCGAGGCCACCGCGATACCGCTGGCCCAGCGCATCACCGGCGCCCGGCTGACGATCGTGCCCGGCGGCCCGCACGGTCTGATCCGGACCCACGCCGACGAGGTCAACACCGCCCTGCTCGCCTTCCTCCACTGAGTACGCCTGCCGCTTCACCGCCCGACAAGGAACCGCACATGCTTCCCACGAAGCGCACCCTCACCCTCGCCCTCGCCCTGCCCGCGACGCTGGCCTCCCTGATCGGTGCCGCACCCACGAGCAGCTCGCCCGCCGCCGGCGCCGACCGGCACGCGCCCAAGCCCACTGTCGTCCTGGTCCACGGGGCCTTCGCCGACGCCTCCAGCTGGAGCGGCACGATCAAGCGACTGCGCCGCGCGGGCTACCCCGTCGTCGCCACCGCCAACCCGCTGCGCGGCCTCGCCGACGACACCGCCTACCTCCGCGGCGTGCTCGCCGGCGTCGACGGCCCCGTCGTCCTGGTCGGCCACTCCTACGGCGGCTCTGTCATCAGCGGTGCCGCCGCGGGCGACAGCCGCGTGAAGGCCCTCGTCTACATCGCCGCGTTCACCCCGGACAAGGGTGAGAGCGCGGCCCAGCTGGCCGCCGAGTTCCCCGGCTCCACCCTCGGCGAGACGGTGAACCCGCAGTCGTACCCGCTGCCCGGCGGAGGTACCGGCACCGAACTCGTCATCGACCGGGCCGAGTACCACCGTCAGTTCGCCGCCGACGTCCCCGCCGCCGACGCGGCGGTCATGGCCGCGACCCAGCGCCCGGTCTCCACCGTCGCGCTGGAGGAGAAGGCCGGGGAAGCGGCGTGGAAGACGATTCCGTCATGGGCGCTGATCGCCACTGCCGACAAGAACATCCCGCCGGCCGCCGAGCGATGGATGGCGCGGCGTGCCGGCTCCCACACCACCGAGGTTGACGCGTCGCACGCCGTGGTCGTCTCCCGCCCGGCCGTGGTCACCGACGTGATCCTCGACGCCGCGCGCGCGACCCGCTGAGCAGCACCCACCCGTACGTCCTACGAAGGAGAACCCCTCATGCCGAACACGCCGATCCTCGAACCCGCCGCCCAGGCCTTCGCCGACGCCACCGCCCAGCCACCGTACCTCTACCAGATCCCCGTCGCGGACGGCCGCAAGGCCGTGGACGGCGTCCAGAGCGGTGAAGGCGTCCCGCTGCCCGCCGTCGACGAGGAATGGGTCACCGTCCACGGCGGTCCCACCGGCGACGTCCGCGCCCGCATCGTCCGCCCGCGCGGCGCCACCGGCCCCCTCCCCGTCATCCTCTACATCCACGGCGCCGGCTGGGTCTTCGGCAACGCCCACACCCACGACCGGCTCGTCCGCGAACTCGCCGTCGGCACCCGGGCGGCCGTCGTCTTCCCCGAGTACGACCTCTCGCCCGAGGCCCGCTACCCCGTCGCCATCGAGCAGAACTACAGCGTCGCCCAGTGGATCGCCCGCGAGGGTCACCACAAGGACCTCGACGGCACCCGGATCGCCGTCGCGGGCGACTCGGTGGGCGGCAACATGACCGCCGCCCTCACCCTCATGGCCAAGCAGCGCGGCGACATCCGCCTCACCCACCAGGTCCTCTTCTACCCGGTCACCGACGCGAGCTTCGACACCGGCTCGTACCACGCCTTCGCCGAGGGCTACTTCCTGCGCCGCGACGCCATGAAGTGGTTCTGGGACCAGTACACGACCGAAGAGGCCGAGCGCGCGCAGATCACCGCCTCGCCGCTGCGCGCCACCACCGAGCAGCTCACCGGCCTGCCGCCCGCCCTGGTCATCACCGCCGAGGCCGACGTCCTGCGCGACGAGGGCGAGGCGTACGCGGCGAAGCTCCGCGCCGCCGGAGTCCCCGTCACCGCCCTGCGCGTCCAGGGAGCCATCCACGACTTCGTCATGCTGAACGCGCTGCGCGAGACGCAGGCCGCCGAACTCGCCATCGGTCTCGCCACCGACACCCTGCGCAAGGCCCTGGCATGACCGGGCCGTCTCCGAGCATGCCCGTCGCGGGCCTCGTGCCCGCCGCGCGGCAGGAACACGTACAGGCCGACCTTCTCGTCCGTAACGCGAAGGTGTTCACCGGTGATCCCGGCCGTCCCGGGGCCCGCGCCGTCGCGATCCGCGACGGCCGGGTCGCGGCCCTCGGCGACGACCACGACCTCGCCCACCTGGTGGGGCCGGGGACCAGGGTCGTCGACGCCCTCGGCCGCCGGGTGATCCCCGGCCTGAACGACTCGCACCTGCACGTCATCAGGGGCGGCCTCAACTACGTCCTGGAGCTGCGCTGGGACGGGGTGCGCAGCCTCCGCCACGCCCTCGCCATGCTGCGCGAGCAGGCCGGCCGTACGCCCAGGGGGCAGTGGATCCGGGTCGTCGGCGGATGGACCGCGGAACAGTTCGCCGAGCGCAGGATGCCGACCGTCGCCGAGCTGAACGCCGCGGCCCCCGACACCCCGGTGTTCGTCCTGCACCTGTACCAGTCCGCCCTGATGAACCGGGCCGCGGTGCGGGCCGCCGGATTCACCCGCGACACGCCCGACCCGCGCGGCGGCCACATCGTACGGGGAAGGGACGGCGAACCCAACGGCGTCCTCCTCGCGGCGCCCAGCGCCCTCATCCTCTACTCGACCCTGGCCAAGGCGCCGACGCTGGACGAGGCCGACAAGCGCACGTCGACCCGTCACTTCCTGCGTGAGCTGAACCGTTTCGGGCTGACCTCCGCGGTCGACGCCGCCGGCGGGTTCCAGAACTTCCCCGACGACTACGCCACGGTCGTCGACCTCGCCGGGTCGGGGGAGCTGTCCCTGCGGATCGCCTACCACCTGTTCCCGCAGACGGCCGGCCAGGAGCTCGCCGACCTGAAGCGCTGGACCGAGACGGTGAAGCCCGGGGACGGGGACGAGTGGCTCCGGCTGAACGGCGCGGGCGAGAACCTGACCTGGTCCGCCGCCGACTTCGAGAACTTCTCCGAACCCCGTCCCGAGCTCGCCGAGGGGTACGAGGCCGAGTTCGAGAACGCGGTCCGGCTCCTGATGGAGAACGGCTGGGGCTTCCGGCTCCACGCGACCTACGACGAGACGATCCGCCGCGACCTGGCCGTCTTCGAGAGGCTCGCGGCGGAAGGACTCTTCCCCGGCGGCAACCGCTGGCTCTTCGACCACGCCGAGACCGTCTCGGCCGACAGCCTGGACCGGATCGCGGCCCTCGGCGGCGCCCTGTCCGTCCAGAACCGCATGTCCTTCCAGGGCACCGCCTTCCGCGACCGCTACGGCGCCGAGGCCGCCGCCCACGCCCCGCCGGTCCGGGCCATGCTCGACCGGGGTCTGACCGTGGCCGCCGGAACCGACGCCACCCGCGTCTCCTCGTACAACCCGTGGGTCGCACTCCACTGGCTGGTGACCGGGCGCACCGTCGGCGGCACCGCGCTCCACCCGGCCGGGAACCTGATCGGCCGGGAGACCGCCCTCGACCTCTACACGCGCGGCGGGGCCCGGCTCACCGGCGAGCAGGACGTCAAGGGAAGCCTGCGGGAAGGCTGGTACGGCGACCTCGCGATCCTGTCCGACGACTTCCTGACCGTGCCCGAGGACGTCATCCCCGAGATCGAGTCCGTGCTCACCGTCGTCGGCGGTCGCATCGTCTACGCGAGCGCGGAGTACGAGGGACTCGACGAGGCCGTCCCGCCGGTCAGTCCGGAGTGGAGCCCGGTGGCCCACTTCGGCGGCTGTCAGAGCGGTGCCCGCCAGGCGTCGCTCGTGGCCGAGGCCGTCGCCGAGTCCGAGCAGCACCGCCGGTGGCGCGTCGCCCGTGGCTCCACTCCCGAGACGCCTCCGCCGTTCCTCGACCCCTGCTTCGAGCACTGAACGAGAGATCCCCACGATGAGTACTGACTCCGCCTCCGACGCCGGGCCTGCCGACGGGCCGGACGTCGCCCCGGGGCGACGCTTCGAGCCGGACCTCCGGTCGATGACCCGGATCAACCTGCGCCCCATCGCCTCACCCATGCCGCTGGGCTTCTTCACGGTGGCGATCGCCTCCGTGATGACGGGATGCATGCAGCTCGGGCTCTTCGAGGCCGAGGCCCGCAGCGCCGTCGCCCTCTGCGTACTGCCCGCCTTCGCCCTGCAGCTCCTGGTGAGCATCCTGGCCTTCGGCGCCCGTGACGTGATCGCGGCGACGCTCATGGGCATCTTCGCCGGCAGCTGGCTGGCCTACGCACTCGTCATGTTCAGCGGCGCGGCCGACGGCCTGCGGGTGCTGGGCGTCTTCAACCTGGCGCTCCTCTGCTTCGGGGCGCTGATGACCGCCGTGACCCGGCCCAAACGCGCGCTCTGGCTCGTCCTGGCGGTCTCCCTGCCCCGCTGGGCCGCCACCGGTCTGTCGGGTCTCACCGGCGCCGAATGGCTCACGCGCACGTCCGGGGTCCTCGGACTCCTGGTGGCGCTCGTCGCGATGTACGCCGCGTTCGCCCTGATGCTGGAGGACATGCGCAGCGAGGAGGTCCTGCCCATCGGCCGCAGTGGCCCCGCCCACGCCGCCATGGAGGGCGATCTCGCGGTCCAGCTCCGCAACCTGGAACGCCAGGCGGGCGTGCGCCGCACGCTCTGATTACCCACCCGCCGCCACACCCACGCCGACCCACGATTTCCACAACCGCACAGGAGCACCCATGGAACCGCAGGTGGTGGACCGCCCCGAGAAGTCCCGGTACGAGATCCTCGCCGGAGACGACGGCACCGAGACCGCGGGCTTCGCCGAGTACTTCCTCGCGGAGGACGAGATCGCCTTCATCCACACCGAGACCGATCCCCGGTTCGCCGGCCGGGGCCTGGCCGGGCGGCTCGCCCGGGGCGCCCTGGAGGACGCCCGGGCACGCGGGCTGCGCGTCCTGCCGTACTGCCCCTTCATCCGGGGGTGGATCCGCAAACACCCCGAGTACGCCGACCGGGTGCCCGAGACGCGCCGCGCCCGGTTCGGCCTGTGAAACACGACGACTCCGCCTTCCACACCCCCACCCACGCACCGAGGAATTCTCGTATGTCCCGATCCGCCCGCCCCACCGTCGTGCTGGTCCACGGCGCCTTCGCCGACGCCTCCGGCTACGCCCGTGTCATCCCCGAACTGACGGCCGCCGGCCTGAAGGTGGTGGCACCGGCCGTGCCCAACCGCAGCCTCGTCGACGACGCCGCGTACATCGCTTCGGTCGTACGTGCCGTCGACGGCCCCGTGATCCTCGTGGGGCACTCCTACGGCGGCGCCGTCATCACCCTCGCCGGCACGGAGGACAACGTCCGCGCGCTGGTCTACCTGGCCGGATACGCCTTGGAGGAGGGCGAGAGCCTGGGCGAGCTGCAAGGGCGCTTCCCCGACTCCGGCCTCGCCGACGCGCTCGTCCACACGCCGTTCCCCGTGGCGGGCTCCACCGAGACCGGCACCGATGTCTCGGTGGAGGTCGGGAAGTTCCCCGCCCTCTTCGCCGCGGATGTCGACCCCGAGCTCGCTGCGGTGCTCGCCGTCTCCCAGCGCCCCCTGGCCGCACGGGCCTTCACGGAGGCGGCGCCGGTCGCGGCGTGGAAGAAAAAGCCCTCGTGGGGCCTGGTCGCCACCTCCGACCGGACCATCAACCCCGATGTGGAGCGCTACGGCTACGAGCGCGCCGGCATGACCACCGTCGAGGTCGACTCCTCGCATCTCGTCATGCTCGCCCAGCCCAAGGCCGTGGCCGAGCTGATCCAGGACGCGGTCCGCTCCACCGCCCGCTGATCAGCGCCCCGGCCCGGAGCCCGTGCCGATCCCACCCCTCGGGGCGGGGTCGGCACACCCGCGCGAGGCGGCCGGCCGGGTCCGTACGGTGACGCCGAGCGGGAACCGCCTCGGGTCACGCGTGACGTGTGCTCGACTGCCATTCCCGGGGCGACATCCCGTACGCGGTGCGAAAGGCGCGACTGAAGTGGGACGGGTTCACGAAGCCCCAGCGCTGGGCCACCGCCGACACGGCAGGCGCCGTCCGCGACTGCCGGGACAGCTCCCGTCGGCACCTCTCCAGGCGTTCGCGGTGGATCCAACGGCTCACCGTGGTCCCGTCCGACTGGAAGAGCTTGTGCAGATAGCGGACGGACATGTGGTGCGCGTACGCGATCATCTCCGGAGAGAGATCGGGGTCGGCCAGGTGCCGCAGGATGTACTCCTTGATGCGGGCCAGCATCCCGCGGGCCAGTTCCGACGCGTGGGGGTTCAGCAGCCCCTGCCGCTCGCGCACCAGCACCGTCAGCAGATCCGTGGCGGTCATCGCGAGTTGCCGGCCTGTGTACGGGTCGAATCCGGCCGCCCGGTCCGCCAGACGCTGAAGATGGCCGGCGACCACTCCGGATGTGCCGCAGTGGCTGTCGAAGACGGTCCCGGTGATCGCCCGCAGTTCGGTGTCCGTCACGGCCAGCACCTCCTTCGGCACCCGGATCGAGGTGAATCGGTAGTTGTCCGGCTGTTCCCTGCCGTAGGGCCGACCGGCGTCGGAGCAGGTGAAAGTGTCCGGGCGGACCAGGGCCTGGCGCCCGTCCTGGGTGAGCCGCCCGGTTCCCTGGTGCTGGAGCGTGACGGTCAGGTACTCCCCTCCGCCCCTGGAGATCAGGGAGGCGTGGCGCGAGACGCTCGCCGGGCCGCCCTCGACCGCCGAGATCTGGAGGGGGCCGAGTGTGTCGATGGTGATCGTCCCCACCGTGGGCTCGCGCTCGCGCAGCGTGACGTCCATGGGAACCAACGTGTCGGAGACAATGCTCTGCCAGTACTCGGCCCGCTCGGACGGGGGGAGCGGCAGGAGGGAGAGTACGACGGACATCATGACCCCTCGTCATGGTCGTGCGGGCGCTCCCTGGAGAGCGCCGGAACAGCGGAACGTGCGCCGGCGACCGGTGCGAAGCCGGTTCTCGCGTGGCTCGGGGACGCCGCGGACCGACGGCGGAGGGGTGGGCTGTGCGAGGGCGGCGGTGCGACGGGGACGTCATGAGACGACCGGGCACGACGGCTGTGCCTCACACGAGGCTCACGGGACCTCCGACGGATGCGACTGTCTCCTGAGTCCAGTCTCGGACCGGTTGCCGTCGGTGTCATCAGTCATCCGACTGATGCTGTGTCCAGCACTCCCGCTCATGTTCCTGCGACGGCACGCCGGGCCTGTCCCCGCCGGAGGCGCCGGCAGGTACTCACCCGGCCACCCGGCCGCCCTCACCGCAGGCGAGCGCGGAGGAACCCGCCTCCGAGCCGCACCGCCGCGATCGTCGGCGGGCTGTTGCGCAGAGCGGTCAGCGACACGAAGTCGTGGACCGTGCCCTGGAACCGCGCCGCGGTCGCGGCGACACCGGCCCGGCGCAGCCGGTCCGCGTACTCCTCCGCCTCGTCCCGGGTGACGTCGGCCTCCGCTGTCACGACCAGCGCCGGCGGCAGCCCCGCCAGCGCGGCCGTACTCGCACGCAGCGGGGCCGCGGTCGGCTCGTCCCGCTGCCGGGGATCGACCGCGTACTCCCGCCAGTAGGACCGCACGGCATCCCGGGTGAGCTGGTATCCCGTGGCGAAGAGCCGTTGCGACGGGCTGTCGCAACGGGCGTCGGTCAGGGGGTAGTACAGCAGCTGGGCGCGGATCTCCGGACCCCCGCGCGCCCGCGCCAGCAGCGTGAGCGCCGTGGCAAGGGTGGCCCCCGCGCAGTCGCCGGCGACCGCGAGCCGGTCGGTGTCGAGTCCGAGCGCCTCGGCCTGTCCGACCGTCCAGGTCAGCAGGGCGTAGCACTCTTCGAGGGCGACCGGATAGCGGCTCTCGGGCGTGCGGCTGTACTCGGGCACGACGGCCGCGACACCGGCTTCGCGCACCAGCTCGCTGATGAGCCATGCGTGCGTCTGCGCGTCGCCCAGCATCCAGCGGCCCCCGTGGACGTAGAGCATGGTGGGGGGCCGGCCCGTGACACCGGTCGGCCGGAAGACCCAGAAGCCCACCAGATCGGTGGGCCCCACGGGCGCCGCATGGAAGGTGGCGTCCACGTCGAAGTCGTCGATCCGATCACCCTGGGCCTCTTGCAGGGCCTGGCGCGCGGTCTCCGGTTCGAGCTCGTGGAGGAAGGGCGGCGTCGCCGAGGCGTCGACGAGCCGCTGCACCAGCGGATCCAGAATCACGGGCCGCGGCTGCTCGGCGCACGCCTCCCGGTCAGGGTCCGGCCGCATTCGTTCCGCCTCTCGCTCTGGCCCCTCTGGGTGGTGGTCGTTCGCACGTCAGCTGTCGTGCAGGAGGTCCCGAAGTTGATGGCGGCTGCTGATGCCGAGCTTGGGATAGACGTTGTAGAGGTGCGAGCCCACCGTGCGCGGCGAAAGAAACAGCCGCTCGCCGATCTCGCGGTTCGACAGGCCGACCGCGGCGAGCCGCGCGATCTGTTGCTGCTGGGCCGTCAGCTCGGCCAGCCGTTCGGTCGAGGTGGACGCGGAGGCGTCGGCGACACCGGTCGCGCGCAGCTCGCCGCGGGCCGCGTCCGCGAGCGCCCGGGCGTCGAGCCGGGCCGCCGCCTCGATGACCGCGGTCAGCTGGGCGCGGGCCTCCAGGGGCCTGCGGCGCCTGCGCAGCCAGATCGCGTAGTGCAGACGGGCCTGTGCCCGTTCCATCGGCCAGGTGTCGCCCTCGGGGTTGACCAGCGCCAGCCGGAAGTGGCGCTCTGGGTCCGCTTCCTCGTCGACGAGCGCCGCCGCGTGGTGCATCAGGAGCGTCATGCGGGTCGTCGGCCGCTCGCCCAGGCCCGCCCGCACCACACCGAGGACGCGTGCCGCCTCCTCCTTCCGTCCGACGCGCTGTGCGGCGGCGGCCAGTTCGCCGACGGAGCGCGGAGACAGGAAGGGGACGAGCGGCGATCCGTCTTCGCCGAACAGGGACCTGAAGTGGCGGAACGCACGCTCGGCGTCCTCCAGGGCCAGCGCGTGGAGGCCGCTGGCGCGCAGCATTCTGGCCCGAGTGGTGCGGTTCTCACCGAGGTTGACGGAGCGCCAGTGGGGGCTGGTGAAGGGGATGTCCGGCAGACTGTCGCCCCGCAGTGCGCGCAGAGTCACCTCCAGCGCCTCCAGGTCCATGTCGACAAGGGGCAGCCGGTGGACGACCGCGACGGAGCGCCCTTCGTCGATCAGGCTCTGAGCCTTTGGCCATCGGCCCATGGCGATGAGGGTGTCCACGTGGTTCGGAAGCGTCCACACCCGCGAGCCCCACGCCCCGCGGGCGCCGTGCACCGTGCTCGCCTGCCGGTACATCTCCGCGCACTGCTCCGACTCGTCGGTGTAGTACGCCACCGAGGCGCGGGTCAGCAGTCGGGTCGGTGGAGCCGTCCCGTCGCCCGTCCCGTCGAGCGGTCCGGACGGCGGGACGGGCACCCGGCGGGCCGTGCTGCCGCCGCGGGCGTCGGCATCGAGACCGACCGACGCGTACGCTTCCAGGGCCGCCAGGACTCCGGGCCCGGTGAGCCCGGGGGACTCGCAGGGGCCCACGGGTTCGGTGTGTCCGGCGGGTGTGACGCGCCCGGAGTGATCGGCACGGTCGTCCCCCGACCCGGGCGTCTCCCGGGCCGTCCGGCGTGCGTGGTCGAGCAGGTGCGGCAACTCCTTGCGATGCTCCGGCAGACCGGACTGGTGGGTGATCGCCGCCGCGAGCGCCGCGAGCGCGAACGACGCGGGGGCGGTGCGCGGGGGAGAGCGCCGCCACACGTCCAGCAGGAGCCCGAAGGCTTCCCGCTGGAACGAGAGCAGCGACAGCGCGGCGGCCATGGCACAGGCCGCGTCGCAGCGCAGGTCCGGGTCGCGGTCGACCCGGGAGAACTCCGCGTACAGGTCGCGGACCCACTCCGGATCCCCGAGCGTGCTCGCCGCCGTCATGGCCGCGGCGAGGCGGCGGGCCCGGTCCATGTCGTTCCCGCTGAGCCGTGCCGCCTGCTCCAGTGCCTTCGCCGAGGCGAAGTGGTCTCCCGTGCGCGCGGCGTGGACTGCGGTCGCCCGCTCCAGGGCCGAGGCGGCCTCCTCGTCGGGGCCGATCGCGGCAGCGGCCAGATGCCAGGCCCGGTACGCCGCGCCCTGGCCCACCGCCGCCGCCAGGTCCCGGTGGGCCCGCTGCCGCAGCTTCGCGGGCTGCCGGTGGAACGCCGCCGCACGCACCAGCGGGTGGCCGAACGCGAGGCGGCCGTCGGCGATGCCGATCAGGCCGGCCTTCTCCGCCGGGGTCCACACGGTGAGGTCGTCGGTGCCCAAGGCGGCCATCACGATGCGGAGTTCCTCCTCCCGCAGCGCGGCCGAGGCGTAGAGCAGCGCGCGCTGCGTGTCCTCCGGGAGGCCCTCCAGACGCGACGCGAAGACCTGCGGGGCCGAGGCCGACCCGGCACCGACGCGTGATGCCCGGTGCAGGTCGACCATCGCCAGCGGATTACCCTCCGCCTGCCGGAGCAGGTCCAGCCGGAGCCGCCCCCGAGGCGCGTCGGGCTGCGCGTCCAGCAGCCGGGCCGCTGCCCCGGGGGACAGCGGCCCGAGCCTCAGGACGGGAAGATCCGCCGGGACTCCGGACGGGGGGCCTTCGCCGCATGCGGTGAACAGCATGGTCACCGCCTGGTCCGTGAGCCGCCGCCGTACGGAGAGCAAGACGTCCAAGGAGGCGTCGTCGCAGTCCTGGGCGTCGTCCACCGCCACCAGCAGCGGGTTCGTCCGGGCGAGGCGGGTCAGGAGTGCCAGCGTGACGGCAGACAGCGCACGTCGTTCCTGCGGCCCGGCTCCCGCACCCGGCTCGCATCCGGTACGCAGCACCGACCACCGGTCCTTCGGGAAGGTGCCCGGCACGTCCAACGCCGGCAGAAGCAGTCGGTGCAGCGAGGCGAACGGCGCCGGTTCCTCCCCGCCCCAGCCCCGTGCCGACAGCACCCGTGCCCCGCGCGCCGCGGCCGACTCCTCGGCGAACCGCAGCAACAGGGACCTGCCGGTGCCGGTGTCCCCGAGCACGAGCATGCCCTGCGGACCGGAACGCACGTCAAGGCACCGCAGGATCCGGTCGCTCTCCTCCTCACGGCCGATCGGCACAGCCGCGCGTCCCGCTTCGAACTCCGTCATCGTACTCCGACTCCCGTGCGAGGCGGCTTGTTCCCGCCCCTGCGGGGATGCTGCCAGGAGGGCGGAAAGGCCGCTTCTGTCATGCGACCAGTCATGCCGGAAGAGCGCCTGGCAAGATGGCATCAACGCTGTGAGCAGGTATTTCACGGCTGACCCTACTCCACTGGGCGGTCCGGGGCGGCCGTGGGCGGGACTGGGGAAAGCATGGACGCCGGCACCGTAGAGGCACGCGGCATCCAGGGGAGGCTCGCGAACTGGAGCGGATCGGCAGACTCGTCGACGCCGCGGACGGCCCCGGCCCGAAGGTGCTCGTGCTGACCGGTCAGCCGGGCGCCGGCAAGAGCACCCTGCTGGACCACGCCGCCGACGTGGCCGCGGCACGAGGCAGGCGAGTACTCCGCGTACGTGACGGCGAGGGCGAGCAAAGCCTCGACTTCTCGGGAGTGCACCAACTGCTGCGCCCGGTCCTCCGCGACATCGACCGGCTGCCGACGCGTCAGCGCGACGCCCTACGGCATACGTTCGGCACGGATGACGGCGACGGACAGCAGATCCCGGAGCCGCTCGTGATCAGGTCCGGCGTGCTCACCCTCCTCTCGGAGGCGGCGACGGAACGGCCCCTGCTCATCGTCGTCGACGACGCCCAATGGCTGGACGTCGGCTCTGTGGACGTGCTGGCGTTCGTCGCCAGGCGTCTTGAGGGCGAACGGATGGCCCTGCTGCTCGCGGCCCGGGACGAGTCGGTGCCTGCGCGCTTCGACCACGACTTCCCCCATCTGCCGACCGGCCCCCTCGACGGGGCGGAGGCGGGCCTTCTCCTGGACGAGCAACCGCATCCGCCGCGAGGCAAGACCCGGGCCCAGATCATCGAAGAAGCATGGTGTCCATGCCGGCCGCGGCAACTCCGGTCAGCACTCGGGGTACGAGCGCGATATCGGCGAAGGCATCGTGATTGGCATCCAGCGCCGACTCGTCGCCGGTTCCGCCGTCGACGAAGTCCATGACGTCGGGCCGCAGCGCAGTCCGGGCAGCCGTCCGGACGTCGGCCAGGCACACCGGCGCGGGAACCTTCGTAGCGGTGGATGTCATCCGAGCTGCCCCGCTTCCACGGCCTCGTATAACGCCTTGATGTTGCCGCTGCCGAAAGTGACGGCCCCGGCGCGCTCTATGACCTCGAAGAACAGTGTCCGGTGGGGATGCGCCGAGCGGGTGAAGCCCTTCCTGCCTGGGCAGGAAGCGGCCGCCCCGTCACCGGACCTGCGGGGACGGCCCGGAGTGAACCCGCTGCGGTACAGCGCGACGCTGCGGGTGACATCCGCTCAGCCGGATGTGCTCCGGGAGATCGACGGCGAGACGGGGCTGCGGGCCCGGCGGGCCGAGGCCCGTACACTGCTCGGATTCGACCCCGCCATGACCTCGCGCGACCGGCTCACACTCTTCGGCACCCGCTTCCAGACAGCGGAGACTCCGGGCTTCACCACCGCCTGCGACCCCGTCGACGGTGGCAATGGTGGCGATGGTGTCAATGGTTCGGCGTGCGGCCGGGAGCCGGCTTCCTCGGGCAGCCGGTGGAGACGGCCGAGCACCAGGTGCGGCCCGAGCGGGCGCCCGCGGTCAACCCTGATCCGCTTCACACCCGGGCCGTTCGGGTACGCAGGCGCGAGGCGGGCCGCGAGCGTCATGGCCGCTGCCCCGCCTACCCGGCTCCCGGCGCGTCGGCGGCGGGCCCCGGGTCGGCGCCGCCCTGCCGGGTCAGCCGCTCGTGCTCCTCGTCGGACACCGGCGCCCCGGACGCCGGACGCACGTGCGGGACGCCGTTCACGATGGGGTAGAGGCGCCGCAGCCGAGGGTTGTACAGGGCGTCACCGGAGCCACCGCCGGAGGCGTCACCGGCTGGTGCCCGGGCGGCGTCCGAGTCGGTGCCGGACAGCACGAGCCGCAGCGGCCCCTTGTCCAGCGGGCAGACGAGGATGCCCAGCAGCGGGTCATCAGGGTTCATGGGCGGTCAGCTCCTTGGCGGATGTCGTCGGGGACGGTGGGCCGGTCGGATCGGTCGCCTCCGGCGGCTCCGGCGGGTCGTGCTTCGGCATCGCGAGGAGCACCGACACGGCCAGCACGGTCCCCGCGACCCGCAGCGCCAACCGCACCGGATCGCCGGGCAGCGCCTCACCGAACGCGAACGTACCCAGTACGGCCGCGAACACGCTCGTCACCGTCGTGCACACCGGCACGAGCAGTGAAACCCGGCAGCGCTGCAAGGCCGCCTGCGACATGATCAGCCCGAACACGCCGGTGAACAGGAGGAGATACGGGTACGGGGAGCCCAGCACACCGAGCAGCGCGGCGCCGGGCCGGTCGAGCAGCCCGGCCAGCCGGCCCGACACCCCCTTGATCGCCAGCGAACTGACCCCGTACAGCAGCCCCAGGGCGACCCCGTACTCGACCCCCGTCGTCGGCTTCCGGTGCGGACGCCGCGCCCGGCGCTCGGCGACGGCGTACAGCCACGGCCCGGCTGCCAGCGACGGCACACAGACCAGCAGGATCAGCGGTACGGGCGCGTCGGCGCCGACGGTGTCGGTGTCCTGGGACAGGGAGAGGACCACCATCACGAGGGCGGCGAGAATCGCCCCGATCGCGAACCGCTCCCGCCCAGAGGTCCGTTCGCCGAGCAGCCGCGCCGACAGCAGCAGGAGCAGCACCAGGCCGGAGACGAAGATGCCCTGCGCGGCGGCGATCGGCAGCGTCCGGTAGACGATCAACTGCGCCCCGAACCCGGCGGCCAGCGCCAGCGAGCCGCCGATCCACAGCGGGCTCCCGAGGACCAGCCGCAGCAGCCGCGCGGGCTCCCGGACCGATACGGCGGGCATGCCGCCGAGCGCCCGCTTCTCCAGGACGAATCCCGCGCTGTAGAGCGCGTTCGCCAGCAGTGCGGCTGCCACGCCCCACCACATGGCCTACGTCCTCTGCGCATGCAGCAGCAGGATCGAGGAGAGTGAGGGGGCCGCGCACGCCAGCCGGTCCAGGGGCCGCAGCGGGCGCGGCACCCCGTGGAAGGGCGCCCCTTGGACCCGGACCACCTCGAAGCCGGACGCGGTCACGAACTCCCGCAGTGCGCGGGCTGTGTAGAGCCGGAGGTGCCCGACGACCTCGCTGCCGGGACGGCCGTGGATGGCGCGCAGGCTGACCTCGGAGAAGACGGGCTGGACACCGGCGAGCAGCAGGGCCCGGTTGTACCAGGCGGCCAGGTTCGGGGTGGACAGCATCAGATGGCCGCCGGGGCGCAGTACGCGCCGCAGTTCGTCCAGGGCGCTGTCCGGGTCGATCAGATGCTCGACCACCTCGCTGAACAGCACGGCGTCGGCCACGCCGGACCTGAACGGCAGTCGGCCGGCGGTGAGTTCGCCGCGCACCACGTCGGTGAGCCGGGTCCGGGCCCGGCGCAGGGCGTCCTGCGACCAGTCGACGCCGATGATCCGGTGCCCGGCGAGCAGTGGCGCCGCGGTGGCCGCCGCCGTGCCGTCACCGCAGCCGACGTCGAGGACGACGGCGGGTCGCGCGGCGGCGGGGCCGAGCGCGGCGGCGAGCATCCGGGCCTGCCGCAGGCTGCGGGCGTCCCCGGAGGCGACGGGCACGGCGGGATTCTCGTAGAAGTCCCGAAGCCCTCGGGGCGCGGTACCGGTGGCCGCGCCGGGGGGCCGGGCGCCCGTGTGGGTGTGTGTGTCCGCGTCCGTGCCGGCATTCGTGCCGGTGCTCGTGCCGGCGTTCGTGTCCGTCCCCGGCCGGGCGGTCGTCGTCATCCCGGACCTCCTTCCGTCGCCCCGCCGTTCCCGGTCGTGGCGATCTCCGTCGCGTCCAGGCACCGCTCGAACAGTTCCAGCAGCCTCGCCCCGTCCCTCTGGGCGAGCAGCGCTGTCGACCAGCGCAGCGTGAGATGCAGCCGCCCGGCGGTGGATGCCGTCGTCACGTTGAGCCCCCGGGGCATCCGGGCGGGCGCCGAGAACCACACGGCGTCCGCGCGGCCCGCGTCGCCGAAGTCCAGGGCGTAAGGGATACGTCCGATATTGCTCAGCAGCGTCGTGGATGTCCACGGCCCCGTCGCCCGCCGTAGGCCGCGGGTCACGGCGGCCCGCCACGCCACCGGCACCACCGGCGCCGTCAGCAGGGCGGCCCCGTACCCGAGTTGAGGACCGGATACGGCCTTGAGGGCGCGGGTACGGTCGGCGGTCCGGCGCAGCAGCTCACCCATGGCGTCCGGGTCCCGCGCGGCGGCGCCACGCTCACCGGACGCCAGCTCGGCCACGGTGAAGGGGACTTCGACGAGCCGGGTGCCGTTCCCGATGGGCATGGCGGCGCCGCGCGGCCGGTCGTCCACCGGCATCGTGATCCGCATCGGGCGCGGTGGGGCGCCGTGCTCCTGGTTCCAGCGCGCGATCATCAGCGCGGTGGCGACCAGGAGCTGATCGTTCACGGTGTACGCGGCGCCGGGCGGGCGGCGCGGTACCGCCAGGTCGGCCACCAGCATGTCATTGCCCTGGCGACCGGACGGGGCGCCGTGCGCCACACGGGCGGCAGGCGCCCACGGGGACGGCCCCGGCGCCGCCGCGGCCCGGTCCCCGGGGGCGGTACGGACCAGGGGCGCCGCCGGGGCGTCGGCCCGGCCACCGTACAGCTCGGCGGCCGTCGCGAGGACCCGCAGACACGCGGGGCCGTCCAGCGCGGTGTGGTTGACGGTGAGGAACAGGGCCGTACCGCCGGGCCGTTCGGGGTCCTCGACGAGTTCGAGCCGGACCGGCGGGGACGCGGACAGCGGGGGAGCCGAGGCCAGGCAACGCTCCCTGGCCCGCTCCAGCGCCCCGGGCTCCGGCGCCGGAACCGTCATCACGTCCACGCCCGGGTCCGGCTCCTCGGTGAGCTCCCAGAAGTAACGGCGCCGGTACCAGGGGCCCGGCGCCTGGCGTACCTGGGCGCGCGGGTGGCGGCGCAGCGCGTCGGTGAACGCCCGCCGCAGCCGCGCCGGGTCGGGCCGCCCCGGCAGCCGGATCTCGATGTGGATGGTCTCGGGCTCCTCCTTCCGGAGGCAGTGCCGGGTGACCTCGTCGACGACGGGGAACGGTACGAGGACGGGCCGCTCGGCCGGCAGGGAGCGAGCGGGACCGTCCACAGCGGTCACTGGACGCCACCTCCGGGAGCACCAGGGCCTGCGGGAGCACCGGGAGCGGGCGCGTCCGGGTGCCCGGCATCCGGCTGGGCGCTCGATCCGGCACCGGCACCAGCGCCGTCACCAGCGCCGTCACCAGCACCAGCACCAGCACCGTCACCCGAACCGGACCCCGTGCCCTTACCCACCCCGAATCGGAAACGGAAGCCCGGGCCGGAGCCGGAATCAGCCTCGGGCACCCGCCCGTGCCGTTCGAGCCCTCCGACGGTCACCAGGGCCGCGAACAGCGCGATGAACGCCAGGAGCTGGGCCATGTACCCGAACGCCCCTTCCCCGGCGGCCGGAGCCGCACCGGCGCCGGTGGCCGCCGCGACCCCCGCCCCCGCCATCGCGGCGAAGGCGATCGGCGCCAACAGCGCGTGACGCCGCAGGGCGATCAGCGCGAGCGCCGGGACCAGCAGCGCGAACCAGCCCGCGACCACCAGGGCCACCAGGGTCGGCGCCACCAGCCCGAGGACCGTCCCGGGCCCGTTCGGCACCGGCGCCGGCGCGGTCCCGGCCGTGCGCTCGGGGTTCTCCTCGCGCCTGCGGTACAGCGCCAGACCGATCAGCGCGAGCAGGGCGACACCGCTGACGGCCAGCCCGGTCTCGTACACCCGGGACGGCTCGTACGACAGCGTGACCGTGCCGCCCTCGCCCTGCGGGATCTCGAATCCCTGCTGCCAGCCGTCGAGCCGGAGCGGCGAGAGCTCCCTGCCGTTCAGTGTGGCCTTCCAGCCGTCGTTGAAGTTCTCGTACGTCGTCAGATACGAGGCGGCGCCCGCGCCGACCGACACCTCACGGCGGTCGTCCTGCCAGTCGCCGATGGTGAGGCCCCGGCTGTTCGCCGCCGGCGCGGCCGGCCTGCCCCGGGTGAGGGTCACATCGGTGATCGCGAGCGGACCAGCGTCCCCTGCCTCGACCTGATGCGCGCCCGCGCCGAGAGCCAACGTCGGCTTCTTCTTGCCACGCTGGCAGAGCGTCACCTCGATCGGGCGCCGCTCCACCACATCCCTGACGGTGCCCTTCGCGCTGGTCGCGTGAAGGGTCCCGTCGACCGCCAGGGCCGGCCCCTCGCCGCACTTCAGGGTGAACCGGCGGTCGGCGGCGGGCTGTTCGGTGCGGTAGTCGGCGAGCGCCGGGACATGCAGCTCGGTGAGGCCCACGGGGAGCTGGAGATCGTCGTCGGCGACCGGGTTGTGCAGGACCACCGGCGCGGTCCGGGTGACCGTGATGTCGAGCTGGTCGGTCTTGATCGCCTCGAAGCGGGCCCAGCCGTTGTCGTCGACGTTCGCGATCGCCGCGCCGTCGGGGGAGCTGATCTCGATCTCCGTGGGCCGGGCCGAGAGCCCGCCCGCGCCGGCCAGTACCAGCGAGTCCACGGACTTCTTGCCGGACCATTTCAGATGGATCACCGGCTTGTTCCCGGCGATCCACGCGGTCGTCAGATCGCCGTCGGTCAGATTCCGCGCCGACAGCTCCGTGCCGAGCCGGGCCGTGGAGTCGGCGGTCGCGGTGATCTGCTTCGCCTGTTCGGGCGCCACCCGGTACAACAGCTCGTCCAGCTCGTCGCCGGGCACCGGCACCGCGCTGATCCTGACGTCCTGCGCTCCGGCCGCGCCGGTGGTGAAGGAGCGGTGCAGCCCCGACTCCGTGCCGGCCGGGGAGAGCCCGCCCGGGTCGGACGGCCGGTGCAGGGACACGATCTCGGCCGCCGCGTCCGAATCCGCGCCGTCCGTGGGCAGCTTCAGCATCCGCGTCACGGTGACACCGGGAATCCCGATCTCGGCGAACCCGGAACCGGTCAGCCCCGGCCGACCGGCCTCCACGTCCACGATGGTGAGCTTCATCCAACTCGTCTCACCGCGGGGTGACATGACCTCCTGGGTCCTGCCGTTGGTCGCCAGCGGGCTGGTCTCGCTGCCCTGCGCGGTCTCCACCTTCACCCGCGTCGCGGCGGACCGCACCCCGTCCTGGGGAAGCGGGGTCACCTTCAGCGACGACGGCATCCGCTTCTTCCCGTCGAACGCGATGCGCAGCCACTGCCCCTTCGCGCTGCCGGGCACGCCCTCGGCCCACGCCGTGTCCGGGTTCCCGTCGAAGGCGTTCACCGGATCGTACTGCGGCAGATGGAACAGCCAGTTGCCGCTGGAGGACGCTGTCACCTCACGCGCCCCGCGCAGCTCCGCGACCGTCTGGCGCTCGATGCCCTTCGTCGGCAGGATCTGATGCGGCGCGTCCCCGGGGCCCTGCACGCTGTCGGGGTGATTGCGCTCGTCCTTGGTGTACGTGTACGAAGTGTTGGTGTTCACCAGGCCGAACCGGGTGTCGGCGTGCCGCAGGCCGTCACCGGTGACCTGGAGCGCCGGCGTGTCGACGCCGGGGTGTTCGTCCCCGGTCAGTACGGTGGGCCGGCCGCGCAGCGACGGGTCGGCGGCCAGCGGCAGCAGGGACTCCGGTCCGCCGGACACCACGGCCGTATCGGCGGCGGTGTGGATTCCGGCCCGGCCGGGCCGCCGGGTGTCCTCGGCGGGCGCGAAGATCTCCACCGCCCGCTGTCGTGGGAAGAGCCCCTCGATCTGGAGGGGGGTGTCGTCCGCGATCCGTCCACCGGTCATGACCGGGCCGAGGCCCTTGACCCGCTTGTAGCCGGACTGCTCCAGCGCCCGCTTCACGGTCGGTGTCGGCACATAGCCGAGCTGGTCCGGGTCCAGGTCGTTGCGGACCACCACATAGTGCAGTCCCGCCCGGTTCAAGTAGTCCCGCAGTCCCGGTATCCCGGCGCCGGTGAGCAGGGCCTGCTCCACGGCGTCCATGGCACGCCGGTTCCCGGGCGTACCGAACGGCACGTAGTCGCGCTGGGCCCAGGGGGAGTCGGCGAGCACATCGAGGGGCTGGTCGATGGGGGAGCCCCAGGTGTAGACGCCGTGCGCGGTCGCCGGGACCACCAGGGCCCGGCTGTCCGGCGAGTGCTTCTTCAGCCAGCCGGCCGTGTCCTCCCAGTACGTCGGCAGCTTGTTGAACGAACCCGGCTGCAGGACGGCCCCGGTGACATACGGCAGGGCGAGCCCGGGCAGCACCAGCAGCGCCGCGATCAGCGGAGCGTACCGCCGACCCCACCGCACCCCGTGCCCCGGCCGTGCCCCGCGCTCCCGCGCCGCGACGGCGGTGAGATGGACGAGCCCGAGAACCAGGGCGAGCGCGAGACCCGGCTGGAACTTGTAGATGTTCCGGAACGGCGCCAGCGCCCCGTCCAGCAGATCCTGTACGGACCCGGCGAACGGCGCACCGAACTTCCCCGCGTACCCGGCGAGGGTGAGCAGCACGACGGTCAGCACGGTCAGCACCAGCCAGCGGCGCTCCGGCAGATCCCGCCGGGCGAGCCCCGCGAGCCCCAGCGCGGCGGCCAGCGCCGAACCCACGATGACCGGAACCGACGCCGCGACACTCCACCCGGCGGGCAGCCAGGCGTCACCGAAGTGCAGATACGCCACCCAGTTACCGGCGCCGCGCAGAACCTCCGTCGCCGCCATCGTGTCCGTGGTGACCTGTGACGTCTCGATGTACGGGAGGAAGTTCTCCCCGTACGCACTGAGGAGCAGCAGCGGGATCACCCACCACAGCGTCGCCAGGAGGACCCCCGGCACCCACCACAGAATGAGCTTCAGCTTCCGTGGACCGTTCGGCCGGGACAGCAGATACAGCCCCACCGGCAGCAGTGATGCGAGGGTCGACACCGCGTTGACCCCGCCCATGAACGGGATCAGCAGTGCGGAGCGCAGCGCCGCGACCCGCGCGCTGTACCGGTCGTCGGTGAGCGGCAGCAGCACCCACGGCAGCAGCGCGCCGGGCAGCGCGGCGGCCGATGTGGACCCGACGACGATGGTGAACATCGGCCACAGCGCGTACACCACAGCGCCGGGCAACCGCGTCGAACGGGTGCCGACGTCGAGGCGTTCGGCCAGCCGCAGCGCCCCCCAGAAGGCGGTGGCCACCACCAACGACAGCCACAGCCGCTCCGCCAGCCACACCGGCAACTGCGTCAGATCGGCGAGGCCGTGGAACGGGAGCATCGGGAACGCGTACCCGGTGTACTGGTTGGCGAGCCCGCCGAACCCGCCGCGGTCGTGCCACAACTGCCCGAGATCGGCCATGAACCGCCAGGGATCGACGGCGACACCGAGCTTGGTCTCGAACGTCATACGCCCCGGCGACGCCGCCAGGAAGAGCATGAACACCACGGCCCAGAATCCCAGAAGCCACCGCCGCGACCGGGGCCCGTCGGGAGGGTCCTGGGTCGCACCGGTGCTCCGGACGGCTGCAGGAGGGGGAGCCTGGGCCGCTGGGGCCGTACTGGTCATGGACACCGCCGAAGAATGAGGAGGAGATTCCAGGTAGCGAACTCACGCAGGCCCGGCACCCGGGTCACCGCCCCGGCCAGGAACGGCCAGTAGCGGGAGCGGGCGGAGACCACCGTGACGTCGGTCCTGGCCCGTACCTGGCGCAGGGTGGGACCGATGTGCACGGCGAAGAGGTTCTCGCCGAGGGTGTGCTTGGCGGGGCGGCCGGTGCGCCGCTCATAGCGGGCCCGTGCCCTCGCGGCGCCCAGATAGTGCCAGGGCGCCCACTCATGACCGCCCCAGGGGGACAGCCAGTTGGTGAACGAGACGTAGATCAGCCCGCCGGGGCGGGTCACGCGGATCATCTCGCTGAGAAAAGTCTGCGGATCGTCCACATGCTCAAGGACGTTGGAAGAGAAGCACACATCGGCCGAACCGTCCGCGAGCGGCAGCAGATAGCCGTCCGCGACGACCGCCCCCTCGGGCGGCGTCGGACCCAACTCCCGTACATCCGGCTCGAAAAGGAAACCGTGCGCGCCGCGCCGGCGGAATTCCTCGGTGAAGTACCCGGCCCCGCCGCCGATGTCGACGACGGTCCGCCCGCCGACGGGCCCGCCGTACGCCTCGACCTGATCGGCGGCGTCCCGCGCCAGCAGCGCGTAGCACGTCCCGGGGTCGTCCGGCTCCCGCATAAAGGCTCGGAACAGGGCCAACGAGCGTCTGAAGGAAGGGTCTCTCGGTGTCGTGCGGCGGCCCGCCGTCCGCGGGGCACCGGGGGCGCCCGCGACGGCGCGGACTCTTGGACCAGGGGCTGGCATCGATCCTCACTTCCGCCGGGAGCGCGCGGCGGCCCGCGGAGCGATCCGCGCGGGGCGCGGGCTCTCCTCGGGTTGGGCGGCGGCCTCCACGGCGACATCGCGGAACGCCCGTACCGTACTGGCCCAGGTGTACCCCGCCGCCAACTCCCGTGCGGCCCACCCCATGACCGACCGGCGCCGCTCGTTGAGCGCCAGTGAGCACCAGGCGGCGGCGAATGAACTCTCCCCCCGGGCCAGCACCCCGCTCACCCCGTCGTCGACCGAGTCCCGCAGCCCCGGCACATCGAAGCCGACCGTCGGGGTCGACCGGATCGCGGCCTCCGTGACCACCAGGCCCCATCCCTCCACGGCCGACGGATGCAGCAGCAGCCAGGCCGAGCAGAGCAGCCGGTGCTTCTCCGCCTCCGTGACATGGCCCGCGAACTCCACTCCGGCGCCCGCGAGCTTCGCCAGCCGGTCCCGCTCCGGACCGTCTCCGACGATGACGAGCCGGCCGCCGGTCACCGGCCTGACCCGCTCCCACAGCCGCAGCAGCAGATCGATCCGCTTGTACTCCACGAGCCGGCCCAGCGCCAGGAACAACGGCTCGGGCGAGCGGGGATGCTGGGGTCCGGGCTCCTCGACACCGTTGTGCACCACACGTATCCGGTCCTCGTCGACGCCGATCCCACGCAGCGCCCCGGCCGTGGACGGGGACACCGCGACCATCAGGTTCCGCCGTTGCGCCTCCCTGAGGGCCCAGTGCTCCAGCCGGCGGCCGAGCAGGCCGGCGGGCGCGAGGGCACGGCCGCCGAAGCGCATGTCCCACAGTTCGGTGTGGACGTGGTTGACCAGACACAGCGTCGGACCCCGATGCCACAGCGGCGCCAGATACGGCATGCCGTTGCACACCTCGACCAGCAGATCGCAGTCGCCGACCCGCTGGGCCAGGGTCCTGCGGGCCCGCAGGAAGTGACCGAGGTCGCCGCCCGCCGACACCACACGGTAGTCGCGGGAGGCTGCCGGGCCACCGCAGACAAGGGTGACCTGATGGCCGAGGCGCGTGAGGCCGTCGGCCAGCCGGTCGATCAGGAGCTCGGAACCGCCGGCGGCGGGATTGCCGAGGTCGCGGCGGGAGAGGAACACAATGCGGCGCGGCTCGGCGGGCAGCGCCGCATGGGGCTGAGCGGGCCGGGGACCGGCCGTGCGCAGCGAAGCGGGCACGTGCTGGGGCATTGCTGCTCCGACTCGTCTCAAGGTGCGGGAACCGTGCGGCGGCAGTGGTGCGAGGATCGTTCTCGGCACGGGAGGGCGGACGGATGAAGGGTTGGGGACGTACGGGGCGATACGGGGGGTGAGGCGGTACGAGGTGAGGCGGTACGAGGTGAGGCGGTACCCAGGGAGGTACGCGTCGGTACGGAGTTGAAGCGGGACACGACGGGTGGGCCGGGTCCGGAACCGCGCCGGGGGATCGACTACTGCAGCGCGCGGCCCCGGTGGGGTTCCGGTCCGGGGTGAGCACGCCCCGGAGGGTGCCGGGGCCGCTCGGATGTGCTGGGGTCGTGCACGGATGGCGTGTTCGGGTGGGTGGGATGGACAGTTTTCGCCCAGTGGTTCGCTGCGGCTACTCACCGAGATGACAAATTGAGCACCTGTTACCGGCCGTATCTCATCACCGGGTGACGGATTCCGGTATCCGGGCCGAAGCCGGGGCCGCGGCGGCGCCCTCAGGACGCCCCCGGAACACCATGACCGAGCCCGCCACGGCCAGCAGCAGCCCCAGCCCGCCCGCCCCCACGGGCGCCGTCAGTCCCACCAACTGGAGCTTGCGATTGTCGGCCTTCGCCAGCTCCACCTGCTTCTTCTGCGTCTCCTCGGTGAACGCGATGCGCTTGCTCTCCAGCAGCACCACCTCGTTGTCGTCGGAGTCCGCGCCGGGCGCCCGCAGCGTCTTCCTCGGCCCGATCGCCGCGTACAGAATCCGCCCGGTCCTCTGGTCCGCGACCAGCTCGATGCCGTGGTTGGCGTACCACTCCTCGGCGAGGACCTGACCACGCTCCGGCTGGCCGACGAGCACCCCCGGCACCTGCCGCGTTCCGGTCTTCACCGGGTCGACCGTGCCGGTGAACAGGTACCCCTCATGGCCCTGGATCTTCTTCCTGTCCTTGAACCGGAGTTCCACGGTGGCGCCCAGAGTGCTGTCCCACCAGCGGTACGAACGCCTCTCCACACCGAACGGGAACTTCAGGTACGCCTCGCCCTCGAATCGCGGGCTCTCCCCGCAGCAGTGCACGGGGGCGTTGGTCTTCCGGTCGGTCACCCAGCGTTCCACGGTCCACTGGAACGCGTCGTGGGGATCGGACGCGGGCAGGGTGCCGTCGGTGTCGACGCTCGTCGACACGTCCCAGATCGCCTGGCCGCCGGCCTCGCTGTCGGCCACGTCTCCGCGGACCTTCCGGGTGATGGTGAGCTTTGCCTCATCGACGGTTTTGACCTTCTTGGCATCGAAATAGCTCCCCTGACCAGTGAAGACCGTGGTCGCGTCGGTGTCGATCGGGGTGCGCTGGGCGCGCGGCTCGACATACCAGGCGAGCATCGCGGCCAGCACCAGCAGAAAGGTGCCGATGCCCAGCAGAACGAGGGAAACGGGTGAGGTGGTACGTCGCATCCGGGCACTCCAGAAGGGTTCGAGGCGGCTCGACACGGTGTCGGAGAATCGAGGTCACAAGGCGACGGAACGTCTGCGCGCGGGTGGAAAAATGCAGGCGCGGTATGGGCCGGGAACCGTAGGCGGACCCTTGACTAGGTGTCAATGCATTGTCGAGACTGACTCCAGCCGGTCGGGGCCGGCACGCGCCACCACGGGAAGGCAGGACCAGGGACCCGTGACCACTCACGATCAGGGAACTCGTGAGCACTGGCGCGGATCGTGTGGATCACCAGGGTGGGGACGACCTTTCGACCGGAGGGACTGGACCCCCAGCATGCCCAGACTGCTCGCCGCCGCACTCACCGTCGTGGCCGCCGCGGCCCTCGCCGTGGGCGCCGCCCTCGGTGTCGTGGCCCTGCTCAACGCCACCCCGGACCAGCCCAACACCCCCCTCGTCACCTACGAGACGGCCTCCCGGGAGCGCTGACCAGTGCCCTCCTCCACCCCAGCCCTCGGCCCCCCGGGCGCCACCGCGGCTTCCGTCGCCATGGGGGACCGTGCCGTGCTGCCACTCGGGGCCCGTTCGGCCTGGCATGACGTACCGCGCAGCCAGGTACGCCGATTCGCGGCGCTCGCGATGGCCGAGGCTCCCACGCTGGCCGAGGAGATCCTGCGGGAGATCCGCCGTGAGTACCCGCACGTCCCGGTCGTCCTCGACGACTCCGGGGAACCCAAGTCCCTCATCGGTATCCGGCGTGCCATCGAGATCTTCGTCCTGCATCTGGAGACAGCCGAGGACCGGCCCCGCGTCCACCCCGAAGTCTTCCAGGACTTCGGCCGCGGCGAGGGAATCGGCGGCCGCAGCCTCGACTCCCTCCAGGCCATCTACCGCCTCGGCGTCCGCCTCACCTGGCGGCGCCTCGCCGAGATCGGCCAGCGCGTCGACATCCCGCCACCGGCCATGTACGAACTGGTCGACGCGGGTTACGAGTACCTTGACGGGCTCGTCGACCAGTCGGTACGCGGCTATGCCGAGGCCGCCGCCCAGCAGGCGGGTGAACGCCTCCGGCTCCAGCGCGAGCTCATGGACCTCCTCCTCGCCGAGCACCGCACCCGCACCGCCGCCGGCCCGCACGAGATCGCCGCCACCCTCGCGGAACGCGCCGCCCGGATCGGCTGGCCACTGCCCGCCAAGGTCGCCGCCGGGGTGCTGCTGCGCCCCGCCCGCCAGGCCGTCGCCCCCGCCGTCGGCCAGGGTGTCCTCCTGGACATGGAGGCCGAACAGCCCCGCATGGTCGTGCCCGACCCGGACGCGGCGGGCCGCCCCGAACTGCTGCGGCGTGCCATGACCGGCTGGGCCGGCGCGATCGGGCCGCCGGTGCCGCTGGTCGACGCCGCGAAGTCGCTGCGCTGGGCCGAGGCCGCCGTATGTCTCATGGAACGCGGGCTGCTTCCGGCGGGGGAGGTGCTGCACTGCACCGAGCACACCGAGGCCCTTGTGCTCCTCCAGCCCGAGGAACTGATCGACGACCTGGCCCGCCGCACCCTCGCACCGCTCGCCGACTGTGGCCAGGCCCATGCCCGCCGCCTCGCCGAGACCCTGCTCGCCTGGCTGGAGACCCGGGGCGGCGCCCCCGAGGTCGCGGGGCGCCTCGGGGTCCACCCCCAGACCGTCCGCTACCGGCTCCGCCAGATCCGGGAGCTGTGGGGGGATGAGATCGACGACCCCGACCGCCGCTTCGAACTCGAACTGGTCCTCCGGGCCCAGCGATTGCGCGGAGACCTGGGCCGTCCTACCCCCTGACCCGCGTACCACCACTGCCGCGAACCCTGCGGGGACGGCAGCCCGGTCCTGGAACCGGCGGCTCACCGTGGGGCTTCATCGGCGGCGGCCGTCTGTCCGTCTGCCTGGGGATCACGGCTGGTCGGCCGGGTGCGGGAGTGCGCAGGGCGGGAGGCGGAGCCGACGGCACGGACGAGCTCATGGCCGCGGCCCAGGACATGTCGTCACCTCGGGTCCGGCGGCAGCTTGGCGCGTACGGTCAGGCCGCCGTCGGGGTTGGCGTGCGCGGTGACGGCGCCATGGTGGGCGTGCACGATCGAGCGGACGATGGCGAGGCCCAGGCCGTGGCCGGAGCGGTCGCTGGTGACGCGGGACTGCTGCCGGTAGAAGGGCTCGAACAGGCGCTGGGCGACGATGTCATCGACATGCCGCCCGGTGTTCTCCACCTCGATGACGATCTCTTTCTCGCGCAGGACCGCGAGGTGTACCGAGCCGCCGGGCTTGTTGTAGGCCAAGGCGTTGTCGAGCAGGTTGAGCAGGAGCTGACGGAGCAGGGTGGCATTGCCGGGGACGGTGCAGTCGGGCTCGGTGTCGACGTCGAGGCGCAGGTCCGCCGTGGCCGCCTGCGCGGTGCGTTCGGCAGCCGCGTCCGTGGCGAGGGCCGCGAGGTCGTGGTCGCCGGGCGAGGGATCGGCCCGATGACCGTCAACGACAAGCAGTACAAGCAGCTCGTCGGCCCCATCACCAGGACCGCGGACTTCGCGACCGTCACCGTGTGGATCGTCGCCCTCGCCGGCACCGTGATCCTCGCCCTGATCGTCGCCTCCTCGCTGCGCGAGCGCCGCAAGGAGCTGGGCATCCTGCTCTCGCTCGGCGAGAAGAAGCCCAAGCTGCTCGGCCAGCATCTGGTGGAGGTCGTCGCCTGCGCGGTGATCGCGGTGGGCCTCGCCTCGGCGGGCAGCCAGTTCCTGTCCCAGACCATCGGCGACCGGCTGCTGGCCGGCGAGGTGTCCTCGGCCGAGGACACCGCGGCGAACGCGGACAACGGCCCCGACCCCAGCGCCGTCACCGGCGCCGGAGGCGCCACCCCTCTCACGGAGGACGCCCCCGAGGTCGAGCCCATCGACTCGCTCGACGTACGCCTCGGCACCGCCGACATCGCCAAGGTCGGCGCCACCGGTCTCGGCATCGCCGCCCTGGCCACGCTCATCCCCGGCGCGCGTGTGCTGCGCCTCGATCCGCGTGACATCCTGACGAAGGGCGACTGAAGCGATGACTTTCCTCCCGCATGCTCCGGTGCTCGAACTCACCGAGGTGACCCGCTCCTACCAGAGCGGCAACCGCAAACGCACCGTGCTCAGGGGCATCAGCTACGCTTTCGAACCGGGCCGCATGTATGCCGTGATCGGCCCCTCCGGCAGCGGCAAGACCACACTGCTCTCGCTGGCCAGCGGCCTGGACTCACCGAGTGCCGGCACCGTCCGCTTCCGCGGCAAGGATGTCGCGGAACTGGGCCTCGGCCGCTACCGCAACCGTCATGCGGCCACCGTCTTCCAATCGTTGAACCTGCTCACGTATATGACGGCGGTCCAGAACATCACCTCCGCCATGGAGATCACCGGGGTGCAGCGGGGCAACAAGAATCAGCGCGCGGTCGAGCTCCTCGACCTGCTCGGGGTGGACGCCGGCGACCACAACCGCCGGACCCTGAAGCTGTCCGGCGGTCAGCAGCAGCGCGTCGCCATCGCCCGTGCGCTGGCCTGCGAGGTCGACATCCTCTTCGCGGACGAACCCACCGGCAGTCTCGACCACGAGACCGCGGGCGGGATCATCTCCGTGTTCCGGAAGCTGGCGCACGACGAGGGCAAGTGCGTGGTGGTGGTGACGCACTCCCGTGAGGTGGCAGCCGCCTCGGACGAGGTGTTGCAACTCAAGCGGGGCAAGCTCAGCGCACGATAGGCACGGACGGACAGCGCGCCTCGCCCCTCGGTCGCGGCCCGCCGCCGCGGACCCGGTCCGCATCCCGTGGCGGCGATGCGGCCGGAGCCGGGGTGCTGGGCGGATGGTCCTCGGTCAGCAGGGCCGGTAGGACGAGATCTTGTCGTTGATCCAACCGGGGATCGTGGCCCACCACTCGCCGGGACCGATCCTGAACTCAAGACCGCCGTAGTTCCGGTGCTCGTAGAAGCACATGGAGAGGTCCGTGCTGTTGCCTATGGAGGAGGTGCTGTCCCTCCCCGATCCTGTGAGCTCCGCGACCTGCACGGGTGCGCCGCTGGGGTACACCGGGATCGAGTAGTTGGGGTTGGCGTAGATGAACACGCCGGCGAACGCGGCGGCCGGGGCGGGGGCCGCGGCGGCGGGGGCGGGGGCCGCGGCGGCGGGGGCCGCGGTCGTCACGACGCCCGCCGTTGCAGCCAGGGCGCCTACGGCGGCGGCCAGTGCCAGACGCTGCTTGGTCTTTCTCAGGAACGACATGAACTCTTCCTTTTCTTCCGGGGAGAGGCCCGCCCGTGGAGCCATCGAGCCGGGTCGGATTCAAGCCATACCGTGATGCTCTGCAAGACCTTTCTGCAAGTACCAGAAAAGGATTTCATGGGGATGGCCGGACGGGCAATACCTGTGCACTGACGAACAGTTCCTCCCGTTCCCCATCTGTGCGGATCTCCCCTGTGGAGCCCGCTGGAGACAGGAAGCCCGGGCTTCCAGGCGGCGGCAGGGCGCCGGCCGTGCCCTGGGCCCGAGAGCACGGTGGGAGCACATGCGGGCCCGGCCGGGGCCGTACACCGGGTCTGCGCCGGAGTTTCCACGCGGTCATGGCCGATTCCTGACTGTTCGAACCATGGTGAGGCAAGTTCATTAGTGTGATCTCCATGGAGCTTCGGACCCTGGAGTACTTCGTAGCCGTCGCGGAAGAGGGATCGTTCACCAAGGCGGCCTCCCGCTGCCATGTCGTCCAGTCCGCGATCAGTCATCAGATCCGGGGCTTGGAGAAGCAACTCGGCGAAGCGTTGTTCGAGCGCCTCCCGAGACGGGCGGTTCTCACCTCCGGCGGCGCCACCCTGCTGCCCTATGCCCGCACCTGTCTGGCTGCCGCGACGGCCGCCGCCGCCCAATTCGCCGACCGTTCAGGCGACGCGGGCGGCTCCCTCTCGCTGGGAACCGTCGGAGGGCTGGAGGGCACGGTGGTCCCCGCCCTGCTGGGTGAGTACCACCGCCGCCACCCCGGCGTGACGGTGAGTCTTTCCGGAGCGTCGAGCCCATCGCTGCTGACGGCGGTCCACGACGGCGCCCTCGACGCGGCGGTGGTCGCGGAACCGCGGGGCCACCAGTCCCAGCCCCTTGGTTCGCGGGTGCTGCTCCACGACCGGATCATGGCGGTTCTCCCCGCCGGGAGCCGGGAGCCGGGCCGTCCGCTGAGTCTCGAAGAGGTGTCCCAGCACCCTGTCATCACCTATGGGCCCGACAGCGGGGCCCACGGATTCATCCGTGAGGCGTTCGCCGCGCGAGGGCTGGAGTTCCACGTCACCTATGCGACGAACGACGTGGCCATCCAGCTCGCGCTGGTCACGGAGAGGGTCGGCATCGCGCTGGCCCCCCGCTCCAGCCCGCTGCTCACCGCTGACCGGCGGATCGTCGTGGTACCGCTGGAGCCGGCCATCTCCTTCCGGAAGATGCTTGTCTGGAGGCTGGACAACCAGCTCGGCGCACCGCTGCGGACCCTGCTCGGCCTGTGGACGGAGCAGGCCGGCCGGACCTCGGACGAAGGGGCGGGGCCGCTTCTGATGAGCCCTCGCTTCTGACCTGGGCGGGCACCGGATGAGCCGGGAGCCCGTTCACGCCGACGCCCGCCCGGCCGTCGGGCCGTCGGCGCGGAAGACGGGCCGGCCTATCTCGATCTCCCACTGGTCCGGATCCGGGGAAGGCTCCGGTTCCCGCAGATGGTAAGTGCGCAGCGGACCGTCCACCGAGATCTCATGCCGGAGCGCGTAGGAGTCGAGTTCATCGAAGAGCGCGCCGACGCCGGCCGGCGAGCCGCGATGCGGGACGATCGCGAGTTCGGCCGCGGGGACGAACAGGGGTACCACCCGTCCGATCGGGCGGGTGGTACCCGCGACCGGGATGTAGACGGTCGCCTCCCCCTGGCCCTCCCGGCACAGACCGATGGAGGAGAGTCCGCCGCTCGGCCCCGTCCGGGTCAGACCCTGGGCGCGTACCGTGGCGTTCAGTTCACCGAGCGCGCCCTGCCACCACGGCAGGGCATCCTCCATCGTCAAGGTCTGCCGAATGCCGACGGCCCGGGTGGCCGGTACCGTGCGGTGTTCGACCAACGGTGCCGTCGCCGGGCGTTGCAGCAGATCGCGCAGGGATCCGACCGTCGCACGGGTCCGTGCCAGCTCGGCTTCCAGGCGGTCCAGATGAGCGGTGATCAGTGCGTTGCGGATCATGGGGTCGGAGGCGGTGAGCACGGCCTTCACCGCGGTGACGGGCATGTCGAGGTCCCGGAGCCGGCGGATGACCTGGGCTGCCGGAATCTGGTCCGGCGCGTAGTAGCGGTATCCGCTGTCCCGGTTCACCTGGACCGGGATCAGCAGTCCCACCTGGTGGTAGTGCCGGAGCGATTTGACGCTCAACCCCGTCGCCCGGGAGAAGTCGCCGACGGTGAGAGCGGCTGCCGTTCCCGCTGCCGACCCTGCCGACCCTGTCGCCGGTCGCCCCGTCGGCCCCGGGCGCACGCGCGGAGCCGCGGGAATCCCCTGCTCGTGGTACGTGTGGACGGCCGCCGCCCTGTCCCCACCCGGCTCACCGATCCGGCCCGCTCGTCTGTGGGTCGCGGCGGGCGGCCTGCGGATACCCGCAGGGGCCTTGCGCCCGGCGACGGAGGTCTGCGCGCCCTTGCCTTCGCGAGCGAGCTGCGGCCGGTCGCCTCCGGCCCCCGGGGCGTTTCCCGGCGAACGGTCGGGAGGTGGTGTGGTCATGGAGGTTCTCCTTGTCGCTGGACCGTGCCCGGCCCATGGACCGACCCATGGACGGGACCGTGCCGCGCACCGTGTCCGGCGCCGGTCCCCTCTGTGCCCGGGCCATGCCCCGGGCACGGTTCCGCCGCCCAGGGCACAGTGACGCCCACCGGTCCTGCCGACCGGGGCGGTACCTACGGCCCGTATGTCGTCCAGGCTAGGCACGGAGCGTGGCTCGCGGCCAGTGAAAGATACTCACCGCCGGTATGCGCAGACGTCATGGATCGCACAGACGTTCCCTTGGTGGAGGGTGGGGTGAGGTCGTGCCCCGGCCACCGGGCGGATGCTCCACCGCCCGGCGACCGCGCTCACGCGTGATGCAGACCTGTCCAGTAGCGCAACTGCGGGAGTTCAGCGATGGTGACGATCCCCGGCCGTGCGGTGATGACATCGGGGATCCTGTTGACGAGAGTGGCGCAGGTGGTATGCGCCGACTGCACATCGCTGTTGCGCAAGTGCAGAGTCGGATTCCCGTCGCTGTCCGTCAGATTCCACTCGTTGTAGTCCGTCTCCCCTTCCTCATAGACCTTTCCCTGTGAGCTGATGGAGAGCCTGACGCCCTCCTTCGTATACAGAACGTCGGTGTCGACATAGCCCAGCAGCCTCCCTTGGCGGATGGTCGTCCCCAGGACCCCGCAGTGGGTGTCCCGCTGAGCTATCACCGGCTCGGTCGTGGTCTCCGCCGGGCCCAGCGGGGTCAGGCCGATGACCTCCGCCAGGGTGTGCAGCGCGTAGTAGGTGAAGGTGGGCCGGCGTTCAGCACTCCCCAGCCACCGGGTGAACTCCTCGGCGGTCGTACCGACCCGTTGCAGCTCCGCGAGAGTCGGTCCGAAGTCGTCCACGTTCCAGGAGAGCCGGCCGGTCACACTGCCGAGGTCATGGGTGGAGCCCGCCAGGACGCTGATGAGGTTGACCCAGTAGGCGTCCTGGTGTCCGGTGCCCGTCACCGTCACCTTGTGCCGCTTCGCCAGTGCGTCCAATTCACGGGCGAGTCCGTTGTCCGTCGCGAAGGGATGGAGCATCTCCTCGGCGAGCGTGATCACATTGGCCCCGGCCCTGACCGCGCTGGAGAAGATCTCGTACTGGGCGTCGTCGAGATAGGTGCTGACCGTGACGATCACGATGTCCGGACGGGCGTCGCTCAGCGCCCGTTCGGCGTCGGCGCGGGCGGGGACCGCGAGTCCGGGGACGCCGGCCAGCTCACCCAGGTGCCGCCCGGCCTTGTCGGACCCGGGGCGGACGATTCCCGCGACGATGTTCGCGTGCCGGCTGTGCAGGACCCTGATGATGTCGAGCCCCATGGCCCCCACTCCGCAGACCGCGATCCGCGGGCTTTCCTTGATGTCGGACATGTCCTTCTCCTCATTTCCTGTGCACGGCCCGGCCGGCTGACTCGTCCGGCGGGCGATTCCATCCGTTTCCACCGGCGGTGCGGGGGTTACCCGTTCATCTCCTCCTTGAGGGCCAGGAGAAAGACGTCGACGTCCTCCTCCGTCGTATCGAAGGCGCACATCCAGCGCACATGGCCGGCCCGCTCGTCCCAGAAGTAGAAGGGGAAGCGCCGTTGCAGTCCTCTGGCGGCCTGGTGCGGCATACGGGCGAAGACCGCGTTCGACTGGACGGGGTGGAGGATCTCCACCCCGTCGACGGCGCGTGCTCCCGCCGCGAGACGGCGGGCCATGGCATTGGAGTGAAGCGCTCCGCGCAGCCAGAGATCTTCCGTGAGCAGCGCCTCCAACTGCACCGAGACAAAGCGCATCTTGGACGCCAGCTGCGTGGACTGCTTGCGCAGATACTTCATGTGCTTCAGGGCGTGGCTTGTGGTGTGGCTCGTGGCCGAGCCTGCCCTCGCCGGGTCCGGGTCCGGGTCCGGGTCCGGGTCCGGGACGACGACGGCGTCGCCGAAGAGCATGCCGTTCTTCGTGCCGCCGAAGGAGACGATGTCGACGCCGGCCGCGCTGGTGAGGGAACTCATCGGTACGCCGAGGAACGCCGCGGCGTTCGCGAGGCGCGCGCCGTCGAGGTGGACGGTCATGCCGAGCCCGTGCGCGTGGTCGCAGACGGCCCGTATCTCATCGGGTGTGTAGACCGTCCCCAGCTCGGTGCTCTGGGTGATCGACACGGCCTGGGGCCGGGCCCGGTGTTCGTCGTCCCAGCCGAAGGCGTGCCGGTCGATCAGCTCCGGTGTCAGCTTGCCGTCGGCGGTCGGCAGACTCAGCAGCTTGACACCGCTGATCCGCTCGGGGGCGCCGCACTCATCGGTGTTGATGTGCGCGGACTCGGCGCAGATGACGGCGCCCCAGCGGTCCGTGAGCGCCTGGAGCGCGATGACGTTCGCCCCGGTGCCGTTGAGGACCGGGAAGGTCTCGGCGGTGGGGCCGAAGTGCTCGCGCATGACGCCTTGGAGATGCGCGGTGTACGCGTCCTCGCCGTAGGCGGCCTGGTGGCCGCCGTTGGCGAGGGCGATCGCGGCGACGATCTCCGGGTGCGCCCCGGCGTGGTTGTCGCTGGCGAAGCCGCGGATACGGGGATCGTGGCGCGGGCGGTCGCGGGTGTGCTCCGCGCCCCGGGCGGTCGGCACGGCGTGGTCCGGGTGCCGCACGGCGTGGTCCGGGGGCGCCGCCGCGGTCGTCGCTTCCTGGGGACGGGCGCTCACCCCGCCGCTCCGGAGGCCCCGGCGGCGGTACGGGTGAGCGCGTCGGCGCGCGCCGCGGTGATTCCCTCGGTGGAGGCGATGACATGCTTGAGCTTTCTGGCGAGGGTCTCGTAGAACACGCTGAGCGGGAACTCGTCGGGCAGCACCTCGGCGAGCAGCTCACGTGGTGGCCGGGTCAGGTCCAGCTCCCCGGCGCCCCCGGCCCAGCGGGAGGCGGGGTGGGGGGCGAGACAGCGGGACACCAGCCGGTGGCCGGCGAGCCAGTGGACGAGCTTGGGGCGGTCGATACCGGCCCGGTACAGCTCCTCGATCTCCGCGCGGAGCCCGTCGACGACCTCCGGGACCCGTGCCCAGTCGATGCTCAGGGTGTTGTCGCTCCAGGTCAGCGCGGAGTGCTGGTGGAGGCGGGCGAACAGCAGCTGACCGCCGAGACCGTCGTAGTTGCGCTCCCGGCCGCCGGTGACGGGGAAGCGCAGTATCCGGTCGAACAGCATCACGAGCTGGACGTCGCGGCCCTGGGTGATTCCCTCGGCCTCCAGGCGGACGCCCTCCCGGAACGCGTTGAGGTCGCAGCGCAGCTCCTCCAGCCCGTACATCCAGAACGGATGGCGCTGCTTGATCATGAAGGGGTCGAAGGGCAGGGGGCCATGGCTGTGACCGCGGTCGTGGATCATGTCCCAGAGGGTGAAAGCCTCCACACAGCGGTCCTGGTCGGCGATCATCCTCCGTGCCTCGTCGGGCAGTTCGAGGCGGAGGATGTCCGCGGCGGCGGAGACGACGAGTCGGTACCGGGCGGCTTCCCGGTCGCAGAAGATGCCGGCCCAGCTGAATCGGTCGGGGGTCTCGCGGACGGCGACGGTCTCCGGGAAGAACACCGCGGAGTTGGTGTCGTATCCGGGGGTGAAGTCCTCGAAGGCGACACCGCAGTACATCGGATTGCCGTATCGGGTGCGCTCCAGTTCGGCGAGCCAGTCGGGCCAGACCATGCGCAGGACGACGGCCTCCAGGTTGCGGTCCGGGTTGCCGTTCTGCGTGTACATGGGGAATACGGTCAGATGCTGGAGTCCGTCGACGCGGTTGGCCGCGGGCTGGAAGGCGAGCAGCGAGTCAAGGAAGTCGGGCACTCCGAAGGAGTTCTTGGACCAGGTGCGCAGATCGTTGATGAGTGCGGTGTGGTAGGGGGCGTCGTAAGGGAGAAGGGGTGACAGCTCTTCGACCGCCGCGATGACGCGGTCGACGGCTTCCACGACCAGGCCGTGGTCCGGGGCGTCCGGGGCTTCGAGGTCGATGGAGCCGTCCTTCGACTGCCAGTGGCGGATCCGTTCGACGGCGTTCTTGAGTTCCGGCCAGGCGGGGTGCTCCACCACCCGGTCCGTGCTCCTCGGGCCGGTGTCGTCGATCTGGTGTGCGGGAACTTCAGCCATGCCGTCTCCTCCCAGGACCAACCGTGTGCCGAACGCCGTACGCACCGCTCCTCGGTGGGGTGGGCCGGGCCGGGGGCAAGCCCGTTGCCGTGGGCCCTCACAGGGCGAATCCGTGTTCGCGGAAGAGGCTCTCCAGCAGCAGCTTGTCGTGCCGGCCGCCCTCCGGGAGCCGTTTGATCACCAGCAGACACGGGACACCGAACTCGCCGCCGGGGAACGACTTCCTCCGGGTGGACCCCACACAGACCGACCACTCCGGTGCCTCGCCGGGCGGGAGTTCCTCGCCCGTCATGGCGTCGAAGACCCTGGTGCTGGCGGTCAGCAGAACGCCGGCGCCCAGTTTCGCGCCGCGCCGGACCCGGGCTCCTTCCACCACCACCGACCGGGACCCGACGAAAGCGTCGTCCTCGATGACGACGGGCGCCGCGTTCGCGGGTTCCAGTACGCCGCCGACGCCCACGCCGCCGGCCAGGTGCACGTTCTTGCCGATCTGCGCGCAGGAGCCCACCGTGGCCCAGGTGTCGACCATCGTCCCCGAGTCCACGAAGGCCCCGATATTGGTGTACGACGGCATCAGCACGGTGCCCGGCGCGTGATGGCTGCCCCAGCGGGCGACAGCGCCCGGTACCACCCGTACACCCGGGAATTCCCTCTTCAGCGGCAGCCGGTCGTGGTAGTGGAACACGCCTGCGGAGGTCTGCCGCATCTCCAGCAGTCTGAAGCAGAGCAGAATCGCGCGTCTGGCCCGCTCGTCCACCACGACCTGACCGGTCGCCCCGTCGACGAACGCGACGCGCGCGTGTCCGGCGTCCAGCATGTCGACGGCTTCCACGACGAGGTCGCGGGCCGTCCCGTCGGCCGGTGTGAGTTCCGTACGCCGCTCCCACAGGGCATCGACCCCGGGGTCGATCGGGCTGGTGAATACGGCGGGTGCCGTGGGGCTGTGCATGACGATGTGCAACTCCTCTGGCAACGGTCGGCTGGGGAATCGTTCTCGGTGGGTGTGGGTGTGGGTGTGGGTGTGGGTGTGGGGTGGCCGGAGGAGCCGCTCACCCCACCGGCGACGGGCTCGCCGCCAGCAGCTCCAGCCGTGGCCGGACGGTCTCCGGCTCCTCCGTGGCGGCGACGCGTACCCAGGGGCGCCCGGCGGGGCCGTACCAGGAGCCGGGGGCCAGCACGAGTCCGGCGGTACGGGCCGCCCACCGGACGAACCGGTCGCCGTCCCCTCCGGGTGCTTTGAGCCAGACGAACATGCCGCCCTCGGGAGGGGCGCAGCGCAGCCCCGCCGCGTTGAGCAGTTCCACCAGCGAGGTCACGCGGTGTCTGGTGCGCCGGCGCTGGCGGGTCACCCGGTGGTCCTCGGTGAGCAGCCGTACGGCGGCGGTCTGCGCGGGGGTGGCCGCCATCAGGCCCGCGTCGCGGCGCCGGTCGGCCAGGGCCCGTACCAGCCGGGGATCGCCCGCGTAGAACCCGACCCGGAGCCCTGGGGCGTGGGAGCGTTTGGAGAGGCTGTGCACGGCCAGGACGCCGTCGACACCGCTGGAGAGGATCGTCGCGGCCCGGTGCTTCCAGGTCTGTTCGGCGTATGCCTCGTCCGAGAGGACGAGTACGCCGTGGGTCCGTCCCCACCGGGCGATGGCGTCGAGTGCGTCGACCACGCCGGTCGGGTTGGCGGGGCTGTTGACCCAGAGGCAGAGCGCGCGGCGGGCATCGGCCGCCGGTACCCGGTCCAGCCGCATTCTCAGGTCGTCGCCCATCGGCACTCTGACGGTCCGCAGTCCGGCCAGTTCGGCTCCCACGGCGTAGGTGGGGTAGCACAGTGAGGGGATGAGTACGGTGTCGCGGGTGCCTGAGTCGTGGGTGCCTGAGTGGCGGGCGCCGCCGCCCTGCTCCCGGCTCAGGAACAGGGCGGCGGACGCGATGAACTCCTTCGTCCCGACGCACACGGCGACCGATTCGTCCGGTAGGGACACCTGGAAGCGCCGGCGCAGGGATGCGGCTGCCGCTGCCCGCAGTGCGCCGGATCCGGCGCTCTTCGGATAGCCGGGGTCGCTCCGCTCCTCGCCGTCGGCGGCGAACCAGTCCGGTTCGGCGTCACAGGCCACACCCAGGGAGAGATCGAGTGGCTCCCTTCCTCCGTGCCGTGCCATCGCGAGCAGGTGCTCCCGGGTCAGGGGGGCAGCCTCTCCGGCCTCTCCGGCCTCCCCTTCCGGCCCGGCCGCGCTGCTGCCGCCCGGCGCCGGTTCCGGCTGCCTCATCGGAGGGTCGCCTCATGGAGCGAGCCGGCCGCCCGACGGTGGTGGGAGTGGGGGTGGGGCCGGGCGGGAAGACCGTCCGGGGGGAAGACCAGTGTGGAGAAGTGGTCGCGTTCCTGCTCCTCGGCCCGCCGGATGAGCTGGACCGAGCCATCGCTCCGCAGCAGCAGTTCCTTGGGGCGCAGCCGTCCGTTGTAGGTGAATCCCATGGCGTGCCCGTGCGCGCCGGTGTCATGGATCAGGAGGGTGTCGCCCTCGGTGAGTTCGGGAAGCTCACGATCCGTCCCGAACCTGTCGTTGTTCTCGCAGAGCGACCCCACGACGTCGACGGTGCGCGAGGGGCCGTCCGGGACCCAGGGGGCGCTGATGTGATGGTAGGCCCCGGCGTACAGGCCCGGTCGCATGAGGGAACTCATGCTCGCGTCGACGCCCACGTACTCGCGCCACTTGCTCATCCGGTTGACGACCCTGGTGACGAGCACGCCATGGGGGCCGGTGATGTATCTGCCGCTCTCGAAGCAGAGCCGTGGAATCTCCGTCCGCTGCGCGCGGGCCCACCCGGTCAGTGCGGTCCGCAGCTCCCGGCCCAGTGCGGCGAGATCGAAGGGCGGGTCCTCCGGCCGGTAGGGAATGCCGATGCCGCCGCCGAGGTTGAGGAATTCCACGGTCACCCCGGTTCGTTCCCGGATCATCGTGGCGTGCCGCAGGAGGATGTCCAGTGTCCGTACGATCGGGGCGACGCGCAGGACGTTCGAGGCGACCATCATATGGAGCCCGAGATGCTGTACGCCCAGTTCCCCGGCGCGTATCACGGCTTCGGTCAGCCGATGGGTGGGGATTCCGAACTTGGCGTCCTGGGGGCTCCCCAGAAAGACGTTCTCGCTCGGCGCTTCGCCGGGGTTCACCCGCAGGGACAGGGTGTCCACCGGGTGGTCGCCGTCGACGAGGTCGGCCAGTTTCTCCAGCACGGCCAGATCATCGATGTTGATCAGCGCTGAGCGTCCTGCGGCGGCGGCCAGTTCTTCTCTGCTGGTGTTGTTCGAGGTGAAGAAGACGTCGTGCGCACGGGCCCCGACCCGTCCGGCCAGGTCGATCTCGGGGAGAGAGCTGCAGTCGAATCCGAATCCATGGCTGCGCATGATCTCCAGGATGGAGGGGTTCGGCAGGGCCTTGACGGCGAAGTACTCCCGGAACGGAAGGCCGGCGAAGGTCTCGTTGAAGTATGCGCAGGTGTCGGATATTCCCTGCTCGTCATAGAGATGGAACGGGGTGCCGAAATGCTCGACGGCGTCCCGGAGCACCGGCCGTAAGCGGCGGCTGAATGCCTCACTCATCGGCATCGTCGGTTTCTGTCCTCTCTGATCCGGCCGTGGCGGCCGCCACGGCTCCGGGTACGGCGATCGGACCCGCCGCCCGGGCGGGCGTCACGCCGCGGTCTGCGCGATCAGCACCGATCGGTGGCGGGGGCCCGAGATCGGGCGGGAGTAGGTGAAGGTCCGGCATTCGGCGAACGAGAACCCCGCGTCGTACGCCTGGTCGGCGAGATAGTCCTCGGAGAGCCAGTAGAAGGCGTTCACCCCGGGAGCGGCCTCGGCGGGCTCCCCCGACCTGGTGCTGTCATTGGACGCGATCAGGGTGCCGCCGTCCGTGAACCACGAGCGGATGCGGTGGAGGATGGGCAGTGTGCGGGTGTCCGGGTCGTACAGATGCCCGAACAGTCCGTCCGCGTAGACCACCGGCCACTCTCCCGGGGCCGGGCTCCATTCGCGGACATCGGCCAACAGACTCGTCAGGCCCTTCCGCCGCGCCAGCCGCACGGCCTCCGGCATCGCGTCGACGGCGAGTACGTCATACCCCTGGGCTGCCAGCTCGGCCTCGATCACGGCGTTTCCGCAGCCGAGGCTGAGAAGCCTGCGGGCGTCGCTCTTGGCGAGAGCCTCCACCAGGGTGCCGAGCATCATCTCCCGATACTCATGGGAGTAGGTGGAAGGGGTCACCGAATCCCCGCGGGCCGCCCCCTGCTCCCATACGTCGAATATGGAAGGGGAGTTGTCCTCTCGCCCGGAATAGAACTTCTTGAGATCTTCCTGACTAGCGCTCACATTTTCCTCCCATTGGCGGATCGACCCGTGCGGAGAACCCTCGGAAGGGTTCTTCTGGATTCCCTGGAATTGCTGCATGGAAGTAATTTGACGTGGCAACAGAACGTGCTGGACGAAAGTGCGGAGAGGTTGGCCTCGTTCGGCTTTCAACGGTAGATGCGAGAGCGAGGAAATCAACGATGGTATTCAGTCAGGAGACTTGTCCTGAAGAATCTGGCGAAACTCCCTCCGGGGGAGGTTCGGGGCTCATTTCCTTCAGCCTTCCCATAGGCGGGAGAGATGTCGGGGAATGTTGGTTCGACTCTCCCGCAGGGGGAGAGTCGGACCTGTCATGGCGCCATGGGGACGTATGCCGGAAGTCCTCGTACACCGTGTATCCGATCTTCGCTTCGTAGCCGATGGCAGGGCCGGCGGGGGTGGTCTTGCGCCGGGCTCTCGGACTCGTCCCCCGCGGGGATTCCGCGGGGCCGCCGCGGCCCGCTTCTCAGGAGCGGACCGACTTCCGCGACGCACTTCAAGGAGTACTCGGATACGGAGCACGACGGCATCGATGCCAGCGGCCGGTCTCCCTTCCGGCCAGCCCGCCCCGCCGGGTTCCTGCTAGCTGCAAACGCGGAGGCCAACTCGTCGGGCGTCGCGGCCGGATGCTCCTCGCCGGATGCCGCGACCGGATGCTCCTCGCCGGATGGGGACGCGGGCTCGCCGCACCGGTGGCCTGATCCCGTAAGCGCACGTTGACGAGCCTTCGTGCCGGGAGCACGCTGGTACGTTGGCGGGTATCCGGGGACGCGGGGCGTCACCGGCGGGTAGGAGGGCCTGACAGCTGTCGTGTCGAGCGAGCAGATCGTCCAGGAGCGGGCGGCGCTGCGCCGGGTGGCGACACTGGTGGCCACGGCCACTCCACCGGAACAGGTGTTCGCCGCCGTCGCTGCCGAGGCCGGACGGTTGCTCGGCAGCGATCTGGCCGGTATCTGCCGGTTTGACGCGGACGGCACTGCGGCAGCCGTCGGAGCCTGGTCCAGAAGCGGCCACGGTAGGCCCTTCCCCGTCGGCACCCGGGTGCCGCTTGGCGGGAGAAACGTGGCGACGCTGGTGTTCGAGACGGGCCGACCGGCCCGGATCGACACCGCCGCCGACGCTTCCGGCACCCCCGCCGCCTACGCCCGGGAGCGGGGTTTCGGCCCGGTGGTCGGCGTGCCGATCGATGTCGAGGGCCGACCGTGGGGCGTGGTGATGGTGATCTCGCTGTCCCCGCAGCCGTTCCCGCCGGACACCGAGGACCGGCTGGCCGGGTTCACCGAACTGGTGGCGACCGCCATCGCGAACACGCAGGCACGGGTGGAGTTGCGGGAATTCGCCGAGGAGCAGGCGGCGCTGCGCCGGGTGGCGACACTGGTCGCGAGAGCGGCGCCTTCGGAGGAGGTGTTCGCGGCGGTCGCCGCCGAGGTCGGGCAGCTGCTGGCGGTCGACTTCACGGTCCTCGGCCGGTACGAGCCGGCCGGCGCGGCTACTTACGTCGCGGCCTGGACCAGGACGGGCCGTGATTTCCCGGTCGGCATCCGGGTGGAACCCGGGGGCCTCAATGTGCACACCCTGGTGTTCGAGTCGGGCCGTTCGGCGCGGATCGACGACTACGGCGCCACGACTTCGGGCACGGCCGCCCAGATCGGCCGTGACTGGGGGTTCCGCGCCGCGGTGGGGATGCCGATCAGCGTCGAGGGGCGCCTGTGGGGTTGTGTCAGCGTGGCGTCGATGCGTAACGAGCCGCTGCCGCCGGACACCGAGGACCGGCTGGCCGCGTTCACCGAACTGGTGGCGACCGCCATCGCCAACGCCGAGGCGCAGGCGGCGCTCACCGCCTCGCGGGCACGGATCGTGGCCGCCGCCGACACCGCCCGCCGCCGCATCGAACGCGACCTGCACGACGGCACCCAGCAACGCCTCGTCTCCCTGGCCCTTCAACTGCGCACCGCGCAACTGGCGGTGCCACCGGGCCCCGGTGAACTGAGCCGGCGGCTCGACGAGGTGGCCAATGGGCTGGTCGCCGCCGTCGAGGAGCTCCGCGAGGTCGCCCGCGGCATCCACCCCGCGGTGCTCGCCGAGGGCGGACTCCACCCGGCGCTCAAGGCGCTGGCCCGGCGGTCCGCCATCCCGGTCCGTCTCGACATGCAGACGCGGGAACGCTACCCGGAGCCGATCGAGATCGCCGCTTACTACGCCGTCTCCGAGGCCCTGACCAACGCCGCCAAGCACGCCGGTGCCACCGTCGCCGACGTCCACGTGGCCACTCGGGACGGCCGGCTCCACGTCAGCATCCGCGACGACGGCCACGGCGGCGCCGACCCGCATCGCGGCTCCGGCCTCATCGGCCTCACCGACCGCGTCGAGGCCCTCGGCGGCCAGCTGCGGCTGCACAGCCCCTCCCGCGCCGGTACGACCATCCAGCTGTCACTGCCCCTCACCGTCCCCGGCGCACCGTACGACACCGCGGTCACCGGTCCACGGGACCGCCGAACCGGTGGCCGGGAAGGTCGCTCGTGCCCCACCGCCGGCCCGTGACCGGCCGGCCCCGGCGCGCTCTGACCCGAACGGACTACCAGCTAGCGGCAATGCGCCGGGAGCTCCATGCTGCGATGCTGCTCTCATGGTGCGTTGCCTGATCGTCGACGACAGCCCAGCCTTCCTGGTCGCGGCGAGCGGGCTGCTACGGCACCAGGGCATCACCGTCGTCGGCCTGGCAGCCAACGGCGCGGAGGCACTGCGGGGGGCCGAATGGGTGCGGCCCGACGTGGCGCTGGTCGACCTCGACCTCGGGGGCGAGAGCGGGCTGGAACTGACCGAGCGGCTGCACCGCCGATCGGTCCCCACGATCCTGATCTCCACCCACGCCGAGCAGGACTACCGGGACCTGATCAACGCCAGCCCGGCCATCGGGTTCCTGCCGAAGGCGTCGCTGTCCGGACGTGCCATCACAGACCTGCTCGACGCCCGCGTCACTGGGCCTCCAGAAAAGTGATCACGGCGAGCACCCGGCGGTGGTCCTCCTCGGCCTCCGGCAGGCTCAACTTGGCCAGCAGACTGCGGATGTGCTTCTCCACGGTGCCCTCGGTGATCCACAGCCGGCGGGCGATCCCGGCGTTCGAACGGCCCTCGGCCATCAGCGCCAGCACCTCCCGCTCCCGCGCGCTCAGCGCCGCGAGCGGATCTATTCGACGACGTACCGACACCAGTTCCCGCACCAGAGCCGGGTCGACCACCGAACCGCCCCTGGCGACCCGCTCCAGCGTGTCGAGGAACTCCGCCACGTCGACCACCCGGCTCTTCAGCAGGTATCCGATGCCCCGCCCGCTGGCCAGCAGCTCCATCGCGTGCTCCACATCGGCATGGGCCGAGAGCACCAGAATCCCGACCTCAGGAAGCTCCCTCCGGATCACATGGGCCGCCGCCAGCCCCTCCGTGGTGTGCGTCGGCGGCATCCGGATGTCCACGATCACCAGATCCGGCCGGTGCCGACGGACCAGGTCGACCAGCCCCGTCGCGTCTCCGGCCTGCCCCACCACCCTGTGTCCGGATCGGTCGAGCAGGCTGGCCAACCCCTCACGCAGTAGAACGTCATCCTCGGCCAGCACGACTCTCATCTCTGCCATGGCAGGCATTATCGACCACACATCGGACGCGCCTGGCGCTGTCTTCCCCGCGCCACGGGAGACTGTCTGCCTGGATCACCGGCCGATGGCGTCGAGTTCGGTGACCGCGTCGGCCGGTAGGCGGAGGCCGGCCGCGGCGACGTTCTCGTGCAGGTGGGTGAGGGAGGAGGTGCCGGGGATCAGTACGGTGGTGGTGGAGCGCTGGAGCAGCCAGGCCAGTGCGACCTGTTGGGGAGTGGCGTCCAGGCGGGCGGCGACGGTGTTCAGGGTCTTGGACTGCAGGGGGCTGAATCCGCCGAGGGGGAAGAACGAGGCGAAGGCGATGCCCTCGGCCGCGCAGCGGTCCACGAGCGCGTCGTCCGTCCGGTCGGCCAGGTTGTAGAGGTTCTGCACGGTGACGACGGGGGCGATGGCCTGTGCCTCGGTCAGCTGGGCATCGGTGACATTGCTGAGACCGAGATGGCGGATCAGGCCCTCCTCGCGGAGGTCGGCCAGGGTGCCGAACGCGTCGGCGACGGACCCCTTGGACGGATCCTCCACCGAGTCGAGGCGGAGGTTGACGACATCGAGCACGTCCAGGCCGAGGTGCTGGAGGTTCCCGTGGACCTGGGCTGTGAGCTCGGCGGGCTCCAGGGAGGGGATCCAGTCGCCGTCATCGCCGCGGCGGGCGCCGACCTTGGTGACGATGTGCAGGTCCGCGGGGTAGGGGTGCAGGGCTTCCCTGATGATCTCGTTGACGACGGTGGGCCCGTAGTAGTCGCTGGTGTCGATGTGCGTGATGCCGAGGCCGACCGCCTCGCGGAGCACCGCGAGCGCCTGGTCGCGGTCCCTGGGCGGGCCGAAGACGCCGGGGCCCGCCAGTTGCATGGCGCCGTAGCCCATCCGGCTGATCGTGAGACCGTCCGCCGCTGTGAGGGTTCCGCCGGGAGCCGTGGTGGCCATGGCGTGCCTTCCTTCTCTGCCGGGCAGGCCGTCCGGGCCGTCCGGGCGATCCTGGCCGTTCGGGCCGTCCGGGCCGTCCGGGCGATCCGTGACGACCTGCCGCATCTCTCGCTCTCCACCCCGCACGATGATCTCGCCACTGCCTTCGTGTCTCCGCAACTCGACGGCACACGGTTTCCGACGTGGGCCGTGGCTCTGACATCAGCCCCTGACGTGGGTGGCCGCACGGGCGAATCACCTGGTCGTTGACATGTGCACTCAGTATTGATCGTCTCGTCCCCTGGTGTGAGGCTGCTCGAACGGCGCTACGGGCGACGGCCGTTGCCCGTGTCTTCAGCGTTGAGACGCGCCCACCGTCCACCGCTGTCGGCTTGAGAGAACAGATCGGGTTCACCACGGAGGTGCATACGTGTCCAGCCGGCATGTCAGGACACGGGACAGCCGCGGCAAACGGCCGAGCGGCTCGTGACGCGGGAGCCGGTTCTGGGACGGGCCCGCGAATGCGAACTGCTCGACGGCCTGCTCGACGCCGTACGCGGCGGTGAGAGCCGCGTTGATGGCGAGCCGGGTGGTGGCACTCGACAGGAACACGGCCGGGCTGACCACCGCGGACCGATCGGTCCGCTGCCAGCGCAGCCACACTTCCCGGACCACGTCCTCGGCCTCGACCGTGCTTCCCAGGACGCGGTACGCGATGCCGAAGAGACGTGGACGCAGCTCCACGAAGATGGAAACGGCCTCGTCCAAGGTGTTCTCGTCGGGGGGCGACTCTGGATGCATGAGCCTGCTGTCTCCGTTCCGCCGGTAGGGATCGTCGCGTTGCGCGATCGCGCGGCCGTCGGGTGAGCGGTCGCTCTGCCGACGGCATCGGGGCAGGGGGTACCGACGGCCGGGGGTTCCGGAGCGGGGGTGGGCTGCCCACGAGCGGTGAGCAGCACCGGCAAGAACGGCTACTCCGATCGCGTTCGGTTCATAGACCGCGAGAGCCCCTGTTCTGTGACAGGTTCGCCGTGATGAGTTTTCGCCGATCCCCGCACTGGACGGTCCGGCTCAGGACTGCTGGGCGAGCCAGTCGGCGAAACGGGACTCGGCGATACGCGCGTCGGGGCCGGGGAGCAGCGTGGTCTCCTGGAGCTCGGTGCCGAAGTACGGGGCGTGCGGGTCCGTCACGACCGTGCGCGGGTCGTTCTTGGCCGCGAGGCCCTTGCCGATGACCGCGTCCAGCTGGAAGGCGTCCGGGCCGGCCACCTCCACCACGCCGTTGACGGGGGCGCCGACCGCGGTACGGCCCACGGCGGCGGCCACGTCGTCCGAGGAGATGGGCTGGATCTTCACGGGGGCGAGCCGCACGGTGTCACCGTCGGTCGCCGCGGCCGCGATGCTCTTCATGAATTCGAAGAACTGCGTGGCGTGGACGATGGAGTACGGAATCCCGGACGCCTTGATCAGCTCCTCCTGCGCCTGCTTGGCACGGAAGTAGCCGCTCTCCTGGAGCCGCTCGGTGCCGACCACGGAGAGCGCGACATGGTGGGTCACACCCGCCTCCGCCTCGGCTTTGAGGAGGTTGGCGGTCGAGGTACGGAAGAACTCCATGACGGCGTCGTCCTCGAACGAGGGGGAGTTCGACACGTCGATCACGACCGAGGCGCCCTTCAGGACCTCGGTCAGCCCCTCGCCGGTCAGTGTGTTGACGCCGGTGCTGGGCGCGGCCGGCACCGCCTTGTGACCGTGCTCGTTGAGCTTGGAGACCAGCTTGGAGCCGATGAGCCCGGTGCCACCGATCACTACGATCTTCATGATGGGAATTCCTCTCTCGGGGATTCTGCTGATTATCGGATTCGTCTGATGGGTCTGTGACGGATCAGACGGATCTGATTGATGCCTGCAATAGGGAAGACAGGGGAGCCGCTGGATCTGTGACATCGGAGCCGGATGGATCCCGAAGATTCTCATTCAAGGCCGAGCGTTCCGTGCGGAGGCATGACGAAGCCCCGTGCGGCAGATTGAGCGGGAATGCCTCGCGGATTACGCGGACAGCGATATGGGGCCGAGTACGTCCCCGGACATCACTCGGCGAGCTTGTCCTCGGTGGACACGTCCTCCATCAGGGAGGCGATCTCATCCGGGATCGGAGGAATGCTCTCGCGCGTCACACCCGTCGTGGGCGACCACACGAGGTTGACCTGGGAGGTCGGTCGAGGTCCGGGACGTCGCTGCGGTTGTGGCAGCCACGGGTCTCCCGGCGTTCCAGGGCCGCCTCCAGCGTGGCCCGCGCCGCTAGGTGTATTGACCCGCAGGGTTGTTAACGCGGCTGATGGGTGGGTGTCCGCCGAGTGCGGTGTGGCTGCGGTGGTGGTTGTAGGTGTGGAGGAAGTCTGCCAGGGCCCGGGTCCGCTCGTCGTTCGAGTGGTAGGGCCGCTGGTAGGCCCACTCGTCCAGCAGGGTGCGGTTGAAGCGTTCGACCTTGCCGTTGGTCTGGGGCCGGTAGGGCCGGGTGCGTTTGTGGGTGATGCCGGCGGTGGCCGGCGTCTGGGTGAACAGCTTGGCCTTGTAGCAGGAGCCGTTGTCGGTGAGGACCCGCTGGACGGTGATGCCGTGGGCGGCGAAGAAGGCGTTCGCCCGTCGCCAGAAGCCCGCGGCGGTGTGCTGGCGCTCGTCGGGCAGGACCTCGCTGTAGGCCAGGCGGGAGTGGTCGTCGACGGCGGAATGGACGAAGGAGTAGCCGATCACGGGCTTGGAGCTCCTGCGGGCGTCGGTGGTGGCCTGGCGGTTGGCCTCGCCCGCGGCTCTGCCCACGGCACGCCAGCCGCCGCCGTCGGGGACGTTGCCGAGTTTCTTGATGTCGACGTGGATCAGCTCGCCCGGCCGGGCGTGTTCGTAGCGGCGGATCACCCGGCCGGTGGGCCGGTCGAGGAAGGCCAGGCGGTTCAGGCCGTGGCGGACCAGGATCCGGTGCACGGTCGAGGCGGGCAGGCCCAGGACGGGGCCGATGCGGGCCGGGCCGAGCTTGCGCCCGGTCCGCAGACGGCACACCTCGGCCTCCACCACGGCCGGGGTGCGGTGCGGGGTCGTGTGCGGGCGGCTGGAGCGGTCGAGGAGACCCGCGTCGCCCTCGGCCCGCCAGCGCCGCACCCACTTGTGCGCGGTCGGTCGGGAGATGCCCATCTCGGCCGCCACATGCGCGACCGGACGCCCCGCGAGGACACGCTCGACCAGGATCCGCCTGCCGTGAACGGTCAGCCGGGCATTACGGTGGGACACGAAGACCTCCGTGTGTGGTGCGGCTTAGACACCTCCACCACACCGGAGGTCTTCGTCATGATCAAGGCCCGACACCGTCAACAACGCTCGTGGTCAATACAGCTAGGCCGTTTCTTGCGGATCATCTCGCTGTCCAGACCCTCCACCCGCCAACTCAAAAGCCCCGGAACCACTCGCTGATGGGGTGGATGAGGAGCGCACCGAGTCCGGTCGTGCCCCCTCGTAGGATGCCGAGACCGATGCTTCGCCTCAGGCGCCTGATGATGCTGGGCGGACAGTTGCGCGCTGGGGAGCGCGCGGGATCCCGGATGCGCGAGTACGCCTCGAACCGGGAAACGGGTCTCTGTGAGAGTCGCTGGCACCCTTGTCAGCCGACGAGGATCAACAAGACCTTTCATCCCGGTCGGGCTCACCCCAGTCGGCTGGGGAGGCTGGATCCTGGGGACATCCCAGGGACTTCACGCCTGCCCCAGGCTGATCCAGAGGACTTTACTGGTGTGTAAGCAAGGAAGGCCCTGACAGCGCCGAAAGATGGAGAAGCGCTGCTCAGGGCCTACGCCGTCAGCAGTCGATGATGTTCACCGCGAGCCCGCCCCGCGCCGTCTTCTTGTACTTCACCGACAGAGGGCCGCCGGTCCCGGCCGTGGTGATCTTGGTGTTGGTGGCTGAGGGGAGTTGACTCGGGACTCAGCCAGCGGTGCTCTGTGCGAGTCATCTGGCGCGGGGAATCGGGTGGCTGCATGGCCGAGGGTTTCTACTACGCGCACACCACCGGTCAGACCAAGCCGTGGCTGTTCCCGCTGAATGAGGGCTCTGCTCGTTGGATACCGGAGGACGGTCATGGCCCAGTTGCAACAGCACCCCGGGACGGTCGGGCGGTTCCATGCTGCCCGGCATGACGCAGGGAGGCCCTTGGCCATGGGGGCGTGGCGCGTTGCGACGGAAGACGATCAGGTGGCTTCTGCCGTCGCCGATCTTTACGGTGGTATGCCCCAGCCGTCGTCCTCGACCGCTGGAGCTGTGATTGAGGTACTGACCAGCAGCGACCGTGTGATGGTGTTGTTGGAGGAGGTGTCCGTCGCTTTCCGCATGGCGGCGACGGGCGTGGACGAGTCGCTCCATGCCTGTGATGGTGCCCGGTTTCTGGAGCCCGCAGCGAAGCGCGGAACGGTCTGTGGGTGTCCTCCGGGCCTGAGCGACCGCAGGGCGGCAGCGCTGGCGGGGCGGGGGCCGTCGCCGGAGGTGCGGCTGGGGTTCCGGCTGGCCGGCCGTCCTGGGCTGGGGGTGTTCTCGCTCGTCTCGACGTCGTGGGAGTTCGCGGCGGAGCAGCCCGAGCTGGCTGATGCTTTGCGTCGGGCAGGGACCCCGCTCCTGTGCGCGCTGGTGTATGAGCGGGTCGACTTCGTCACCCGGTCCGGGGTACCGGTGAGCTACCGGAGGCCGAGGGTGGAGATCGGCGGCGCACGCGTCCTCTCGCCGGCTGGGATGTGCCTCGCCGTGTGATGGACGGCCGACGGCTGGCCGGGTGCGGGCGCACCCGCCAATAAATGGGTGGCGTGGGTCGGCGGGGCGGGTCTAGTCTTCATCCCGTTCCGCCGGGAAGGTCGTGCGCCGCCCTGGCTAGGTTGTCGGTTCGTCGAGGAAGCAGGAGGTGAGGACAGTGATGACGGTCACGGTCTCGGGCGCTGCCCGCACTCAGGAGTTCATCCTTCCCACCCCTGTGGTCTTCGGCTGACACCCACACACTTCCGCGCGCCGAGCGCGCTCGCCGGGGCCACCCTTCACCCTTTGTAAGGGGTTCCCGTCTTGTCCAGCAATCCGCTGAACCTGTCTTCTTCTGCTGCCTCCGCCGCGGTCGAGGCTGCTCTCACTCCGTACGGCTGGGACGAGGGCTGGGCCGACGCGTTCGCTCCATACGCCGCGCAGGGTCTTGTCCCCGGCCGGGTCGTCCGCGTCGACCGAGGGCTGTGCGATGTTCTCACCCCCGAGGGCATCGTGCGCGCCGACACCGCGTTCGTCGTTCCTCATGACCCGATGAAGGTCGTGTGCACCGGTGACTGGGTCGCCGTCGACCCGGCCGGTGGTGACCCGAGGTATGTCCGGACGCTGCTGCCGCGCCGGACCGCCTTCGTGCGGTCGACGTCGTCGAAGCGTTCCGAGGGCCAGGTCCTGGCCACTAACATCGACACCATCGTCATCTGTGTGTCGCTCGCGGTCGAACTCGACCTCGGGCGGATCGAGCGGTTCCTCGCCCTCGCGATGTCCAGCTCGAACGGTGATGCACTGCTGCATACGTCGGCACCCTCCTGGGAGAGCGGGGCACAGCCCCATGTCGTGCTCACCAAGGCCGATCTGGTCCCGGACCCGACCGGGCTCTCCTATCTGGTCCAGGATGTGGAGGCCACCGCCCCCGGAGTGCCCGTCCACCCCGTCAGCTCGCTGACCGGCGAGGGCGTCGAGGTGCTCACCGCCGCCGTCTCCGGCGGTACGACGGTGCTGCTCGGGGTCTCCGGCGCGGGGAAGTCCACCCTCGCCAACGCCCTGATCGGCGAGGAGACGATGGCGGTCCAGGCCGCCCGGGAGACGGACGGCAAGGGCCGGCACACCACCACGACCCGGAATCTGCTCGCGCTGCCCGGCGGCGGTGTGCTGATCGACACCCCAGGGCTGCGGGGGGTCGGTCTCTTCGACGCCGGGGCCGGGGTGGGGCAGACCTTCTCGGAGATCGAGGAACTCGCCGAAGGGTGCCGGTTCCACGACTGCGGACACGAGGCCGAGCCCGGGTGCGCCGTGCTGGCGGCGATCGCGGACGGGTCGCTGGCGGAGCGCCGGCTCACCAGCTACCGCAAGCTGATCCGGGAGAACCGGTACATCGTCGCCAAGACGGACGCCCGTGCCCGTGCCGAGATGCGCCGCGAGTGGCGGATCAAGGGCGCGCAGGGGCGCGCGGCCGTGGAGGCCAAGCGCGGTCGTCTGAGGTGAGCGGACGGGCCCGGGGGAGCGTACGCGTCACCCGGGCCCGTGCTGTTCGGGGCCCGGGCCCCGACCGGGCGGCGTGCGCTACCCCTCCAGACCCCAGCTGTGGATCGTGTGCGGGTGGATCCGGATCAGCTCCTCGCTGAAGTGCGGACCCAGTTCGTGCGGACCCGTCAGCAGTTCGGCCTCGCCCCGGATGTCCACCCCCCGCACCTTCCAGGGCCGCAGACTCACCATGTCGTCCACGACCAGCGCCACCTTCGGGTTCGCCCGCAGATTGCGCCATTTCTTCGTCGTCGCCAGCGCGTGGCCGCCGATCAGGATCGTCCCGTCGTCGCGGGGGAAGAAACCGACGGGGTTCGCCTGCGGCTGCCCCTTGGGGTCCACGGTCGCCAGCCGGCCCAGTCGCTGGCTCGCGAGATACACGCGCTCGGCCTCGGTGAAATCGGTCATCCGTGAAGCCTCACACGACGGACCCCGCCGTTCCCGCACCGGGTCGCCGTTCCCGGGCCGGATCTCCGCCGCCGGCGGCGCTCCGTCCTGGGCAGACCCCGCGATGCCTGCGACAGTGCATCCACAGGTCATGTCCGAGGCCGCGGCAGCCGCGGCCCCGACCGGAACAGGCAGAGCCGTATGACTGCACGCAGACGACCGCTGTCCACCCTGGTCGCCGCGGTGACCCTCACCCTTCTCACCGCCTCGGGCGTACTCCCCGCGAGCCCCGCCGCGGCCCGTACGCCCGCCGGCACGCCCTGGATCGGCTGGACCGGAACCTGGGCGGCTGCCCCCTCCCACGCGGTCCCGGGACTGCCCGGCGCCTCCATCCGCAATGTCGTCCACACCAGCGCCGGCGGCTACGCCGTCCGGATCAGGATCACCAACCGGTTCGGCACCGCCCCGCTGCGGCTCGGCGCGGTCACCGTCGCCCTCCAGACCCCCGGTGCGCCGAAGAGCCCCGGCGCGGTCCCCGGTTCGGTGCGCAGGGTCACCCACCGGGGCGCGGCGGCCATCACCGTCCCCGCAGGGCGGGACCTGGTCACCGACCCCGTGCCGCTGTGGGTGCGGGCCGCCGCCCATCTGCTGGTCACCCTCCACACCCCCGCCGACTCCGGCCCGGCGACGTATCACCGCTCCGCCGTCCAGACCAACTTCATCGCCCCCGGCGGCGATCACACCGCCGATGAGAGCGGCGCGGCGTACACCGCCACCACCGGATCCTGGTACTACCTGGCGGGCGTCGACATCCTCAGCCCGCTCACCCGGGGCAGTGTGGTCGCCTTCGGCGACTCCATCACCGACGGCTCCGGCTCGACGAACAGCGCCGACCGCCGCTGGCCCGACCGGCTCGCCGCCCGGCTGGCGGCGCTGCCCCCGCACCGGCGGCTCGGGGTGCTGAACGCCGGGATCGCCGGGAACCGGCTGCTGCTCGACGGCACCGGGCCGAGCGCGCTGAGCCGCTTCGACGCCGACGCCCTCACCCATACCGGGGTCCGCGCCGTCATCGTGATGGAGGGCGTCAACGACATCAAGGGCAGACCGGAACAGACCGACCCGGCCGCCTTCGCCGCCGCCTACCGCCAGTTGGCAGCGCGCGCCCACGCCCGGGGCATCCGGGTCATCGGCGGGACGATCGCCCCCTTCGGCGGCCACAGCGGCTGGACCGAGGCCCGGGAGGCCGTACGCCAGTCGGTGAACCGCTTCATCAGAACCGGTGGACTCTTCGACGGGGTGGCCGACTTCGACGCGGCGGTCCGCGACCCCCAGCGGCCCGAGCGGATCCTGCCCGCCTACGACCCCGGCGACCATCTCCACTTCAACGACGCCGGATACCAGGCCATGGCGGACGCCGTGGACCTCGCCGGTCTGCGCGTCCCCGCGAAGACGGCCTGAGCAGGCTCGCGGAGACGGCCTGAGCGGCTCGGCTCCGCGGGGGCTGCCCGGCGGGGCCTCAGCCGGGCAGCCCCCAGCGGGGAGCCGGGGCGTTCGGCCGTACCGGCGCGATCACCGGACGCGGCCGGTCGCCCTCGGCGGTGATCAGCGCCGACCGCCCCGCGCGCAGCCGGATCCGGATCACGCCGTCGCCCGCGTCCTCGTGCCGCAGCCGTCGCCCGCTCCCGTCCCGCACCTCGACGGGCCCCGCGATCCCATGGCGTACGGCGCAGGGCGCGCCGACCTCGCTGTGGAGCCGGATCCAGCGGGTGCGGCCCTCCTCCCGTACCGCGCTGAGCAGAAACGCCCCCTCCGTACGGAAGTCGTGCACGGCCGCCTCCCGCCAGACTCCGGGCAGCGCCGGGAAGACCCGGATGACCCCGCCCCAGGACTGGCAGACCATGTCGTGCAGCGACCGGGCCGCCGACAGCGGGGTCTCGATGACCGGGCCCGACTCCTTGTACAGGGTGTTGGCCTGGATGAACCGGGTCATCAGCTGTTCCAGGAAACGGAGGGCGTTCTCGCCCTCGCCCAGCAGCGCGGAGATGGAGGCGGCCCCGGTGAAGGTGTAGCCCTGGAGCGCTCCCTCGAAGCTCACCCAGTGCTTCAGCGACCTCTCGATCAGCGCCCGCTCCTCGGCTGTGCGGCCCGTGACCTCGTACAGCGGATAGATCGCGAGCAGATGGGAGTAGTGACGGTGCGACTTGGCGAAGGGGACCCCCGCACCGATCATGTAGCCGCCGGCGTCGGCCGGATAGGGCGTGAGCCTGGCCAGGACCTCCTGCCAGCGGGGGGCCAGCGGGTCGCGTACGCCGAGCTCCGCGGCCGAATCCAGCAGGGTGCGGCAGCCCCAGCGCAGCAGCATCAGATCGTAGTTGCAGTCCGGCGCGTCCACTCCGTACTCGGGGGAGAACGTCGGCGGCAGATGGAGCCTGCCGTCCGCGCCGGGGGTCAGGAAGTGGAGATAGTAGGAGACCGCCCGGCGCAGCAGCGGGAAGAGGGTGTCCCGGAGGATCGAGACGTCCATGGTGTGGCGGTAGGACAGCCAGACGTTGTGCAGCGCCCAGGTGAGGTTGCCGACCTCGGGCGTGGGCGGGTTACGGCCGGGGATTCCCACCCCGTAGCCCTGGCCGGAGGGGGTCGAGCCGCCGTTGACGAGACGGGTGTCGGTGGTACGGGGGATGCCCGCCGAGTCCGCGCGGTAGGCGGGGGCCACCTCGGCCGTCAGCTGGTCCCGGAATTCGCTCAGGGCCCGGGTCACCGCGTCGAGTTCGAGGTGGTTGGAGCCGTGGATCAGCCAGTACTCCAGCTGGACGTTGAGGTTCCACCAGGTGTTGGGCCAGGGAGTGGGCTCCAGCCAGGGTCCGCAGGTCGCCATCACGGGCGCGTCCCGGCGGGCGGCGGACGCGGCCTTGTAGAGCTGGATCCAGTAGAAGCGCTGGAGCCGGGCGTCGGGCAGGGAGAGGAAGCTCTTCCGGTAGAACCGGTCCCACCAGGTGCGGTGGGGACGGGCGAGGGCGTCGTACGGGACCGCTGAGGCGCGGCGTACCGTCCGCAGCGCACGGGCGCGTGCCGTCTTACGGGGGTGGGAGTGCGCCACTGTCGCATGGAGGGTGCGGCGGCCCGAGCGGGTGGTCAGCTCGCGCCAGGCGGTCGCATGCTCGCCCCCGGCGAGCAGCGGCTGTACGGCGGCGTGCAGATCGCCGTGGCGTTCGACGACGGCCGGGGGGTTGCCCCGGTAGCCCTCGGGCAGCGGGCGGAAGGCGGCGCGCGGGCTGATCGCGTCGGCCGGGTGGAAGACCCAGCGGAAGTCCTTCTCGCCTTCGCTCGGGGTGACCTCGACGGCGAGCACGGAGGCGGTGGTGTGGACGAAGGCGCGCAGCCGCAGGGTGCCCGCCGTGGTGGTGAGGGCGCCGGTGAGCTCGGCGTCATGGAGCCCCAGCCGCCAGTCGAGTCCGGTGATGGCGCCGACCGGCTCCAGGGTGAAATGGCCGATGGGCAGCCGGGCGAGCCCGAAGAGCGAGCCGAACTCAGGGCGGTGGTCCTGTACCTCGGAGTGCTGCACACTGAATCGGACGGCGTTCTTCCCGCCGGGCTCGGCGTAGATTCCGGAGCCGAGCAGGCCATTGCCGAGATAGGGGCCCTCGAACCAGGTCTTCGGCATCCGCTGCCAGACGAGGTCGGCGTCGTCGAGGACCGTGCGCCAGCTGTCCTCCCGTACGGCGACCTCGGTGACTTCGGCGACCTCGGCGCTCCGTCCGGCGGGTGCGGCCTGTGCGGGGACGGCGAGCGCGGGTGCGGCCTGTGCGGGGGCGGCGAGCGTGGGCACGGCGAGCGCGGAGCCGCCGGCGATGACGGATCTTCTGGACGGAACCGGAACCGGAACCGGAGCTGGTGAGTCCGGAGCGGGGGTGCCGTGTGCGGATGCCATGTCGCCTCCCGGCGGCTCAGTGTGGAGACCGAGTCCATTCATCCGAGCTGTCCATGGACGGAACGTAGGCAAGAGGTCAGGGGCAGTCAATATGGAGAGAGAGATCCGAGGTGTCTCTGCTCATATGAACCGCATTCAGGGTGTTGTGCGGCGGTCGTGGCGGTCGCGTTGGCCCCGTCAGCCCCAGATCACGGCCCCGAGCCAGGCCCCCACCACCAGCAGACAGGCGAACAGCTCCACCAGCAGACTCGTCCCCGCCCCGCGCATCACCGCCCGGGTGGACGCCATGGCCGGACCGTGCCCGCCCAGCCGGTGCCGCTCCGTAGCGTAGATCCCGCCGATGAAGCCCGGTATCGCGCCTGCCACGGGCAGCACGATGAAGCCCGCCACGGCCCCCAGACCCGCGCAGGCGGCCACCCGGGGGGAGATGCCCGTACCCCGGATCCGCCGGGAGGGCAGCAGCCAGACCACCACCTGGTCGACCAGGAGCAGCGCCGTGGCGGCGACCAGCAGCGTCCAGGCGAGTGCGGACAGTTCGTGCAGCGCCCACCAGAGCATCGCCGCCCAGACCAGCCACCGGCCGGGCACACCGGGGACCAGGACGCCGACGAGACCCAGCGCCATCACCAGGCCGACCAGCAGCAGCTGCTCCACGCCCATCTGCCCAGGGTGCGGGATCGGGGCGGTTTATGCAGTTCGCACCTCAGGGCCGGGCCGGGCGGCGCCCGGCTCACTCCCAGGGATCGCGGGCCACCCAGCCCTTCGCGTACGCGTGCCAGCCCAGCTGAAGGCGGGTCGTCACCCCCGCCAGCTCCATCAGCCCCTTCACCCGGCGCTGCACCGTCCGCAGCCCGAGCTCCAGCCGCTTGGCCACCCGAGCGTCCGTCATCCCGGCGAGCAGCAGCGAGAGGATCTCCAGATCGGTGGCGTCGGGGCCGCACGCCCCCTCCTCGTAACCGCCGGCGGCCGGCCGCAGCGGCAGCGCCTCACGCCAGACGGCCTCGAAGAGACCGAGCAGCGACTCCAGCAGACCGCAGCCGTGGACGACGAGCGCCGCGGGATCGGTGTCGCGGGCCGTCAGCGGGACCATCGCCAGCGCCCGGTCGGCGACGACCAGCCCGCTCGGCACCCGGTCCACCACCCGTACCCGCTCACCGCGGGCGAGCTCGGCGGTCAGCCCGGCGGTGCCGCCCGGGGCGGCGAGGGCCTCGCGCTCGATGACCACCCGCCGGACGACGCCCGGCCCGGCCGGGCCCGCGTCCGTGCGGGCGTCGGCGACCAGCACACAGAGCTCCTCCGCCGCGCCGAGCCGGAGCTGGGCGAACCGGTTGGCGACCGCGACCGCGCCGGTCACCACCTCCACCAGATCGTGCACGGCGGGCTCGGCCGCCTCGGCGCGGTACTCCCGCGCCAGCGTCGCCGCCGCGGCCTCCGCCTGCTCCAGCTCCTGCCGCTGCTGGGTCAGCAGCGCGCCCAGGGCGGCGCCGGGGGGAGCCGCCACCCACCTGCCCCGGCGGGCCGAGGAACGCGCGGCGAGCCCCTGCTGTTCGAGCCGCCGCAGAGCGCGTTCGGTGTCGGTCTCCGGCAGCGCCAGCCGGTGCGCGAGATCGGTGACCTCCGCCGCTCCGAGCGCGACCAGCGCGCGGTACGCGGACTCCTGTCTCGCGTCGAGACCAATCGCTCCCAGCACCGGAAACCCCCTTCATATCCCGCATATCATCCCCGTTCGTCCGAGTGATCCCGCATCGGGGCGGCCCCGTGGTGCACGCGCTTGACGGACGCTCCGGAGGCGGGGCGTCCGCGGGGGAGCGCCGCTGGTCCCGGCGGCGGGCCCGGGACGCGCGGGGGAGCGCACCGCGGCGCCGTCGCCCATCGGACCGGCCGGTGCTCCCGGCCCGGTGCTGCGGTATGACGCAATGTCATATCCATGGTCCACGCGTCAAGTTCACCGTACTCACCGGCGGCGGCTTTCCGGGTTGACCCGGTGTTCCGCCACTCTCGCGGTGAAGAATGACGGACATGAGCCAGCAGCCCGAAGACGACTGGTGGAACCGGCTGTACGACGATTCCGCTGACGAGTCCGCTCCGGAGCCGGGTCCGGAGCCGGGTCCGGAGCCGGGTCCGGATTCAGCGCCGGACGACACCCTGGACGCCCGCTTCGGCTCGGCCGTACTGGCGACGGCCCCGCCGAGCGGGGGAGCGGAGCCGCCGCCGGGCCCGGCGGCGCCGGACACGGCACGCTTACGCGGCATACCCCGCGCGGAGCCGTTACGGGTCCGCGCCCCCTGGGAGCCGCCTCTTCCGCCGCCCCGGCCCCGGCCGCCCCTCCACGCAGTGGAGCCGCCGTCCGTGACGCCGCCCGTCCGTGCCGTGACGCCGCCGCCTGTCTCCCGCACCGCGTCTGAGCCGCCGCCCGTGACGCCGACGCCCGTCTCCCCGGCCCCGCGAGCCCCGCATCCGGGCCATATAGGCGATGGACCGCCCACCTACGCCGCCGAGCCCACGGCCCTCCCCGCCGCCTGTGCCGGAGAGCTCGGACAGCTCGTCGCCGACACCGCCCTCGACGGCGCCCGATATGGCTCCGGCACCCTCCGCGCCGTGTCCATGCGCGGGGACTCCGCCCGCTACCGCGGACAGCCCCGCAGAGACTCCTTGCTCACCGCCCGGTTCGGCAGCGGGACCGGGGCCCTGGTCCTCGTCGCCGTGGCCGGCGGGGTGCGCGCCGCCGAAGGAGCCCAGCGCGCCGCGGCCGACGCCTGCCACCGGGTCGGCGCGGCCGTCGGACAGAGCCACGCCCGGCTCGCCGAGGACATCAGGGCCGACCGGCGCGGCGAGCTGAGATCCGGGCTCCAGCGGCTCGCCGAACGCGGCTTCGGAAGGCTGCGCGCCGCCGCCGAGCCGGGCGCACCGCCCGGCGAGTACCCCGCCGGGCTGCGCTGTCTGCTGCTCCCTGCCGACCCGGAGTGCCGCCTCCGTATCGTCTTCGGCCTCGGTCCCGGCGGGCTCTTCCGGCTCAGGGACGGCCGCTGGCAGGACCTGGAGCCCCGCCGCCCCGAGCCCCCGCACGCCGAGCCCCCGCACGCCGAGCCCCCGCATCCCGAGCCCGGGCCGGCCGAGCCGCCCCCGCTCCCCGCCGATCCGTTCCGGTTCCGGGCCTGTGTCGCCCGCCCGGGCGACACCCTGCTGCTGTGCAGCGCGGGTCTCGCCGAACCGCTGCGCGAGGAGCCCGCGCTCGCCGCCGAGCTGGCCGGGCGCTGGGCGGATCCGGACGGGCCCCCGGGCCTCGCCGCGTTCCTCGCCGACACCCAGCTCAGGGTGAAGGGATACGCGGACGACCGCACGGCCGCCGCCGTCTGGGAGGGGTGAGGGTCCGCCTCTCCGAAGGACGAGGCCGACAGGCGAAACCGCGCCGGCCATGGGTTGATGGACCTCAGGCCCCCACCCGCGGAAAGGCTGCGCATCCCATGGCCAAGCAGAGCGTCGCCGAGCAGTTCGTCGACATCCTCGTCCGCGCCGGCGTCCGGCGGCTGTACGGAGTCGTCGGCGACAGCCTCAACCCCGTCGTGGACGCCATCCGCCGCAACGACGCCGTCGACTGGATCCAGGTCCGGCACGAGGAGACCGCCGCCTTCGCCGCGGGCGCCGAAGCCCAGATCACCGGCGCGCTCGCGGCCTGCGCCGGCTCCTGCGGCCCCGGCAATCTCCACCTCATCAACGGCCTGTACGACGCCCATCGCTCCATGGCCCCCGTGCTCGCCCTCGCCTCCCACATCCCCTCCGGCGAGATCGGCCTCGGCTACTTCCAGGAGACCCACCCCGACCAGCTCTTCCGCGAGTGCTCCCACTACAGCGAGCTGATCTCCAACCCCCAGCAGATGCCCCGGCTCCTCCAGACGGCGATCCAGCACGCGATCGGCCGCAGCGGGGTCAGCGTCGTATCGCTCCCCGGCGACGTCGCCTCCCGGCCCGCGCCCGAGAAGTCCGTCGAGCACGCCCTGATCACCTCCCGGCCCTCGGTCCGCCCCGGTGACGCCGAGATCGACAAGCTCGTCCGGATGATCGACGACGCCCGCCGGGTCACCCTCTTCTGCGGCAGCGGCACGGCCGGTGCGCACGCCGAGGTGATGCAGTTCGCCGAACGCGTGAAATCGCCGGTCGGGCATGCGCTGCGCGGCAAGGAGTGGATTCAGTACGAGAATCCCTACGACGTCGGCATGAGCGGCCTGCTCGGCTACGGCGCGGCCTATGAGGCCACCCATGAGTGCGATCTGCTGATCCTGCTGGGCACGGACTTCCCGTACAACGCCTTTCTCCCCGACGATGTGCCGATCGTCCAGGTGGACATCCGGCCCGAGAACCTCGGCCGCCGCTCCCAGCTGGATCTCGCCGTCTGGGGCGATGTGCGCGAGACCCTGCGCTGCATCACTCCCCGGGTGCGGGCCAAGTCGGACCGCCGGTTCCTGGACCGGATGCTGAAGAAGCACGCCGACGCGCTGGAGGGCGTGATCAAGGCGTACACCCGCAAGGTGGACCGGCATATCCCGATCCATCCGGAGTATGTGGCCTCGGTGCTGGACGACCTCGCCGACGACGACGCGATCTTCACCGTCGACACCGGAATGTGCAATGTCTGGGCCGCCCGCTATCTCTCGCCCAATGGCCGCCGCCGGATCATCGGGTCTTTCAGCCATGGGTCGATGGCCAACGCGCTGCCGCAGGCCATCGGCGCGCAGTTCGCCGACCGTGGCCGTCAGGTCGTCTCCATGTCCGGCGACGGCGGATTCACCATGATGATGGGGGATTTCCTCACCCTGGTGCAGTACGACCTTCCGGTGAAGGTGGTGGTCTTCAACAATTCTGCGCTGAGCATGGTGGAGCTGGAGATGCTGGTATCCGGGATTCCCTCGTACGGAACGACCAACGTCAATCCGGACTTCGCGGCGGTCGCCCAGGCCGCCGGGGCATTCGGCGTACGGGTCGAGAAGCCGAAACACCTGGCGGGGGCCTTGAAAGAGGCTTTCCGGCAGAAGGGACCCGCTCTGGTGGATGTGGTCACCGATCCCAACGCGCTCTCCATCCCGCCCAGGATCAGCGCCGAGATGGTGACCGGATTCGCGCTCTCCGCGAGCAAGATCGTGCTCGATGGCGGAGTGGGCCGCATGGTGCAGATGGCCCGGTCCAATCTGCGTAATGTGCCCAGACCCTGAGACGCCGGACCCCACAGCGGGACGACGATCGTCTCAGGCGATGGCCGTAGCCGGTGTCCGCACCCGGTACCAAAAGCCTGACTTCGCGCAACGGGCGGGCGTTCGACAGGCGTGGGTAACCCCCGGCGGGGGCAATCCACTCCGTGGAAGTGTCCGGCACACAGACTGTGTGACAGCAGAGGTCCGACGTACGGGTGGGGATGATGATTGGGCGTCAGGGAGGGGCCGGTACCGGGGGCCACGGGGGTCACCACGGCGGCTACGGCGGATTCGGGGGAATCCCGGGCAGAGGGGAGCGGGGGGCGTTGCCGGAGGGAGCGCTGGACACACCGGCCGAGCTGTCGGCGGATCACCCCGGGAACCGGGCGGCCGGGCTGCCGGCCGAGTTCTCGGCCGAGCTCTCGGCCGAGCGGAGCGCGAACCGGGCGGCGGACCGATTGCCGTCGATGACGCCGGGCGCGGCGGCGGAACCCGAGCCGCTGCACCGGCGATTAGGCTGCACCGACCTGAAGTCGGTGTCCGAGGTACGGCGGGTGCTCAGGGAACTGCTGGGTCAGTGGGACGGACCCGACACAGCGGATGTGGCCCAACTGCTCGCCAGCGAGCTGGTCACCAACGCGCTCGTCCACACGGGCCATGGCGCGGTGGTCACCGCCACCGTCGCCTCCGCCACCCTCCGGGTCGAGGTGCGGGACTTCATGGCCGGGCTGCCGCTGCCCGATCCGGCGCACCGGCGGCGGGATCCGCTCGACGTCAACGGCCGGGGGCTGGCGCTGGTGCAGAGCCTCGCGGACTCCTGGGGCGTACGGACGCAGAGCGCGGGCAAAGTGGTCTGGTTCGAACTGCGCGAAAGGCCGGTCTGAGGGTTCTCTGACCGGCCTTCCTGACGCTTCGGCCCGGACGGGCCGCTCGTGCTCGTACAGCTTGTTCAGTTCATGCAGTTCATGCAGTTCATTCAGTTCGCTCAGCCGGTGACCGGATCAGCCGAACTGTCTTTCGAGATCCTTCAGTTTCCGCTCCAGCGAATCCAGCCGGGGCAGCGTCTGAGTGTCGTCCTCGGCGGTGAGATCCACTGTGATCGGTTCACTTCCGGCGGCCGGACGGTGGGACGGGAGAGAGGTTCGGGAGAGAGAAGGCAGCGGTCCGGCTTCTATGGCAGGCTCCGCGACAGGTTTCGATCCCTCGGTGAGGGCCTGTGCGGAGCCTCCCGATGAACCGGAGCCGCCCGACGACGGCGTCCCGGAACCGGCGGCGAGAACGGGCAGATCGGGTTCCCGGACGATACGGCCCCGGCCCCATGCGCGGTGCTGCCGGTTGAGGGCCTTGATGCGCGCCCGGTCGAGCTTCGCCTGATCCTTGGCCCGCGCCTGGGCCTCCTTCTTGGCCTGCTGGTCCTCGCGGACCTCCTCCACCGCCTCGTCCAGGGTGCGCACATTCTCAAGGAGCATCAGCGACCAGGCGTTGAAGGTCTCCCGGGGAGCCCTCAGCCACCGTACGACGCGGATCTGCGGCAGCGGACGGGGCACCAGGCCCTGCTCGCGGAGCGCGGCCCGGCGGGTCTGCTTGAGCGCCCGGTCGAAGAGAACGGCGGCCGACAGCGACATGCCCGCGAAGAAGTGCGGAGCGCCCGCGTGGTCTATGCCCCGCGGCGCGTGCACCCAGTTGAACCAGGCCGCCGCGCCCGCGAACGTCCATACGAGCAGCCGCGACCCGAGGGCCGCGTCGCCGTGGCTGGCCTCGCGTACGGCCAGAACGGAGCAGAACATCGCCGCCCCGTCCAGACCGAAGGGCACCAGATACTCCCAGCCCCCGGAGAGGTTCAGATTCTGCCGACCGAAGCCGACCAGTCCGTGGAAGGAGAGCGCGGCGGCGACCGCGGCACAGCAGAAGAGGAGAACATAGGACGCCGTGCCGTAGAGGGCTTCCTTACGCCTGCGGCGTTCCTCGTTCCGCTCCCAGGAGTCCTCCGGCTGTGCCGACTTGCCGGCGACCTTCTTGCCGCGCGCCAGTACGGCGACCGCCACCAGGACTCCCACGACCATCACGCCGCCGGGAAGGAGCCAGGTGAGCGATATGTCTCTCATGTTGGTGTCCCTTGCATCTGCATCGCGGTAGGGCTTTTCGGCCGCCATATTGACCGAAGTCCGGGCGATCCCAGGGGGTTTTGTGGCAAGAGAACGCCAATGGGGCCATACGGCACACGGATAGATGGGTTTTACTCGAACTGCCATATGGGCAGACTGAGTTGCGTACGATTTATATCACCCGGAAGCATGGCGTGACATCCGAAGCGAGCCAACTGCCGTGAGGCGCCGATCAGGCGCTCGGCAGCAGCCTCGACACCCGCGCCGTGTCGCAGGTGCGCGGGCAGGTGACACAGGTGTCGTCGGGCCGCAGTGTATAGAACAGGCAGCAGGTGGCGCGGTCCCGGGTGGGCAGTCGCTCGCCCTGAGGTCCCGTCAGGTCCCGGAAGCCGGGGGCTCCGACGTACGGCTTGACCGTCCCCGGCAGCAGCTCTTCGAGTTCGGCCATCGCCCGCCGCTCCTCGCCGAGCAGATTCCCGATGTACCAGAGCCCCTCGATCAGATCGTCCGTCGCCATGCCCCACAGGGCCCGCTTGCCGCGCCGGGTGCGCGGCCGGAAGCCGTCCAGGACGGGCTCGATGTGCGCGGCGAAGGCGGAGCGGAGCTCGGCCCGCAGGGCCTCCTCGTCGGCCGCCACGCGCGCCCCGGGCAGCGCCGCCGCCGGATCCTCCGGCAGACAGGAGAACTCCGTGACCCGGATGGTCATCAGACCGAGCGTCCGGTGGAAGGAGACGTCCTCGGGCGACAGCCGGGGGACCCGCCGGAGCAGAAACCACGGGACGGTCATCAGCAGAGCGGCCGGCCAGGCGTACCGGTGGAAGCCGAACCCGGCCACCACGTCGGGGCGTGCCTCCGCGCCGTGGTCCCGCAGTACTTGGAGGTGGTCCCATTCGAGGAAGGAGTCCAGGGCCGCGCCGCCGAGCGCCAGTTCGCCGGCGTTCACCCAGCCGCCGCCGGACGGAGGGCGCTCCTCCGTCTTCAGCTCGCCCACGGCCAGGCCGGGGAAGACCTCGGACAGGCGGGCGTACGCGTGCGCGACGGGCGACGCGAGCGCGGGCGGGAGAAGAGCGGGCAGTGTCATGCCGGACCACCGAATCGCGATCGTTAGCAGGTAAGCCTTACCTTACCCGAACTGGCCGGTGTTTGACGTGAGGTCCGGTCCGCCTATCGTGCACACAGGGCCCGGGGCATGCCAGCGGGGCCCGGCATCCGGCCGGAGGAGGACCCGAGTGGAGCAGGCCCGAGCGCGTGAGACGGCGCCGTCCGCTCAGCCGTACCGGCCCGGGGCCGCGGCGGCGGGGCCGTACTCCGCCCAGTCCCCGGGCAGTTCACGGGTTCCGGAGCAGGCCCATGGCGAGCACAGCCGCGGCGAGCCGTCCGCCCCGCATCCGGGCGCGGCGCACCCGGGCGCGGCGCATCCGGCCCACCGGAACGGTCCGCACCGGAACGGTTCGCGCACCGTCCAGCGGCACTCCGTACGCGGGCAGATCCTCCAGGCGCTCCGTTCCGCCCTCGCCGACGGGGAGCTGATCCCCGGTGAGGTCTACTCCGCCCCCGTGCTCGGCGAGCGCTTCGGGGTGTCCGCCACCCCCGTCCGGGAGGCGATGCAGCGGCTGGCGTCCGAGGGCGCCGTCGAGGTGGTCCCCAACCGGGGCTTCCGGGTGGCTGTCCGCAGCCCCCGCGAACTCGCCGAACTCGCCCAGGTACGGGCCCTGATCGAGCTTCCGGTGATCATCCGGCTGACCCGTACGGTGCCCGCGGCGCGCTGGAGCGAGCTGCGTCCCCTGGCGGCGGCGACCGAGTCGGCCGCCGCGTCCGACGACCCCGCGCGGTACGCGGAGGCCGACCGTGCTTTCCACCGCGCGATGCTCGCCCTGGCGGGCAACGACCAGTTGCTGGAGGTCGCGGACGACCTCCACCGGCGCTCCCAGTGGCCCCCTCGCACCGGACCGGCCGGCCGCCGCGCCGCGCTGACGGCCGACGCGGAGCAGCACACGGCGCTGCTGGAAGCGCTGATCTCCGGCGACCCGGCGCGGGCGCGCTCCCTGATCCGCGATCACTTCGAGGGGATGGACCTCTGAGCGGTCCGGTTCGCGGGTTCGCGGGTTCGCGGGTTCGCCGGGCCGTCGGGCCGGCCGCGGGCTTGCCCGGCTCCGGCGGCGGGTCTGCCCGGTCCCGGCGGCGGGGTGCCGGCCTGCCCGCCGTACGGACCGGTGTCGCCCGGTCGCCTGATTCGGACCGAACGGAAGGCCCGGCGCTCCCTAAGCGGCCGGTTCGGGCTGCGGCGGCGGAGTGCTCTGCTGCGGCGGCGGAGTGAGCCGGGCCGCCAGCGAGACCGGCACCCCGCCCAGCAGCCGGAAGAGCCGCCCGGCCTCCGCCCGGAGTCTGCCCGCCTCCGGCTCGGGCTCGCAGTCGGCGAGTGAGGCCAGCGCCGGAGCCGTACCGATGAGATAGCCCAGCTCCACCCGGATGCGCAGCGACTCCCCGAAGCCGTGCCGCGCCTCGGCGGACTCCCCTTCCTGTAAGGCGAGTCCGGCGAGATGCCGCCAGGTGAAGGAGAGCAGCAGGGCGTCCCCGTATCCGGCGGCCCCCTCATGGGCGCGGCGGTAGGCGGCGCGGGCCGCCTGCGCGGAGCCGCCGATGTGCTCGGCGACCAGCCCCCGGCGGAAGTCGAGCAGGGGGCGGCCGGGCGAGCCGGGGGCGAGCAGCGCCGCCGCCCG
>NZ_VCLA01000156.1:0-36834 GCF_009600885.1 Streptomyces jumonjinensis
AGGACGGCACCGTACGCGTCCTGCTCCCCGGCGACGGCGGGGACGGCGGCAACGGGAACGGCGGCGGGCAGAGCGCCGGACCCCGGGTGGCGGCGCGGCCGGGGTGGGTGCTCGGGGTCAGCGAACCGGTGGGCCCGGAGCAGCTCGCGGCGGCCGACACCCAGGCGGCGCGGGCTCTTCAGCGCGCCGTGGCGACCGGCGCGGAGCTGGTCCGGCACCGGGGGGCCGCGCTGTCCGCGCTGCTGCCGCCCGGGGAGGCCGCCGCACAGGCCCGGCTGCTGCTGGCGCCGCTCGCAAAGGCCCCGGCGCTGGTCGAGACCCTGCGCTGCTGGCTCTCGCTCCACGGCGGCTGGGACCGTACGGCGACGGCGCTGGGCGTGCACCGCAACACGGTCCGGCAGCGGATCGCGCGCTGCGCGGCGCTGCTGGGGGAGGACCTCGACGACCCGGATGTACGGATGGAGCTGTGGTTCGCCCTGCGCCGGATCTGAGCGCGGGCGTACGGGACACGATCCGAGCCCTGCGCGTACGGGACGGCATCCGAGCCCCGCGCGTACGGGACGACGGCACCCCACCCGTACGCCCCATCCGTACGGGACGACGGCGCCCCGCACCGGATCACGGCGGCGAACCCCGCACCGGCGACGCGCCGTTCGCCGCCCCGGCCCTGTGACCTACGCATCTTCCCCCCGGCCTGGACAGCCCCTTTAACTAGCCGGTAACTTGCCCTGAGCAAGCGCTTAGCCAGTCACCTGTGCCCAGGACTCCAAGGGAGGCGTTCGTGCGCCGCAGCGTTTACAACGAGGACCACGAGGCGTTCCGGGACACCGTCCGCGCCTTCGTCGAGGCCGAGGTCGTCCCCGTGTACGACGAGTGGTACGCGGCCGGCCAGGTGCCCCGCGAGTTCTACTACAAACTCGGCGAGCTGGGCGTCTTCGGCATCGAGGTGCCGGAGGAGTACGGCGGCGCGGGCGAGGAGTCCTTCAAGTACCAGGCGATCCTCACCGAGGAGACCACCCGCGCGGGCGTCTCCTTCGGCGGCTCCGGCGTCCATGTCGCGCTCTGTCTGCCATATCTGATGAGCTACGCCACCGATGAGCAGAAGAAGCGCTGGCTCCCCGACTTCGTCTCCGGCGCGGCCATGTACGCCATCGCCATGACCGAGCCCGGCACCGGCTCGGACCTCGCGGGCATGCGGACCACCGCGAAGCTCTCCGACGACGGCACCCACTATGTGCTCAACGGCGCGAAGACCTTCATCACCGGCGGCGTCCACGCGGACCGGGTGATCGTGTGCGCCCGCACCGCCGCCCCCACCGCCGAGGACCGCCGCCACGGCATCTCCCTCTTCGTGGTGGACACCGGTCTCGACGGCTACGCGGTCGGCCGCAAGCTCGACAAGCTGGGCCTGAAGACCTCCGACACCGCCGAGCTCTCCTTCTCCGACGTCAAGGTCCCCGCCGGGGATCTGCTCGGCGAGGAGAACAAGGGCTTCGCCTATCTCGGCCAGAACCTGCCCCAGGAGCGGCTGGCGATCGCGGTGGGGGCCTATGCCCAGGCCAAGGCCGCCATCCGGTTCACCCAGGACTATGTCCAGGAGCGCATGGTCTTCGGCAAGCCGGTCGCCTCGTTCCAGAACACCAAGTTCGAACTCGCCGCCTGCAAGGCGGAGGTCGACGCCGCCGAGGCGGTCGTGGACCGGGCGCTGGAGGCCCATGACGCGGGCGAGCTCTCCGCGGCGGAGGCGGCCTCGGCGAAGCTGTTCTGCACCGAGGTGGCGCACCGCGTCATCGACAAGTGCCTTCAGCTGCACGGCGGCTACGGCTATATGAACGAGTACCCGATCGCCCGCCTGTACGCGGACAACCGGGTCAACCGGATCTACGGCGGGACCAGCGAGGTCATGAAGTCGATCATCGCCAAGTCCATGGGTCTGTAGCCGCGTTCATGGGCTCGCCACTCGACGGCCTGCTCGATCTGCTCGATGTGGAGCGGATCGAGCGGGACATCTTCCGGGGCCGGTCGCGTTCGGCGGCGGTGCCGAGGGTGTTCGGCGGCCAGGTCGCGGCCCAGGCCCTGGCCGCCGCTGGCCGCACCGTCCCGGACGACCGCACGGCGCACTCCCTGCACGCGTACTTCCTGCGACAGGGCGACCCCGGCGTGCCGATCGTCTACACGGTCGACCGCGTCCGCGACGGCCGCTCCTTCACCACCCGGCAGGTGACGGCGGTCCAGCACGGCAGACCGGTGTTCCAGCTGACCGCGTCGTTCCAGTGCCATGAGGAGGGCCTGGAGCACCAGTCGCCGATGCCGGACGCGCCCGATCCCGAGTCGCTGCCGACTGCGGCGGAGATCCTTCCGTCGTACGCGGACCGCTTCGCTGACCCCGGCGCGGTCGACCGGCTGCTCGAAGCCCGTGCGGCGGTCGATCTGCGCTATGTCCAGCCCCCGCCGTACGGCAGCGTCGGCGAGCCGCGCGAGCCCCGCTCCCAGGTCTGGTTCCGCGCGGGCGGCGAGCTCTCGGACGATCCGCTGCTCCATGCCTGTCTGGCCGCCTATGTCTCGGACATGACCCTGCTGGACTCGGTGCTGCTGGCGCACGGCCGGGGCGGCTGGGCGGTGGGCGATGTCGTCGGCGCCTCGCTGGACCACGCCATGTGGTTCCACCGGCCCTTCCGCGCGGACGAATGGCTGCTGTACGACCAGGAGTCGCCGTCCGCGTCCGGGGGGCGGGGGCTGGGCCAGGCGCGGATCCACACCCGGGACGGGCGGCTGGCGATGACGGTGATCCAGGAGGGCGTGATCAGGGTCCCGCGCTGAGCGCTGAGCGCGGTGGCTCGCCCGCCCGTACACGCGTGGCGCGGCCGTCATCTCCGCCGACGCCCCGGGCTCCGTACGCCTCGCGCCCGTACACGCGTGGCGCGGCCGTTCCGCGGGGCCGTGCGCATACCGTCCGCCGTATGAGCGAAACGGACATCCCGCCGAGCGAGAGCGTCTTCACGGTGGTCGTCGCCGCCGTCGCCAATCTGGGGATCGCCGTGGCGAAGGCCGTCGCGGGCGTGCTCAGCGGCTCCAGCGCGATGCTGTCGGAGGCGGCCCACTCCGTCGCCGACACCGTCACCGAGCTGATGCTGCTCACCGCGCTCAGACGCGGCGCCCGCCCGGCCGACGAGGAGCATCCGCTCGGCTACGGCCCCGAGCGGTATGTCTGGGCGCTGCTGGCGGCCGTCGCGACCTTCGTCGGCGGCGCGGTCTTCGCCGTGTACGACGGCGTCCACACCCTCACCCACGGCGAGGAGCCGGGCGACCCCCTGGTCTCGTACATCGTGCTCGGCGTCGCCTTCGTCCTGGAGGGCTACTCGCTGCGGACGGGCGCGCGCCAGGTGCGCGCCGAGGCGGCGAGGATCGGCGTGCCCGCCGGGCGCTATCTGCGCGTCACCCCGGACACGGCCGTCAAAGCGGTGGTCATGGAGGACTCGGCGGCGCTGGTGGGGCTGCTGCTGGCGGCGGGCGGGCTGCTGGGCGGGCAGCTCACGGGGTCCGGGATCTGGGACGGGATCGCGTCGATCCTCATCGGTCTGCTGCTGGTGTACGTGGCCTGGGTGCTGGGCCACAGCAACGCGCGGCTTCTCATCGGCCGTCCGCTGCCCGCGCCGCTGCGGGACGCGGTCCGGGAGGAGATCCTGACGGTGCCGCACATCGTGGCCGTACTGGAGCTGACCACCCTCATCCAGGGGCCGCAGGAGATCCTGATCGCCGCGAAGGTCGACTTCCGGGACGCCTCGACCGCCGCGCAGGTGGAGTGGGCGTGCGAGGAGGCGGAGGAGCAGCTCAGGGAGGTCTTTCCGGCGATCCGGCGGGTCTATCTGGACCCGACGCCGGGGCTGGGCCGGGAGGTCGCGGCGGGCGGGGAGCCATAGGACCGGTGAGACCGGGCTCGCGCCCGGGGGGTCCACCGGGCGGGAAGCCGCCGGACCGGGCTCGCGCCCAGGGAATCCGCCGGGCGGGGAGCCGACCGGGCTCGCGCCCAGGAAGCCGTCGGGAGAGGAGCCGGCCAGGCTCATACCCGGGAATCCGCCGGGCGGGCGCGCGGGGTCGCGCCCGCCCGGCGTACACGGGGCACCGGTTACTGGGCACCAGGCACCGGGTTACTTGACCGGGCCCACCCAGATGGCCTCTTCGTAGTCCAGCCCCGGGGAGAGCTCCATCTGGAGCTCCTTCGCCCCGGCGGGCGAGAGCGAGAAGGTGTAGTCGGCGACCGCCTGCTTGCCCGGCAGCAGCTTGCCGGAGAACATGTCCGTCGCGCTCTCGCCGTCGAAGACGCTCTCGGCGGACTTGCCCTTGCCGTCCCGCACGGTCGGCACGGCGAGGCCGATGTCGATCGTCTTCTTGCCGTCGTTGACGATGGTGATCTTCAGCTGAACGGCGACATTGCCTTTCTCATGCCCCACGGCGAACTCGCCGGGGGTGAAGGGGGCGGGCTTGCCGACGGTGAGCTTCACGCCGTCCGCGTACTTCCGCGTCTCGCCGAAGGCCAGCGGCTTGTCGGCCTCTTCCTCCGCCGCCTCCTCGGCCGCCTGCTCCTCGTCCCCCGCGGCCTTCGACTCCTCGTCGGTCACGGCCGGGACCTCGTACCCGCGGCTGTTCTCCTCGACCTTCTCGGCGACGTCGTTGACGAACCAGATCGTGAGGATCAGCCCGCCGATCGCCATGGCGGTGGCCAGACCGCCCAGGATGGCCCCGGAGAGCGCCACTCCCCGGTTGGTGGCCAGGCCCTTGCCGGCCCGGCCGCGGCCTATGAGGCCGAAGATCAGGGCGAGTACGCCGAGAATGCCGGTGATCCAGAACAGAAACGGGATGAACCCGAAGACCACGCCCACGATGCCGAGAACCAGAGCGCTGATGCCCAGACCGTTGCGGGGCGGCGGGGGCTCCGGGGCCCACATGGGCGGTCCGGCGGGGTAGGGGGACGGAGGCATGCTCATGAGCGGTCCTTCACAAGGGGACAAATAGCGGATCACCCTAACAAGGCATGCACCGGACATCGCAGACCACGCCGTGATATCCGCCCCGGGACCGCGGGAACTGCTGGGCCGGGGCGGAACCCGGCCCCGACATCAGCAGAGCCCGGCCGCGTCCAGCAGATACTCCGTCATCGGATCGTAGAAGCGCGGATCGGTCACATGGTCGTCCAGCGGCACCGTCACCTGGAGCGTTCCCTCCGCCTCCCCGATGAAGAGCGCCGGGTCGTTGGAGTCCGCGTACCCCACCGCGTCGAGCCCCCGCTGGCCGGCGCAGCCCGCCCAGCCGTGGTCCGCCACCACCAGATCCGGCTGGGGTTCGCCGATGTGCTCCAGGCCGTCGAGGATCGCGGCCATCGGGGCCGGGGAGTGGGTGTGCCAGAGCGTCGCGCCCCGCTCCAGCACGGCGACGCCGGCGAACTGGAAGACCATGCCCTCCTCCGCCATCAGCCCGCCCGGGATGCGGACGATCTCGCAGCCCGCCGCGCGCAGGGCGTCGGCGGTCTGGCGGTGGACGTCGAGCAGCCCGCCGGGGTGGCCGGTGGCGAAGAGCACCCGCTCCCGTCCGGCGGCGGCCTTGCGCAGCCGGGCCGCGAGCCGGTCCAGGGCGTCGACGGTCAGCTCGGGGTCGATGGTGTCCTGCCCCTCACGGTGGCCGGGGTCGTCGCCGACGCCGCACCGTTCGGCCATCACGGCCAGCACGTCCTGCTCATCGCGCCAGCGCTCCCCCAGCTCCAGGCCGAGCCAGTAGTGGCGGTCCCCGTTGGCGAGCTTGCGGTAGTGGGAGAGGTTGTTGTCGCGTGGGGTGGCGACGTTCCCGGCGATACGTGTGCGGACGAGGTGGTCGACGAGGGCGGCACGGCTCGGTATCGGCATGCCCCCATTCTGCCGCCGCCGGCCGGTACGCACCCGATCGGCCGCCGGGCCGGTCCTGAGCCGGGCGTGCCGCCCTCAGGACGGCGGCGAGAGGTCACGCCCTCAGGGTCCTGGCGAGAGGCACCGCCCCGGGCCCTGGCAAGAAAGACGCCGCCCCCGGCTCAGCGATCAGACACCGTCCTCGGAGGGCGGCGAGAGGGCGGCGAAGGCCCCGTGCGCCAGTCGGCGCAGCAGGGACTCGGTCGCCGTACGGGCCGCCGGGCCGTCGTCCCGGTCCGCCAGCCGCGGCGTGGAGTTCAGCAGGCCGAAGACCGCGTGCACGGCGGCCCTCGCCTCGGACTCGGGCACCCGCGGATGCAGCGCGCGGACGGCCGTCACCCACAGCTCGACATAGTGCCGCTGGAGCCGGCGCACCTGCTTGCGGTCGCTCTCCCGGAGCCGGTCCAGCTCACGGTCGTGCAGGGTGATCAGCGGGCGGTCGTCGAGCGCGAAGTCGATATGGCTGTCGATCAGCGAGGCGAGCAGCGCCTCGGGGTCGGCGGGCGACTCCTCGGCCCGCAGCCGGCCGCCGCTCAGCAGCCGCTCGCTGATGCCCACGAGCAGCTCCGCCAGCATGGCGTCCTTGCCCGCGAAGTGGCGGTAGAGGCCCGGGCCGCTGATTCCGACGGCGGCCCCTATCTCGTCCACGCCGACGCCGTGGAAGCCGCGCTCAGCGAAGAGCCGGGCAGCCTCTTTGAGGATCTGCTCGCGGCGCGTGGGCGCATCCGTCCTGGTGCTCATGGAACCTGATTCTAGACAAGCCTGTTAGCGGTCGTTAACCTGAGAGCACGCGTTAACGCTCATTAACAGGAGTGGGACGATGCAGCAGGCACCCGTGCTCACCAGTACGGCAGACCCGTCGTCGGCGGCCTGGCAGGCCAATGAGGCGGCCCATCGCGAGCTGGCCGACGCCCTGCGCGACAAGCTCGCGCGGGCGGCGCTCGGCGGCGGCGAGAAGGCCCGCGCCCGCCATACCGCCCGCGGCAAGCTGCTCCCGCGCGACCGGGTCGACACCCTGCTCGATCCGGGCTCCCCCTTTCTGGAGCTGGCCCCCCTCGCCGCCCATGGGATGTACGAGGACCAGGCCCCGGCCGCCGGGGTGATCGCGGGCATCGGCCGGATCAGCGGGCGCGAGGCCGTGATCGTGGCCAATGACGCCACCGTCAAGGGCGGCACGTACTACCCGATGACGGTCAAGAAGCATCTGCGCGCCCAGGAGATCGCCCTGGAGAACCGGCTGCCGTGCGTCTATCTGGTGGACTCCGGCGGCGCTTTCCTGCCGATGCAGGACGAGGTCTTCCCCGACCGTGACCACTTCGGCCGGATCTTCTACAACCAGGCCCGGATGTCCGGCGCGGGAATCCCGCAGATCGCGGCCGTCCTCGGCTCCTGCACCGCGGGCGGGGCCTATGTCCCGGCGATGAGCGACGAGGCCGTGATCGTACGGAACCAGGGCACGATCTTCCTGGGCGGCCCGCCCCTGGTGAAGGCCGCGACCGGCGAGGTGGTGACCGCCGAGGAGCTCGGCGGCGGCGAGGTCCACTCCCGGGTCTCCGGGGTCACCGACCATCTCGCCGAGGACGACGCCCACGCCCTGCGGATCGTCCGGAACATCGTGGCCACCCTTCCTCCGCGCGGGCCGCTGCCCTGGGCGGTCGAGCCCGCCGAGGAGCCCAAGGCGGACCCCGCGGGTCTGTACGGCGTGGTCCCGGCGGACTCCCGCACCCCCTATGACGTACGGGAGGTGATCGCGCGGATCGTCGACGGCTCCCGGTTCGCCGAGTTCAAGGCGGAGTTCGGACAGACCCTGGTCACCGGCTTCGCCCGGATCCACGGCCACCCCGTCGGCGTCGTCGCCAACAACGGCATCCTGTTCTCCGAGTCCGCACAGAAGGGCGCGCACTTCATCGAGCTCTGCGACCAGCGGGGCGTCCCGCTGCTCTTCCTCCAGAACATCTCCGGCTTCATGGTCGGCAAGGACTACGAGGCGGGCGGCATCGCCAAGCACGGGGCGAAGATGGTCACGGCGGTCGCCTGCACCCGGGTCCCCAAACTGACGGTCGTCATCGGCGGCTCCTACGGCGCGGGGAACTACTCGATGTGCGGGCGGGCCTATTCCCCCCGCTTTCTGTGGATGTGGCCCAACGCCAAGATCTCGGTCATGGGCGGCGAGCAGGCGGCGTCCGTGCTGGCCACGGTCAAGCGCGATCAGCTCCAGGCCCGGGGCGAGGAGTGGTCCGCGGAGGACGAGGAGTCCTTCAAGACCCCCATCCGCGGCCAGTACGAACGGCAGGGCAGCGCCTACTACGCCACGGCCCGGCTCTGGGACGACGGTGTGATCGACCCGCTGGAGACCCGCCAGGTGCTGGGCCTCGCCCTGACGGCCTGCGCGGGCGCACCACTCGCCGAACCCGCCTTCGGCGTCTTCCGGATGTGAGGGGAGCGCATATGTCGATGTTCGACACGGTCCTGGTGGCCAACCGCGGCGAGATCGCCGTACGGATCATCCGCACCCTGCGGACGATGGGGGTGCGCTCGGTCGCCGTCTTCTCCGACGCCGACGCCGGGGCCCGGCATGTACGGGAGGCGGACACGGCGGTGCGCATCGGCCCGCCGGCCCCCGCCGAGAGCTATCTCTCCGTGGACCGGCTGCTGGAGGCCGCCGCCCGCACCGGCGCGCAGGCGGTCCACCCCGGCTACGGCTTCCTCGCCGAGAACGCGGCCTTCGCCCGGGCCTGCGCGGATGCCGGGCTGGTCTTCATCGGCCCGCCCGCCGCCGCCATCGCGCTGATGGGCGACAAGATCCGCGCCAAGGAGACCGTACGGGCGGCGGGCGTTCCCGTGGTCCCCGGATCGTCGGGCAGCGGGCTGAGCGACGATCAGCTGGCGGCGGCGGCCCGGGAGATCGGGCTGCCGGTGCTGTTCAAGCCGTCGGCGGGCGGCGGCGGCAAGGGCATGCGGCTGACCCGGACGGAGTCCGCGCTCCTGGAGGAGATCGCCGCGGCCCGGCGCGAGGCGCGCGCCTCCTTCGGCGATGACACCCTGCTGGTGGAGCGGTGGATCGACCGGCCCCGGCATATCGAGATCCAGGTGCTGGCCGACGCGCATGGACAGGTGGTGCATCTCGGCGAGCGCGAGTGCTCGCTCCAGCGCAGACACCAGAAGATCATCGAGGAGGCGCCGTCCATTCTGCTGGACGAGCGGACCCGGGCGGCGATGGGCGAGGCGGCCGTCCAGGCGGCGCGCTCCTGCGGCTATGTGGGCGCGGGAACGGTGGAGTTCATCGTCCCGGGCCGTACCCCTTCCGCCGACTGGTTCTTCATGGAGATGAACACCCGGCTCCAGGTGGAGCATCCGGTGACCGAGCTGATCACCGGGCTCGACCTGGTGGAGTGGCAGCTGCGCGTCGCCGCGGGCGAGCGGCTGCCGTTCGCGCAGGAGGACATCGCCCTCACCGGACATGCCGTCGAGGCCCGGATCTGCGCCGAGGACCCCGCGCGGGGCTTTCTGCCCTCGGGCGGCACGGTGCTCGCGCTGCGCGAGCCGCGAGGCGAGGGGGTGCGCACCGACTCGGGCCTGAGCGAGGGCTCCGAGGTCTCCAGCCGCTACGACCCGATGCTCGCCAAGGTGATCGCCCATGGCCCGGACCGCGCCACGGCCCTGCGCAGGCTGCGCGCGGCCCTCGCGGAGACGGTCACCCTCGGCGTCCCGACGAACGCGGGGTTTCTCCGCCGGCTGCTGGCCCACCCGGACGTGGTCTCCGGCGAGCTGGACACCGGGCTGGTGGAGCGGGAGGCGGAGAGCCTGATCCCGGACGGGCCGCCGGCGGCGGTGTACGCGGCGGCGGCTGCTGTCCGGCTGGCGCAGCTCGCGCCCGCGCCGGACCCGGCCGGCTGGACCGACCCCTTCTCGGCTCCCACCGGCTGGCGGCTCGGCGGAACGCCCGCGCCCCTCGCCTTCCCCCTGCGGATCCCCGGGCTCGACCCCGTGACGGCCACGGCCCCCGCCGGTGCGACGGTCACCGAGGACACGGTCGCCGTCACCCTCGACGGGATCACCCACACCTTCCACCGCGCGGGGTCCTGGCTCGGCTGCGACGGAGACTCCTGGCACATCCAGGACCACGACCCGGTCGCCGCGTCCCTCGGCGGCGGCGCGCGCTCCGGGGCGGACACCCTGGCCGCGCCCATGCCCGGGACGGTCACCGTGGTCAAGGCGGCCGTCGGGGACTCCGTCGCCGCCGGGCAGAGCCTGCTGGTGGTGGAGGCGATGAAGATGGAGCACGTCATCTCCGCCCCGCACGCCGGGACCGTCACCGAGCTCGACGTGGTCCCCGGGGCCACGGTCGCCATGGATCAGATCCTCGCCGTGGTGACCCCGGAAAAGGAGACCGGAGATGTCTGACGGACTGCCCATGCAGGTCCCCGCGCAGGATCTGCCGCCCCGGGTCCGCGTCTACGAGGTGGGCCCCCGCGACGGACTCCAGAACGAGAAGACGGCCGTCCCCACCGAGGTCAAGGCCGAGTTCATCCGCCGTCTCGCCGGCGCCGGGCTCACCACCGTCGAGGCCACGGCCTTCGTCCACCCGAAGTGGGTCCCCCAGCTCGCCGACGCCGAAGAGCTCTATCCACGGCTCGCGGACCTGAGAGGGGTCGCCCTCCCCGTCCTCGTGCCGAACGAGCGCGGTCTGGAGCGCGCCATCGCCCTCGGCGCCCGCCGTATCGCCGTCTTCGGCTCGGCGACCGAGACGTTCTCCCGCAGAAACCTCAACCGCACCATCGCCGAGTCGCTCGCCATGTTCGAGCCGGTGATCGCCCGTGCCAAGGCCGCCGGAATCCATGTCCGGGGCTATCTCTCCATGTGCTTCGGCGACCCCTGGGAAGGCCCGGTCCCCATCCACCAGGCGGTCCGGGTCGCCCGGCAGCTGCGCGAGCTGGGCTGCGACGAGCTGTCGCTCGGCGACACCATCGGCGTGGCCACCCCCGGCCATGTGCTCTCCCTGCTGGCCGAGCTGAACGAGGAGGGCGTCCCCACCTCCGTGCTCGGGGTGCACTTCCACGACACCTACGGCCAGGCGCTCGCCAATACCTACGCCGCGCTGGAGCACGGGGTGACCACCGTGGACGCATCGGCGGGCGGCCTCGGCGGCTGCCCCTACGCGAAGAGCGCCACCGGAAATCTCGCCACCGAGGATCTCGTGTGGATGCTCGACGGCCTCGGCATCGACACCGGTGTCGACCTCGCCCGCCTCACCGCCGCAAGCGTCTGGCTCGCGGAGAGACTGGGCCGCCCCAGCCCCTCCCGTACCGTTCGCGCGCTCTCCCACAAGGAGTGACCCCCATGTCCCTCGACCACCGGCTCACCCCTGAGCACGAGGAACTCCGCCGCACCGTCGAGCAGTTCGCGCATGAGGTGATCGCGCCGAAGATCGGCGATCTCTACGAGCGCCATGAATTCCCGTACGAGATCGTCGCCGAGATGGGCCGGATGGGCCTGTTCGGGCTGCCCTTCCCGGAGGAGTACGGCGGGATGGGCGGCGACTATCTCGCCCTCGGGATCGCGCTGGAGGAGCTGGCGCGGGTCGACTCATCGGTGGCGATCACCCTGGAGGCCGCCGTCTCACTGGGCGCGATGCCGATCCACCGCTTCGGCACCGAGGAGCAGAAGCGCCGGTGGCTGCCCGCGCTCTGCTCCGGCGGGACGCTCGGCGCGTTCGGGCTGACCGAGCCGGAGGGCGGCTCCGACGCGGGCGGCACCAGGACCACCGCCGTACGGGACGAGGCGGCGGGCGAGTGGGTGATCAACGGCTCCAAGTGCTTCATCACCAACGCGGGCACGGACATCACGGGCCTGGTGACGGTCACCGCGGTCACCGGCCGCGACCCCGGGGGCCGGCCGCTGATCTCCTCGATCATCGTCCCCTCCGGCACCCCCGGATTCACCGTTGCCCCGGCCTACTCGAAGGTCGGGTGGAACGCCTCCGACACCCGCGAGCTCTCCTTCGACGGCGTACGGGTGCCGCTGGCGAATCTGCTCGGCGAGGAGGGCCGGGGGTACGCCCAGTTCCTGCGCATCCTGGACGAGGGCCGGATCGCCATCTCCGCGCTGGCGACGGGCCTCGCACAGGGCTGTGTCGACGAGTCGGTGAAGTACGCCGGGGAGCGGCACGCGTTCGGCCGGCCCATCGGTGCCAACCAGGCGATCCAGTTCAAAATTGCCGATATGGAGACACGGGCGCATATGGCCAGGATCGGCTGGCGGGACGCGGCGTCCCGGCTGGTGCACGGCGAGCCGTTCAAGAAGGAGGCGGCGATCGCGAAGCTGTACTCCTCGACGGTGGCGGTGGACAACGCCCGCGAGGCCACCCAGATCCACGGCGGATACGGCTTCATGAACGAGTACCCGGTGGCCCGCATGTGGCGCGACTCCAAGATCCTGGAGATCGGGGAGGGCACCAGCGAGGTCCAGCGCATGCTGATCGCCCGGGAGTTGGGGCTCACGGGCTGACAGCACGAGCGGCGGCGTTCCGCCGGACGGCACGCAGGCCGTCCGATGATCCGCGAACCCCGGGTTCGCGGACCGCCGCCGACGGGGCCCGGACCGTCTCAGGGGGACGGTCCGGGCCCCAGGGCTTGCCGCATCCCCGCCCTCCAGTTCTAGTCAGGTTAGGCTAACCTGACTCGAAACCTGCCCCGCGGCCGATCGGGGCCGTATGCGATCCGTCCACGTTCCGCACGTGCCCCGCGTACCCGCGCCACACGACAGAAGAGGGTCGCCTGCCCATGACGACGACGGCCGAGCCCGCCATCCCGTTCCGCTTCTTCTCACTCCGGGTCGCCACGGTGCGCCGGCTCAGCCCGTCCCTGGTCCGGGTGACATTCCGAGGACATCCGGACGACGGCGAGCTGGCGGACTTCCACGCCGGGGGCCGCGACCAGTCCCTCTCGCTCTTCCTCCCGCACCCGGGCCAGGACGCCCCGGTGGTCCCGGTGGACCCGGCCGGCTACCGGGCCACCCTCGGCGCCTGGCGCGCGCTGCCCGACGGCGTCCGGGCGGTGATGCGCTCCTACACCGTGCGCGAGCAGCGCCGGGACGACGACGGCGGCAGCGAGATCGACATCGACTTCGCCGTGCACGAGAACGGCGGCCCGGCCTGCCGCTGGGCCGAACAGGCGGCCCCCGGGCAGCGGGTCATGGTGCTGGGCCCCACGGACGCCGACAACGGCTCGGTGCGCTGCCGTCCGCCGCAGGACACGGAGTGGGTGCTGATCTGGGGCGATGAGACCGCGCTGCCCGCGGCGACGGCGATCCTCGAATGGCTGCCCGCCGGAACGAAGGCCCGGGTCTGGCTGGAGGTCCCGCACGCGGCCGACCGGCTGGAGCCGGCGACCGAGGCGGACGCGGAGATCACCTGGCTGGTACGGGAGGAGGGGGCGCCCTCCGCGGTGGAGGCGGTCGCCGCCGCCGAGTTCCCCGAGGGCGTCGCGTACGCCTGGCTGGCGGGCGAGTCCGGCAGCCTCAAGGCGCTCCGCCGCCATCTGGTGGGCGAGCGCGGGATCGACCGCCGCCGGGTGACCTTCGTCGGCTACTGGCGGCGCGGAGTGAGCGAGGACGGACTGCGCGAGGAGCCCCCGGCGGACGAGACCGCCTGAGCGCGGTTGGGGTCTCAGGGGAGGGGGCCACCCTGCCCGGCGTCGGGCCCTCGCCGGGGGCCAGCCCCCGAACCCCTGCTCCTCAATCGCCGGAGGGGCTGGATTTGCGCTCCCCTCGCCTCAAACTCCCCCAGACTTCGTCCGGGAGAGGGACCCCCACGGGGCTGGGTTTGCCGGGGCGGAGTGTGCGGGGTCCCGAGGTGCGGCGTCCGTCCTCAAACGCCGGACGGGCTGGTTCTACCGGGATCGGCGGGCGGGTTGACGGGTCTCAGGGGAGGGGGCCGCGCAGGGGTGGTGCCGGGACGTAAAACGTGATTTGTGGCGCGAAGGAGGCCCGCCATCAAACAAGGACTGGAAACGCGCCCGTAAATCATGAGTCCCGGCACCACCCCGGAGCGGACCCCGGACCCCAGCACACCACCGCCCAGCCCACCCCGAAGCCCCCGCACAAGGCGCGGCCCCCCGCCCCGAAGCACCCGCACAAGGCGCGGCCCCCGCCCCGAAGCACCCCCGCCCCGCACCACACCCCCCGGACCGAGTGGCGTCACAACTTAGGTTAGGCTAACCTTCCTTCACGTCGCCCTCTCGTCCCTTCATCCTGTCCTCTGAGGGGCGACCAGATCCCCCCATCCAGAAGGGCATTGCATGCGCTCGCATCTGCTCAATGACGGCACGGCAGACGCCTACCGGCTCGCTGTGACGCAAGGAGTCGAGCGGATGGCGAAGAAAATCGCCACGACCCGGCGGCCGTTCACCGGAGTCACCCCCGATGAGCTCGCCCCGGTCGTCTCCGCCGTCGACCTCGACCAGCCCCTCGGCGACACCACCGCCGCCCTCGACGAGCTGGAGCGGCTCTATCTGCGGGACGCGGTCTACTTCCACCACCCCCGCTATCTCGGCCATCTCAACTGCCCGGTCGTCATACCCGCCGTGCTCGGCGAAGCCGTGCTCTCCGCCGTCAACTCCTCCCTGGACACCTGGGACCAGAGCGCCGGCGGCACCCTCATCGAGCGGCGGCTGATCGACTGGACAGCCGAGCGCATCGGCCTCGGCCCCGCCGCCGACGGCGTCTTCACCAGCGGCGGCACCCAGTCCAACCTCCAGGCGCTGCTGCTGGCCCGTGAGGAGGCCAAGACCTCCGACCTCACCCGGCTGCGGATCTTCGCCTCCGAGTGCAGCCACTTCAGCGTCCAGAAGTCGGCCACCCTGCTCGGCCTCGGGCCCGACGCCGTCGTCTCCATCCCGGTGGACCGGGAGAAGCGGATGCGCGCCCCCCTGCTCGCCGCCGAGCTGGCGAGCTGCGCCGCCGACGGCCTGGTCCCGATGGCCGTCGTCGCCACCGCCGGAACCACCGACTTCGGCTCCATCGACCCCCTGCCCGAGATCGCCGGGCTGACGCAGCGGTACGGCGCGTGGATGCATGTGGACGCGGCGTACGGCTGCGGGCTGCTGGCCTCCCCCACCCGCCGGCATCTCCTGGACGGCGTCGAGCAGGCCGACTCGGTCACCGTCGACTACCACAAGTCCTTCTTCCAGCCGGTCAGCTCATCGGCCCTGCTGGTGCGGGACGCGGGCACCCTGCGCCACGCGACCTACCACGCGGACTACCTCAACCCCAGGCGCACCCTCGAAGAGAGAATTCCCAACCAGGTCGACAAATCCCTCCAGACCACCCGCCGCTTCGACGCGCTCAAGCTGTGGATGACGCTGCGGGTGATGGGCGCGGACGGGATCGGCGGGCTCTTCGACGAGGTCTGCGACCTGGCCGCCGCCGGCTGGGAGCTGCTGGACGCCGACCCGCGCTTCGAGGTCGTCGTACGGCCCACGCTCTCCACCCTGGTCTACCGCTATGTCCCCGAGGCCGTCACCAGCCCCGCCCTCATCGACCGGGCCAACCTCTACGCCCGTAAGGCGCTGTTCGCCTCCGGTGCGGCCGTGGTCGCCGGGACGAAGACGGCGGGCCGCCAGTACCTGAAGTTCACCCTGCTCAACCCCGAGACGACGACGGCCGACATCGCCGCCGTACTCGATCTGATCGCCGGCCACGCCGAGCAGTACCTGGGAGAGAACCGCCTTGTCAGCGCCTAGCGAGCCCCGCGAGCCCTACGCGCCCCACGCGTCCCTCACACCCCTCGCGCCCCTCGACTTCATCGGCATCGGCCTGGGGCCCTTCAATCTCGGCCTCGCCTGTCTCACCGAGCCGGTCGACGAGCTGAACGGCCTCTTCCTGGAGTCCAAGCCGGACTTCGAGTGGCACTCGGGGATGTTCCTCGATGGGGCGCATCTCCAGACCCCCTTCCTGTCGGACCTGGTCACCCTCGCCGATCCGACCTCGCCGTACTCCTTCCTGAGCTATCTGAAGGAGTCGGGGCGGCTCTACTCGTTCTACATCCGCGAGAACTTCTATCCGCTGCGGACCGAGTACAACGACTACTGCCGCTGGGCCGCCGCGAAGCTCTCCTCGATCCGCTTCGGGACCACGGTCACCCGGGTCGCGTACGAGAACGAGAGCGAGCTGTACGCGGTCCACACCGCGGCCGGGGAGATCTTCCGCGCCCGCCGGATCGTGCTCGGCACCGGGACCCCGCCCCATATCCCCGAAGCCTTCCAGGACCTCGGCGGGGATCTGCTGCACAACTCCCGCTATATGCAGAGCAAGGAAGCGCTCCAGCGGAAGAAGTCGATCACCCTGGTCGGCAGCGGCCAGAGCGCGGCGGAGATCTACTACGACCTGCTCTCCGAGATCGACGTCCACGGCTACCGGCTCAACTGGGTCACCCGCTCCCCGCGGTTCTTCCCGCTGGAGTACACCAAGCTGACGCTGGAGATGACCTCCCCGGAGTACATCGACTACTTCCACGCGCTGCCCGAGCAGACCCGCTACCGCCTCGAAACCGAGCAGAAGGGCCTCTTCAAGGGCATCGACGGGGATCTGATCGACGCGATCTTCGATCTGCTCTACCAGAAGAACCTGAGCGGCCCGGCCCCCACCCGGCTGCTGACCAACTCCGCTCTGCACGGGGCCCGGTACGAGAACGGGGTCTACACCCTCGCGCTGCGCCAGGAGGAGCAGGAGAAGGAGTACGAGCTCCAGACCGAGGGCCTGATCCTGGCCACCGGCTACCGGTACGCCGTCCCCGCGTTCCTGGAGCCGGTCCGGGACCGTATCCGCTGGGACGGCCGGGGCCGCTTCGACGTGGCCCGCAACTACTCCATCGACACCACCGGGCGCGGGATCTTCCTCCAGAACGCCGGGGTGCACACCCACTCCATCACCTCGCCCGATCTGGGCATGGGCGCGTACCGCAACGCCTACATCATCGGCGAGATGCTCGGATACCAGCCCTACACCGTCGAGAAGTCCATCGCGTTCCAGGAGTTCGCCGTATGAGCACCGCCCCGGACTCCCCCGTGGGTTTCACCGTCCGCCCGCTCGACCCCCTCACCGACGCCGAGCTGGTCCACGGCTGGGTCACCCACCCCAAGGCTGTGTTCTGGATGATGCAGGACGCGCGCCTTGAGGACATCGAGCGCGAGTACATGGCCATCGCCGCGCATGAGCACCACGATGCCTTCATCGGGATGCGGGACGGGGTCCCGGTCTTTCTGATGGAGCGGTACGACCCCCGCTATGTGGAGCTGGTGGGTCTGTACGAGCCGGAGCCCGGCGACGTGGGGATGCACTTCCTGGTCGCGCCGACCGACACCCCGGTCCACGGCTTCACCCGGGCCGTGATCACCGCGGTGATGACGGAGCTGTTCGCGGACGAGGCGACCCGCCGGGTGGTGGTCGAGCCCGACGTACGCAACGACGCCGTGCACGCGCTCAACGAGTACGCCGGATTCGAGGTCATCGACAAGATCGACAAGCCGGAGAAGGACGCGTATCTCGGCGTCTGCACCCGGGAGCGGTTCGAGAAGAGCGACGCGATGGCCGCGCTGCGGGGAGTGAGCCGATGACCCTCACCGACGCGGTGGCCCATCTGACGCCCGGGCTCTGGGAGCGCGCCGTCCGGCTGCTGATACGGAAGGCGCTGGCCGAGTTCGCCCATGAGCGGCTGCTGAGCCCCGAGCCGCTGGGCGAGGACGCCTACCGGGTGGCGAGCGACGACGGCGCGACCGAGTACCGCTTCACCGCCCGCCGGTTCGCCCTGGACCACTGGCAGATCGACCCCGGGTCCCTCACCCGCCACCGCGACGGCGCCGAGCTCCCGCTGGACGCGCTGGAGTTCTTCATCGAGCTCCGCGCGGCCCTCGGGCTGAGCGAGCGGATCCTCCCGGTGTATCTGGAGGAGATCTCCTCCACGCTCTCCGGGACGGCGTACAAGCTGGCCAAGAAGCCGGTGACCGCCGCCGAGCTCGCCCGCTCCGGCTTCCAGGCGATCGAGACCGGGATGACCGAGGGCCACCCCTGCTTCGTCGCCAACAACGGCCGGCTCGGCTTCGGGGTGCACGAGTACCACGCGTACGCACCGGAGGCGGCGAGCCCGATCCGGCTGATCTGGCTCGCGGCCTCCCGCGAGAACGCCGTCTTCACCTCGGGCGCGGACCTCGGATACGAGTCGCTGATCGCCGGGGAGCTGAGCGAACAGACCCGCACCCGTTTCGCCGGCCGGCTCACGGCCCTCGGCCTGGACCCGGCGGACTATCTGCTGCTGCCCGTCCACCCCTGGCAGTGGTGGAACAAGCTGTCCGTCACCTTCGCCGCCGAGGTGGCCCAGCAGCGGCTGGTCTGTCTGGGCGAGGGCGACGACGAGTATCTGGCGCAGCAATCGATCCGTACGTTCTTCAATACGAGCGCACCGCGCAAGCACTACGTCAAGACCGCGATGTCCGTGCTCAACATGGGCTTCATGCGCGGTCTGTCGGCGGCGTACATGGAGGCGACCCCGGCGATCAACGACTGGCTGGCCCGGATCGTCGAGCAGGACGAGGTGCTCCGCTCGGTCCGCTTCTCGATCATCCGCGAGCGGGCGGCCATCGGCTACCGCCACCGCCAGTACGAGGCGGCCACCGACCGCTACTCCCCCTACCGCAAGATGCTCGCGGCCCTGTGGCGGGAGAGCCCGGTGGACTCGCTGGAGCCGGGCGAGCGGCTGGCCACCATGGCGTCGCTGGTCCATGCCGACCACGAGGGCCGGTCGTTCGCGGGCGCGCTGATCGACGAGTCGGGGCTCACCCCGGCCGAGTGGCTGCGCGGCTATCTGCGGGCCTCCCTCACCCCGCTGCTGCACAGCTTCTACGCCTACGACCTGGCCTATATGCCGCACGGCGAGAATGTGATCCTGGTGCTCGGCGAGGACGGCACGGTCCGGCGGGCGATCTTCAAGGACATCGCCGAGGAGATCGTGGTCATGGACCCGGACGCGGTGCTGCCACCGGCCGTGGAGCGGATCCGGGCGGAGGTGCCCGAGGACATGAAGCTGCTCTCCGTCTTCACGGACGTGTTCGACTGCTTCTTCCGCTTCCTGGCGGCGCAGCTGGTGACGGAGGGACGCCTCGACGAGGAGACCTTCTGGGGCGCGGTGGCGGAGTGCGTCCACGCCTACCAGTCGTCGGTGCCGCAGCTCGCGGAGCGGTTCGAGCGGTACGACCTCTTCGCGGAGGAGTTCGCGCTGTCCGCCCTGAACCGCCTCCAACTCCGTGACAACCAGCAGATGGTGGACCTCGCCGACCCCTCGGCCGCGCTCCAGCTGGTCGGCGTCCTGAAGAACCCGCTGGCCGGGTTCGCCCCCTGATCGGACGGGCGCGCGTGAAACGGTCCCTCACGCGCGCCCGTCTGCCCGTCGGTGGTGCGGGTCGGGGTCGCCCGCCGGGTGGCCCCGACCCGCACCACCGCCGAATGAAAGAATCCCCGTATGGCGGAAATCATCCAGAAGGACGGAACCTGGACCTTCGACGGGGACACGGTGCGCATCGTGCCCGGCTCCGACAAGGGCGTGAGCCTGCTGCGCAGGACCCTCGGCGAGCTCGCGGTGCCCCTGGCCGCGCTGGCGGGGATCTCCTTCGAGCCGGGGCGGAAGTCCGGACGGCTCCGTCTGAAGCTGCGCGGCGGCGCCGACCCCCTGCTCCAGGTCACGGGCGGCACGCTGGACGGCGGCGCCGATCCGTACCAGCTCACCGTGGAGAACGACCGCACCGGGGTCGCCGAGTACTTCGTGGACGCCGTGCGCAACGCCCTGCTGCTGGAGCAGATCCCCGCCGACCCGGTCGACTCCTACCTCCTGCCCGGCCCCGATCTGCCGATCACCGTGGGCGCGGGCGACGGCACGGTCTCCTTCGACGGCGAGCAGATCCGGCTCTCCTGGAACTGGAAGACGGAGGAGTCCAAGTCGTCCGGCGGCGCCCGCACCATCCTTCTGATGGATGTGGAGGCGGTGGAGTGGCGGCCGTCCGCCGGCCTGGAGAACGGCTATCTCCGTTTCTCCGTGACCCGCGCGTCGAGCGCCACCCCGCCGAAGTACGACCCGCACGCCGTGGATCTGTGGGGCTTCCGCAAGGACGTGCTGATGGCGCTGGTCGCGGCGGCGGTCGTGGCCCGGCTGCCCCATCCCTACGCCCCGGAGCCCGCGCCCGCGCCCGCAGCCGCACTCGCGGCCCCGCCCGCCGCCGCCCCGGACGGCGGGGAGAGCGGGATCGATCATGACGCGCTGCTGCGGCGGCTGCGCGAGCTGGGTGAGCTGCACCAGGCCGGGATACTCACCGCCGAGGAGTTCTCCACCGCCAAACAGGCGATTCTCCGGCGGATGTAGCCCATCCCCTGCCCGGAATCGGGCAGGATTCTTGCAATGACCCCCGTCAGGCCCTCAGTATCGACGGGTGCTCGAACATCACCAGCCCGGTCGTCCGCAACCCTCGGCACCATCGCATGACGACCTCGTCGACCATCTGGTCCGCAGCACCGCGCTCCGGCGCGGCGAGGCGGCCCGGGTGGTGCTCGACGTGCTGGCGTACTTCGACGAGAGGACCGAGGACTACGTCCGCCGCCGCCACCGGGAGCTCCAGTCCGGCGGGCTGGCGAACGCGGAGATCTTCGAGCGGATAGCGGCCGAGCTGCCGCACCGCGCCGTGGCGCCGCCGGAGCTGTCGCTCCGCCAGCTGCGCCGCATCGTCTACGGCTGACGACGCGGCCCGCGGCCGTCGCCCGGCATCGGTCCGACCACGAACGATCTACGGAGGGGCAGAACCTTATGTGCGGAATTGTCGGATACATCGGCCGCCGTGATGTGGCGCCGCTGCTGCTGGAGGGCCTCCAGCGGCTGGAGTACCGGGGCTATGACTCCGCCGGGCTGGTGATCACCAGCCCCAAGTCCGCCGGGCTGCGGATGGTCAAGGCCAAGGGCCGGGTCCGCGATCTGGAGGCCCGGGTGCCCAGGCGTTTCGCCGGGACCACCGGCATCGCCCACACCCGCTGGGCCACCCATGGGGCGCCCAGCGACGAGAACGCCCACCCCCATCTCTCCCAGGACGGCCGGGTGGCGCTCGTCCACAACGGCATCATCGACAACGCCGCCGAGCTGCGCACCCGGCTGGAGGCCGAGGGCGTCGTCTTCGCCTCCGAGACCGACACCGAGGTCCTCACCCATCTCATCGCCCGCTCCGGGGCCGAGAGCCTTGAGGAGAAGGTCGGCCAGGCGCTGAAGTCGGTCGAGGGCACCTACGGCATCGCCGTGATGCACGCGGACTTCAACGACCGGATCGTCGTCGCCCGCAACGGCTCCCCCGTCGTCCTCGGCATCGGCGAGAAGGAGATGTTCGTCGCCTCCGACGTCGCCGCGCTGATCGCCCACACCCGGCAGATCGTCACCCTGGACGACGGCGAGATGGCCACCCTCAAGGCCGACGACTTCCGTACGTACACCACCGAGGGCTCGACCACGACGGCCACGCCGACCACCGTGGAGTGGGAGGCCGAGTCGTACGACATGGGCGGCCACGACACCTATATGCACAAGGAGATCTCGGAGCAGGCCGAGGCCGTGGACCGGGTGCTGCGCGGCCGGATCGACGACCGGTTCTCCACCGTGCACCTCGGCGGGCTCAATCTGGACGCGCGCGAAGCGCGGGGCATCCGCCGGGTGAAGATCCTCGGCTGCGGCACCTCCTACCACGCGGGTCTGATCGGCGCGGGGCTCATCGAGTCCCTCGCCCGCATCCCGGCGGACGCCGAGCCCGCGTCCGAGTTCCGCTACCGCAATCCGGTGGTGGACCCCGACACCCTGTATGTGGCGGTCTCCCAGTCGGGCGAGACCTATGACGTGCTCGCCGCCGTCCAGGAGCTGAAGCGCAAGGGCGCGCGGGTGCTGGGCGTGGTGAACGTGGTCGGCTCCGCGATCGCCCGTGAGGCGGACGGCGGGATGTACGTCCACGCCGGGCCCGAGGTCTGCGTGGTCTCCACCAAGTGCTTCACCAACACGGTGGTCGCCTTCGCGCTGCTCGCGCTGCACATGGGCCGCATCCGCGATCTCTCGGTCTCCGAGGGCAAGCGGATCATCGAGGGGCTGCGGCGGCTGCCGGAGCAGATCACCGAGATCCTCCAGACCGAGGACGACATCAAGAAGCTGGCCGAGGAGTACGCCGGGGCCCAGTCGATGATGTTCATCGGCCGGGTGCGCGGCTATCCGGTGGCGCTGGAGGCATCCCTCAAGCTCAAGGAGATCTCCTACATCCACGCCGAGGCGTATCCGGCGTCCGAGCTGAAGCACGGGCCGCTGGCGCTGATCGAGCCCGCGCTGCCCACGGTGGCGATCGTGCCGGACGACGATCTGCTGGAGAAGAACCGCGCGGCGCTGGAGGAGATCAAGGCCCGCAGCGGACGCATCCTGGCGGTGGCCCACCGCGAGCAGGAGAAGGCCGACCACACGATCGTGGTCCCGAAGAACGAGAACGAGCTCGACCCGATCCTGATGGGCATCCCGCTCCAGCTCTTCGCGTACCACACGGCGCTGGCGATGGGCCGCGACATCGACAAGCCGCGCAATCTGGCGAAGTCGGTGACCGTGGAGTAGCCCGGCCACCCGGGGCGGTGCGCCCGTCCGCCCGCCCGGGGCGGCACCGCCCCGGGCGGTGCCGGGATCCCCCCACGCGCGCCCATCGGAGCGCGTGAGGGGACCTCGTCGGCCGGCCCGCGGCCCAGTGCGCGCCGGCCCGCGCGGTCTCAGCCGATGGCCGTCACTCCCCGGCGGACAGCGCGCGGGCGAGCGGACCGGCCGGTGAGCACGGCCCTCGCACCGTCGATCGCGCTGGAGTGCCGCGCGCCGGAAGCCAACGGGCCACGCCCAGACGCGGGATGACCGGGAGCGCGGGATACGGCGTCCACGGCGGGCCCCTTCCGTACTGGTGCGGTCGCACGGGTATCCGACGACCGGTATGTACCCTTCACCGGCGGGGAACGCACCTGTACGGGTGAGTAGATTTCCGCTCGTACGCCGGTAATTGACCGCAGGTCAGTCCGGGCGGAGATCAGGGTGGAGGTCAGGGTGGAGGTCAGGGCGGAGATCAGGGCGGAGGTCAGGGGATGACGACGACCGGGCGCTGAGCGCGCCGGGCGAGCCGTCCGGCGACCGAGCCGAAGATCCGTCCGACGATGCCGTGGGTGGAGCCGACCACGATGGCGTCGGCCGAGTACTCCCGGCCCACTTCCTCCAGCTCATGGCAGATGTCGCCGCCGCGTTCCACCAGGATCCACGGCACCTCGGCGAGATACTCCGCGCAGGCCAGCTCCAGACCGAGCACCTCGGTGCGGTGGTCGGGCACGTCCACGAAGACGGGGGGCTCGCAGCCCGCCCAGACGGTGGTGGGCAGCCGGTTGGCGACATGGACGATGATCAGGGCGGATCCGGAGCGGCTGGCCATGCCGATGGCGTAGGCGAGCGCTCGCTCACTGGAGGTCGATCCGTCGAAGCCGACGACGACGCCGTGCCGGAACGCCGGATCGCACGCATGGCGTGCCTCTTCCGCCGCTCGCAGATCCGACGTCGGGTCGGCTACCTGCTTGCGGTCCGCGGGTTCGGGAATCTCGTGACCTGCCATCGGTGTCTCGGAGAAGGAAATCCTCAGTGAGGGAACGACATGGCGACGGATGCTGTGTCCGGGAATCATCTTCCCTGGCCCATACCCGTAAGGGTACGGCGACACTCCTCTCCTGCCCAGGCCCGGTCGGCCCAATCAGGCGTTCAAGGGAGCATGCCCGAGGCGGTCCCCGTTGGCAATGCCGCTTGGCGTCTACAGCCGTTTGGACGCGCCTCGCCGCCCATGGGCGCGGCAGGGGCCCGGGGCGGCCGGGAAGACCCGGAACGGGGCTGGTGCCGCGAGAACGGCGCAGAGGAGCCCCGGACGGCCGTCCGGCAGCCCTGACCTGCCGTCCGGCGGCCCCGAGCGGGCGTCCGGCGGCCCGGGACGGCGGTCCGGCGGCCCGGGACGGCCGCTGAGGAGGTCCCGGGCGCTGCGGCCGGGGGACGGGGGCGGATATCGGCCCGGGGCGAAACGATCACCATGGCAAACCAGCACACTCCGGCGGCGGCCCGGACGCTCCACTCCTCCGTCCCCCGCCGGGGGCGTCCCGCCCGGGTCAGATGCGGCCGGAAGCGTGCCCGCCACCCGGCCGAGAGACGTGCCGCCGCAGTGACCGGAAGGCTCCACTCCTCGTTGGCACCTCGGTCACCCCGCAGCCCCGAGGGAGCTTCCGTGCCCGCACGTCCGTCCACCCGCGCCCGGTCCCACCGCCGTACGCCCACATCCGCCCCGGCATCCCCTTCCGTCCCTTCCTCCCCTTCCGTCAATTCCGCCCGTTCCATCAATTCCCGCACCTCCCGTCATGCGGCTTCCGACTCCGCGAGCGATGTGGTGCGGTGGGCGGCGTTCAGCTGTCTGCTCGTCCCGGTGGTCCTCGTCCTCTACGGGGCCTCGGTGGGCGGGGCAGCCGCCGCCGCCCTCGGCCTGGCCGCCGTGACGACCGCCTGCCGGGTGCTGCTGAGGCACTCGGAGCGGAGCGCGGCGAGGGCCCGTACGGCCGAACCCGGGGGGCGCGCGAGCGGACGGCACGCCGGAGCGGTGGCCCCGGGGCGCGGCCGGCGGGCGCGTACGGACCGGGGCCGAGGCCGGGGCCAGGGACGGGGGGCGCATCGCACCGGCCGCCACAGTGGGGGGTGTCGACCTGGAGACTGACCACTTCGCACACCCGCACCCGTATAATTTCAGCCAACTTCGTGCCGGTACCCATCCCTTGGCGAAATGGCCTGCACACCCCCTTGTCACCTGGCAGGAAAGGACTATTCGCGTCGCCAGCACCCTACGGGGACGGGCCATGCACGTCAGGCGGACTTCCCTGCGGGGCCTGCGAGTGGAACGCTTCGTGATCGAATGCTTCGCGCCAAGTTGTCATGCAGACATAGCGGGGCATGCCGAACTTGTCACGGCGGCGCCACGGGACGCAGTAGATTCGATCTTGAGTATCGAAGGCTCGTAACTCGTGCAAAACCGAGGGGAAACGTGCAGGAGCGAAAGGCCCGAAACGAACGGGGAGACGCGAATACCGAGGGGGGCTTAGCGTCATGAGTCAGGACTCCGCCGCACCGGAGGTAGCTCGAAAGCTCTCGGGGCGCCGGCGCCGGGAAGTCGTCGCCGTACTGCTGTTCAGCGGCGGCCCCATCTTCGAGAGTTCGATCCCGCTCTCGGTGTTCGGAATCGACCGTCAGGACGCCGGGGTTCCTCGCTACCGGCTGCTCGTCTGCGCGGGCGAGGAAGGTCCGCTGCGGACCACGGGCGGTCTCGAACTGACCGCGCCGTACGGCCTTGAGGCCATCGGCAGAGCGGGCACCGTCGTCGTACCGGCCTGGCGGTCGATCACCTCGCCGCCGCCGCCGGAAGCGCTCGACGCGCTGCGCCGGGCGCATGAGGAGGGAGCGCGGATAGTAGGACTGTGCACCGGCGCGTTCGTCCTCGCCGCGGCCGGTCTGCTGGACGGCCGTCCGGCGACCACACACTGGATGTACGCGCCCACGCTGGCGAAGCGGTATCCGTCCGTCCATGTGGATCCGCGCGAGCTCTTCGTCGACGACGGCGATGTGCTCACCTCGGCGGGCACGGCGGCCGGCATCGATCTCTGTCTGCATATCGTGCGCACCGACCACGGCACGGAAGCGGCCGGAGCACTGGCCCGCAGACTCGTCGTGCCGCCGAGGCGCAGCGGCGGGCAGGAACGCTATCTGGACAGGTCTTTACCTGAGGAAATCGGGTCGGACCCGCTGGCCGAGGTCGTCTCCTGGGCGCTGGAGCATCTTCACGAGCAGTTCGATGTGGAGACGCTGGCGGCCAGGGCGTATATGAGCCGGCGGACCTTCGACCGGCGATTCCGATCGCTGACCGGCAGCGCGCCGCTCCAGTGGCTGATCACCCAGCGGGTGCTTCAGGCGCAGCGGCTGCTGGAGACCTCGGACTACTCCGTGGACGAGGTCGCGGGGCGCTGCGGCTTCCGCTCGCCGGTGGCCCTGCGCGGGCACTTCCGGCGGCAGCTCGGGTCGTCCCCGGCGGCCTACCGGGCCGCGTACCGGGTGCGGCGTCCACAGGTCGAGGCCGGTCCGTCCGCGGTGGTGGAGTCGGTGGTACCGGTCCAGGCCAGACGCACCGCCGCCACGGCGGGCGCATCGGGTCCCGGGGCCTCCCAGACCCTCCCTCCGGAGCTGGGGAAGCCGCCGTCCAGCGCATACGCGGCGGGCCACGGCCGTCCCAGCCTGCCCGGCCAGCGGAGCGCGCCATAAGGTAGTCGCATGAACGACCGTATGGTGTGGATCGACTGCGAGATGACCGGGCTCTCGCTGACGGACGACGCACTCATCGAGGTGGCCGCGCTGGTCACCGACTCGGAACTGAATGTGCTCGGCGACGGGGTGGACATCGTGATCCGCCCCCCGGACGCGGCCCTGGAGACGATGCCCGAGGTGGTGCGGCAGATGCACACCGCCTCGGGCCTCCTCGACGAGCTGGCGGGCGGCACCACGCTCGCGGACGCCGAGGCGCAGGTGCTGGCGTATGTCCGGGAGCATGTGAAGGAGCCCGGCAAGGCTCCGCTCTGCGGCAACTCCGTGGGCACGGACCGCGGCTTCCTGGCGCGTGACATGTCCTTCCTGGAGAGCTACCTCCACTACCGGATCGTGGATGTCTCCTCGGTCAAGGAGCTGGCCCGCCGCTGGTATCCGCGGGCCTACTTCAACAGCCCGGAGAAGAGCGGCAACCATCGGGCGCTGGCGGACATCCGCGAGTCGATCGCGGAGCTCCGCTACTACCGGGAGGCCGTCTTCGTGCCGCAGCCCGGGCCCGACTCGGAGACGGCGAAGGCCATCGCCGCCAAGCACGTGCTGTCCGCGGAGTGAGGGCGGCGGGGCCCCGGACGGGCCCCGCGCCGGCCCTCTGGAAACCCTGGTACGAGCACCCCTGAAAACCCTGTACACTTTTTCTCGGCCGGTCAGAAAAAAGACCGGTCGTGGTGGGTGTAGCTCAGCTGGTAGAGCACCTGGTTGTGGTCCAGGATGCCGCGGGTTCGAGTCCCGTCACTCACCCTGTTGGGCCAAGGGCCCCGGTCTTCGGACCGGGGCCCTTGGCGTATCCCCGCCCGCCGGGGCCTCTCCGCAGGGAGCGGGGTCCGGTGCAGGGGTCTCCGCAGGGCCGCAGGGCCGCAGGGCCCAGGGCCTGTCCGGCCCTAGGAGGACTCGCGGATGACCAGCTCGGTCGGGAGCACGATCTGCGGTCTCCGCGCCGACCCGGCCAGGGACCTCCCGGGTCCCGCGCCGACCCGGTCGGACTCTCCGGTGATCTCCTGGAGGAGCATCCGGGCCATCGTGCGGCCCATCTCCCCGATCGGCTGACGCACGCTGGTGAGCGCCGGGTCCATATGGCGGGCCACCGCCGAGTCGTCGAAGCCGACCAGCGCCACATCGTCCGGGATCCGGCGGCCCGCCCCGCGCAGGACCTGACGGGCCCCGGCCGCCATCACATCGGAGGCGGCGAAGACCGCGTCGAGGCCGGGACAGCGGGCCAGCAGCTCCTGCATCGCGCGCCGGCCGCCCTCCTCGGTGAAGTCGGCCGGGGCTATCAGCCCCGGGGCCGGGTCCAGGCCCGCCGCGTCCAGGGCGGCGCGGTAGCCCGCGAGCCGGCACTGCGCCCCGTAGATGTCGAGGCGCCCGGTGATCGTCCCGATGCGGGAGCGGCCACGGGCCGCCAGATGGGCGACCGCGCCGAAGGCGCCCGCGTAGTTGTCCGCGTCGACCGCGGCGAGGGTCTCGTCGCCGGAGCGCCGGCCGCTGATCACGACCGGGACGGCGAGCTCCTCCAGCAGATCGGGGATCGGGTCGTCGGCGCGGACCGAGACCAGCAGCACCCCGTCCACCCGGTGCGCGGCCAGATAGTTGGCGAGTCTGCGACGCTCGCGGTCACCGCCCGCCAGCGTCAGCAGCAGCTGCATGTCCGTCTCCGCGAGAGCGGCGCCGACGCCCCGGACGATCTCGGAGAAGTACGGTTCGGCGAAGAACCGGTCCTCCGGATCGGGGACGACCAGAGCGATGGCGTCGGTGCGATTGGCCGCCAGGGCCCGCGCGGCGCGATTGGGCACATAGCCCAGCTCGGCGACGGCGGCCTGGACCGCGACCCGGGCCGACTCACTGACCCGCGGCGAGCCGTTGATCACCCTGGAGACCGTGCCGCGGCCCACTCCGGCACGGGCCGCGACCTCTTCGAGAGTGGGCCTCCCGGTGGCCCTCCCGCCATGCTGCGTACGGATCGTCCGAGACACCATGTCCGCCTCCCCTGGCTTCTCGTGTTCCGAGAACAGTACGCGCGGGTGCGGCGGCATGACCTCAACTCCACAGGTCCGGCCGGGACCTGGCCATCTCCGTCCGAACCCGCTCAGCACGACCGGCCGTGCTCCGGCGTACGCCGCCCCCGTCGCCGCCGGACGACGACCGGGGACCGGGGATCGGCGCCGCCCGACCGCAAAGGCGCGTCCCGGCCGGGATTGGGGGGAACCGGCCGGGACGCGCTGTGGGGGGCGGGAATCGTTCTCGTGGGGGGACGCTCCGGAGAGCACGCTAGCGACCCCGCGACGGACCAGGAAGGCTGTCCGGGTGCTCCCACCGCTTCTTAGGGAGCTCTTAAGGGCCGCCTAGGAACCCATTAACCCAAGGCCGGTCCGTCCGGGGCGTGCCCCGCCGCTCGCCGCTCGCCGCTCGCCGCCGGTGCACCGGTGCGCCCGGTCAGAGGCCGGGGCCGCCGCCCGCGCGGGAGCGGACCGGGACCCAGGACCGGCGCCGTTCCGCGCCCCGGTGGCCGCGACGGCGCTCCCCCGCGCCCGGGCCGCGCGGATCGAGCCCCAGCCAGATGCGTACCTCCGTGCCGCCCAGCACCGAGCTGCCGATGCGGACGTCGCCGCCGGTCGACTCGGCGACCCTGCGCACGATGTCCAGGCCGAGACCGGTGGAGCCGTCCCGCCCGTTGCTGTTGCCCCGCGTCATCGCCGCCTCGGGGTCGGAGATCCCCGGGCCCGCGTCGGAGACCAGCACGATCACCGCGTCATCGCCGTTGTGGACGTCGACCGAGAAGGGCGTGCCCTCCTGGGTGTGCCGGAAGACATTGCCGAGCAGGGCGTCGAGGGCGGCGGCCAGCTCCGGGCGGGCCACCGGGATGCGCACCGGGCGCTCCACGCCCGCCACCCGCACCTTGCGGCCCTCGTCCTCGGCGAGCGCGGACCAGAAGTCCATCCGCTCCCGTACCACCTCGGAGGCGTCACAGCCCGCGCCGGGGCCGACCGCCGTGGTCTGCGGTTTGGCCTCCCGGGCGGTACGGATGATCGTGTCCACCTCGCGCTCCAGCTGCTCGACGGCCGCCCGGGTCTGCTCGGCCGCGGGTCCCTCGCCCAGCGAGGCGGCGTTGAGCCGCAGCACGGTGAGCGGGGTGCGGAGCCGGTGGGAGAGGTCGGCGGCCAGCTCCCGCTCATTGGCCAGGAGCTGCACCACCTGGTCGGCCATGGCGTTGAAGGCGATGGCGGCCGAGCGCAGCTCGGGCGGCCCCTCCTCGGGGACGCGGGCCCCCAGCTTGCCCTCGCCGAGCTCATGGGCCGCGCCCGCGAGCCGCTGGGCCGGCTGCACCATCCGCACCCCCAGCCGGTCGGCGACGGCGACCGAGCCCACGATCAGCCCGGCCCCGACTCCGGCGAGCACCAGCCAGGCGGTGACGACCCCCTTGGAGACCTCGTCATCGGGGATGAACACCTCGACCAGCGCGATCTTCCCGGAGCTGACGGCGGTGGGCTGGACCACCGCCCAGCCGCCGGGGACCTCGGTGGAGGAGACGCGGCCGATCCGCTGGATGGCGTCGAGGTCCGACTGCGCGGCCCGGCGGGTCCCGACCTCGATGGGTGTGCTGCCCGGGGTGTCGGACGCGGGCAGATGCACCGCCATCCGGCCGTCCGAGCCGGCCGCGGTGGACCCGACCGCCAGTTCCAGCTCTTCACGGTCGGAGGTGATGGCGAGAGCGGGGCCGATGGCGGTGGCCTGCCGCTCGGCGTTGGAGAACACCCGGTCCCGGGCCATCTGCTTGACGACGAGCCCCAGTGGTACGGCGAAAGCCATCACGACCATCGCGGTGACGGCGAGCGAGACCTTGACCAGCGCCCATCTCATCTTTGATGTCCTTGTTGGTGTCCTGATCGGGAACCGCCGGGCGGTTCGAGCTTCACTCCGACGCCGCGGAGGGTGTGGAGATAGCGCGGGCGTGCCGCCGTCTCGCCGAGCTTGCGCCGAAGCCAGCTCAGATGGACGTCGATGGTCTGGTCGTCGCCGTAGCTCAGCTGCCAGACCTCGGCGAGCAGCTCTTTGCGCGGTACGACGACACCGGGGCGTCCGGCGAGAAAGGTCAGCAGATCGAACTCGCGGCGGGTCAGATCCAGTGGTGCGCCGTCGAGTTCGGCCTGGCGGCGCAGCGGGTCGATGGAGAGCCCGCCGACCTGGATGACCCGCGGTGGCGGGGCCTCTCCCGCGGACGCGCGCGATCGGCGCAGCACCGCGGCCATCCGCGCGGAGAGGTGCTCCACGGAGAAGGGCTTGGTGAGATAGTCGTCCGCGCCGTCGTTGAGCAGCCGGACGATCTCCGACTCGTCGTCCCGGGCGGTCGCGATGATCACGGGGACATCGGTGATGCCGCGCAGCATCTTCAACGCCTCGGATCCGTCCAGATCGGGCAGTCCAAGGTCCAGGATGACCACGTCGAACCGGAAATGGGCGACTTCACGCAGCGCCTCCAGGGCCGTGCCGACGCTCCGTACCGTGTGAGCGGCCTCGGTCAGATGCCGGATGAGGGCGGAGCGTACGAACTGATCGTCCTCGACCACGAGCACACTTGCCATGGGCCGCACCGTACGCCATTGGGAGTACCCGGGTCGCCACCCGGAGTTGGGACCGCTATCCGGAAGAGGCCGGTCCCGTCGGGGACAGAGTTGGGGCAGGTGGTGCAGTATGGGGCCGATGCGTAGAGGACTTGTACATGCCATGGCGTGGACGATGGCCACCGGAGCCGCGGTGACGCTGTCCTGGTGGGGCGTCCACACGGTGATGTCCGGGACCGCTTACGACGCGCCGCGGGCGCTGCCGATCAACGCGGACACGGAGACCGAGCAGGCGGCGAAGCCGCAGGTCTCCTCGACGCAGCGACCGCCGAGCCGGACGGCGAAGCAGCCCCCCGCCACCGGGCACTCCGGCGCTCGAAGGCGCCGGAGGGAACGATCCGCCCTTCGGCGACGCCGTCCGCCGGCACCGCCAGCAAGGACTCCAAGACGCCGATGGCCTCGGAGTCCTCGGGAGCGTCCGAGATCACCGGGAATGTGAAGACGTACACGGTGGACGGCGGCCGGGTCGTCTTCGACATGGCGGAGAAGACCGCGACCCTGGCCTCGGCGACGCCGAACACGGGCTGGGAGATGCGGGTGTGGAAGCAGGACTACTGGATACGGGTGACCTTCACCAAGGACGGCCGCGAGGAGTCGGTGATCTGCACCTGGTTCCAGATCGAGCCGACGGTGTCGTTCGACGAGCGCTGCACGCGCGGGAGCCGGCTTCCGTCAGCGGCTTCCGTCAGCGGCTTGCGTCAGTGACTTCCGTCAGCGGAAGACGGCGGGCGGGGGCGCGGGGGACGGCTTGGCGCCGGCGTCGGTGACCGGTGCCGCTCCCCCGGTGAAGTCGGCGAGCGCCCGGCCGTGTTCGACCCGGCCGGGGTGCGGGTCGCCCGCGGTCCGGCGGGTCAGCTCGGGGAGCGGCAGGGGGGCGTCGGAGGCCAGCAGTACGGCGTTGCCGAAGCGTCTGCCACGTAGCACGGCGGGGTCGGCGATGAGCGCCGACTCGGGGAAGACTGCCGCGGCCGTGGCGACTTGGGCGCGCAGATGGGCGAGGGGCGGGCCGTCGGTGAGATTGACGGCGTACTGCCCGCCGGGCGCGAGTACGCGGCGTATGTCGGCGAGGAACTCCACGCTGGTGAGATGGGCGGGGGTGCGCGCGCCGCTGAAGACATCGACGATGATCAGGTCGGCCCAGCCGTCGGGGATCTTCGCGAGACCCGCGCGGGCGTCGGCGGACCGTACGCGTATCCGGGCGTTCGGGTCCAGGGGGAGATGGGTGCGGACCAGCTGGACCAGGGGGGCGTCCAGCTCCACTATCTGCTGGGTGGAGCGGGGGCGGGTCGCGGCGATGTAGCGGGCGAGGGTGAAGGCGCCGCCGCCGAGATGGACGGCGCGCAGCGGGCGGCCGGGCGGGGCGGCGAGATCGGCGATATGGCCCAGGCGGCGCTGGTACTCGAAGGTGAGACGGTCCGGTTCGTCCAGGTCGACATGGGATTGCGGGGCGCTGTCGACGAGCAGCGTCCAGCCCCGGGGGCGGTCGGGGTCGGGTATGAGCTCGGCGACCCCGCCGTCCACCGGTGCGACCACGGGTTCGGGCCGCCCCGCGGACCCGGTGGAGCCCCGTCTTCTGCTCTTCGCCATAAGCCCATTATCGGCGCGGACGGGGAGTGGGGGCCGGGCGGGGTGCGGGCGCGGCGGGGGAAGGCGGGCCGGGAAGCCCCAGGTCGGGGGGGGCGTACCGGCGTCCCGGGAGGGCAGACGGGGGCACGCACCCGCACGCCGGAGGGTCAACTGCACTTGTCGGCGGCTTCGATGATGCGGGCCGCCTCGCCCAGGGCCCGGCGGAGCATGGCCGGATCGGTGACCCGGTCGGCGTCGCCGGGCGGCAGCAGCCAGCCCGTGCCGCGCACCGGGGGCTCGGCAGGGATCCGCACGCCCCGGCCCGAGGTCTGCGTACACGCGCTGCCGGGCAGATCCCAGCCGTCCGCCGTGCCGGGCGGCACCAGGAAGCCGAGGGTGTCGCAGGCCCCGTCGTGGAGCACCGGGCCGACAGCCGGAGCGGCGGTACGGCGCAGGATGTCGACGGCCTCCAGGCCCTGACGGGCGGGGACGGTCACCAGATCGCAGGGGGCCGCGGCGCCCTCGGCCAGGGGGGTGACGGCGGGCCGCTCACCGGGCGGGGAGGGGGCCGGGGCCGCGCCCGGGGCAGGCGGAGGCGGGGCCGGGTCCGATGCCTCGGGGGTCATGGCGGGGGTCGCAGGCATCCCGGCGTCACCCGGAGCGCCGGTCTCCATACGGGCTTCCATCACGGGAATCCCCTCCTCGCTCAGTTGAAGACACGGACCGCGCCTCCAAGGGGTTCAACGGCCGGAGGCGTCAAGGGCTACGGTGCCACTCCGCCCAAAGGGTGGCAGTTCATGGCAGATCGCGGCGGAGTCATCCCTTTTGCGGCCACACTCCGTGTGCACAGATCGGCACAGCAGGTATACCCCCGGCCCGCCGCCGGGGGGAGATGCGGCCGTTACGCAGAGAGGGCTCGGCCATGGCGTCGTCACCACCGGCACCACAAACACCACCGGCACCACGGACACCCCGGACAGCGGGCGCCCCCCGGAACCCCGGGATTCCGGGGCAGCGCCGGGACCCCGTTCCCAACACGGCCTTCCGGCGGCTGCGGGGCCGGCTCTCGCCGGGAGAGTTCGCGGCGGCCGTCCGTAAGGCGGCCCGGGCGATCGGGGAGAAGGTGTCCTGCGACGCCCGCTACATCGGACGCGTCGAAGCGGGCGAGATTCGCTGCCCTAACTACGCCTACGAACGGGTATTCCTTCATATGTACCCGGAGCTGACGATGGCGGATCTGGGGTTCACCGCGCGCGAGGCGGTGCGCGGCGGAAGGCGGGGACGGCGGCGGACGGCCGAACCGGGCCCGCCTTCGGGGGAGTTCGCCGACCGCGTGACCGGTTCCCGCCCCGGCGCCGAGAGCGGCGCCGGTGTCCACGACGGCGAGGAGAGCGAAGTGTTGCGTCGTGCGTTCATGACGGGCGGACCCGCCACCGTGGCGGCGTCGTTCAGCCTCGGCTCCGCGCCGCGGTCCGGAGCCGGACCAGTGCAACGGAAGGTCGGGGAGCCGGAGGTGTCCGCGGTGGAGGAGGCCGTACGGCGGATCAGGCTCCTCGACGACCGGCATGGCGCGGACAGCCTCTATCTGCGGGCCGCCGAGCCGCTGCGGGCCGCGTACGCCCTGCTCGACTCGGGGTTCTCGGCACGCCGCTCGACCACGGCGCGGCTCCACTCGGGCGCGGGCGAGCTGGCCCTGTCCGTGGGCTGGCTGGCGCATGACTCGGCCCGTCCCGACGACGCCCGCTCGCATTACGCGGAGGCGCTGGCGACGGCCCGGCTGGCGGGCGATCCCGCGCTGGAGGCCCATGCCTTCTCCAATACGTCCTTCCTGGCCAGGGACGCGGGCCGGTACCGGGAGGCGGTCCGCGCGGCGGAGGCGGGGCTGCGCGCGGCCCGGGGGCTGGGCTCCTCGCGGCTGCTGTCGCTGCTGTCGCTGCGGGAGGCGGGCGGCTGGGCGGGCCTCGGCGACCGTACGGAGTGCGAGCGCGCGCTGGCGCGGGCGCGGGAGCACTTCGACCGGGGCGATCCGGCGGCGGACCCCGAGTGGATGTCGTTCTTCGGGCGGCCGGAGGAGGAGGCGCTGCGGGCGCACTGCTGGGCGGCGCTCGGGGAGTGGCCGCGGGCGGCCCGGCACGCACGGCGAGCGGCGGCGCTCCAGGACCACCGCTTCACCCGCAATCTGGCGCTGTACCGGGCGGAGCTCTCGGTGGATCTGGCCCGGGCGGGGGCCCCGGACGAGTCGGCGGACGCGGGCATGCGGGTGCTGGATCTGCTGGACGGGGTCCAGTCCTCCCGTATCAGCGCCAGGCTGCGCACGACGGCGCAGGCGCTCCGTCCGTACCGCGCGGCCCCGGGCGTCGCGGAGTTCCTGACACGGCACGGGGAGGGGGCGCGCGGGGCGTGACGGGAGCGGGCGCGCGGGGCGGCCCGGGTTCACGGGGTGCGCGGCACCGCTCGGACGCGCGGTACGCGCGGGTCGCGAGAGGCACCGCACGACAGCACAACCATCACGGGGCCTGAGGGGTCGAACAGGGACGACGATGTGATTCTTCGTCGTCCCTGTCACCCCGCCCGCCCCCAACGTTCAGGAATACGTCGATGAACTCACACAGCGCGGTCCGCGCTCTCGTGCTGGCGTCCGCCATCGCGGTCACCGCCTCTCTCGCCGCCCCGGTGGCATCAGCCGACCAGCAGCCCCCCAAGGGGCTGTCCGGAGCCGGACAGCCGGACTTCAACGGCGACGGATACGGAGACGTCGCCGTGTCCGCTCCGCGGGCGACGGTGAACGGCGAGAAGTACGCGGGGTACGTGTCCGTGCTGTACGGCTCGAAGACCAAGACGGTCACCGCGAGCAAGCGCGTCTTCCATCAGAACACCCCCGGGGTCCCCGGGAACGTGGGATCGGACGAGTTCGGCACCGCGCTGGCCTCCGCCGACCTCGACCGGGACGGATTCACGGACCTGGTGGTCGGCGCTCCGTTCGACAATATGTCCGGGTCGGGGAAGGACGCCGGCTCTCTCACCGTGATCTGGGGCAGCCGACAGGGACTGTCGACCTCGGCGCTGCTGCTGAGGGGCTCGCAGAAGTACGCCAAGGCCGGCCACAAGGTGGTGACCGGCGACTTCGACGGCGACGGCGACCAGGACATCGCGACCAACGACAACCGTACGGATCTGAGGGTGCTCGACGGCCCGTTCCGCCGGAACGGGCAGGCCGCCGGGACCTCGCTCCTCAAGGACCGGGACAACGTCGACATCACGGATCTGGCGTCCGGCGATGTGAACAAGGACCAGAAGGACGACATCGTGGCGACCCGGGGGTTCAGCGGGGAGACCGAGGCCAGGCACACCGTGCTCTGGCAGGGCTCCGCCGAGGGGCTGCGCGACTACTCGGTCGTCACCGGACCGGAGGAAGCGCCCCTGCGGGGCGAGCATGTGGCCCTCGGCGACATCAACGGGGACGGCCATGACGACCTCGTCGTGGGCCGTGCGCAGGAGGACCGCCAGCAGCCCCATTCCCAGCACCTCGGCGGCACGATCACCTATCTGCCCGGCTCCGAGTCGGGTCCGCTGGGCGAGCAGTCCCAGGCGATCAGCCAGCGCACCCCCGGCGTCCCGGGCAGCCCGCAGTGGGGCGACGCCTTCGGCACCGGGCTCTCGATCGGGGACATCGACGGCGACGGATACGGCGATCTCGTCACCGGGATACCCGGTGAAGGCTTCAACGGGCGGAACCACGCGGGCTGGTTGACCACCGTGCCCGGCTCCTGGCTGGGCCCGGACAGCACCAAGGCGCGCGCGTACTCCCAGGACACCCCCGGGGTGCCGGGCGTGGCGACGACCTGGGACAACTTCGGCACGAACACCGCGGTCACGGACACCAACGGGGACGGCCGGGGCGAACTGATCGTCGCCGCGGCCCGCGAGTACCGGGGTACGGGATCGGTGTACGTGCTCAAGGCCGCCGCCTCCGGGGTGACGACGAAGGGGACGATCCTGGTGCGCCCCAAGGACATCGGCATGCCGGGCGAGGACCAGGGCTTCGGGACGGCCTTCAGCCGATAACGCCCTCCGGGCGATAGGAAGTTCGGGGGCGGCCCCGGTCGTTGCGGGGGACTGGATCGACCGGGGCCAGGGAGCGCGGTGCGCCCCCTCTTCCCCTGCCGGGACGTGACACCGGTCAGGGGGGTTCATGGGGGTGGGTCCGTCCGGCCGGGCCTGGATGCGTGACGCCCTGCCGGCCGGACGG
>NZ_VCLA01000156.1:36844-53231 GCF_009600885.1 Streptomyces jumonjinensis
CCCGCGCCTCCAACCCGTCCAGCAGCGTCTCCAGCCCGAACTCGAAGTGGTCGAACTCCGGGCCGAACGCCTCGGCGCTCAGCCCGGCGGTCAGCGGATAGGCCCCGCTGGTCATCGCCTGCTCCAGGAACGGCCCCTGGCTCTCCCAGAACTCCTCGACGCTCTGCCCGGTGGCCTCCACCGCCTCGGCCGCCTCCGCCTCTATCCGGGCGATGCCCATGACGAAGCTGTGCGTGGTGATGATCACCGAGATCATCTCGGGGTCGCTCAGCCTCATGTCCTGGAGCAGGGTGAGCGCGGTCTCCATCGCTCGTACCGTGCTGGGCCCGAGCACCGTCCGCGACTGGTTGACCCTGAGCAGCCAGGGGTGCGCCCGGTAGAGGAGGAGATAGCCGCGGGCGATCTCTTCCACGCCCTGACGCCAGCCGATCTTCTCCGGGCCGGGCTCCCAGGGCCCGAAGTCGCTGACCCGGTCCAGCATCAGATCGAGCAGTTCAGCCTTTCCCGGGATATATCGGTACAGGCTCATGGTGCCCGTGCCCAGCTCCGTGGAGAGCCGTCGCATCGAGACCGCGGCCAGCCCCTCCGCGTCGGCGATCTCGATGGCCGTGGACACGATCCGGTCGAGCGTCAGCCCGGGCTTGGGTCCCCGGCTCGGATGCTCGGCGGTGCCCCACAGCAGCTCAAGGCTGCGAGCGACATCGCCGCTGCCGCTCGTCTCGGTCGTCATGACCTCACCTTATGCCCCCGTCTGAACCCCTCTGAATGCCCCGTCTGAACCCCTCTGGAAAACCCGGTGGACAACAACTGAGTACGGTGTACCCTCTTCCGGGTACACCGTACGCAATGGCTCGGAACCGCCCTGGAGGACATGTGAACGAGTACGCCGTCAAGGCCGAGGCGCTGGAGAAGCGTTACGGCGAGAAGCGCGCTCTCGCGGGCTTCGATCTGGCTGTTCGCCGGGGCACCGTCCATGGTCTGCTCGGACCCAACGGCGCGGGGAAGACCACCGCCGTCCGCTCCCTCGCCACCCTCCTCCGGTTCGACTCCGGCACCGCCCGGGTGGCGGGTTTCGATGTGGCGCGCGAGCCCCGCCGGGTCCGCGCCCGGATCGGGCTCACCGGCCAGTACGCCGCCGTCGACGAGGTGCTGACCGGGCGGCAGAACCTGGAGATGTTCGGCCGGCTCTTCCATCTGGGCAACCGGCGGGCGCGGCTGCGGGCCGCGGAGCTCCTCGACCAGTTCGGCCTGGTGGACGCCGCCGACAAGGGCGCGGGCGGCTACAGCGGCGGTATGCGGCGCCGGCTCGACCTGGCCTCGTCCATGATCCTCGCCCCCGATGTGCTCTTCCTGGACGAGCCGACGACCGGTCTGGACCCGCGCGGGCGCGGCGAGGTGTGGGAGTCGGTCCGCGCGCTGGTCGCGGGCGGTACGACGGTCCTGCTGACCACCCAGTATCTGGAGGAGGCCGACAAGCTCGCCTCCCGGATCACCGTCATCGACCAGGGCCGGGCCATTGCCGACGACACCCCGGACGGACTGAAGAACCGGATCGGCGGCGACCGTATCGAGGTCGTCGTCTCCGACGCGGCCGATCTGGAGAGCGCCGTCAAGGCGGTCGCCCGGGTCGCCGACACCGTCCCCGAGACGGACGAGGCCGAACGCAGGGTCCACGCGCCGGTCTCCGACCGGGTCGCGGCGCTCACCGATGTGGCCCGCACCCTTCAGGACCAGGGGGTCGCGGTGGAGGACATCGGGCTGCGCAGGCCCAGCCTCGACGATGTGTTCATGCGCCTGACCGGGCACCGTACGGAGACGAAGCAGGAGGCCGCGGCATGACCACCGTGACGAGCACGGACAAGGCCGGCGTGCGCGCCGCGCCGAGCCCGGCCAAGGTCGATCTGACCGTGGGGGACCCGGACGAGCGCCGGGTGTACTGGGCGGTGATGGACAGCTGGAACGTCGTACGGCGCGGACTGCTGCACTACCGGCGCCAGCCCGTCCTCATCGTCTGGCAGCTCGGCTTCCCGATTCTCTCGGTGCTGCTCTACGCCTATGTCTTCGGCGGGGCGATGAAGCCGCCGGGCGACGGCGGCGACTACCGCGACTTCCTGATGCCGGGCATGTTCGTGATGACGATGGCCTTCGGCTTCATGAACACGGCGACGATCGTGGTCAATGACGCGATCAAGGGCGTGATCGACCGCTTCCGCTCGATGCCGATGGCCCCTTCGGCGGTGGTCGCCGGGCGCGGCGGCAACGATCTGGTGGTGGCCTGCGCCGAGCTGACGATTCTGGCGGCGACGGCGTTCCTGACGGGCTGGCGCTCGGACGGCGGCTTCGGGGGCACCCTGGCCGCCTTCGGCCTGCTGGTGCTGCTGCGCTTCTCGCTCATCTGGCTCGGCGTCTGGCTGGGCCTGATGGTCCCGAACCCGGAGGCGGCGGGCGGTCTCTATGTGGTGGTGTTCCCGTTGACGATGATCTCCAGCATCTTCGCCCCGCCGTCCACCATGCCGGACTGGCTGGGTGTGGTCGCGGCCTGGAACCCGCTCTCGTCCACGGCGGCGGCGACCCGTGAGCTCTTCGGCAACCCGGTGGCGAGCGACGGCAGCTGGATCCAGGAGAACGCGCTGCTGATGGCGGTGGCCTGGCCGCTGGTGCTGACGGCGGTCTTCCTGCCGCTGGCGGTCCGCCGATTCCAGAAGCTGAGCCGATGACGGCCGGGGCGTGGGATCCGGGAGTGTGCGGGGACCCCGGGCGCTGAGCCTTCGCCCTCCCCGCACCACGATCGTGCACGGACGGGCGAGGGCCCCGGAGGAATCGCTCCCCCGGGGCCCTCACCCGTAAGCCCGTACGTCCGTCCGTACATGCGCACGTCCGTACGTCCGTGCCGTTCAACCGGTCACAGGTTCTCGATCACATAGTCCACGCAGGCCGTCAGCGCCGCCACATCCGCCGGGTCGACCGCCGGGAACATCGCCACCCGCAGCTGGTTCCGCCCCAGCTTCCGGTACGGCTCGGTGTCCACGATGCCGTTCGCCCGCAGCGCCTTGGCGATCGCCGTGGCGTCGATGTGGTCCTCGAAGTCGATCGTGCCGATGACCGCCGAGCGCTTCGCCGGGTCGGTCACGAACGGGCTCGCGTGCTTGGACGCCTCGGCCCACCCGTACAGCGTCCGCGCCGAGGTCGCCGTCCGCCGTACCGCCCAGTCCAGACCGCCCTGGCCGTTGATCCACTTCAGCTGGTCGTTCAGCAGGAAGAGGGTCGACAGGGCCGGGGTGTTGTACGTCTGGTTCTTCAGCGAGTTGTCGATCGCGGTCGGCAGGCTGAAGAACTCGGGGATGTGCCGGCCCGAGGCGTGCACCCGCGCCGCGCGCTCCAGAGCGGCCGGGGAGAAGACCCCGATCCACAGTCCGCCGTCGGCGGCGAAGCACTTCTGCGGGGCGAAGTAGTAGACATCGGTCTCGGCGATGTCGACGGGCAGACCGCCCGCGCCGGAGGTCGCGTCCACCAGCACCAGCGCGCCCTCGTCGGCCCCGGCGACCCGGTTCACGGGAGCGGCGACACCGGTCGAGGTCTCGTTGTGGGTGAGCGCGTACACATCGACGCCCTCCTCCGCGACCGGCTCCGGATGGGTGCCCGGGTCCGAGGAGACGACGGTCGGCTCGGCCAGCCACGGGGCGAGCTTCGCCGCCTTCGCGAACTTGGAGGAGAACTCGCCGAACGTCAGATGCTGCGACTTGTTGTCGATCAGACCGTGCGTCGCGATGTCCCAGAACGCGGTGGAGCCGCCGTTGCCGAGGATGACCTCATAGCCCTCGGGGAGCTGGAAGAGATCGCGCACGCCCTGGCGCACCTCGCCGACCAGGTTCTTGACCGGAGCCTGGCGATGAGAGGTGCCGAGCAGAGAGGAGCCGGTGGCGGCGAGGGCGTCCAGCGCCTCCGTACGCACCTTGGAGGGGCCCGCGCCGAAACGGCCGTCGGCGGGCTTGATGTCAGCGGGAATCTGGATATCAGCCACGATTCGAGCGTATCGGGTCTTCGGCGGGGCCGGACGGCCGGTCCGTCGGATGAGACGCCGAACCGCCCGGGACCGGCTGTACCGGCCCTGATGGACCGGCCTTTCCGACGGAGTCTCCCCCCGCCCGGCCGCTGCTGAGGTCCCCGCCGATTCAGCCTTTCTGACGTACCGCGAGCGCGTGCAGATGCTCCACCAGAGCGATCAGCACGAACTTGCTGGAGGAGTGGTCGCGGGCGTCGAACTCCACCAGCGGCACCTCCGGGCCCAGCGCCAGCGCCTGCCGGATGTGCTCATCGCTGTGCAGCGGCCCGCCGAAGTCGTTGACGGCGACGATGAACGGCGTCCCATGGTGTTCGAGCCGGTCCAGCGTGTACCAGGCGTCCGTGGGACGGCGGGTGTCGACCAGCACCACCGCGCCCATCGTGCCCGACAGCAGCCGCTCCCACAGAAACCAGAAGCGCTCCTGCCCGGGGGCGCCGAAGAGATACAGGGTGCTGCGGGCGTCGATGCTGATCCGGCCGAAGTCGAAGGCCACCGTCGTGGCCTTCTTGGACGAGACCCGGCCCGCGTCGTCCAGGGTGCGGCCGGCCCGGCTCATCGTCTCCTCCGTGTGCAGCGGACGTATCTCGCTGACGGAGCGGACCATCGTCGTCTTGCCGGCGCCGAAGCCACCGACCACAACGATCTTCAGGGCGTTCTCGGCCTCTCCGGGGAGCGTCGGGCCATGCTCTGCCGGATGGACCGCCCGCATGCCGCGGGTCATCGCTTCGGGGCGGTGACGGTCATCGAGTGGTGCCTTCCGAGGGGTGGCGGGGGCATAACTGGAGCCGTGTGTTCCTGATCAAGTGGAGGTCACTATAGGAGAGTTGGCGATCACTTTGGGAGCCTCCCCCGTGGTTTGCCAAGTGCTGTACGGACGCAATGGTCTCAACCGGCACGTTTCCTTTTCGTAGCGCCGCGCGCGAGCCGCCCGGGCGGCGGCTTGGAGACGGCCTGTAGGGGCATCCTGAGACACATGGCCGAACACCGATCGACGGGCGAGCTGGCACACGAGCTGAAGCGGGCGGTCCGCGGTGACGTCGACTTCTCCGCCGCCGCCCGCGCCCTGACGACCATGGACGCCTCCAACTACCGCAGGGTTCCGGCCGGGGTCGTCGCCCCGTACGACACGGACGACGTCGCCGCGGCCCTGGCCCTCTGCCGTCGGTACGGCGTCCCCGTCGTCCCGCGCGGCGGCGGTACGTCGATCGCGGGCCAGGCCACCGGTACCGGAGTCGTGCTCGACTTCAGCCGCCATATGAACGCCGTGATCACGATCGACGCCGGAGCCCGTACGGCGGTGGTGCAGCCGGGGGTCGTCCTCGACACCCTGCGGGAGGCCGCCCGCCCCCACGGCCTCACCTTCGGCCCCGACCCCTCCACCCACTCCCGCTGCACCATCGGCGGAATGATCGGCAACAACGCGTGCGGAGCGCACTCCGTCGCCTGGGGGACCACCGCCGACAATGTGCGGGACCTGTCCGTGATCACTTACCGCGGCGACCCCTACCGGCTCGCCCCCGGCTCGGACCAGGGCCCCGCCCAGGTGCCCGCGCTCATCGCCGCCCATCTCGCCCTGCTCCGTACCGGCTACCCCGGCGGGCTGCCCCGCCGGATCTCCGGATACGCCCTGGACGCGCTGCTCCCCGAGAACGGCCCCGACCCCGCCCGCGCCTACTGCGGCAGCGAAGGCACCCTCGCCGTGCTGACGGAGGCGACCGTACGGCTCGTGCCCGCCCCGGCCGCACGGGCGCTCGCCGTCCTCGGCTACCCCGACGAGAGCGCGGCGGCCGACGCGGCGGCCGGACTCCTCGCCCACCGGCCGCTGACCGTCGAGGGCATGGCGGACGACCTCGTACCCCCCGGACACGGACTGCCGCGCGGCGCGGCCTGGCTCTTCGTGGAGACCGGCGGCGACACCCCCGCCGAAGCGCGCTCCCGCGCCCTCGCCGTCGTCCGCGCCGCCGACGCGCTCGACGGCACGGTGGTCGACGACCCGGCCGGGATGCGGGCCCTGTGGGCCGTCCGCGAGGACGCGGCGGGCACGGCGACCCGCACCCCAGACGGAGCCGAGGCATGGCCCGGCTGGGAGGACTGCGCGGTCCCGCCCGCCCGGCTCGGCGCGTATCTGCGCGACTTCCGGGCGCTGCTCGCCCGGCACGGACTGCGCGGCACGCCCTACGGGCACTTCGGCGACGGCTGCGTCCATGTCCGCATCGACTTCGATCTGCTCAGCGAACCCGGGGTCGCGGCCTTCCGCCGCTTCTCCGAGGAGGCCGCCGCGCTGGTGGTCGCGCACGGCGGCTCGCTCTCCGGCGAGCACGGCGACGGACAGGCCCGCGCGGAGCTGCTGCCGAAGATGTACGGGGACGAACTGGTCGGACTCTTCGGCCGGTTCAAAGACCTCTGGGACCCGGACGGCGGGATGAACCCGGGAATGCTGGTCCGCCCGGCCCGGCTGGACGAGAACCTCCGGTTCGCGGTGCTGCCCCGGAAACCGGTGGACGTGGTCTTCGGCTACCCGGAGGACGGCGGGGACTTCGCCGGCGCGGTACGGCGGTGCGTCGGCGTCGCCAAGGGCCGGACGCCGTCGCCGGACCCGGCCTCCGTGATGTGCCCCTCCTTCCGGGTCACGGGCGAGGAGGCCCACTCCACCCGGGGCCGGGCGCGGCTGCTCCACGAGATGCTGGCGGGCGAGATCGTCCGCGACGGCTGGCGCTCGCCCGAAGTGCGGGACGCGCTCGACCTCTGCCTCGCGTGCAAGGGCTGCCGCAGCGACTGCCCGGTGGGCGTCGACATGGCGACCTACAAGGCGGAGTTCCTCCACCACCACTACGCGGGACGGCCGCGCCCGCTCTCCCACTACTCGATGGGCCGGCTGCCGGGCTGGCTGCGGGCCGCCGCGCCGTTCGCCCGGGTCCTCAACGCCCTGTCCGGCCTCCCGGCCCCGGCGGCGCTCGCCAGACGGCTCGGCGGCATCGCCCCGGAGCGGGAGCTGCCCGCGCTCGCCCCGGTGACCTTCCGGCGCTGGATGCGCCGGTCCATGCACGGCCGTACGGAGATCCACTCCACCAGCGGCACGACGGTGCTCTGGCCGGACACCTTCACCGACCATCTCACGCCCGAGGTGGGCCGCGCGGCGGTGAAGGTCCTGCGGGCGGCCGGTGTGGGCGTCATGATCCCGCCGGGCCGGGTCTGCTGCGGCCTCACCTATGTCTCCACGGGCCAGCTCACCCGGGCCCGCCGGGTCCTGCGCCGCACCCTGAAGACGATGGAACCTCTGCTGGACATGGGGGACTTCGCGGTCACCGTCCTGGAGCCGAGCTGCGCGGCGACCCTGAAGACGGACCTCCCCGCCCTCCTCCCGGACGACCCCCGCGCGACCCGCCTTGCCGCCCGGGTCCGCACCTTCGCCCAGACCCTGGAGCAGTGCGCCCCACGCTGGACCCCACCCCGCCTGGACCGCGACGTGACGGGCCAGACCCACTGCCACCAGCACGCCATCCTCGGCGACGCGGCCGAACGCCGCCTACGGGAGCGCGCGGGCCTGCGCGGCGACCTGAGCGGCGGCTGCTGCGGTCTCGCGGGGAACTTCGGCTTCGAACGCGGCCACTACGAGATCTCCTCGGCCTGCGCCGAGGAACAGCTGCTCCCGGCGGTGCGGGCGGCTGGACCCGACACGGAGATCCTGGCGGACGGCTTCTCCTGCCGCACCCAGCTGGCCCAGCTGGGGGGAGTACGGGGGCGGCATCTGGCGGAGGTGCTGGCGGAGGGGCTGGACGAGAGCTGAGCGGCGCTGTCACTGGCGCTGCTCACCGTGTCGGCTGAGCGATTCGCCGTCCTCTGGGGGAAGGTCCAGTTCGGCCCACATGCGTTTGCCGGTGGCGGTCGGCTGGCTGCCCCACCGGGATGCGAGGGCGTCGACGAGCAGCAGCCCACGTCCATGTTCGTCGTCCTCCGGGGCGGCGTCGGGAGTGGCCGGGACGTGTGGGGACGAGTCGGTGACCGTCAATCGCACGGTGCGGTGTGCGGTACGGCGGAGGGAGACGCTGATTCTCCGGGTTCCGGTGTGGACCACCGCGTTGGTGACCAGCTCCGAGGCGATGACGGTCAGGGCGTCCTGCCCGTGGCCGAGGCCCCAGCCGTGGAGGCAGCGGGCCACGTCCTCGCGGGCGCGGCCGGGGGCGGTCTTGTCGGAGGCGTAGCTGGTCCGTTGTCGCGTGAGGGCCGCGGCGGAGTCGTCGGTCGCGGGAGTCATCGGGCCTGTCGGCGTGGTCGCCTGGGGCGCGGGGTTGATGGTTCTGCTCTGGCTCGTGGTCATGTCGGCCTCGGCGGTTGGAATGTCGATGAGGGTGGGCGGTCCCGTCCCCGACGGGGGCGGGGGCGGGACCGCCGTGAAGTGACGGAGCGCAACAATTGATCATCGCCTGACGCTCAGTCACCCGCCATGCGAGAATGCGCCGGTGGCATTCAGGTGCGCAACTACAACACCTCAAGTTCCACGGTGCGAACCCTTGTTCCTATCGACGGATGTAACCCGGCGGGGGCAGAATGCAACCCCGAGCCACCCAACTGCGCACCTGCCGAGGGTTATTCGTCACCACGAGAGGCAGGATGACGTCATGCCGAACCAGAGGGCGAAGCCAACTCTCCGCAGAAGGCGACTGGGTGGGCTACTCCGGGACAGCCGGACCGGGAGTGGACAGACGCTCGATGCGGCAGCGGCCCGGATGGGCTGGGACCACACCAAGCTCTCGAAGATCGAGAACGCTCGGGCTCATATCGCGCCCAGGGATATCGCACCGCTCATGAACGGCTACGGGGTTACCGATGAGGCGATGATCTCCGCTCTGGAAGCGCTCGCCAAGGACGCCGGGAGGCGGGGGTGGTGGGCGACGTACGGCGATGTGGCCGCCAGCGGATACACGGACCTGATCAGTCTGGAGGCGGACGCTGACAGTGTCCGCTTCTACTCTCCGACGCTCGTCCCTGGCCTGCTCCAGACCGGGGGGTACGCACGGCAGATCATCGCCGCGACCGCCGTCACCCGGTCCACCGAAGAGGTGGAGGCGCTGGCCAACATCCGGATCGCCAGGCAGTCGGTGCTGAGCAGGCTCGGCAAGCCTCTGAAGCTACGAGTGGTGATCGATGAGGCCGCTCTGAGGCACAAGTTCCCGGGTGCAGCCGATGTCATGCGGGAGCAGATGACGCGCCTGCTCGATGTGTCCACGAACCCGAATGTGATCATTCAGATCATGCCGCTCGGTGCCGGGCCGCATCCCGGCTTGGCGGGGATGTTCAGCATCGTCGGCTTCCAGCATCCCTGGCCGACGGTCGTGCACGTCGAGAGCATCCGAGGGGCGAGCTTCGTGGAGGGCACGGACGACGTGGTGATCTTCGAGAACGGCTTCGACAGGATCACCGCCGCAGCCCTTCCCGTGGACGAATCCCGGGAAGTCATGAAGAAGATCATGGAGGAGACGAAGGCATGAGCAGCATCCGGAAACGCAAGGAAGCTCTGTACGCCGTCGACCTGGCCGGAGCCGAATGGCGTAAGTCCTCATTCAGCGCTGGGGAGTCCGACTGCGTGGAGGTCGCCGCCCTCCCGGGCGGCATCGCCGTCCGGGACTCGAAGAACACCGGCCTCCCAGCCCTCCGGTACACCGCCACCGGATGGGCCGCCTTCTGCTCCGGCGTCGTCGCCGGGGACCTGTAGCACGGAAGCCCCGGCTCCGGCCGGGGCTTCTTCATCGCTCCGGCTGGCTGAGGGGGCATGGCAGGCCGGGCGCTGTCCGGTTCGGTGAGCAGGTCACCAGGGCGATGGAGTGGAACACGGCACCTGTGAGGTAGTGCCCGAGCGAGATGTCGCCGCCCCAGGTCAGCCGTTCCACGGCTGCTCTCCCGACGGTCGCCAGCCTGGCGGGCTCCCGTTCGCTCCGGTCGGCGAACCGGGGTGCGAGCTCGGCCAGCTGGAGTCCGAGCCATTCCCCGGCCTCCTTCGGCTCCTCCCAGGTGCCCCGCACCATCGAGGCCGGCTTCATCAGCCAGTGCGCCGTCTGGATCGGCGGCACGGCGGTGGTGGGGAACTCGGCCACCGCCTGCCGGTACCGGTCCAGTACGTCTACGGGACTGGAAGCGCTGGGCGGCTCCCCCGGTGGCCGCCGGACGCTCTCTTTGTCGAACATCTGCTTCTCGCCCAGCCAGGCGTATCCGTGGATGTGCAACGCATATCCGTTCCTGCGAGGGACGGCGGTGCCGCCGCCCGGGTTCCGTGGATCAGGCCAGGGCGGAAGTCATGGAAAGGTCTGAGATGCCGTCTCGGGCGGTCATAGAGTTTTGGCGTCAGCGGTCCCACCGGCTGGCATAGAGGAATCCTCGGCCTATCAGGGCGAGGGCTCAAGCATTATTCGCATTGTCGGGTAGAAGATCATGAACGGCAGGTGGCAGCCCACGCTCCGAGTAGATTTCTGACCTCATCCCCAAACAGCGCATGACGCTCGTACAGGTCGAACACTGCAAGGTGCTCCGCGACATCCTTGGCGTCCTGGAAAACCATGCGCCCCGTAAAGGTCTCAACAGTCACCAGCCGTCGGTCGTACACCGTGAAAGTGTTCATCGGTCCACGCCCTACGGCCACACCCAACGGGACTACTGCGATACGCACGTTGGGAAGGTGGGAAATGGAGATCAGGTGGTCGATCTGGGCGGCCATCGCCGCACGAGGAACCATGGCCCACCTGACAGCCTGCTCCGTCAACAGGAACGTGAACTGCTTTGCGCTGTCATGGAGAACAGACTGCCGCTCCAGCTTCTTCGCGACCGTCTTGGAGATGTCCACCGGCGAATGGCCAAGGCTGGCCCGGACATAATCGGGTGTGGCCAGAAGGCCCGTCACCATCGCAGGCAGGAAGTAGCGAAGTGTCATTGCTTCCGCTTCGAGGCCCGCCAACTCCGCCTGGCGCTTCTCCAGCCCCCGCCGCCACGACGCCCGCTTTCCCTGCCATTCCGTGTCGGCCAGCCGCGCGAGGGCAGCCACTCGGGCTACGAGAGCAGGCGGTGCGTCCAACGCTCTGAGGATCAACTCGACATCGACAAGGTTCGGTGCGCTCTTCCCGCCCTCGATGTTGCTGATTTTCGTCTGGGACATATTGACGCGCTGAGCGAGCCATACCTGGGTGCGGCCTGCTCGCTTTAGCAGGGTCCGCAGTGTCTCCGCTAGATCAGCCTTCGACTGGCCCGGCTCTCCTGGTTCAAACGTCAAGGCCCCTCACGTACTCCTCGAAGGGCACCGACTCGGCCAGGGCGATGCGCTGGTGCGCGGTGTACGGGCTCACGTCACCCTCGTACCGGGGCGGTTCCTCGTGCGTCATGGTGAACCCCCTGCTCTGTGAGTCCGGTTGGCTGCTGGCCACGACGGTACGGAGTCCGGCTCGGGCCGTCCAAGCGGGAACGCCGATATTCGCGTTGTCGGGTAAACGATCATGGAGAGCACTGGGGAGACGCCCCGTGAAGGGGTGTTCTAGCAGGTCAGGTCCATGATTGCCGTGAAGCACCCAGATTTATGAAGGTACGAATCAGGTTCGCCCCGGACCTCAGGAATCCTCCCGGGTCAGCTCCCGCGCCAGTGCCAGCAGCTCCGGCAGGGCCGGGTGGGCGGTGGTCGTGCGGTGGGCGAGGAGGACCGGGACCGGGGGTGCGTCCGGGAGGGGGCGGTAGGTCACGCCGGGGTGCGGGTGGAGCTCCGCCGTCGAGGCCACCGAGACGCCCGCTCCCCGGCCCGCCGCGATCGCCGTCAGCCAGTCGTCGGTGTTGGTCACCGTCACGGTCGACACCGGGCGGCCCCCGGCGGGCCACAGGGCCGGCGTCGTCACTCCGGAGACCTCGTTGACCAGCACCGGCCCCGACGCCAGATCGGCCAGGGTCAGCCGGGCCCGCGCGGCCAGCGGTCCGTCCGAGGTGACCGCCGCCACCCGGTCCTCCATGAAGAGGAGCTCCGTCACCAGCCCCGGCGCCTCCACCGACCCCCGCAGCACCGCCGCGTCGACCTCCCCCCGGGCCAGTCCCGCCGTGCGGTCGTCGATGCGCAGCAGCTCCAGCGGGGTCTCCGGGTGCTCCCGCTCCCAGCGCCGCAGCAGCGGCGTCGTATACGGACCCAGCGCCGACCAGGCGTGCCCCAGCCGCAGCGGCCGGCGGCGCAGCCGGGTCGGGTCCATCGCGTCGTCGAAGGCGGCGACCGCTGCCGCCGCCTTGTCCCGGAAGACCCTGCCCTCGGCCGTGAGCTCCAGATGGTGGGTGGAGCGGTCCACCAGCCGCGTACCCACCTGTCGCTCCAGCGCCGCCAGCGTGCGCGAGACCGCCGGCTGGGTCAGTCCCAGCCGGTGCGCGGCCCTCGTCACGCTCGACTCCTCCGCGATGGCGAGGAAGCAGCGGAGATGGCGCAGCTCGATGCTCATACGTCCGGAGCATAACCACAGCCCAATAGGCATTTCACAGGGCGAGCCGCAGCCCGTAGCGTGAAATCGGAAGTCTGGACTCGTGTACGGAGGAACAGGTGGACGAGATCCGCACCCCGGTCGTCGGCGCCCCTGAAGCAGGGGCCGCCGCCGTGCCCGGCACGGCAGGTCCCGGTGAGGATGCCCGCCGGGGCAGTCTCGGCCCGGTCGGGCTGGTCGTCGCCGGGGCGCTCTCCGTCCAGTTCGGCGCGGCCGTCGCCGTGCTGCTCATGCCGCGCGCGGGAGCCTTCGGCGTCGTCACCCTGCGGCTGGTGCTCGCCGCCGCCGTGCTGCTGATCGTCTGCCGGCCCCGGCTGCGCGGGCACTCCCGGGCCGACTGGGGCACGGTCGTCGCCTTCGGCGCGGCCATGGGCGGTATGAACATCCTCTTCTACCAGGCCGTCGACCGGATCCCGCTCGGCGCGGCCGTCACCCTGGAGGTCCTCGGCCCGCTCGCGCTCTCGGTGATCGTGTCGCGGCGGCTGGTGAATCTGGTCTGGGCGGGCCTCGCGCTCGGCGGCGTCGTCCTCCTCAGCGGCGGCGGCCTCGACCGGCTCGACCCCGTCGGGGCGGCGTACGCGCTGGCGGCGGGCGCGATGTGGGCCGCGTACATCGTCTTCAGCGCCCGCACCGGGCGGCGCTTCCCCCAGGCCGACGGGCTCGCGCTGGCGATGGCGGTGGCCGCCCTGATCTCGCTGCCGCTGGGGCTCGCCGAGTCGGGGTCGAAGCTGGCCGAACCGTCCATCATCGGGCTCGGGCTCGCCGTCGCGCTGATGTCGTCCGTGCTGCCCTACACCCTGGAACTGCTCGCTCTGCGGCGGCTTCCGGCCCCCACCTTCGCGGTGCTGATGAGCCTGGAGCCCGCCGTGGCGGCGACCGCCGGATTCCTGGTGCTCGACCAGGCCCTGTCCACGACCGACGCACTGGCGATCGCCCTCGTCATCGCGGCGAGCATGGGCGCGGTGCGCACCCAGACGGGCAGGCGGATCACCCGGTCGGCACGGGCCGGGAAGACGTAATCCGCGCTTCGGGAGAGCGTGGACGCCGCGGGTACGGAAAGCGCAAAAGTAAAGCAAGCATGCTTGCTTGTTTCCTGGCCCGCTGCCATGCTCCGGGGCACACAGAGCCGTGTCCCCGAGGGAGCGCACCGTGTCCGACCCCACCGCCGCCGTACTCGACGATCTGCGCGACGAGAGCGAGGAAGTCGACCGGATCGTGGGGGAGCTGAGCCCGGCCGGCTGGGCGCGCGAGACCCCGGCTCCCGGCTGGCGCGTCGCCCATCAGATCGCCCATCTCGCCTGGACCGACGCCGTCGCCCTGCTCGCCGTCACCGCCCCCGGGGCCTTCGCCGCCGAGGCCGCGAAGGCCCTCGCCGCGCCGCGGACCTTCGTCGACGAAGGCGCTCAGGAGGGCGCGGCCCAGCCGCCCGCCGAACTGCTCGCCCACTGGCGCGCGGGACGGAAGCGGCTGGCCGAGGCGTTGCGGGCGGCGCCGCCCGGCAGCCGTATCCCCTGGTACGGACCGCCCATGAGCGCCGCGTCCATGGCGACCGCCCGGCTCATGGAGACCTGGGCGCACGGCCAGGACATCGCCGACGCGCTCGACGCCGTACGGAAGCCGACCGCACGGCTGCGGCATATCGCCCGTCTCGGCGTCCGGACCCGCGACTACGCCTTCACGGTGCGCGGACTCACCCCGCCCGCCGAGCCGTTCCGGGTGGAGCTGAGCGGGCCGGGCGGCGAGCTGTGGACGTACGGTCCCGAGGACGCCGAACAGCGGGTCACGGGCCCGGCCCTCGACTTCTGCCTGCTGGTCGCCCAGCGCGCCCACCGCGCCGACCTCGCGCTGTACGCCCGGGGCGCGGACGCCGACCGCTGGCTCGGCATCGCCCAGGTCTTCGCGGGCCCGCCGGGCCGGGGCCGGGCCCCGGGCGGCGCGGGCTCCCCGGACCGTCTCGCCGAGGGGGTCTGACGCTCCGTGGACAGACGCCCCATGGACAGACGCCTCCCCGCCCCCGCGCATCACCCGGCCCCCGTGCTGCGCGTCGGCAACGCCTCCGGCTTCTACGGCGACCGCTTCGACGCCATGCGCGACATGCTCACCGACGGCCCCCTCGACATCCTCACCGGCGACTATCTCGCCGAGCTGACCATGCTCATCCTCGGCCGGGACCGGCTCAAGAACCCCGGCCTCGGCTACGCCAAAACCTTTCTGCGCCAGCTGGAGGAGTGCCTCGGCCTCGCCCGCGACCGTCAGGTGCGGATCGTCGCCAACGCGGGCGGCCTCAACCCCGCCGCCCTCGCCGACGCGGTACGCGCCCTCGCGGACCGGCTCGGCGTCCCCACTCGCGTCGCCCATGTCGAGGGCGACGATCTGCTCGCCCACGGCTGGGGCCCCGATGTGATCACCGCCAACGCCTATCTCGGCGGCGCGGGCATCGCCGAGTGCCTGCGCGCGGGCGCGGACGTCGTCGTCACCGGGCGGGTCACCGACGCGGCCCTGGTCACCGGGCCCGCCGCCGCCCACTTCGGCTGGGACCCCGGCGATCTCGACGCGCTCGCCGGAGCGGTCGTCGCGGGCCATGTGCTGGAGTGCGGCACCCAGGCCACCGGCGGCAACTACGCCCTCTTCGCGGGGATCGACGCCCGGACCCTGCGCCGCCCCGGCTTTCCCCTCGCCGAGATCCACGCCGACGGCACCTGCGTGATCACCAAACACGAGGGCACGGGCGGGCTGGTCGACGTCGGCACGGTCACCGCCCAGCTGCTGTACGAGACCGGCGGCGCGCGGTACGCCGGTCCCGATGTCACCGCCCGGCTCGACACCGTACGGCTCGACCAGGACGGGCCCGACCGGGTCCGGATCTCCGGCGTACGCGGCGAGGCCCCGCCGCCGTCCCTCAAGGCCGGGCTCAACCGCGTCGGCGGCTGGCGCAACGAGGTCGTCTTCGTGCTCACCGGGCTCGACATCGAGGCCAAGGCACGCCTTCTACAGGATCAGCTGGAGGACGCGCTCAGCGCGGACCGGCCCGCCGATGTGCGCTGGGAGCTGGCGCGCACCGAGCACTCCGACGGGGACACGGAGGAACGCGCCAGCGCCTATCTGCGGCTCGTCGTGCGCGACGGCGACCCGGCGAAGGTCGGCCGGGCGGTCAGCGGCGCGGCCGTGGAGCTGGCGCTGGCCAGCTACCCGGGGTTCCATGTCACCGCGCCGCCGGGAAAGGGCGCTCCGTACGGGGTGTTCGAGGCGGAGTACGTGGACGCCTCGGCCGTGACGCATACGGCGGTGCTGCCGGACGGCCGCCGGGTGGAGATACCTCCGGCGGTACGGACCAGGGTGCTGGAGCCCTTGCCGGCCGCCGCCCGGCTGCCGGAGCCGTGGCCGGCGGGCCCGACCCGGTCCGTGCCGCTCGGCCTGATCGCCGGGGCCCGCAGCGGGGACAAGGGCGGTGACGCCAACGTCGGCGTGTGGGCGCGCTCGGACGACGCGTGGCGCTGGCTCGCCCATGAGCTGACCGTGGACCGCTTCCGGGCGCTTCTGCCGGAGACCGCCGAACTGGCGGTCGTCCGGGATGTGCTGCCGAATCTGCGGGCGCTGAACTTCACGGTGCGGGGGATTCTGGGGGAGGGGGTGGGGGCGCGGGCGCGGTTCGATCCGCAGGGGAAGGCGCTGGGGGAGTGGCTGCGGTCCCGCTACGCGGAGATCCCGGAGGCCCTCCTGTGAGCCCCGGGCTTCGCCGCTGGCGGAGCTGGGGCTTGTGTGCGAGCCGTCTTGCCGGGCGTCGGGTCCTCGTCGGGGGCCAGCCCCCGAACCCCCGCGCCTCAAACTCCCCCAG